>WRMW01000022.1 GCA_009776955.1 Clostridiales bacterium | reverse complement strand
ACACGCTCATCGGACAGTTTTCTAAGGACAGGGAAAGAACAAAAATAGTATTATCAAAACTCGATATAGAGAGCGAGGATGACGCATGAGCAAAAAAATGATTATGATATTGATTATGATTGTCCCGCGACACGCTAGAATCGGCGCAAACGACACGCTAAAAAAGAGCGGGAACTGGTGCAGAACGACACAGAGCGATACGGGCGACATGGACACATCAGAGAAACGACAAGTAAATATGGAACCAGCAAATAGGGGTCGGCACACGCCTACGTACACAAATGTAAAATACCGTTGGAAATGCGAACCCGCCCATGTACACACAGGCGGGATGCAAAGCCGCATACGGCTTATCAACAGGCAGGGAGAGGGGCTAAAAGACAACATCCACGTCCCCGACCTGATTTCTCAAGCGCAAGTAGTCAATGCGGGCCAAATCCCTGGAGTCAGAATCCTTGGCCGTGATAATTTTCGCATAAGCGTCACGGAGTTCAATTTTCTGCATTTTAACTTTCAGTTCCCGCAGGACGTCGCAGTACTCGTCCTTGACGGCATAGTCATATCCGGATAAATTCCAGTATTCAAGCAGTTCAACCAGCCTCACCAAGAGGGGCATCGGGATCATAATATTTTTACTCACAAAGCTTTACACCTCGATCCACAAGTTTGTAGCATCTTCAGGGCGGCAAATATCGAACCGGAGAAAATAAGGGCACTCAAGGCAATCGATCACAAAGCAATAGTCGCAGAAGTCAATACCGTCGTCAAAATCCATACAGCGCCACCCCCTAAGCCAAGGCGAGGTTGTTGACGGCGGCCATGATCACGTCGGTATCGATCGATGGCTTCTCAAGCTGGGCGCCGAGCATGAACGCCTCGTTCATGAGGTTGTCAAGAAGCCGCGGGCAGCCGTGTGCGTAGCCGGCGATGGCGGGGAGTGTCCCAACGCCGAGCACGGAGTCCGCCGCGCCGGCAATGCGCAGCTTATGGAACAGGTACTGCTCGGTCTCGGCGTCAGATAGCCCTGAGAAGCTGTAGTGGATGGAGACCCTCTGCCGGAGGGCTTCGTGGATGGGCTTGTCGAGCGTGCTGTTAAGCCTCGTCTCACCTGCGAGGGCGAGCGTGAAGCAGTTTATTGAGTCGTATTCGTGGTTCATGATCATTTTTAGGTCTTTGAGTATGTCGTGCGATAGCTCATTGGCCTCGTCGATGATAAGCAGGAGCGGTTTGCGCTTCTCCTTGAACAGATGATATAGCCGTTCCTGGATGGCCCGGAACTTGGCGGGCTTGCCCGACGGCGCGTCAATGCCGAGGGCGTCGCAGAATTGCCGGTAGAATTCTGCCGTGCTGACGGTGGAGAGGCAGAAGTAGGCGACCTCGTTGAGGTTGCGGTCAAGGGACTTGGTGAAGCAGCGCAATGCGAAGGTTTTTCCGAACCCCGGCCCGGAAGTAAAAACCCCTATGCCGCGGGTTTTATTGAGATATGAGAGGCGGCTGGTCATTTCCTTGTGGTCGGTTGAAAGGAAAGCGTCCTTTTCGGAAATGGACTGCTTGTCGAAAGGGTTTTTAGAGAATCCGTAGTATTCCTTAAACACCGGGAGCCACCCCTTTCGAATAATCGACGGTAGGCCAGTTCTCGCGCCTGACCCTGCTGTTGGCCTGCTTGTCGGTCAGTTTCAGCGGATATCGCGCACCCTTGTCGAAAATGTAGGCGTTGGCGAGATCGTCAGGCAAAAAGCGGACTTCGACGGTCTGGCGCATGAACTGCATGGGCGCGTCGAACTGCCTGTTCAGCAGGGACAGCGAGGAGTCGTTTCTAACTTTCCTGACCAAGCGGTTCATGAAGCACTCGCTGAGCCACCCCTCAGATGCGGGGACGCGGATGCGGCCGCGCGTGGCAAGAAACCGGTCCATGGGCGTCCGCCCCGTAGACGAATTCTCCGACAGGTTGTGCTTGCGGACGGCCTCGGCAAGCTCCTGGTTGAACTCGTCGATGGAACGTATCTGCCCTGTGTCGAGGCCGTGCAGCCAACGGGATTTGAGTACGCCGAACATACGCTCAACTTTGGCTTTCGCGGCACCGTCCCGGACAGGGGCATGGATCAGGACGGTCCCGACGCTGCCGCAGATGAGGCTGAGCTGCGAATTTTCATACGAGGGGCCATGATCGCAATATAATTTGTTCGGGATTCCGTAAGCCGCCGTGGCGTCCTTGAGCACTTTCTGGAAATTGTATGCATTGTCTTCGAAGAAGAGCCTCGCCCCGACGATCATGCGGGAATGGTCGTCGACTATGGCGATGAGGTATGTGCGCTGCTTCCTGCCATGCTCGTCCGGGACATACGGGAAGAAGCACGTGTCCGCCTGCCACATTGCCCCAAAAAATTCCTCCTCGAAAGCCTTGCGGTCTTTCATCTGCCCCGAAGCGGCGGCGTTCTTGAGGCCGTTGTTCTTGATGTACCTCTGGATGGTCCTCGGCGAGACCGTCGCCGGGATAAGGCCGTCCTGCACGAGCCGGACGTGGATCTGCACTGCGTCAAGCTTGGGGAACCTTTCCTTGATCTTGTAGATTTCATTGATGCACTCGTCTGAAAGCCGCCTGACAGTGCCTTTGTCCGATCGCGCCCTCGGCATAAGCTCGTCCATGCCCCCCACGTTGTATAGCTGGGCCCATTTTGACAGCGTGCCGGGCTTGTAACGGAACGAAGTGCCGTCCGGCCTGACGATTGGTTCCGCAGTGACGCGGCGGCAGTACGCGGCCACCGAGGCATCGGGAAAAGTCCCCTGGATCACGGGGGCTATGAGGGCGAACCGGAAGTACGCAAGCTCACGGTCCATGTCTGTTGAATTAGTCTTTTCCATGTGTTTTTGCCACCTTTTCATGTTAGATTCCGGTCGGAACCGGTCAAAAACACTGTATCAAAGACCCCTGCGGATTGGTATTCCGACAGTATGGAAAGGGCAAAAACGGCGCAGGCGCAGAATCACGGGGGGCGGTTCCGCGTCGCCGGCGCGGATCGGCGCTGCATGAACGAGAACGAGTGACTGTGGTAAAACCGGCGTAGCGTATCAGATAGGCGGCAGGACCTAATGAGGCTGCGAAGGAAGCCCAACGAGGGCGCTTTCCGGCTAATCAACAAGCCGAGCATGAGGTCTTTATGAAAAGTCATACGGGCTTTCCAATCGTATATCGTGGAAACGGCGATGCCAAAATGTGCGCATATTTTCTCGACGGTCATGGCGCGCTCGTAGTAGGCAATCAATGCGGCAAGCATGAACGGTAGGCTGTACGGGCTGTAAGGGACCACGATGTCAGGCAGCAGGGCGTGGGTGCTCTCGCAGGACGAGCAGTAAAGCCGGGATGCCCTTATATCGGAATCGACGATTTGGCAGCCCTCATAGGAAGTAAGCCCCCTGCCGTAGTCGCCGTACTCGGACAGCTTCCCTTTTGCGCCGCACTTGGGGCAAGCTCCGTCCAAATGGTTGAATTCTTCCTTAGCCGCAAGAAATCTCTGCTTTTCGGATAATTCTTTCAAATATATCTTGCAAAGTGCCGTAAACAACCTTATCATAGTATCGTTGGTTTGCCCTTTCGGGCAATCACGGGATAAGAGAAAGAACGGTGCTGGTCAGGCTTGGCGTTCTTTCTCTTTTATTGTCAGGCATGGATGCTGCCGTTGCGATTGCCATGCATAGTCTACCCGCTGCCCGCACAATCGTCAAGAGGCGTCGATGGGATGCAGCGGCTTGCCTATGGGTGGCGGAAAAGCCAAGGGACGCACCAGCGCCGACTCGTGGGCGGGCGGGGCGCAGAAAACGCCGACCTGGCAGATGCTTGAGGGGCGAGGCGGCGCGGACGGTTGATACTTGTCTTATTCCGTAACCATTTGATCGGACACCCGCGTACACGCGGGCGTGGAACGAAGCCTTGACGGCTTCGTGGAAGTCGGCAACGAAATGGCGACAAGAAAACACCGCGTCGCAGCGGGCGACACGGCACGGTAAATGGCGTTGTGTTATTATGATTTCATTTTGTCGCTAAGATGCGATATGCTCACACTTTAGTGTGTCGCGTGACAGCCGAGGCACTTGGAGTGGGAGCTTGTTACCAAAATGCACCGCATTGGCTTGACGATAGCGAAGGATTTC
>WRMW01000021.1 GCA_009776955.1 Clostridiales bacterium | reverse complement strand
GAGTCCCGGGCTCGGGGGGGCTTGGGTTCGTGGTGGCACAGGGGAAGGGGGCGTGGGATTTTTTTGCCGGCGCAAAAACCCCCGACGCCCGCATCGAACGTATCACCGCAAGCCTATCTCAATCCACCCAAAACATCATCCTTATCGGAATGCCTGGCTGCGGCAAGTCAAGCATCGGTGCGGCGCTTTCGATCAAATTAGGCCGTGAGTTCACCGACACCGACGAGCTTGTGGAAACGACCGCCGGCAAGCCCATCCCCGCCATATTCGCCCAAGACGGCGAATCTGCGTTCCGCGCATTGGAAACCGCCGTGCTCGCAGAACTATGCAAGCAAAGCGGCATGGTCATCGCCACCGGCGGCGGCATAGTGACTCGCCCCGAAAACCGGCATATCATCAGGCAGAACGGAACGGTCGTGTTCCTGGACAGGGACATTTCGGAGCTTCCGCTCTCAGGCAGGCCGCTTTCTGAAAAGGACGGGGTAGCAAAACTGGCGGAAACGCGTATGCCCCTATACCTAGCGTGGAGCGACCATGCCATCCCTGTCCACAGCGTCGAACACGCCGCCGCAGCGATACACGAAAAACTTTTCGGAGGTGCCCAATTATGAAAATTACGAAAAAAATCCTTGTGATAAACGGCCCGAACATCAATATGCTTGGAATCCGCGAGCCCGACGTCTACGGCACGCAGACCTACGACGACCTGCTCGCGTTCATCGAAAAAGCCGCCGCCGAGCTCGGCCTCGCCGTGCAATGCTTCCAGTCAAACTCCGAGGGGGCGATAGTGGACGAGATACAGCGGGCGTACGGCGCCTTCGACGGCATCGTCATCAACCCCGCCGCCTACACCCACACCAGCATCGCCATCCCCGACGCGCTCAAAGCCGTCGGCATCCCCGCAATCGAAGTCCACCTGACCGACATATCCACCCGTGAGGCGTACCGCCAGACATCCTACACCGCCGACGCCTGCCAAACCACCATCGCCGGCAAAGGCTTCGACGGCTACGCCACCGCCCTCCACCTCCTAGCCACCGCAAATTATTCCGTTGAAAAATGAACACATTTAAGGTAAAATAACATTATTGACAGGAGGGCAAGATGGTCAACGGAATGAACAAAAATGAAGCATGGGATTATGCCGTCGGGCTTGTAAAAGTTGACGACCTTGAGCCGACTCCCGAAATGAAAAAACTGATCGAAATGGAAAAGCAAGGGGAGATTACGAAAGCGGAAATCCACGATCGCCTCTGCAAGCATTATCGAGCAAAAGCAGGCTGACGATGCCGCCGATTGATCCGTATATATACCCTGGTACGAATGTACTTGTAAACAGATTCGGATTCCGCTGCCAAGCAAGTTTGGACAAGGCGGAGTCCGATTTTACTGTTCTGAAATTGGCGGAACTAGCCGAAATCCCGCTGCCTGGCAGCTACGACGCAATCCATTTGTGCGAAATGCATAAAAGCATATTCGGGGACATTTTTGCGTGGGCAGGGGAGTTCAGAACAATTAATATCGAAAAGCCGGAGCAAGCGTTAGCAGGCTTGTCTGTCGAGTACAGCGAATTTGGCACAATAAAATCAGAGCTTGCATCGATTCTTGCGGAAATGCGTATGGCAGATTGGGAGTCCTTGGCATCTGAGGAAAAGGCGAGCCTGTTTTCCGAGCATATAGCACGCTTATGGAAAATACATCCTTTCAGGGAAGGCAACACAAGGGTCGTGACGCACTTCTATTGCCAATACTATGACAGTAGGAACAAGCAAATCAATCGAAAACTTTTTGAAAACAACGCAAAATATTTCCGTTCCGCACTTGTTGCCGCCAATGCAGTATTCAAAGAGTTAGGCGACAAGTCAAACAAGGACTATCTTTATCGGATTGTTTATGACGCCATCGGCCCCGGCGTGTAAAACCTTAAACCCACTTCAACCCAAACCCCCCTTCCCCACCCCCGCCTTTTCACGCCCTTTCACTTCCGCACGCAAAAAACCATTGAAACCCCAACGCCCTTTCCCTCTCAAAAATTTTTCAAAAAAATTTCAAAAACCCTATTGACCTTAAACATTGTTCAAGGTTGAGAATTTGGTTGTAAGGAGAAGCGGCGGTCGAGGCGACCCGCCTCCCGCACGAAAATGGAGGGGAATTTCCCGAAACGAAAAGGAGAGTGAACGAAATGAAGACTACGAAATCAAAGGCAAGCAAACCGAACAAGGTGTACAGGGTATTGGCGTGGGCGCTGGCGCTGACCCTCGTATTCACCATGGTGCCCGCAGGGGTATTCGCCGCAGAGCCGAAGGTTGAAGATGAACCCGTTATAATTATGGATGAAGAAATAATAATCGAGGATGACGAAGCCATCGCCGATGAGCCAGAAGCTCCAGCAGTCGACGAAGAACCCATCGACGAAGAAATTATCGCCCCCGCCGAACCCCTCGCCGAAGACGAAACCATCCTTCTCGTCCCAATGGCCGACGCCGCCAACACCGCGGTCTGGAACAAAACCATAGCCCCCGACCTCAGCGACTGGACGGGCACCGACAACCTTATCACCATACAGGCGGGCGCAGGCGGCACGCTCAAGGTCCCTGCGGGCGTGCAGCTGACGATAATAGGCGACGGCACGGTCGATGGCAGCGGCATAGACATCGTGATGGGGGATGACGCAAGGGTCATATGGAGAGCGGACTTCACTGGCGACGAAGTAAACCTATATATGAGGCAAAGCGCCGGCGAGCTTGTGATAGCCGACGGCGGCGCGATACGCAAGACCAGAGGATTTGGCAGCGCCATCAGCACCAACAACGGCATCGCCAACGGCAACAGCCGCGTGTCCATCACCATCGACGGCGGCGTGGTCGAGGCCCAAGACGGTCATGCCATCACTTTCCATAGCGGCGGCACACTGAAGATGCTGCGCGGCTCATTGATTTCAGACACCAGCAATGCCATCTACGCCGAAAACGGAGCAGGGTCGCCGAGCATAGTGATAAGCGGCGGCACGGTAAGCACGAACGGCACCGGCAGCGCCTCTGGAGCAATCGTTGCACATGCGGGAAGCGTGGAGATAAGCGGCGACGCGCATGTATTCGGTGCGAACAACGCCGTTAGCATAAGCGGCGACTCCTTAGCCATAGGCGGCAACGCCTTGGTGGAAACGGGAAGCAGCGACCCCGCCGCGAGGGCGGTCACCATCGGCCGCCAGGCAAGAGTCCATATCAAGGAGAACGCGACGGTCAGGTCTGCCGCCGGCACCGCCATCGGCAGCATCTCCACCGCATTCGGACTGGCGGGCGTAAATATCGAAGGCGGCGCGGTCAGCACCGAATCGGGCGTTGCCATAGCCGCGGAGAAAGGCGGCCTTTCCCTGACGGGCGGCACGGTGAGTGCAGGAAACGGCAAGGCCATCGTATGGTCGACCACTAGCCAAAACATCCTTACAATAGGCGAAAACGCCGCTGTCATAGCAGACTCAGGCACGGCAATAGCAAGGATGCCCAACGGCGGATACGATTATGAAGCCAACTTGAACATCGCCATCGACAGCCCCAATGTGAAGGTCGGGCCAGGCGGCACGCTTATCGAGGCGCGCGGAGGCATCACCTTGACAAGTCCGCACGACATAGTGGCAGATGGCGGAAGGACCCTTATCCACGCCCCGCTGACAAACCCCCACAATCGCAGCATTCCTATGAACATCAGCACTGACAGCCCTGTAAGGGTCGTAGGCGCGGGCAGCATCGCCATCGACGCCGGCAGCAGGCTGACATTGGGCGGGTCGAGCAGCATCGTGGCCTCTGGCGGCGCAGACGCCATTGTGGTGCGGACCAACATGTACCAGACGCAAGGTTACTACGGGCCTGGCGATATAATCGAGGTCGGCGGCGACGTTACAGTCAACATCCCCGTAATCGCGGAGATAGGCGCGCCTGTCAAGGCCGAGAAGGTAGCCGTCATCGGCGGCACAGGCGTCATCGAGGCCAAGGGCGCAGGCGACGCGGCGATACATAGCCTCGCCAAGGACGCCATCCTCACCATCAACACCGCGATGCTCAAAACCGCAGACAGCCCTCTGATAAAGGCGGACAACGGCATAACCATCAAGGGCAGCGGGCACATCGCGGCAGGCGACGGTGTCGCAATAGAAGCCGACGGAAACGTGAAAGTGGCTGACGAAAACATCAGGATATCAGCCACAAACGGCACCGCAATAATAACAGAGGGCGACGTGGTCGTGGAAAGCGGGCTTGTGTTCGCTTACGGCGACGCAATTGTGGGCAACGGTAATGTAATCGTTGCGGGCGGCGAGGTGGTCGCGGACGGCGAGGGCATGGCTATCGCCTGGAACGAGGCCGCAGGCGTCAGGGAGTATCAAAACGGCAGGTCGCACGACCTCTCGAAGCTGTTTGGCTCCGCCTCCGCAAAGGCCGTATGGGGGCCGGACGTTGACGCAGACCCGGCGGGCATAGTTTATGCAAGCGGCGACAACAACGGCTTGATAGAGCTGCCCGTAAGCATAATACCCCTTGTGAAAGAGCCCCACCTTACCTCGATAAGCCTTGCCCCGACGCATATAATACTCGAAAACGCGAACGACATAGCGACAATCGAGGCGAACTTCGACCCCGACGTAGACGATTATGACAGCATAATATGGAGCGTCGAGCGTGCCGTGAACAGCGGCGTGGCGGGCGCAAACCTGAAGCCCGCACTCAACGCCGTCAAAGATGACCTGAACGACTGGACACAGTGGGTGATAGACGGCGAGAACGGAAAAGCGCTGCTTGAAACAATCGTGGTCGCGGCGGTTGACGGCAAGAGGATAGAAATCCGTGCCACGGAGGACGGCCTCGCATCCGGCGAAACGCTTCGTGTGCGTGCTTCGTATGACGGTCGCTACACAGCCATCGCCACCATAGAAATGCTGCCGCAGCCGACCCTTAGCGCCGACATCATCAAGGCGAGAATCCCCGACGCCGTGGCTGTTGTGAACAAAGCGAAGCATGTAGGCGCTCGCATCCCGATAGTTATTGAGCACGCCGACAAGGAGAAGGCGCCCCTTGGCCCCATGGCCATGTCCGAGCGTGAAATGCGTGTGCCGCTCCCGCTTTTGGATGACGACAAAATTCTCGGAGCCGCGCGCTTGGTCGAAAGCGTCGAGATAGGTCATCTTGTCGCAGGTGTATTCACCCCTTGGCAGCCAGAAGCGATAAAGGCGAACATCAGCCTGGAAGACGACAGATTCCTTGAGATAAGCGCAGACATGGGCGTGAAGAACGGCACCGCCAAAAATCTCGTGGCAAGGCTCAAGGCGAGGGGCGCAGAAAACCACATCTACACCAACGCGTTCAACATACAGATAGTGGAGCGTTACCCCTCATACAAAATTATGCAGGACGTCCCGATGAACATCAGGTACGCGAACGTGGACACCACATTGAGCGTGGTGGCGAACGACGGCAGCAAGGTGGACGTGACAGCGGTGCAGGTAGTCCCGACCCACGCCAAGTCCCACGAGATGGTGGTGGTGCAGGCGGACGGCAAGACCCTTCGCCCAGGCGTCAAGGCAGGCAAGCCGCAACTCAACGTAAGCGTAGCGAACCACGAGTACAAGCACGCGATAAAGCCGAAAGCGACCAACAACAACGGCAACACCATAAAGACCACGGCGGTGGCGGTAATAGGAACCATGCCCGCAGTGAAGCTTGACCGTGCGGCAGTGGCGGTGGTCGTGCCCGGCGACGCCAGGATATACCAGAGCCTGCGTGACGCAAACGCCGTAAAGCCCACAGTGAAGCTCGGCTTGGTCGCAAAGAACGCCAAGATGCCGTTCGAGCAGGGCTATGAGGTGGAAGCCGTGAACGTGAGCCGCCTCGACAGCAAAGGCAGGCTTTACACCTCCCCGCACGTGGCAATCGGCTCGGATGAAAGGTCGCAGGACGGCGTAAGCGCCCGCTACATAGGCAGCAACGGGGCGATGGGCGAGATAGAGCTGACGCTCAAGCCGAATATGCAGGCCGCGAACGGTAGGGTGTGGCTTGAGGTGGTCTACAAAGGCATGGGCGAATCGCAGGCGAACAAGACCTTGCTCGCCGTGAACATCACAGCCCGCGACCCGCACGCCATCAAAGCTTCCATCAACCCGAAAGCCTACACAGTCAACAACAGCCTTGCGGCCGGGCGGGTGGCGGACGGCTCGGTGGTCGCTGAGGTCCCGATCACGCTCAACGTTGCGAACGTGGAGCTGAACGACTGGATGCAGCCTGTGGACGGCAAGGAAACGACAAATACCCTGACGGCCTGGGTGGATAATGACAGAATTTCAGAACTCGGCGAGAGTGCCGACAGGAACACCCCAGGCGTGTCGCCGTTAAACGTGGTGCCGCCGATGGACGGGCTTGGAGCCAAGGCTCCCAACTCTCTGGAGCTTGTAGCGAACGCGAAAGAGCTCGACAGGCTTGCAGCGGACGGCAAGAACAAGAAGTACGCGCTGACGCTCACCTCGCCGAGCCTGATAAACGCCAAGGGAATGCCCGTAATGTTCACGCTGGGCGTGACGGTGGCGACGGGCGAGCCGAGGGCGGACATAGCGTTCGGGCGTGGCAACATCGACGTGACAAGCCAAGGCAGCTTCAAGCCTGCCGCGGTACGGCTCAAGAACACGACTTCGGCGGTAAGCGAAGTGAGGCTCTACGAGCAGAAGTTCCACACGGTCGGCAACAAGAAAGTGCTTGCGCTGGACAGGGCTGAGCTGAGCCGTGACTTCACGGCGGTGATGACAGGCCCGCACACATTCAACGTGGTGGTACGCGAGGGTCGCGAGGGTCATGTACGCCCGAAAGTGACGCAGAGGCTGAGCGTCGAGGTGGTCCTCGAAAACGGCCAGGCGCTCCAGTCATGGACGGCGAACGCGGCGGGTGTCGGCAAGGATCGCCATATAACGATTAACCCGGCAGTATCAACTCCAAAGGCGAACCCCGCAAGGCTTGCGGACGTGTCTCTCTACGTGGATCAGCCTATGCAGGGCGCCAAAATGACGGCGATAGCGTTTGATGCCTCAAAAGCCCCCGCCAACGCAAAGATAGGCCATGTGCAGATACAGTTCGCAGGCGTACAGAACTTCGAGAGCGAAGGGTTCAGGCTCGAACGCAACGGCGAACAGGAATGGTCTATGCACTTCGCGGATGACATCAGACCCTACATAGTGAACAACCCCTTGGCAGGCGTAAGGGTCCTGAACAAAGACGGCAGCTACACGCAGCTCAAGAAAAGCTACAACCTCCGCATCGAGGTCTGGGCTGAGGGTACATATCAACTCAAAGCGGACGGGACGCCAATGCTCGACGGCACAGGCCGTGTGGTGCCCCACCTCGCAGCAAACAACCGCACAGACTCCACAAAGCCAGTGATCCTGACGCAAAAAGTGTTCATAAGGTAGGAGGCTATCAGACGAGTGTTCATCGAATAGGCGTTCAACAAACTAGCTTTCATTTCACACCTCCTTATAGGGGCGGGCCGGCTTGTCCCCCGCCCCCCCCCTCCCCCCCCCCACCCTACAACAACCCCCCCCCCACCCCCCCCCCCCCCCCCCCC
>WRMW01000020.1 GCA_009776955.1 Clostridiales bacterium | reverse complement strand
TCGTCGAGGACGACAGGCCGTACCTGATAAACCACAAGACCCAGAACCGCACCGGCACCACAAAGAACGGGGTGTGGACGCCCACCAAGCTCAAGGCCAGCTACACCGTCAGGATGGAGATGTGGGCCGTCGGGACTTACCAGCTCGACGAGGACGGCGCGCCCATCATCGAGAACGGAAGGGTCAAGCCCTTCATGAACGCGAACGGCAAGAAGGCCACCACCAAGGCCACGGTGGTCAAGCAGAAGGTGTTCATACGATAGGGCTCCATAAAGCATAAGGCTGCAACTCACTTCGGTTGTAATGCGAAAGTGTCCGCCTCAGTACCAGGGGCGGACATTGTTTTTGTGGTAATAAATTATAGTATTGACAAAACGTGGAAAACGATATATTATACATGCAATGGCGCTTTTATAGAAAAGGAGATATAATGAAAGCTGTTGCATATAGTATAGACAAGACTGAGAAATGGGAGATAGTGTCTGATATGGACGAAAATCAGATAAGCCGATTAGAAATAGCCGGTTTTAAATCCATAAAGAATGCCAGCATAGACTTTGGTAACATCAATGTTTTTATTGGCGCAAACGGTTCGGGCAAATCCAACCTGGTATCGTTTTTTTCTATGCTTCAGAGTATTGCTGACGGCAGGCTGGCTCACTATGTCAGCAGCAACGGCGGTTTGAATGCCATTTTTCACTATGGCGTCAAAACGACTCGGAAAATAGAAGTGGGCTGCTATTTTGGCAATAATGGATATGGGTTTGAATTGCAGGCAGGCCAAAACGGAAGCGCATATTTTGAAAAGGAATGGTTTTATTGGAATTTTCCCGACAATCCAGACAGGAGAACTTTTCAGCTTCCTAGCGGACAATCTGAATCCCAATGGAGAATAGGCACGGATACAAGGATAGACAAATTTGTACAGCCTATTCTTGATAAACAGAAGTGGCGTAAATACCATTTCCACGATACGAGCGAAACTTCGTCGATCAAGCAGCTATGCGCAATCAACGATAATATCGAGCTTGCGGAGAATGCGTCCAATATCGCGGCATTTCTATATCGTTTGAGAGTAAGTGATGAAATATGCTATAGAAACATCGTTCGCACCGTACGTCTTATCGCACCGTTTTTCGATGATTTTATCCTTCGCCCGAATCCTTTGGACGATAGCACTATTGCTTTGGAGTGGAAAACCCAAAACAGGGACACGCCTTTCAGCGCATCGCAATTGTCCGACGGCACATTGCGGTTTATTTGCTTGGCTTGCTTGCTGATGCAGCCGTACTCTTTGAAGCCGGCAACCATTATTATCGACGAACCAGAACTGGGGCTTCACCCCGCCGCGATATCTGTCTTGGCTGGTCTTATCCGAAGCGCGTCGAAACGCAATCAATTAATACTTTCCACGCAATCGGTCGAACTGCTGGATGAATTTGAGCCTGAGGACATCATAGTGGTCGACAGGAAGGATGGAGCCTCGGTATTTAACAGGCTTAGTGCTAATGAGTTGAAAAGCTGGATAGAAGATGATTATTCGATGGGGGATCTGTGGAAGAAGAATGTCTTTGGAGGCAGACCTGGCAAATGAGCAATATATACGTGCTTTGTGAAGGGCAAACAGAGGAGATGTTTGTAAATCAAGTATTGTGCCCGTATGTGCAAGGTGTTTCGGGAGTATTTTTAACCCCAATTATTTTGACGACCAAGAAGACGCCGAAAAAGAAGCACAAAGGTGGTTTGGTAAGCTATGAGAAAGCAAAAAACGAGATTCAAAAATTATGCTCAGAGCATCCAAATGAATATGTAACAACGATGTTGGACTTTTACGCATTTCCAGTAGACGCACCAGGCATGGGTCAGATTGATGGAATAAAAGATGTCTATGAGCGTGTAAAACACATAGAATCGGAGATTTCAAAGGACATCGGGCGAAAAAACTTCATACCAAATTTGATGCTTCATGAATTTGAAGGTCTGTTGTTTGTCAAGCCTGAGCTGCTGTCTGAATACTATCAAGAATCCGCAGATGCAGCAAAATCATTGGTAAATGTGCGAGACGAATTTGAAACGCCTGAACATATAGACAACGGCAAAGAGACAGCCCCCTCAAAAAGAATAACCAGCATTATACCTGAGTACGACAAAGTATTTGCCGGTTCGTTGATAGCCATAGATATTGGTATTGATGATATTCGAAAAGAATGCAGGCATTTTTCAGCTTGGGTCGACAAGCTTTGTTCATTGAAATGAAACAGCCTGAATTTTGTCTAAATAACTTGAATATGCCATTGACATTTCCGCTCAATAGTAGATAATAGAAATAGTTAATAAAAGGTCAAAAGTGTTCAAAAGTGTTCGTTCATCCCTGTACGCTTTTGACGCGTCGAAACGAAAGACAGGCATACATCTGCAACCATGAAAATCATAGTGTGCATCAAACAGGTACCATCCGTTTCGCAAGTGGGCATCGACGAAGAGACGGGCGTTTTGCTGCGGGATGGAGTGCAGACAAAGCTAAACCCTTACGATCTACTTGCGCTTGAAGCGGCTTTTCTGTTGCGTGAGAGGCACGGCGGAGAGGTGGTGGCGGTCACTATGGGACCGCCGCAGGCGGAGCAGGCCATCCGTGAGGCGTACTATATGGGCGCCGACAGGGGCTATGTGTTTTCCGATGCGAGGTTTGCGGGCGCGGACGTGCTTGCGACGTCTTACACGCTTTCTCAGGGCATCCGCTTGCTCGGCGCTTTCGACCTCGTCATCTGCGGCAAGCAGACCACGGACGGGGACACGGCTCAGGTGGGCCCCGCCGTTGCAGAGTACCTAGGCATCCCTCATGTGGCATGGGTGGAGCATATGGAGGGCGCGGATGGCGGCATACGTGTAAGGCAGGATCTGCCGGACACTTGCGAGACGGTCTTTATGAAATACCCATGCCTCATAACTGTGGAGCGCGGGGCGCTTGTCCCTCGCCTGCCTTCTTGGCGACGGATGAAAGGTTTGCGTGAGCGGCCTGTGGAGATTTTCTCGTTCGTCGACTTCATGGACGGCGACGAGGGGAAGTACGGGCTGTCTGGCTCGCCCACCAGGGTCATAAGGATGTTTCCGCCGAAATCGAGCGACAGCCGCGAGACATGGACGGGCAGCGGAGCGGAGCTGGCGGAGCGTATGAAGAGCAAGCTTCAGGAGATGAAGGTACTGTGAGCATTACCACAGGGCGTAATAAATGATATGGGAATAACGGTAAACAATAAAAATTGCGATAAATGCGGCGAGTGCGTAAGGCTCTGTCCCTTTGCCGCCATCGAGATGGTCGGCGGCTTCCCCGTAATCAATGCGGCGTGCAAGGTCTGCGGCATATGTATCAAAGAGTGCGGGCAAAGCGCCTTGATACTTATCGACGATGTGCGGGGCGAGGCGGACAAAGGCGCGTGGAGCGGTATACTCGTCTACGGGGAAATGGCAGGGGGGCGTCTGCACCCCGTTGTTCGCGAGCTTGTGGGCAAGGCGCACGAGCTGGCTGGCGGCACGGCTTCCCCAAAAAGCAACACGGAGATATACGGCGTCGTTATGGGCGAAGACACGGCCGCCGCCGCGAACGAGTTCCTTTCATACGGTGTGGACAGGGTCCTTACCTACGAGCATGAAATCTTTGGCTGTTTCAGGGCAGACTCGTTCTCGGTCGCTTTCGCGGACGCCATTGAGCATCTTCGCCCCTCGATAGTGCTAACGGGCGCGACATCCATAGGCAGGTCTTTGGCGCCGCGAACCTCCACCCGCCTGCGTACGGGGCTTACCGCCGACTGCACCGCCCTCGAAATAAAGGACGGCACGGACTTGGTGCAGATAAGGCCGGCGTTCGGCGGCAATATCATGGCGGAGATAGTCACGCCGCGCTCACGTCCACAGTTCGCGACGGTGCGATACAAGGTGATGGACGAAGCCCCATTGGTGGAGCCCCACGGCAGCATAGTCCCCATGAAGGTGACGGATGCGATGAAAAAGAGCGGCATCGATGTGATTTCGGTCGAAAAGAAGCCGCCGTCGGAAAACATATCGGAGGCGGAAGTGCTGGTGGTCGGCGGCAAGGGGCTGAAATCGCGGGCGGATCTGGAAACCCTGAAAAAGCTCGCAGACAGGCTTGGCGGGCAATATGCGGTGACGCGCCCCTTGGTCGAGGCAGGCTGGGCGCCGCAGAGCAGGCAAATAGGGCTGTCGGGCCGCACGGTCAAGCCCAAGGTCTTGCTCGCGTTCGGCGTCTCTGGTGCGGTGCAGTTCACGGCGGCCATAAAAGGCAGCGAGCGCATATTCGCCGTAAACACCGACCCCGGCGCCCCTATTATGGACATCGCCCACTACGGCGTCATCGGCGACTTATACGAAATCATTCCCGGATTGTTGGAATCCGGATTGTTGGAGCAATGACATGAATACGATGGAATTTTCAAAAGTGAATACGGAAGACATAGCGTACCTCAAAGACCTTTGCGGAGAACGTGTGTTCACGGGCGATGCGATACACGAGGACTATGGCCACGACGAGATGCCGGAGTACGGCGTCCATATGCCGGACGTGGTCGTGGAGGCGCTGACCACCGATGAGGTCTCCGCCATAGTAGCCTACGCGCACGTACGGGGCATCCCCATAGTGCCGCGCGGCACAGGCACCGGCCTCTGCGGGGGCTGCGTGGCGATTCACGGCGGCATTATGATATCCACCGCAAGGATGAACAAAATAATCGAGTTCGACGAGAAAAACTTGACTGTACGCGTGCAGGCGGGCGTGGTCCTGCTCGACCTGATAGAGGAATCGAAGAAGCGCGGCCTGCTCTACTGCCCCGACCCCGGCGAAAAAAGCGCCACCATCGGCGGCAACATCATGACGAACGCGGGCGGCATGAGGGCCGTAAAATACGGCGTCACGGGCGACCATGTGCTTGGCCTGACCTGCGTTCTGGCGGACGGCAGCATAATCGAGACAGGCGGCAAGGTGGTCAAGGACCGTTCCGGCTACGACTTGAAGGGAATGTTTGTGGGCAGCGAGGGGACGCTCTGCGTGGTGACCGAAGCACTGATGCGGCTGTTGCCGCTCCCCGCCTACACCATGTCGCTGCTCGTCCCTTACGAAAGCGTGGAAGCCTGCATCTCCACCGTGCCTAGGATAATGGAAGCGAGGATAGTGCCGACGGCGGTGGAGTTCGCACAGCGTGAGGTGGTGCTTCTGGCTGAGAAATCCTTGGGAAAGACCTTCCCGCACAAGACCGCGCCCGCCTACCTTATATTCTCGTTCGACGGAAGCACGCAGGAGGAGCTTTCGGCCGCGTACGAAAAGGTGGCGGACATCTGCCTCGAAAGCGGCGCGATAGACGTGTTCATATCGGACACGGAAGAAAGGCTTGAGAGCATATGGGCGCCGCGCGGCGAGTTCCTGGAAGCGATAAAGTCATCCACGGACGAAATGGACGAGTGCGATGTGGTGGTGCCGCGCGGACGCATGGCGGACTTCATATATTTTCTCGAAGAATTACGCAAGGAACAGGACATACGCATCGTTAGCTTCGGGCACGCCGGCGACGGCAATCTGCACGTCTACGTCTGCCGTGACGGCATGGACAAGGAAGAATACGCAAAAAAATTACAGACGTGCATGCAGGCGATGTATGACAAGGCAAAGGATATGGACGGCAAGGTAAGCGGCGAGCACGGGATAGGGCACGCAAAGCGGGAGTACCTCGCGCAGTCTCTTTCGCCGGAGGAGATGGCGGCGATGAAAGCCGTCAAGCAGGCATTTGATTCAAAGGGGATAATGAATCCCGGAAAGGTGGTGTATATTGATTAAGGAAGCGCATTTCAACGAGGGTTTTCGCAAGGAGTTGGCGGATGTGGTCGGACCCGACCGCGTCTTGACAAGCGAGGTGGACAGGCTCGCCTACGCCAATGACGTGTTCTGGATACCCAATCTCTGGATCGACCGCAAAAAGGAGCCTCCCAAGGCGGACTATATAGTCCAGCCAGGCAGCGTGGAGGAGATTCAAGGCATCCTCGCCCTAGCGAACAGGGACAAGGTTCCTGTGGTCCCTTGGGGCGGCGGCAGCGGCTCGCAAGGCGGCGTGATTCCGCTGTACGGCGGCATCATGATGGACCTCAAACGCCTGAACAAGATAATCGACATCGACGAGACCTCGTACACGGTGACGGTTGAGACAGGCATCAACAACACGTTGCTGGAGAAGGCGCTCAACGAAAGGGGGCTGACCTTCCCCCACTACCCCGCAAGCGCGAATTGCGGCTCCATAGGCGGGTTCATCGCGCACAGGGGCAGCGGCACATTGTCCACGAAGTACGGCAAGATGGAGGACTTTGTCTTGTCGGTGGAAGCCATCCTGCCATCGGGCAAGCTGATACAGACCATGCCCATCCCCAAGCACGCAAGCGGCCCCGGCCTGCACGAATTGTTTGTGGGCTGCGAAGGCACATTCGCGATTGTCACCAAGGCGACGCTCCAGATTTACAAGCTGCCCGAAGAACGTAGGTTCTCGTCATACCTTTTCCCCACGCTTGAAGCCGGCCTTGAAGCAGGCAGGCGCATGATGGCGGAGGGCGTGGGCATAAGCGCGTGCAGGCTATACGACCCAGGCTCCACCAAGACCAAGGTGGGCGATGTCCTCGGCATAAAGGTGGACAACGATGACGCGTCATATATGGTCATAGGCCTGGACGGACATAGCGAAATGATAGACGTGCAGGAAAAGCTTATCAACAAAATCGTTGAGGGGCTTGACGGCAAGAATATGGGCAGGGAGGGCGGCAACCGCTGGTGGGAGCAGCGCTACCATTTCTACTACCCGCCGTACGAGTTCCGGCTGCCATGGATGTACGGCACGATGGACACCGTCTGCCTGTACAAGGACATGGCGAGGCTTTACAGGGCTAAGAAGGAGGCGCTGGAGACGAATTTCAAGCAGCACGGCATACGGTATATCGCCCACTTCTCGCATTGGTACAAGTGGGGCGTAATGGTCTACGACCGCTTTATCATTGAGGAGCCGCCGACAGACCCCTACGAGGCGATAAAGCTGCACAACGAGATATGGAATATGAGCGTGCGAATCTCGCTTGAGAACGGGGGCGTCATCAACGAGCATCACGGCGTCGGGCTGAAGCTGAGCCGCTTCGTCAAGGACGCGTTCAACAAAGACACGTTCGAGTTCTTGAAGGACCTCAAGAACGTGACTGACCCGAACGGCATATTGAACCCAGGGAAGATGGGCATGGCCCCCGATGCGCCGAGCCAGAGAGGATTGATGGAACTATGGACAGGATAGAATATGAAAAGACGATAAAGGCGTGCCGGTTCTGCCTGATGTGCAGGCATATGTGCACCGTGGGCAATATCTCCTATGCTGAAGCGAACACACCGCGCGGGCACGCCCTGATGCTTGACTGCGTGGGCGGCGAGGCGCTTGCGGACACGTCAGAGAATCGCAGTCGTATGGCGGAAATATGGTTTGGCTGCTGCTATTGCGGGCATTGCCAGAACAATTGCGTCTCGTCGTATCCGCACCCTGATGCGATGATGACTGCGCGCGCGGAGGCGGACGAGAGCCATCTGCCGGAGCGGGCGAAAGCCCTTCGCGCCATAGTCGCAAAGACAGGTGAGTTTTATGAGAATCCCGTGCAGGCGGGCGGCGCCTCGGATGCGGCGAAGGGCAAGGCCGGCGCGGACGTGCTGCTATATATAGGCTCGTTCACAAGGAACGAGGATTCAGGGGTGGCCGATGCCGCCATAAGCGTCCTCGAAAAAGCGGGCGTGTCGTATACCTTGCTTGCGGACGAAAAGGGCGTGGGCATGGCGCCGTTCCTTATGGGCATGACGGACGTGGCTCAGACGCAGCTTGCCGCCGAAATCGAAAAGATAAACGCATTGAAGCCTGGCATGGTCGTGACCCTGTCACCGGATGACTTGCGTGTGCTTGCAGGCGGGGTGTCAGGTCTGGACGCCAGTGGGCTAACAGCCCCTGTCACGGGCTTCGCGGCTTTCACGCTTGGGCTTGTCAAGGCGGGCGCATTGGCATTGTCGGGTGGCGGAGCAGCATCGGCGACCCCCACCGCCGCCCCCGCCCTCATAGCGTACCACGACAGCGATCAGGGCGGCCGCTTCCTCCAAGACTATGACGCGCCGCGCGAGCTTGTCCAATCCATACCCGGCATCGCGTACAAAGAGCTGTTTTGGGCAAAGGGCGAGGCGGCGAGCGCAGGCGAGAGCGGTGCCATCCGCTTGCTGAACCCTGAACTCGCATCGAAAATAGCCGAAAAACGCATAGGCCAGATAGCGGGCAGAGGCGTGTCAATAGTGGCGACCGACAGCCCGGAAGCGAAAGCCCAGCTTGTAGGCCAAGGAAACAAAGATGTGAAATTCATGCATATTGCGGAATTAATTAAGCAACACATCGCATAAAACAACGCAGCGTATATTATAATGTAGTTATTTAGAAGGAGGGTTATTATGAAAAAAAGATACAATCTTGCAGAGATCGCGTTCCCGGACGTACAAGAATTTTTGAAGGAGTCCGATATCATCATGATTCCGTTCGCCAGTTGCGAAATGCACGGCGCGCATTTGCCGCTCGGCACGGACACCTACCAGTGCATCGCGATTACGCAGCGCGCGGCGGAATTGTCGAACGTCCCCTACACCGACTGCCTGATGTATGGGTACTCGCCGCACCATATTCGCGACCCGGAGCAGGGCATCGGCACCGTCACGCTTAGGGCGGAGACGCTGAACGCGGTGCTTTACGACATCGCCAGGAGCGTCATTCACCATGGCTTCAACAAACTGGTGTTCGTCTGCGGCCATGCGTCGAACATGAAGGTGACCGACCCGCTGATGAGGCGGATAAGGTACGAGACCGGCGCGATGGTGGCGATGGTTCGCCCCTGGGCGGAGAGATACCTCGGCGTGATAGAGCCGTTTATGGACGGCGGGCCGGAGGACACCCCAGGCTGGCACGCGGGCGAGCTTGAGACCTCACAGGTGCTTGCGTATGACGAAACCTTGGTTCGCATGGACAGGGCGGAGAAGTGCAAGGCGCACGCCCCCGACTGGATGCCGGATGGCTTCAAGAAGAATGACGGCCTGCCCACAGTAGCGATCGACGGGCACGAGTATTTTTCGTTTGCGATGGAGCATCAGGAGTTCGCGCCCAAGGGCATCATGGGCGACCCGCTCGTCGCGACCAAGGAGAAAGGCGAGAAGTGCATAGAGGCCTACGCGCAGCATATGGCGAAGGCTCTGGAGTTGCTGAAGCCCGTCCCCTGGAAGGATAAGATAATTCAGCGCGAGTTCGTGAACCGAGTATAATAATGCGAGGAAGTGCAGCGATATGAAAACCGTGGTTGTTTTGATAACTTGCGACACGAAGCCGGACGAGGCGGCGTATATCAAGATGCGTCTTGGGCAGATGGGTGTGCAAGGCCTTGTCGCAGACACGGGCACGAGCGGTGTTCCGGGCTACGAGGCGGATATCACGAGACAAGAGTTGGCGGAACTGGGGAGCATCCCGTTTGCGGAGATAACGGACGCCGGCACAAGGGGCGGCGCTGTCGGCAAGATGGCAGACGCCCTTATGACGGCTCTCCCCCGCCTGCACGAGGAAGGTCGGCTTGACGGCGTTCTATGCGTCGGCGGCGCGGGCGCGTTCATCGGCGCCCCTGCCATGCAATCCCTGCCGCTCGGAGTGCCCAAGGTGGTCGTATCGCCCTTGGCGAGCGGTATGCGTCAGCTTGCGCCTTTCGTCGGCAGCAGCGACGTGATGGTGATGCACTCGGTCATAGACATCGCTGGCATGAACGACATATCCCGCAAGATATACGACAATGCGGCGGCGGCGGTCGCGGGCATGGTCTTGTCGCAGGAAAGGTTTGACCGCATAGAGGACGACAGGAAGTATATAGGCGTCACGATGATGGGTACCACCACGCCGGGCGCCATGGCCGCCGTAAGCGTGCTTGAAAAGGCCGGATACGGCTGCGTAATTTTCCACGCGAGCGGGGTGGGCGGCTCCAGTATGGAGAAGCTTGCGCGCGAGGGGGCTTTGGCGGGCGTCCTTGAATTTTCGCTTGCGGAAATGATGGGCACGCATGTGAAAGGCTTCACCAAGACGAAGCCGGAGCGTCTTTCCGTGGTCGGCGAGTGCGGCATACCCCAGGTGGTGGCGGTGAGCGCGATAGACTTTATCAACCTGTTTCCGCATGAGACGGCCGAGCACGCAGACCGCATCATCTACAACCACAACCCTCAGACTCCGCTTATGAGGGCGAACAAAGAAGAAATGCTGATAGTGGCGAAAAAAATAACCGAACAATTAGGCAAAGGGAAAGGCCGCACGACCGTGGTGGCGCCTTTGCGGGGTTTCAGCGATCCCAACAGGGAAGGAGGTTTGTTCTGGGATCCTGAAAGCGACGATGCGTTTCGCAAAAAATTGAGATCCGAATTGAAAGAAGGGATCAAATATGTTGAAATAGATGCATGGGTCAACGACAAAGCCTTTGGAGAAACGGCCGCAAACGAGCTGCTTGCGATTTTGTGACAGGCACGGACATTTTGTGGCTATTTGAATGAAGAATCATCGGGAGGTGAAAAAGATTGGAGAATTATAAGACCTTAAAAGCTGATGTAATGGTGATAGGAGGCGCGGGCGCGGCTTGCCGGGCTGCGATCGAGGCCTCTGAAAAGGGCATGAACGTCATAATGATAGACAAGGACATACCCGGCAAATCCGGCGCCACCCCTTGCGCGCTTTGGAGCATACAGGCGCCGATGGGCAAGGACGGGGTTTCGACCGAGGACACGCCGGAGCAATTTTTTGAGGACATGGTGAACGGCGGGCACTACTTCGGCGACCAGAACATCGTCGAGCTTGTGGCGTTCACGGCGAAAGAGCGTATATATGATATGAAGAAATACGGCGTAAAGTTCGCTTTCACGGACGACGGCAAGTTCGTGCAGACGCCCATGCCGGGGCAGACATATCCGCGCTCGTGCTTTATGATTGCGAACGGCACGAATATGAGCACGAACCTTGCCAAGGAAGTCTCAAGACGCGAGAACATCCGCGTGCTGAAAGACCATCTTATCTTCCAGCTTCTGACGAACAAAGGCCAGGTGGTCGGCGGCCTTGCGCTCGACCAGAACGAGGGCGAGATGGTGGCGATAGAGGCTGCATCGACGGTGATAGCGTGCGGCGGCTATACAGGCCTTTGGTCGTTCACCGACAACCCGCCCACTCTGATAGGCGACGCGGTCTCGCTTGCGTCGCGTGCCGGCGCGGACCTTGTGGACTTGGAAATGAACCAATACTACGGTACTGACCTCGTATGGCCGGAGAGCGCGCGCGGCACGGTGCTGTTGTACGAATGCCTGCACGAGTCCATGGCGAACGGCAATATCTACAACAAGCACGGCGAGCCTGTGTTCGGCAACCCGCTGCCCATCCGTGACGAGGCGATAAAAGTCATCTACAAAGAGATACAGGCCGGCAACGGCGGGCCGCACGGCGGGCTGTACTTCGACCTCACGAAGTGTGGCGCCGGCATAGAGAAGGCGAAAGAGATCTACGGCGAAATGACCACCAAGCAATACCGCTTCATAGAGGAAGCGACCGGCTTCAACATGGTGGACACCCCGCTGGAGGTCGCCCCCGCATCCCACTATCAGCTAGGCGGCGTCTATATCAACGAGAAGTGCGAAACGTCCATGCCAGGTCTCTTTGCCTGCGGCGAGAGCGCCGGTAACTTCCTCGGCGACAACCGTTTGGCGGGAAGCGCCCTTTGCGACACGCAGACCACTGGCGCGAAAGCGGGCGAGACGGCTGCGGCCTTCGCAAAGGATAGCTCCTTCGTCGGTCTTGACAAGGCGCAGCTTGACAGCATGATAGGCGACGCCATGAGATACTTCGAGAACAAGGCGGGCGCGGTCAAGTCCAGCGATCTGCGTCAAGGCATCAGGGAGGCGATGACAAAGTACGTATCGCCGTACAGGAGCGAAAAGGGCCTGACTGCCGCAAAGAACGAAATGCTAAATTATTCGGACGACCTAAAGAAGATCCAGATACTTCCTATCAAGAAGCGCAATACCGGCTGGCGCGAGGCATTGGAGGCCGAGATCATGCTCGACACCGCCAAGCTTATCATCGACAGCGCGCTGTTCAGGAAGGAATCGAGAGGGCACCATTTCCGCGAGGACTACCCAGAGACCGACAACAAGAATTGGCGGAAGCATACGCTCGTGCGTAAGACCGACAAGGGTTTCGATTATTCGTTAAAGGACATCATTTATACAAGAATGCCCCCAAAGGATGGTGAGTGATTATGGCAATAACAAAAGTGAAAGTGTTCCGTTATTATCCCGACGTCGACGCAGCGCCTTATTACCAGACATATGAGGTGGAAATGGACGAGAACCTTACGGTGCTGTTCATCCTCAAAAAGATTTATAGCGAAATGGACCAGACGCTCGCGTTCCGGGAGAACCTGTGCTACAAGGGCGGGTGCCTGCAATGCCTTATGACTATCAACGGCGCTGTGGCGAAGGCGTGCAGCACGCTGATAAAGCCGGGTGAGGAAGTGCTGGTCGAGCCCGTTTTCAAATCGCCGGTCGTACGCGACTTGGTGGTGGACTTCGGAACGACGGTGACTACGTCTTGCGGCGAGTTCACGCTTGAGCGCGGCACGGTGGTTACGAAAAAATAAAACTTCTGTGGGCAAAGTGTTTTTTGTTGAATACGGCGTGGAAGCGCCGGCGAAGGATGGGGAGACCCTGCTTGACGTGATACGTGAGGCGGGACTCCCCATTGAAGCTGTGTGCGCGGGTCGCGGTACGTGCGGCAAGTGCCTGGTGCGGGTGGATGGCGTGGAGGGGCTTGCGTGCAAGACGCCTGCGGAGGATGGGATGCGCGTGGAGATTTTGGCGGCGTCCGAGGGGCAGGAGATACTTGTGGACAGCGTCGGAGGGGGTGATGCGTCTGGGGATCGGCGCTCGACGCGAAGCCCCGCTGCCTCTGCTGACGTTTCTATTGCTATCGACGTCGGCACTACGACGGTCGTGGTCAAGGCTGTGGATGTCGAAAGCGGTGAGGAGCTGGGGGTGCGGGCGTTTACGAATCCGCAGCGGGCGTACGGGGCGGACGTGCTTTCTCGCATCAACGAGAGCATGGACGACGCAAGCCTGCTGTCAGGGCTGATACGCGAGTCGCTCGACAGCGCCATACGCGACCTTATGCACGAAATCGCCCCCCCTCGTTCCATTGTTATTGCCGGCAACACCACCATGTCCTACCTCCTGCTCGGTCTCCGCTGCCGCTCGCTTGGCCTTGCGCCGTTCGAGCCGGAGTACGGAATCAAACCAGTATACGATTATGCAGAGGTGTTCGGAACGGACACATTTTCATGCCCCGTCTATATCTATCCATATGTATCGGCGTTTGTGGGCGGCGATATCGTCTCAGGGTTTGTCAATATCGAACGCCACCTTGAGACTGGCGAAGCGCCCTCATATATGCTCGTCGATATGGGGACGAACGGTGAGATAGCCTATAGGGGCGGCGAACGCATGTTCACAACAAGCACGGCGGCGGGCCCTGCGCTCGAAGGCGGCAATATCGAACACGGCATGAGCGGGCTGCCGGGCGCCATTTACCAGGCGTCCTACGAAGGGGACGGCAAGTTCTCTTGCAAGACCATCGGCGACAAGCCTGCGATTGGCATCTGCGGCTCTGGCGTCATCAGCCTGATGGCGGCGCTGCTCGATGGTGGCCTCGTTTCCGAAAGCGGCGCGTTTACGGACGAAGCCAAGGCCCTTTGCGACCCCCCCGCCGCCTTGCAGATCGCAGGGGACATAGCCTTTACCCAAAAAGACGTCCGCGAGTTTCAGCTCGCAAAGGGCGCCATCCGCGCGGGCATAGACATACTTGTCGAGGAGATGGGCGAAACGCCCCAGACGCTCTACATGGCAGGCGGCTTCGGTCAGAACATCGACCTCGACGCAGCTTTCCGCGTAGGGCTTATCCCTCGCGCGCTCGAAGGCCGCATACGCTTTATCGGCAATTCGTCATTGGGCGGCTGCGTGGATGCCTGCCTCGACCCAAGCCCTGACCCCCCCCCCCCCCCCCAAAAACCCCCCCCCCCCCCAAAACCCCCCCCCCCCCAACCAAATTTCCCCCCCCCCCAAAAC
>WRMW01000019.1 GCA_009776955.1 Clostridiales bacterium | reverse complement strand
TTCTTTTCCTCCCCCCCCCCCGTGGGGGGGCGGGCCCCCCCCCCCCCCCGCCCCGCTATTTTCCCCCCAAACCTTAAACCCGCTCCAACCCAAACCTCCCATCCCCACCCCCGCCTTTTCACGCCCTTTCCCTCCACCTGCCAAAAAACCGTTGAAACCCCAACGTTTCGCTTGCGTAAAAATTTTTCAAAAAAATTTCAAAAACCCTATTGACCTTAAACATTCTTCAAGGTTGAGAATTTGGTTGTAAGGAGAGATAGCGGTCGAGGCAACACGCCTCCCGCACGAAAATGGAGGGGAATTTTCCCGAAACGAAAAGGAGTGTGAACGAAATGAAGACTATGATGAAAGAGAAGAAAGTGTACGTGGTACTGGCATGGATGATGACCTTGGTTATGGTGGCAGCCATGATGCCTGGCGGGTCCTTTGCGGGAGAGCAAGCACCCGCCGTTGAGTCCCCAGAAGCCGTCGCCGTAATGGTGGCGGACGAAGAGGTCGAAGAGGAAGTTATCGAAGAAGAAGCAGTTATAGCAGAGGAAGCCGCTGAGCCAGAGGCCCCGGCGGTCGAAGAAGAAGTTATCGCAGAAGAAGCAGTCATCGAAAACGAAGCTATCGAAGACGAGGCAACGGACGAAGAAGTTATTGATGAAGAAGCCATTGAAGAAGAAGCTCTTGAGGGCGAGGAAATCATCGAAGAAGAAGATATCCTTCTCGAAATGATGGCCGAGGCCGACGGCACCGCGATATGGGGTACCAATATCGCCCCCGACATCAGCGACTGGACGGGCACGGACAACCTTATCACCATAGAAGCGGGCGCACGCGGCACGCTTACGGTACCTGCGGGCGTGCAGCTGACGATAATAGGCGACGGCACGGTCGACGGCGGCGGCATAGACATCGTGATGGGGGATGACGCAAGGGTCATATGGAGAGCGGACTACTCCGGCGATGAAGTAAGCCTGTATATGAGGCAAAGCGCCGGCGAGCTTTTGATAGCCGACGGCGGCGCGATACGCAAGACCAGAGGATTTGGCAGCGCCATCAGCACCAACAACGGCACCGCCAACGGCAACAGTCGCGTGTCCATCACCATCGATGGCGGCGTGGTCGAGGCCCAAGACGGTCATGCCATCACTTTCCACAGCGGCGGCACACTGAAGATGCTGCGCGGCTCATTGGTTTCAAGCACCAGTAGCGCCATCTATACCCAAAACGGCGCTGGATCGCCGAGCGTGGAGATAAGCGGCGGCACGGTCAGCACGAACGGCGTCGGCGGTGCATCTGAGGCAATCGCTGCACATACGGGAAGCGTGGAGATCTCTGGCGACGCGCATGTATTCGGCATGGACAAAGCCATTTCCATCAGCGGCGACTCCCTGGCAATAGGCGGCAACGCCTTGGTGGAAACAGGAAACGGCAACCCCTCCGCGATGGCGGTCACTATCGGCCGCCAGGCAAAAGTCCATATCAAGGAGAACGCGACAGTCAGGTCTGCCGTCGGCACCGCCATCGGCAGCATCTCCACCGCATCCGGGTCGGCGGGCGTAACTATCGAAGGCGGCGCGGTCGTCACCGAATCGGGCGTTGCCATAGATGTGTCGAGAGGCGGCTTTTCCCTGACGGGCGGCACCGTGAACGCAGGCACCGGCAAGGCGATCGACTGGTCGGCCACCAGCCAAAAAAGCCTGACAATAGGTGAAAACGCCGCCGTCATAGTGGGTTCAGGCACGGCAATAACGAGGAAGCTCTTGGGTGGATACGATTATCAGAGCAACCTGGACATCGTCATCGACAGCCCCAACGTGAAAGTCGGGCCGGGCGGCACGCTTATCGAGGCGTTGGGAGCCATCACCTTGACAAGCCCGCACGATATAGCGGCAGAGGGCGGGATGACCCTCATCAACGCCCCGCTGGCAAATCCCTACAACAGCAGCATTTCCATGAACATCAGCACTGACAGCCCTGTAAGGGTCGTAGGCACCGGCAACATCGGCATCGATGCCAAAAGCAGGCTGACATTGGGCGGGTCGAGCAGCATCGTAGCCTCGGGCGGCGCGGATGCCGTGTTGGTGCGAACCTCAATGTACCAGACGCAAGGTTACTACGGGCCTGGCGATATAATCGAGGTCGGCGGCGACGTGACAGTCAACATCCCCGTAATCGCGGAGACAGGCGCGCCTGTCAGGGTCGAAAAGGTAGCCGTCATAGGCGGCACGGGCATCATCGAGGCCAAGGGCGCAGGCGACGCGGCGATACATAGCCTCGCCAAGGACGCGATCCTTACCATCAACACCAATATGCTCAAAGCCGCAGATGGCCCCCTGGTTAAGGCCGAGGAAGACATAACCATCAAAGGCAGCGGGCACATCGCGGCAGGCGCAGGCATCGCAGTGAAGGCCGCAGGGAACGTGAAAGTGGCTGACGAGAACATCAAGATATCAGCGGCGGGCGGCACCGCAATAGCGGCAGAGGGCGACGTGCTTGTTGAAAGCGGGAATGTCAAAGCCACCATCGGCAGCGCAATCGTAGCAGAGGGCGACGTGGTCGTGGAAGGTGGCATCGTCGAAGCCACCATCGGGCTCGCCATACTTGCCGAGGGCGATGTGGACGTGAACGGCGGGCTTGTGTTCGCCTACGGTGACGCGGTTGTCGGCAACGGCAATGTAATCGTCGCGGACGGCAAGGTGGTCGTGGACGGCGAAGGCATGGCAATCGCATGGAACGAGGCCGCAGGCGTCAGGGAGTACGAAAACGGCAAAGCGCACCATATCGTGAAGCTGCCGAACACCGCAGGAGCGAAAGCTGTATGGGGTCCGGACGTAGACGCAGACCCAGCAGGCATAGTGTACGAAAACGGCGACAACAACGGCTTGGTGGCGCTGCCCGTGAACATAATGGCCGTAGTCCCGGAATACATCGTGAGGGTGGAGGGCAGCAACGCGCTTGTGCCCCAGACCGGCGGCGGGACATACCTGTCCGGCGATAAAGTCGCCATAGACGCAGGCGTTGCGGCTGCCGGCAAGGTCTTTGAAGGCTGGACTAGCGTAGACGGCATCGTATTCGCCAATGCAAACAGCGCAAAGACGACATTCGTCATGCCTGAAAAAGACGTGGTCGTGAAAGCGAATTGGAGCGGCAGCGACCCCATAGTCCCCATCATCCCCGTCGACCCTGTCGATCCCGTCGACCCCGTCAAGCCCCCTAAACCCGTCAATCCCGTCAACCCCGGCAATAGTGGCAACGGTGGCGGCAACAACGGCGCAGGCATTGAAAACGGCGGCAATACGATCGTCAGGATAATCAGGGAGCCACTGCGGATACTCTCGAATCTGCCGGCAATCATTGGGCAGGGCGGAGACCTCGCTCCCTCCATCGAAGGCGTTGCAAACGGCGGCGAAGCCGAAGGCGGGCTGGCCGCGGCAGTCCAAGGACTGGATGACGGTGCGGACATCATCGACGGAAACAACGGCGACGCAAGCTTCAATCCGTTGGAAATCCTGCCCTGGGCGATAGGCGCCATCCTTCTCCTGCTCGCGTTGCTGTGGCTCCACCGCAAGAAAGACGAGGAAGCCGACGAGGAAGTTGAAGATGAGGCAGTGTAGGCTGTACGGAACTTGGCAAACCATTCTATCCAATAAGGGGGGCGGCCTGCAGGCCGCCCCCCTTTTTACGCCATCCTCACCTCTTGCACCGCAAAACCAGACCCTATATAATACCCCCATGGAAAACAAAGGGGCATCAAAAAAGTGAAGGATTACCTGACAATCAAGGAGTTCTCTAAGTTCTCGGGCATTGAGCAGACGACTCTCAGGTATTGGGACGATATCGGGCTGTTCTCGCCAATGTGCCGCAATCCTGAAAACAATTATCGTTACTACACGCCAGAGCAATTGATTTCAGTGAATTTTATCACGGTTTTGAGCAATTTGGGCATTCCTCTGAAGACCATAGGCGAGATTGAGAGACAACGTACGCCGCAAAGCGTCGTCGAGTTGATAGAGCATCAGGAAAGGCTTGTCGACATGGAGATGCGAAAGCTCAGGGAGCAATATTCCATAATCCATACGAGGCGGGAGCTTATCAAATATGGCATGAATGCGGACACGTCCAAGATCGCGGTGTTGCCGAAGGACGAGAGATCGTTTATCTTGGGACCACGCAACGACTGGAAAACGGGCGAGCCATTCTACGAGTATTTTATGAAATTTTGCGATATGGCGGACGAGCTGCGGGTGAACCTCAGCTTTCCGATAGGCGGCTATCATGAGGACTTTGATTCGTTCTTGAGAGCGCCGGGCGAGCCAGACTTTTTCTTCTCGATAGACCCGACCGGCAACCGCAAAAGGGACGCCGGCAACTATCTATGCGGGTATGAACGGGGGTATTACGGGCAGCTCGGCGACTTGCCGGAGCGGCTTGCGACGCATGCGAAGGAGCAGGGGCTCACGCTTCACGGACCCGTCTACACGGTATACCTGGAGGACGAAATCTGCACGTCAGAGCCAGACCAATACCTAGCCCAAATCACCGTGGCCGTGATGTAGGGCTTTGTGGATTTGGCATTTTGAATTTGTGATATACTCCGACCATGAGGGAACATCGTAAAAAAGACACGCTTTTCATCGCCCTGCTCATTGCCAACCTTGTTGTAACCGGTTTTATTATCGCGTATATTTTCGTGCCGGAGGGAAAGGTGCCGAGCGCAGGCGAAACCATATCATTCGACCACTATGAAAACGGGCAGTACGTCCTATACATAGGGTTGAACGACAAAGACATATATAAGCAAGTCATCCCGACCGATGAGGCAAGGATTATTGTTGACGAAATCTGTGCAAAACACGTGGACGGCTGGACCGTTAGCACGGTGAACGGAGGCTGGACGGACGAAAAAGGTGTGCTTTCGCAGGAAAACACGCTTGTCTACACCATCGTTGGGGTCGAGGAGGAGGCGGTCGTCTCAATCATGGATGAGGTGCTGATAGCACTGAACCAAAACTCTATCATGCTTGAAAGACGGGGCACAACCGTCACCTTTTACCCATAGATCGGACAGATTGGGGTGTGCGGATTGAGCTACTTTGTCTATATCCTCGCCTGTGCGGACGGCACGCTGTACACGGGCATCACCAACGACATCGAAAACCGGCTGAGGACGCACAACAGCGGCAAAGGCGCGAAGTACACCTGCGGGCGAACGCCCGTGACGCTCGTTTACAAGGAGGCCTGTGCGGACAGGTCGGCGGCGTTGCAACGCGAACGGGAGATAAAGCGGATGCCGCGGGCGAGGAAGTTGAGGCTTGCGGGGGCGTGGGCGCCACGATAGCAATAGCGAGCCGTGGAAGGTCGGGCAATCCACCGGAGTATCGAGCATATTATTCCCCGTAAAAATATGCAACACACACAAATTATTCCCCGTAAAAATATGTGGCAAGTATTGACATGTGCCTCGTTCTATGTTACAAAAGGCTCGGAGGTGTTGAAATGCTTGAAAGAAAGATTGAAAGCCGCCTGGTTGACTGGAAAAACAGGCCGGACAAGAAATGCCTGCTTGTGAAGGGTGCGAGGCAGGTCGGCAAGACGTTCAGCATAGACAGATTTTGCCGGGAGAACTACCCGAATTACATCTACATCAACTTCGACAGGGATGACGAGTACAAGGCGATTTTCGACGGCAATCTGGACATAGACGAAATCGTCTTGCAGATTTCATTGCGGGTGAAGGGCGCAGAGTTCGTGCCGGGCAAGACGGCCATATTTTTGGATGAGATACAAAACTGCCCCCGCGCAAGGACGGCACTCAAGTTTTTTTCCATTGACGGCAGGTTTGACGTGATAGCGTCCGGCTCGCTACTCGGCATCAATTACGAGGAAGTCCCGTCCTTCCCGGTGGGGTATGTGAACCATCTGGAGATGCACTCGCTTGACTTCGAGGAATTTTGCTGGGCATGCGGCATCACCAAGGGAGCACTTTCGCAAATAAGGGATTATCTCGGCAACAAAGAAGCGATTCCGGGCGGCGTACACGAAAGGATGATGGAGTTGTTCAGGCGGCATATAGTGGTCGGCGGGATGCCGGCGGCGGTTGCGGCTTTTGTGAATGAGAGCAATTATGCAAGCGTGCTTGAGATACAGAAAGGGATAATCCAGGACTATCTTGACGACATAGCAAAATACGCCGAAGGGAGCGAGAAGGCGAAAGCTAGGGCGTGTTTTCTCTCTATTCCGAAAAATCTGGCCAAGGACCATAAGAAATTCCAGTACAGCACCGTGCAAAAGGGTGGGAGCTCGCGCAAGTTCGCAGGGTCGCTTATGTGGCTTTATGATGCTGGAATCATCAATTTCTGCCACAACCTGTCCATTCCCGAATTGCCGCTGGAGGGCAACAGCAAGAGCAACGAGTTCAAGGTATATATGCACGACACAGGCCTTCTGATGGCGATGCTCGAGCCAGGCTCGCAGCGCGACATCATCGACGGGAACCTGGGCATCTACAAAGGGGCGATCTACGAAAACATCATCGCGGACATCTTCACGAAGCTCGGAACGAAGCTCTATTATTTTGAGCGGACAGGCCGCATTGAAACCGACTTCGTGATACGCAGGGGCGGTGTGGCCACCGCTGTCGAGGTGAAGTCGGCCGATAATACAAAGTCGAAATCCATGGACGCTCTTTTGCGGTACTACGGCGTGCAGCGCGGGATAAAGCTGTCCACAAAGAATTTTGGAACGGGCGACAGGTTTGAAAGCCTGCCGCTGTATATGGCGATGTTTTTGGAGGGGGAATGATAGGTCAGGATGATGGTGCGCAAAGGTAGCGAGAACAGTTGTTGAACATATGTTTGCGGTATTGTATAATGTAGATATATGTGCGAATACAGGGTTTGTTGCGAGTGGAGCAACATATTTGTGGTAGCACCGGGAAAGGGGTATGAAAATGGCGGGAGCGTTTGATTTCAAGAAGGAATACAAGGGGCTGTACTTGCCCAAGACTGAGCCGGGCGTGATTGACGTGCCGAAAATGGTGTTCATAATGGTGGACGGCAAGGGCGACCCAAACACGAGCGAGGAGTACCACTCAGCCGTCGAGTCGCTTTACGGGCTTTCCTACGCAATAAAGATGAGCAACAAAGGCGGGGCGGCACCGGTCGGCTACTATGAATATGTCGTGCCGCCGCTTGAAGGGCTGTGGTGGCTTGCGGACGGCTCGGAGGCTTGGTACAAAGACAAGGGGAAGTATTGTTGGATCGCGATGATACGGCAACCGGAGTTCGTGGACATAGCGGTGTTTGAGACCGCCAAAGCAGTTTTGGCAAAGAAGAAGCCAGGGCTTGACACATCACGTGCGCGGCTCGAATCCTTTGCAGAGGGGCTTTGCGTTCAGGCGATGCACATCGGCCCCTACGATGACGAGCCCAGAACAAACGCCGCCATTATGCAGTTCATGGCGGACAACGGATACGTCAGCGACATCAGCGACACGCGCCGCCACCACGAAATCTACCTGAACGACCCCCGCAAGACCGCACCAGAAAAGCTAAAGACCGTCATCCGCTGCCCTGTTGTGGAGGGGTAGGATCCCCAGCGGATTGTCAAAAGACAAATAGAGCACGCTCGGCAAATTCGTGCGCCACAGGCCTTCTGATGGCGATGCTTGAGCTAGGCTCGCAGCGCGGTTTCCCCTAGATAAACAAGCTCAGTACAATAACAATAACCGAACCGATAAGTCCCATCAAAGCTGAGGTCAGCGTCCACGTCTTAACACCGGTCTTGACATCCATTCCGGAGAAACGGGTGACCACCCAAAAGTAGCTGTCGTTAAAATAGGACGCGCACATCGACCCGACGCAGATTGCCAGCGCGCACACCAGCGCGGATAGGTTCAAGCTACCGCTTTCGATCATCGGCGCGAGTATCGACGCTGTCGTGATCATCGCGACGGTACCGGAACCTTGGCTTAGTTTGAGCAGGGATGCCATGACAAGCGGCAGCAGTATCGCGGGGAATCCGCTGAATTGGATAATCTCCGCAACATGAGCGCCGATCCCGGAATCCCGCAGCACCTGACCCAGCGCGCCGCCTGCGCCGGTGATGAGGATGATGAGGCCCGCCTCGCCCAGCGAATCCTCCAGCAGTTTAACGGCGGACTGCCTCGGTTCTTTATACATCAGACCGTACACGGCAATCAGCATGCCTGCCGTAACAGCCGGGACAGGGTCGCACAACAGCGCGACCAGCGGTATTTCGAGACCCGCCGCCGAAGTAACCGTTTTCGTCAGAATCATCAGCAGCGGAACGATTATCGGCGCGAAGGAGATAAGAGTACCCGGCAAATTCTTCTCGTCGAAGCCGGCTATGTCAACCGCGCGGGCCGCGGCGGTATCGGTATCCTCCGGGATAATGACCAGGTTGCGCTTCGCGATAGCGCGCACGATCGGGATCATAAGGGTAAGTATTATAAGCGCGAGGGAAGCTCCCCACAGTATAAACATGCCAATATCAACACCCAGCAAACCGGCTACCGCCAGCGGGCCGGGAGTCGGCGGCACGAGGTGATGGGTCAGAAGCAGGCCGAAACCCAGCGAGCAGCCCATCAGCACCATGCTTTTCTTAGTAATCCTGGAGAATTCCTTAGCAAGCGCAGACAGGATAACAAAGCCTGAGTCGCAGAATACCGGGATGGAAACCAGGTATCCAGACAATGCCATCACCACGTCGGCACGCGCAATGCCGAACAGCTTGAGAATGGTCAGTGCCATTCGCTTGGCGGCACCTGTTTTCTCCAGCACCCTGCCCATCATCACCCCCAGGCCGATTATGATCCCAATGCTCCCGAGCGTATTGCCGAACCCGCGGGTTACTGTCGCGACTATATCCTCAAGCGGCATCTGGGCAATAACTCCTACCAGCATTGCCGAGATGAGCAACGCAGGAAATGCCTGCACCTTGGTTTTCATGATCAGGAGTACAACCGCCGAAATACCAATCAACAAAGCCAATATCAGCTCCCACTGAACTACCATGACACACCTCCCGGCAGTCTTAGAGACTGCGTACGTTTAGGATTTGTTTCCACATTAAATAATACTGTGCTTAACAGGAATACGCAACGGTAAATGGTTCTTTTCCCACGACAAACGCATGAACCATCTCAATTTCAACAACCAACCGTGAAAGAGAGCGGATAATGTCATGCGTTATTACTTTTTTGATCGTCATGGCAGGCTACAGATAAAATAACGTGTTTCCGTAGCGGTCTTACCATTTTTGACCATTAGCGACATCGCCGCCACGCGCCGCCACCACGAAATCTACCTGAACGACCCCCGCAAGACCGCACCAGAGAAGCTAAAGACCGTCATCCGCTGCCCGGTTGTGAAGGGGTAGGGGTCACCTAAATTCAATATGAAGCGTCTTGCCGACGCCGTCCGCTATCTGCTGCAATGTCGCTATGGTCGGGCTGCAATACCCGTTTTCGATGCGGCTTATATTTGACTGCCGGATGCCTGTTTTCCGTGCCAATTCCGCCTGCGTCAAATTTTGCTCCATGCGAGCTGCAATGATAGCCTTGATATACTCCCGCTCAGGGCGCTGCTGTTCCCATTCGGCGGCGAACTCTGCATCTTTCAATTGCCGTGCCAAATGCTTCCTAAAATCGCTCATCCCGCCTATGCCTCCTCTCGTAATCCGCCTTGTACTTTATTGCAAGTGCAAGCTCTTTCGGTGGCGTTCTGCTCCCTTTCTTTATAAAGCCGTTTGTCAGGATTATCCTGTTGCCTACTTTGAAAAAGTAGAATATCCGCGTGATGTCACCTGCAAACTTAATTCTCAATTCAAACACCCCTTTCGCTACGGCTTTTGAGTACGGTTCTCGCAGCGTATTGCCAAATCGCTCAAGCACCTCAATGCTACCCAATGCTTTCGCACGCATTTTTGTGTCAAGGCTGTCGATGAACTGCTCCACTGGTCTTTCGCCACTTGGAAGTTCATAGTAGTTCACTTGAAACATGAACATATCTCCTTCTTAAAATATTCCTTTTTTGATATAATGTCAAGAGACTTTTATTGTCCAAGACCTATATCTTTTATCCTTGTCAGATTCACTTTTCTTGTTTCGCAAACTTCCATAGCGTGATGGATTGATGCGAATTTCATCATTATAACAATTATTCTATAAAATGTCAATACGGTTTCGTTGCGCTCCTTGATAAATTTGTGTGTTAGAATATCCTTGCCAAATCTACGAGCCTTTTGGGGCTGTACAAACGTCTGAAAAGGGCACTTGCTCATACAGGGATGTTTGTACATTTTTGTAGGTTTGGCGGCCGAGCGGGTGTCCTTTTGATATGCGGAAAACCACCCGCAAGCGAATTGCCGATTGAATTGTCGGCAGTAAAGGGAGGTTGATAATTTGGATAATCATAAAAATTATAGCAGCACTGCAAGGAAATACAAGGTTTTCGCGGATGTCATCACTTTGGTGGGCTTGTTCGGCAGTGCGATTCTCGGTTTTGTCTTATGGTTTTCTTTGGGGCCGCTTGCTGTCGGGATTGCGGTCGGCGGGGTTCTGGGTTCTGTGTTTTCATATTGGTTTTTTCATGGGCTTGGCGAGCTGATAAACAACACGGAGGAGATTGCGAGGAATACGGCAACGGGCGCATCCGCAGTTCCATTGGCTGCCGAGGCGGAAACCGACAAGGAGTTGGAAACCCTGGAAGCGTTGAGGAAAGACGATTTGATTTCAGAAGATGAATACAAAGTGAAAAAAAAGCGTTGCTGAGATAGAAAATAGGGGATTATGAAAGTGCTAGCAACGAGCCTTACGCGGACCTTGTTTTGAGGTGTCTTATTCGACCAATTGTTATTTAATAATTGACAATATTGTGCGTCACACAGTATAATACCCTCGGAGGTGACGAAAATGCCAGACGATGAACTGCTTCAAGGGCTGATTGTCGATTTGCGACGCGGTACGCTTGTTTTGGCGGCGCTGTCGAGCCTTGGCGAGCCCAAGTATGGTTATTCGCTGCTCACGGACATGGCGGGGCAGGGCATACGCATCGAGGCGAATACGCTCTACCCACTTTTGCGGCGCTTGGAGGGGCAGGGGCTTTTGCAGAGCAGATGGGATACCGCCGAAAGCCGCCCGCGCAAATACTACTCGCTCAGCGACCGCGGCCGGGCTCTCCACGCCCGGCTTAAAGAGGAGTGGCAGCTCATGGCGGGGGAAATGGAGCGTCTGCTCGGAAAGGAAGAACCGCAATGAACAAACTGGTCGAACGCTATATATACGACGTGACCCGCCGCCTGCCGGAGAACGAGCGCGCCGAGGTGGGGCGCGAACTGGCGGCGAGCATCGCCGATATGCTGCCAGACGAGCCTGGCGAGCAGGATATAACAGCCGCGTTGACGGAGCTCGGCCCGCCGCGCACGCTTGCGGAGCAATACCGCCAGAAGCAGCGTTACCTTATCTCGCCCGCCATGTTTGAGCTTTATTTAACGGTGCTTAGGACGGTCGTGCTCGTCGTCGCCGTCATCTGCGCCATAGTAGGGGTGCTTATCAATGTGTTCTCGTACGAGACTGTCTACATGGCCATAGGCTCGACTGTAGCAATAACCATCCAAGGCGCGCTCCAGACCGCATTTTGGGTAACGGTCGGGTTCGTAATTGCCGATTTTGCCGAATTGAAACAAAAGAAACCGTGGACGGTCAAGGACCTGCCGCCGCTTCCAAATCAAAACGGCGTGAAGATATCGCGCTCGTCATCGACTGCAGGGGTGGTTCTGTCCGCCTTGTTCGCAATCGTGATTGTTGCGTTGATTGTGCAAGGCGAGTGGTTTTTCATGTGGCTGCAAACGGGCGAAGGGGCGATAAACCCCTTCTCGCAGGAGGCGCTTCTTAGGTGCATCCCGTTTGTCGTGCTGCTCGGCATCTTGGGCGGTGCAATAAACCTTTTGAAGCTGCACTGGGGGAGGTGGAACGTGCGCCTCTGCATCGCGAACGCCTTGTACAACGTAGCTTGGGTGGGCATCGCCATCTACATCGTGCAATTGCCGGATTTGCTAAGTGCCGAGTTTGTGACGCTTGTGGGCACGCTGCTCAAAGACGAGCCCGATGTCCTCCTATTCATACAATCGGGCGGGGTGGCCACGGTCTTTATCGTGGCGTTTGTCGCCATCGCCGCGATAGATATAGGCGTGGCGGTCTGGAATACGTGGCGAGGGCGGCGGGAGGATGTAGTACCCGTTGCTGCGGACAAATGATATACTGGTTGCCTGACAAAGCCTAATGGCAGCATATGAACAAGAGGTCGTGCAAACGGCATAAGCTAATAGGGAGTTTTGGGAGGATAGCATAATGGCGAATGATTTGGCGGTGAAAAGGATAGGGGTTCTCACCTCGGGCGGCGACGCGCCGGGGATGAACGCGGCGATACGGGCGGTGGTCAAGACTGCGGCGTGCCTGAGAATCGAGTGCATCGGCATACGGCACGGCTACACAGGGCTGCTGAACGGCCATTTCCTGCCCATGGACGAAAAATCCGTAAAGGGCATCATCGGACGCGGGGGCACGATGCTCTACACCGCGAGGTCTGAGGAGTTTGCGACCGACGAGGGCGTCGAGCGTGCCGCAGACGTATGTAGGCGCAACAATATCGAAGGCTTGGTGGTCATCGGCGGGGACGGGTCGTTCCGCGGGGCCCGCAACCTCCACTCGAAAGGGGTGAAGGTCATCGGCATACCTTGCACCATAGACAACGACATCGCCTGCACCACCTACTCCGTCGGCTATGACACGGCTTGCAACACCGTGGTCGAGGCCGTGGACAAGCTCAACGACACCATGCAGTCCCATGAACGCTGCTCGGTCGTCGAGGTAATGGGGCGCCATGCGGGTCACTTGGCGCTGAACGTCGGTATCGCCACGGGTGCCACGGTGATAATGATACCTGAGAGGAACTACGATTTCGAGAATGACGTAATAGAGCGCATACGCAGGGCCCGCCTTTCCGGGCGGACCAACTTCAACGTGATTGTTGCCGAGGGCATAGATATGCCTGTGCATGAGATTTCGAGCCGTATCCGAGAAGCGACCGGCATCGAAACTCGGCATACGCAGCTTGGCCACGTTCAGCGGGGCGGCGGGCCACAAGTTCGCGACCGCGTGGTTGCGTCGGGCATGGGCTATATGGCCGTCAGGCTGCTCGCAGAAGGCGAAAGCGGCAGGATTGTCGCCATGAACGGGGATATCTTGGTCCACCTCGACATAGACGAGGCCCTGGACATGACCAAGGACCTGAACAACGAGGCGTACAATATGTTCAAGGCCTTGGCGTTTCTGGACAAAGAGGCGTTCTGCGGCGCAGGGGATTAGCCGCCGGTCGTACGCCTTTCGTAACGCCAACACAAGGCTGCCCCCGCCGACCGCCGTCAAATAAACAGCGTAAAGGTGTTGACCGCCTCGCCGTCGGCTTGCGGTGTCGATGCGGCGGTCAAATCCCCGCCAATGCTCCGTGCCAGTTCTTTCGCGATGGAAAGCCCTATGCCGTGCCCGCCGGTCTCGCTGCTGCGTGAAGGGTCTGACCGGAAAAACCTATCGAAGATATGCTCAAGGTCGTCCGGCGGGATATACGGGCCAGTGTTTGAAACCGAGACATAGGCGCCCACACGTTTCACCGAATCCATTCGGTCAACTGCCGCCCCCTTATGTCGTCCGCTACCAGACCCATTCCGTGCCAAGTTCTCAGCCCCGCCACCTATCGCTATCGTTACACGCCCGCCCGGCGGCGTATACTTCACGGCGTTTTCAAGCAAAACGGAAAGGGCCGCCTGCACCTTCGCCCGATCCGTGCGAACGGTCAACGTTTCCGACGCCCCAACCGTTCCCCCGTCCGACCCCGAAGCAATCCATGCAGAAGCCTCCCCCACGGCAGTCACTCTCGACCCCCCGAGTCCCCCGTCCGACCCCCTCATCTCAAACCCGAACGCCACACCCTTCTCAAACAAAAACGCCTCGACGCGGTCGGCCTCCTCGCAGACAGCCGCCACCAAATCAAACGATTCAACCGTCGCCTGCTTCTCCTCCGCCTTGGCGAGCGCAAGCAGATTGTCCACAAGCTCGCTCATACGCCCCGCCTCGTCTGCGATATTCTCCACCCATCGCGAGACGCCCGCCCCCCCCCCCCCCCCCCCCCCCCCCCCCCCCCCCCCCCCCCCCCCGGGGGGGCCCCCCCCCCCCCCCCCCCCCCCCCCCCCCCCCCCCGGGCGCCCCCCCCCCGGGGGGGGGGGGGGGGGCCCCACCGGGCTTATCGGCTCCGTGGACGCCGCGCAG
>WRMW01000018.1 GCA_009776955.1 Clostridiales bacterium | reverse complement strand
GACAGAAACCATGCGCCAATCGCTCTGGAATGTTATACTTGTGTCGGAAGGGAAGAAAGCGAGAATGGCGGCTTGAAAATGCACAGGGGCAACAGTAGAAAGTGGACTAAGAATCGGGGGCATGTCAGCCAAGCAGATTTATTACGTTATGCCTATAATCATCAAGGCACAGATATCCAGAGCCGTCATGCGATAGCAAGTATTCCGCGTTAGGCCCGGAGATCGGTATCCCCCAAAGCCCTGCTGCAAATTCGATTGCCTCTTTGCAATATGAGCCATAGGTGAAACCAGAGTCAAACTTGCCATCCCTAAATGTCATTTCCGCGAGATTATATCCTATATCCTCATCTGCAAAGTTGTAATTAAAAGTCGCGGAGGGAAACATTTCGGCGATTCTTTCTACGACTCTTGGAGCGCCGCTAAATGAAGTGACAAAAGTGACGAGACCGCTTCCTGCTTCATACGGATGCGATTCATGGGCGATTGCGTTCAGCTCGTTGCCCCATTCCTCCAGGCACCATTCGTCCCATGTGGGAAACCCAAATTGTTCTTTGTTCTCAAAACAGGCCTTGCCGAACTCGATGATTTCAGGGTCATTTTTTATCGCCCATTCGTATTTCCTGAAAAACTCATTGAAGGCTACCGCCACGCTAATTGAACTGGAAAACTCATAGCGTTCATCGCCGTGATAGACGATACCGCTTTTTTTCATCGACTCATAGATTTCGATGCCCCTTGCTGAGCGATTACTGGATTTAGCTGACAAATATGATGTCGGCATAGGTATGATTTTATTAAAATCTATCGTTCCTCTACCGTATTTATCGCTCTTAATAGTATCAAGTATCTCATTTAGCAACACCTCATCAGCTTCGATCTTTAGTTTATTAATTACGATTCGTTCCATCTTTATTCATTTCCTCCTTTCATTCAGCCCATTAAAGAGCCCCTTTTTATGCTATGTTTCCAAATGGAAAAGCCCCTGTTTGCTTACCGAGGGCAGATCGGCTTCGGTTATCAAGTTCAGCTCTATTTCTGCTATGGCTCTGAAAAGCGGATACGCCTGCTGCGGAACAACGGCGTTTCCTAGACATTTAAGGCGGTCCACCCAATAGGGAACCCCATCATTCTCTCTACAAAGCAAGGATCGGTATACCCCTCCGGGCTCCCGCCATTCTGAAGGTGCCACACCGCCACACGATAGTTCAATTGTGAGCCAATCCTTGCACCGCTCTTTCTCACCTTCTTCCCGACCACCAATTGTTTTGCAGTATCCCACATCGAAAACTGAGTCGCTATCGGCGTGGGCAAAAGTGAATACCCTGGCCCTGGGATGAACCGCTCCAACATCAGCGGCTCTGTACATACACCACCCCGCATTGTACCCCAAGGCGGCCAGGTCCCTGAGAACGTTGCCGAAAAACCTTCCATTGTCACTTGAGAGTAGCCCCCTGACGTTTTCTCCCACAACCCATCGCGGTTCAAGATCGCGAATGAGACGCCTGTACTCCGGCCAAAGGTCACGCTCATCATCAGCCGCCTTACGCAATCCTGCAACTGAGTGAGGTTGGCACGGGAAGCCCCCTGATAGCACCGTGAGTTGTCCTTTTTCAAGTCCTGTCGCTCTAAGAATGTCATCTGCTCGTACATCGTAAATGTCCCTCCATCGTGTTACATACGGCCAATGCCGCTCCAATACTTTACTTGCGTAGTCATCTATCTCAATTTGAAATACAGTTTCAAAACCAGCCCGCTCAGCAGCAAGCTCTATCCCGCCGATCCCGCTAAATAGTGAGCCCATAGTTAAACGGCTGTCTGCTTTAGGATTATCCAAAATTCCCTCCTTTCGGGTAAAAAGAAAACCCGCAACAGAACGTGGCGGGTGCTGATGCCTATTTTGATGAATATTTAATTTGGGTTTAAGGGTAAGTTGTATATAATTAATGCGGAAGGTTTCACTTCGCCTCGAAACGATTAAACGCCTTGGCGTTTCGGAATCTTCCCCCTAAAGACGTTCGGGCTATGCTCGATTTCGTCTTTTCGATATTGCGGGCAGCCTATGGCTTGCCCGCATTTGTATGTCCGCAATGACCTATAAAAAAAGACCCGGTCGTTACCGAGTCTTTCGATTGTGGTGGAGCATGGGGGGATCGAACCCCCGACCTCCTGATTGCGAACCAGGCGCTCGTCCCAGCTGAGCTAATGCCCCACATCTTGAAGTTTCAACGCTTATTCAGTTTATCGTACTGCGTCTGGTTCGCAGTACATCCAACTTTAACAATTGCCTACGGGACATTCACACTCCCAGCTGAGCTAATTCCCCATATTCAGTTTTCGCCGAACCCATCCGCAGCGCCGCCGTGACGCCGCCGTGCCTCGGCGATCTCCGCAGCTTCGGCCTCCCTAGCCCTCTCGGGCACGTACTCCTCGCCAAGATACTCGGCACGCTTGTAGAGCTGTTTGTCGAGCAGTTCCCTGTCCTTCTCAAGCTCCTCCTCCGTCATATCGCTCTTGCCTTTGTCCTTAATGATAAGGCGAAACGCGATGACAATCAAGATGACGAAAGCCACAAACACAACCGGAATGACGATCCGCGGGTCTCCCGAGCTGTTTTCGCCGAACAGTCGCTCGATAATATTCATTTCCCCGCTCATCATCGCACTCACGAGTGGAATTATAGCACGAATTTGACAACCATGCCATACTTGCAATAAAATACTTTGATTGTGAAAAAAGGAGAAACGAATGAGTATTTTTGACCACAAGGACTACAAGGACGAAAAAGATTTTTTACAGAACTTCAAGCTCGACATCCCCAAGGATTTCAACTTTGGGTTTGACTGCGTGGACGTGCTGGGCTCAACGGAGCCCGACCGCATCGCTGCAGTCTGGGACAGCGAGGAAGGGCCTGCAAGAGCATGGACGTTCAAGGAGATGCAGGATTGCTCCGACGGCGCGGCAAGGTATTTCCGCTCGCTCGGCATAGGCAAGGGCGACCGCGTCATGCTGATTATGAGGCGGCGAATCCATTTCTGGTTCGCCATCGTCGCGCTTATCAAAATCGGAGCCATCGCGATACCGGCGACGCACCATCTGATTGCGGATGACATCGTATACCGCAACAAGTCCGCCTCGGTGAACGCCATCATCTGCGCGGACGACGACAAGATTTTGCGTATAGTGGAAGAAGCGCAGGAACAATCGCCGTCGCCCAGGCACCTTATCCGCATAGGCGAGCATAGCGGTTCGTACGAGTGCAGGCTGCATTGGGAACTTTTCGACAAGGGCATGAAATCGCACGTCGAAGGAGCCCCGCTCCCGCGTGTCACGGAGAACGACGACCCAATGCTCCTGTATTTCACGTCCGGAACGACCGGATACCCCAAGATGGTAGTCCACAACCACGTATACCCGCTCGCGCATATCATCACGGCGAAGTATTGGCACAATGTCCACGAAAACAGCCTGCACTTCACGCTTGCGGACACGGGATGGGGCAAGGCGGTCTGGGGCTCGCTGTTCGGCCAGTGGCTGTCCAAGGCGGCAGTGTTCATCTACGACCAGGACAAGCTCGTCGTGTCAAAGCTTTTGAAAGTGATGGACAAGCACAAGGTCACTTCGTTCTGTGCGCCGCCGACCGTGTACAAGGTGCTGCTTACCGCAGACTTCTCGCTCTACGACCTTTCCGCGCTCAAGTACGCGACCTCTGCCGGTGAGCCACTCAACGATGCCGTGTTCTACGAGTTTGAACGGCGGACAGGCCTGCAGATTTACGAATGCTACGGCCAGACAGAGACGGTGCCAGTCACCTTGACCTCTCCGTACACCAAGCCCGTGCCGGGCTCCATCGGCAAGGCCAACCCCTTATATAATGTAGTGTTTTTGGATGCGGACAGCAACAGGCTCACGCCGCCGTGCGAGGGCGAAATGTGCATAGAAATGAAGCCGGGCGACCCTGGCGTGTTTATGGGCTACTATCGCAACAAAGACATGACGGATTTCGCGTGGCGCGACGGCTGTTACCACACAGGCGACCTCGCAAGCGTAGACAAAGACGGCTATATCACGTTTATCGGGCGGTCGGACGATATCATAAAGTCCGCAGGCTTCCGCATCGGGCCGTTTGAGGTCGAAAGCGTCATACAGCAGCACGAGTCCGTGCTTGAAGTTGCCGTGACCGGCGTGCCGGACCCACTTCGCGGACAGGCGATAAAGGCCTCAATCATTCTACGTGAAGGGTTTGACCCGACGGACGAGCTGAAAAAAGAGCTCCGCGCCTTTGTAAAGGCAAACGCAGCTTCCTATAAGATACCTCGGATATTTGAGTTTGTGGACGAACTGCCCAAGACAATTTCGGGCAAGGTGCGCCGCGTGGAGCTGCGGGCCCAGGACAAGTAAATCCTTACCGGGTCAAGCGATATATGGCGTCCGCATAGATATGCGCCGCTTTCATCAGGCTGTCCAAATTTATGTTCTCGTCCTTCTGGTGCGTGATATCTTCTTCGTTCGGGAAACGCAACCCGAAAGCGACCGCCTGTGGAAAGGAGCGGGCATAAGTGCCGCCACCTATGACTATGGGCTTGCTGTCAGCGTCGCCAGTGTTCTCCCTGTAGACCTCCATCAATGTACGCACAAAAGGCTCGTCCTCCGAGTAATATAGTGGCGGCTTGTCCGACTCTTTAACGACGCCCAAGCCGTTCGCGTCAATGGCAGGCATAAGCACCTCGTATACTCCATCGCCCGTCTTGCTGACAGGATATCGCACATTCACGGACAGGACTGCGGCCTCACGGTTCAACGCAATCATTCCTATATTGACGACCAACGCCCCGGAAAGCCCGTCGCTCATTGCGATGCCTAGGCCTTTCCCGTCTGTTTCATGCCCTATATGCGTGCAATAAAAATCCACAAAATCCCGAGCGCTCTCGTTTGCGATAGGAAGCGTGCTAAGAAAATCCATAAGCACGGAAATGGCGTTCACGCCCTTTTCCGGGAGCGACCCGTGCGCCGAGACGCCCTTGGCCGAGACCTCAAGAGCGGTGCCAACGCCCTTGCACGATATCCTTGCGCCTGTCCGCTCGTTATGTGCCGCCGCTTCTTTCACAAACGCAAAGGCCTTGTCGCGTGCAGCGCTTTCCTTCGCCGCCATCGATGCCTGTTTCCCCTTGCCTTTGCCCCGCGTCTTGCCGCCCTTGCCCTTGCTTGCGTTCGAGGGGTTATCATAGGCAAGCACGGCCCTGCACCCGTCTGGCACCATGTTCACCGCACTGCCGCCTGTGACGCTCCTAAGATGCAGCCCCGCCTCGTGGCTCCCTTCAAATTTTTTCGCGATCTCAAAGACAAGTATGCCCTTCTCGCCGTTTATGACAGGGAAGTCCGCATCCGGCGCAAAGCCAAAATCCGGCTGCCCCGCCTGCTCAAAATACTTGTCCATCCCCACCCATTCCACTTCCTCGTCGAGGCCGAGAATAAGCCTGATATTCTTAGATGGGGCATGGCCGGCTTCCTTGAGCGATTTCATCGCATAATAGACCGCCGCCACAGCGCCCTTGTTGTCCGTCGTGCCGCGCCCGTAGATATTGCCGTCGTCCGATAGCGTGCCTTCCCAAGGGTCTTGCGCCCAGCCATCGCCCGCAGGCACCACATCAAGGTGGACGGCCACGCCGAGCGTCCCATCCGCCGCCTCCACTATCTCGCCACGTTCGTCGGTGACCGCCCCAGGCCATTCGATATGGCCGCCGTAACCGTCCGCATCAAAAGCGTCAAAGCCGTCCCTCTCGCCCCGCTCAAGCATATAGGCATAGGCCTTGTGTACTTCTTCCCCGAAAGGCTTCCCCTCCAAAGGCTCCGCGTTCACGCTCCTAAACGAGACGAGATCGCAAAGCATCCCTGCGACCTCGCCCCTATAATTGCTCAGTATTTCTTTGTAATTCAAACTGTCCTCGCCTACTTTGCCGTGTCGCGCTATGACGCCACGCCCTCGACGCCTGCGATTTCCGGGTATTCCTCTTTAAGCAGCCGCTCGATGCCGTTCTTTAACGTCATCTGCGCCCCAGGGCAGCCTGCGCACGCGCCTCTGAGCCGAACCTTCACGACCTTTTCCTCCGTATACTCTACGAACTCGACATCGCCGCCGTCCCGCTGCAGATAAGGCCTGATTTTTTCCAACGCTTCCTTGATTTTTTCTTCCATTGTTTTACACCTCTATTCCTTTGCTTTATACCTCTACGCCCGTTTTGTTCTCTGCCAGGAAGCGTTTGATTTTCTTCGATGTCGTCACCTCAAACGGCTCCCTTCGCACAAATGCCTTGCGAATCTTCTTGAAGATGGGCAGGGACGCATTGACCTTGTCTATCTCCTCCCAAAACAGCTTGCCGATGGCCTCGTCGGTCGCGCCCTCGCCGAGGCGCTCCGTTATCTCCTCCTCGTTCGGGGTTGCGATGACGGCAATAACGGTGTCGTCGCCTAGCTCGCTGTCAAGCTGGAACGCCATGATCTCAGCGAACACTGGCGATATGCTGAGCAGGTACTCAAGCTCCTCTGGATACACGTTCTTGCCGTTCTTGGTGATGATGACGTTCTTTTTGCGGCCGGTGATATGGACGAAGCGGTCGGCATCGATAAAGCCGTAGTCGCCCGTGTGGAACCACCCATCCTTGATGACCTCGTTAGTGGCTTCCTCGTTGTCGTAATAGCCAAGCATAACCATGTCGCCCTTGATGCAGATTTCGCCTATGCCTGTCTCTGGATCCGGCTCGAATATCTTTGCGTCAAAGCCCGGCACCAGATAGCCTGCCCCCTCGGCCTTGCCGCCGATAATGGGGTTGAGCGCGCATATGGGGGCCGTCTCCGTCAGGCCGTAGCCCTGCACCATATTGACGCCGAACGCCTTGTACCCTTCGATGATCTCTGGGTTGATGGCCGCGCCGCCAGCGATAAAGAGACGCATATTGCCGCCCATCATTTCGCGTATCTGCTTGAAGAATATCTTGCCGATATCGATGCCTATCTTCTTCGTCTTTTTGTTGATACGCATTACTTTTGTGAGCAGCTTGTCCTTGCCCTTCTTGCGAGCGTTCTGCCATATCTTCCCGTATATGCTCTCGAACAGCAGAGGGACGGCGAGAAAGACCGTCGGCTTGGCCTCTTTCAAATTGTCCACGATATATCTCAGCCCCTCGCAATATGCGATGGATGCGCCCTGCGCAATCGGGATAAGAAAACCGCAAGTGCTTTCGTATGTATGGTGTAGCGGCAGCACCGAGAAGAATACGTCCGTCGGCACTATTCCTATAACGGTGGTCGGTATCATCATTTCAGCACAGATGTTCTTGTGCGAGAGCATGACACCTTTTGAGAAGCCCGTCGTGCCTGATGTAAAGAGCAGGATGCCCATTCTCTCTGCGTCGATCTGTGCGTCCAGAAAATCGCGGTTCCCGTCCAGAAGCAGCTTTTCGCCTTCTTCCACAAGGGTCTCCACCGAGACTTCGTAATCCTTCAACCCTTCCGGCGCACGTTCGTTTCTCACAAAGAGCTTTATCTGCGTCTTTCCGCCCTTGCGAATCTCCTCGATCATTTCCGCAAACTTTTCGGGATAGAAGATGGCCTCGACGTCCGCGGTGACAAGCAATTGCTCTATCTCGTCCTTTGTCAGCTCCTTGTCGAGCGGAACTGCGACGCCCGTGCCGCATACGATGGCAAGGTAGGCGGTCGCCCACGCATAGCTGTTCTCACCTATGACGGAAAGCCTTGAGCCCCTGAACCCACGGGCATGAAGCGCCGTTCCGATCTTATTGACGCGTGCAAGCGCATCGTTGTAGGTATAGACCTGATACGGCTCCGCATGTGATGGCTTTTCATGGAACGCCGGCCTTTCGCCGAACAACGCCGCGCTATCCTCGAACATACGTTTGATGTTGACCATGGGGCGGATGTTCATAAACTTTACGAACTTGTCTTTTTTGTGCATATCCATAAGATAGTCGCACATGCCCTTCGCCCAAGCCTCGTCGCGCGCCACAATTTTTGCATAATCTTCTTTGGGGATAATCTCTTTGTATGACATATCAACAATACCTCTCTCTACTCAACGCCAAAAGTTCGGTTATACGTGACATTCTAACACAATTCCGTCGGGATTTTCGCCAAAAAAAACAACAGGCACGGTTTTTTTACGAACCGCGCCTGCCTTATGTTTTGCCGCCATAAAACTGAAATAAAGGGGGATGGGGAAAGATGGCGGCACGTAGCAAGCTGTTCCAAATATTTGGCAATGGCATTATACCATATGTAAAAGGCAATCGCCAAAATAATTGCGGCTTTGCTATAAAGTTTTTGTAATACAGGAAAACATTTTAGGGAAGGCCTGTCTGGCACGGTCATGGATAAGCTCGGCGGCCTCGCTTGCGGCCTCGTGCAGACCTTCAAAATACGCAAAGACGGTGGGGCCGCTGCCGCTAAGCTGTATTTTGGCATCGCCTGCGCCTTCCTCGGCACAAAGCCTTTTCAGCGTGGCAAGCGTCTCTGCCACAATAGGATAGGCTTCGGAGCACGGCGTCTCGAAGTCATTGTCCGAAGCGTGGGGCGCGGGCGCTCCATAAGCGTCGTAGGCCGCATATGCCTCTTTCGTGTCTATCCCCACATTGGGTTTTACGAGAACGACCCACGCGTCCCCCATCTCCGCTATGGGGGTAAGCCTCTCGCCGACCCCTTCGGCGAGCGCCGTGCCCGTGCCCTTATAACCGAGGGCAGGGTTTGCCGCCGCACAGGAGTATACGCAAAACGGTATGTCCGCGCCGAGACGGGCGCCCACCGCCGCTATGTCCGCAATATCTGTCTTTGGCGCGAATAAATTCGTCAAGCCGAGCAGCACAGCCGCCGCATTCGCAGACCCACCCGCAAGCCCCGCCGCCATCGGTATGCTCTTTCGCAACATGATTTCCACGCACGGCTCGCCGCCCCCAGATTCAAAGCCGCCCCATGCATCCTCGCCGCCCCACGTCTCGAACGCCAGTTCTGCCGCCCTGTACGCAAGATTCTCTGGCCCGCACGGCACCCCCGCCATATCCGTCCGCACCCTTATCCCCGGCCTGCTCCCAAGCGTCACCGCCGCCCCATCGCCCACAAGCGAAATCTCCACCTCGTCAAAGAGGCGTATCGCACGCATCTTGCTCTCTATCTCATGGTAACCATCCGCCCTTTTGGAAAGTATCCTGAGCGTAAGGTTTATCTTTGCCGGAGCCTTTAAAAGCACATCCAAGCCCTCTTTACTTTTTCTTGCCCTTGCCTTTTGAGCCCTTCTTCCCGCCGCCGGCGCTACCGCCGCCGCCGGTCTTGTGCTGGGCGGCGGCCGCCTTCTTTGCCGCTTCCGCTCTCGCCTTTCGCTCCTTCGCAGCTTTTCGCCCCGTCTTATACCCGCTGCCGCCCTCTGAAACCGGGCGCGGGCCGCCCACCTTATGGGTCTTTTTCTTTTTCTTCTTGGCATCAAGGCGCGGGGCGGCGCTTTTCTTCTCCTCTGGTTCGGGCGCCTTGCCCCCGACCTTTTCAAGCTGCTTCTTGTTTTTCTCCTTGGCCTTTTCGATAAGCTCCTTCGCCTCGTCCACGCTTATGTCCTTGTCTTTCGCCAAGCGGTAGGGGTTCGCCTTCGCCAAGGCGGCAGCCTCGGCCTCCGCCTTCATCTTTCGCCAGTTCGTAATCACCATCAAGACTATGGCGCCCACCATCATGACCACCATTATGATCATGCTTAGCTGCGAATTGGCTGCCACGTCCATCGTTTCAAACATCACGACTATATCGCTGCCGAGCTTGCCGCCCTCTTTGGACATAAGCTCGCCGGATATTGTCAACGTGTATTCCGTCTTTTGCTCAAGCTGGCCTGGCATATTCTCGCTTGCGGGCGTAGGATCTGCCAAGACAAGTATATAGCCTTCCTCGCCCGCTTTCTGCCCTGCGTACGCGATGTTGTCGACTATCCTACCGCCGCTGTCCGTCAGTTTAAAGCTTCTGGAGTTGTTCTCCCAGACGCTCGCGTCCGTCACATTGCCGTCGAAGAAAAGCTTTACCCCGACATTCTCGACCGGGATGTTCTCGCTGCCGGACTCCGGCGTGCTGCCTAAAAAATTCAGCCCTCCTGCCGCAAACGCCGGCATCGCCAAAGCAAGGGTCAGCGCCACCGCCAGCACGCACGCGACACCCAGTATTCTTGCCAATTTTTTCATCTTACTTTTGATCATTCGCCTTCTCCTACTCGTCCCTCTCGCTCACATCCTGCCCGCCACGTCCTGCCCGCAAACTCTTGAAAAACCCGCTGAGCAACGCCGCGCATTCAGGTCCCGACACGCCGGCTTCGTACTCGACCCTGTGATTGAGGTCGGAAGACGCCAGTATGTCCTTTACGCTTCCGCAGGCACCGGACTTGTCGCTCTCCGCTCCCGCAATCACGGCATCTAGCCTCGCAAGCACCGCGGCGCCGGCGCACATCGAACACGGCTCCACGGTCACATACATGGTACACCCTACGAGCCTCCACACGCCAAGGCGTTTCGCCGCCCGCCTTATGGCGATCATTTCCGCGTGCAGCGTTGGGTCCTTCCCGCTCTCGTTGCGGTTGTATCCCCGTCCGACCACCTCGCCGTCCTTGACTATCACGGCGCCTATCGGCACCTCACCGATACGTGCGGCCTTTCGTGCCTCACGCAAAGCCAGAGCCATATACTTTTCGTGTCCGGCTGTATTGTAGCACATCAGCCGAGCAATTTCATATATCCGCTGATGACCATCTTCATTATCTCGCTCGTGCCCTCGTAAATCTCAGTGATTTTCGCGTCGCGCATCATACGTTCCACAGTGTACTTCCGTGCATAGCCGTAGCCGCCGAGCATCTGCACCGCCTCGCGGGTGACATCGCTCGCCGTCTGCGACGCAAAGAGCTTCGCCATCGCCGCATACTGGCCGTACGGCTCGTGGGCGCTCTTCGCCGCCGCCGCGCGGTACACGAGCAGGCGTGCCGCGTCAATCTGCGTCTGGAGGTCCGCGACCTTGAACTGCGTGTTCTGGAACGCCGCTATCGGCTTGCCAAATTGCTCACGCTCCTTCACGTAGGCGATCGCTAGGTCCAGGGAACCCTGGGCTATGCCCAACGCCTGTGCCGCCACGCCTATCCTGCCTGCGTCGAGCGCCATCATCGCGCACTTGAAGCCCTTGCCCTCGCCGCCGAGCAGGTTGTCCTTGGGCACAACCACGTCCTTGTAAAACACCTCGCAGTTCGACGCGCCCCTTATCCCCATCCGCGGAATGTTCATGCCGACCTCGATGCCCGGCGTGTCTATCGGCACCACGAAAGCCGAAATCCCCTTCGTCCCCTGCGACTTGTCCGTCATCGTGAAAAGAATGACCGTGTCGGCGAACTCGGCGTTGGTCGTGTAAATCTTGCTTCCATTTATGATGTAATTGTCGCCGTCCGGCACGGCTTCCGTCTGCTGTCCGGCAGCATCTGACCCCGCCCCCGGCTCCGTCAGGCCGAAACAGCCCGTCTTGCCGCCCTCAAGCAACGGACGCAAAAACTTCTCCTTCTGCTCAGGCGTTCCAAAATTGTCGATGCATGAACAGGCGAGCGACGTATGCACAGACACGGTGATGGCGGTCGAGGCGTCCACCTTCGCAAGCTCCTCGACAGCAAGCGCATAGTCGACATAGTCGCCGCCCGCGCCGCCGTATTCCTCGCTATACGGAATATTCATCAAGCCGTGGTCGTGCAATTTCTTTGGCAGCCCAGGATCAAAAGTCTCTTCCTCGTCCATCTTCGCCGCAAGCGGCTCCACTTCCGCCGCTGCAAACGCGCGGAATTTCTCTTGGAGCGCCAATTGTTTCTCTGTTAGATTGAAGTTCATTTCAGTCCCCTTTCATTATCTCCGATTTTTCAAAACGTGCTTCGATGCTTATGTCGTCATTCTTGTATATTCTACACAATAATGCTCGAAGTTGGTAGGTGCCAAGCACAGAATCATACGGCGGGTCTGCGCTGGTCAATATATTGGCGTTGGACTCACGCCAGCCGTGGTCCGGCGTCTCCGCCTCAGGATACCACCAACCGTGCTGGCAGTTGACCACCCTCGGGTCTATCCCGTCGGTCACCAAGGCCTTTTGCGTGATGCGCCCACGCGGGCTTTCGATATACACCCAGTCGCCGTCCGCGATGCCGTAAGCCGCCGCCGTCTGCGGATGTATCTCCACTCGCGGATATGGCGCCTTGCCCCTGAGTGAGGGCACGCCACGCCCCTCCGTATGGAAAAAGAACGGCACCCTGCCGCCGGTCAGCAATATCAGCGGATAGTCTTTGTATGTCTCAGGCGCGCTATACGGGGTCTCAGGCGGCTCGATAAATTTCGGCAGCGGGTCATAGCCCCTTTCCTCAAGCACGGTGGACCACACTTCCATCTTGCCCGTCGGCGTTCGCAGCCCCCCACGCTTCTCGTACTGCCTATACTCCGGCGGTATCGCAAAATAGCTCAGCTCGCACATACGCTCAAAATCCAGCCCCTTGTACTCGTCGTACTTCTCCCCGACCGCACGAAGCTGCCAATCAAATACATCGTGCAGACGCTCGCCCCCGTAGTCCAGACCCATCCGCTCGCACAGCTCAAAAAACACTTCCTCGTCGGACTTTCGCTCGTACAGCCTTGTTATTTTTTTCTGGGCGAGCACTGCATAATTCGCAAAGTAGGGAACCGAGAACACTGCATCGAGTTCGAGGCTGCTTGCGGCAGGAAGAACAATGTCGCATAGCTCGGCGGTAGGCGTCATATAGAGGTCCATGCAGCATAGAAAGTCCACTTTCTGCAATGTCTCAAAAGTCTTGTTGCTGTCCGCGAAGCTCATAAGCCCGTTGTTGCCAAAGAGCAGCAGGGCCTTGAGGGGATACGGCTTGCCTGTGCGGATGGCCTCGAAAGCGGCCGGTATATGCGCCGATGGGAAAGGCATGTCCGCACCTGACAAAAATGGGAAATCCCCGCCGCCAAGACGCTTCTTTGCGACCTCCGGCTCTATATACTCGAGCCTGTTCTCGATGTCCGGCAGTATATCCGACCCCTCTATATAGCCGCCGGGTATGTCGAAATTGCCACACAGCCCCGGCAGGAAAGACACAGCCCTCACTATGTCAAAGCAGTTCGGATTGTGCTCTATCGCGCAGCCCACCTCAAGCGCGGCGGGACTCGATGACGCATACAGCCTTGCGGCACGCACTATTTCCTCTGGCGGAACCCAGGTGATATCGGCAACGCAGTCCGGCGGATAGTCCTGCACCCTTTCGCGGAGCGCTTCAAAGCCGTGCACCCACTTCTCCACAAACTCTTTGTCGTACAATTCTTCGTTTATTATCACATTGAGCATTCCGAGGGCGAGGGCGGCGTCCGTGCCGGGCCGCACCTGGAGCCATACTTCCGCACGTTCCGCAAGCTCCGTTTTCCTAGGGTCCACAACAATGAATTTCGAGCCCTTGCTTATCGCGTCGCGGACCAGGAATTGTATCTCGCCGTCTGCGCCCGTGACGAGCGGATTCGTGCCCCAGACGAGTATGCACTCTGGGTTCGTCTCACCGAAATAGTCCACGACCAGGGGCTTGCCGTAAGTGATGTTGAAGTTCAGGATACGCGGGAAATAGCATTGCGCCGTCCCTGGCTCAAACCAGTTTGGCGTGCCGAGCGTGTGCGCGAAACGTGGCATATGGTTGAAATGGTGCCTGCCTGTCCCTTGGACAAGGCCGACGGACTCTATGCCGTGCTCGCGTTTTATCTTCTCGATTTCCCCTATTATAGTATTGTAGGCTTCGTCCCACGATATGCGTTCCCACCGGCCTTCGCCACGTTCCCCCGCACGCTTTAGGGGGTATTTCAGCCGGTGCGGGTCGTATAGCACATCGGCGGCGGCTAGACCTTTGGGGCACATCCTCCCCTTGCTCAAAGGGGCGTTCGGATCCGGCTCCACCTTTACGACCCTATCGTCCTCCACCGTCACTATGGCGCCGCACCCGCCGTGACAGGCCCGGCACGCAGTCTTAATTTTTTTTGTCATTTCGATTTGATCTCCATACTCACTTCCACAGTGTACCCTTTAAAGCGCCCGTGTGCAAACGTATAAGACAAAAATATGACAAAAGCTGCAAAATGTGAGAAGATATATTATCTGTGCTGTCATTTATGTGGTGTTGTTTCAAAAGGAGAACCAGACGACATGATTAGAAATATAAGAATGTATGGGAATAGCCCCCTTTTACTCAAAAATATAAATCGGGGGGGGGGGGATATATTTGGTTCAAACCCCACAATTTGGGAGCGTGTGTCGTGTACAGGATAGCGGCGTGGACGCTTGCGATAGCGCTTGCGTTTACGATGACGCCGCTTACGGGAGCGTATGCGGAACAGATACCTGATGCTGAATACCCTGTGTCCGAGACAGAAGGCGAAGGTGTCGTTGGTGACGGCGGCGAGGGCGACGAGGGCGAAACCCCTGGCGGTGACGAGAGCGAGGACAAATCCCCTGACCTTATAAGCGACACCGACCCTGATTCTTTTAATAACGACGAACTCCCCACATCCCTGTCCCCCATGGCGGAAATATCGCCCCTTTCGACGGACGGCGAACACTTTCAATTCGAGATAACCACGACAGAGGCAGACCAGATTTTCAGGATACCCCTGAGCGGAGGGCTGAACGCCACAATATCGGCTACGGTGGCGGCATACAGCAAGGTCTACAACTGGGATATCGACTGGGGCGACGGCGAATCCGAAAATGCGTTCTGGCGTAGCGCCGCCGACAACAACAGCGTCGCAAACGCTGCAAACAGCGTCGGCATCCCGCACGCATATGAAGAAGCGGGCACATACACAATTACCATAACCCCCGCAGGGGTGGCCGCAGGCTCTGAGAGCGTCTGGTTTGCCGCCTTTGGGTTCGCAAACAACACAACCGGCGCCAACAATGCCCAGACGAACAAGGATATGCTTACGAAAGTGCTAAGCCCCATCACCCCTCGTATGACGCGTACGCCGGCGCAGCTTACTTCCGGCGCCCCGTCCTTTGAATGGTCGAACACTTTCTTCGGCTGCACAAACCTCACAATGGGACCGGACTTCACTTTCGGCGGCGGATGGGAGAGCATCGCGACAGTAGGCAACAATTTTGCCGCATCCATGTTTACAAACTGCAACGGCGCTTCATTCAACATGGGCGAAGCCTTTAACTTGCCGCAGAATATCACAACCATAGGCAATAATTTTGTCATGTCTATGTTTTTCGGTGTCAGCGGCAATGACTTCACCATGAACGATGTGTTCAACCTGCCGCAAAACCTCACGACCGTGGGCTCGTCTTTTGCCATGAATATGTTCCGCAATGTAAGCGGCACAAGCTTTACCATGAACAAGGTGTTCAATCTGCCGCGCGTTACGACCGCTAACTTTTACTTTGTTTCATATATGTTCGGTGGCGTCAACGGCGGCGCCTTTATGGTCAATGACGTCTTTACCTTCCCTGCCCTAAACGCTGCGAACGTCGATCTTATAGATGTATTTATGCAGACTTTCAACAATATTGGCAGCACTCCCCGGCAAAACCGTACCGCCACGTCCATCATAAACGGCAACCCCGTGCCGGGCGGAGGCGATGCTTTCTCTTTCAGAGCCACATTTGCAAGCAGCCCCGCATTCCCCGACCAGCCATATATCCACTTCAACTGGGGCGGCCAGGAGCTAAATGCAAACAACGTGCTGATCGTCACCCCCGCAGAGATCGTATTTCCGACCGAACACTACGGGTACGACCCGATAGCCCCGCGTACCGTCACCGTATACAATTACGGCGCCACAGCGATAAACGGCGTGGGCATCGCACTTGGGGGTGCCGACGGAAGCAGCTTCGACATAAGCGGCCTGTCCGCAACGACCATCCCGGCGGGCGGAAGCGTCACATTCACCGTCAACCCCAAGCACGGCCTTGGGCTAGGGACATATATCGGCAACATCGCGGTCAGCGCCACCAGCGCCACCACGGTGAACATACCCCTGTCCTTTGAAGTTGTTCCACGGGAACTCAAGATACTCAACGTGACGGCGGATGGCAAGTTCTACGACGGAGACGCCGATGTGATTGATATGAGGGTACGCTTTTTAGGCATCGTGGGAACGGACAAAGTGGGCATAATCGCCACAGGCACGTTCAGCGACGAAAGCGCCGGCATCAGAAAGCCCGTCACTTATGGGCTTGAACTCTCCGGCGACGACAAAAGCAATTATGCGCTGCCCCACGAGAGCACCTGGCCTACGGACGTCAGGGCAAGCATATGGCGCAGGGTGCTTACGGTCACGCTCGACGAAGGCTATATCGTGACGAAGCCCTACGACGGGACGAACAAACGCGGCGAGCCCGTCGGGAGCCTTGCGGTGGACAATATAGTCGAAGGCGAGGAATACCACGAGGACAGCAACCCTGGCGGCATCCGCATCGTAGTCACCCCAGGCGTCTACCCCGACATCAACGTTAACATAGGCTTTTTGTATGAAGTGGAAGCGCTGCTGTTTATCTACGGCGACGGCAGGTTCAACTACGAGCTTGCGGAGGACATCTTCATCGTGGACGCCGAGATCACGCCCGTTTCCCATAGCACGGACGACATCACCGTATACGTTGACATCAACGACCATGCCACGACGCAGACGGTGGACATAGTAGAGCATCTGGACTTGCCAGGCATATTGATCGACGATGAGCCAGTCTGGTCGAGCGACATCGACGACAATGCAAGCGGCGTGCTTGCGGAGCCAAGCGTCGAAATCGGCGCGGACGGCATATTGGAGTTCAATATAATTGAGGGGCTTTCAGGGGACGAGGACCCTGCAATAATAAGAGTGGGCGTAGTCGGGTTCGCAAACTATGTAGTGGATGACATACTCGTGATAGTGGTGCCCACAGGCGAGCTGCCGGACGATCCAGACGACCCAGAGGACATAATTGTCGAGGATACCGTCATAGTCCTGACGCCGGGGCATACGATAATGCCGAACACGGATTTTTCGGTAACGATAGAAGCGATGTTCACGCCCGACGAAGCCGACTACGACAAGATAGTATGGACTGTAGAGCGAATAGAGGACGATATAATATTTGACGAGGCAAGCGGCCTTTGGGGGCTGATGGTGGAGGGCGAGGACGGCGAAGGCGAGCCTGTGACGAAGTTCGTGGGGCTTGCAAGCATCGAAGCGGTTCAGGACGGCAAGGCAGTAATAGCAAAGGTGACGCAAGCCGGCCTCGACCGCGCAAAGACGATGCGCGTCCGTGCGTGGTACAAGGACGCCTACACCGCCACGGCCACCATAGAGCCCATACCGGGCGAAAACCTGCTCGACACCGACACCGAAGTTAAAGTGCTTGAGCCTACCGTGACCGTGAACAAGGCAAAGAAGATAGGCGCAAGCGTGCCCATATTGGTGACGCAAAGGCAGCGTGGCGTGGAGCCTGTTATAACAGGCCTGTCGGACGGCGAGCTTGGCGGCTTGGACGAGAGCCGTGAGCTTGGTGCGACGATTCTGATAGAAAAAGTGGAGATAGGCCGGATGGTAAGCGGCAACTTTGTCGAAATGCCTGGAATGAAAGCGGCGATGAACCCCAACGACGACAGATATCTCGACATATGGGTAGACCCCGCAGTGGCGGCGAGCGTGAAGAATGCCACTACAAAAAACGTTGTCGCAAGGGTGCAGTGCAAAGGCATCGAGGGGTGGGTTACGACGAAAGACACTTTCAGCCTGCGCGTGGTGCAGACATGGCCTAAGCTGACATTTTCGACTAGTGCCCCAATCAATGCAAGGTTTGCAAGCAGCACGAACGCAGAGCTTCTGGTGCGCGCTGCCGACGGCTCGCCTGCAAGCGTGACCAGGATTACGGGGCAGAACGCTGCCGCGCTGCGATTCGTAGAGATAGTGAACCCCGACCCTGAACACGACCCGCCGATCCCAAGGCCTATCCTCAAGCCCGTGCAGGACGCAAAGGCGGGCACGGCGAAGCTTGTGGCGACGGTGGAGCTTGATGGATACCATACCGCCGCAAAGCCCCACGCCAAAAACAACCCCACGGGCAACGACATACGCACGAGCGTAAGGACGGTGAACACCATGCCCGCCATAAAGCTCGAAAGGACGTCCATGCCGCTTATCGTGCCGGCAGACCCAAGGCTTGCAGGCAGGGACGGCATAGAGGACGCCATAAGGCATGACACGGACAGCGGGCCTGCGCTCAACGCCGCTCGCATAAACATTGTCACACGCAACGCCAAGACGCCGCTCGAAAGCAATTATAAAATCGCGGACGTGAGAGTAAGCGAGCTCGACAGCAAGCGCCGAGCCGTCGTCAACCCTGGCGTGGACGTGTTCTTCAAAGGCGTGGAGAACGGCAAGGCCATGGTGGACATCGTGCCAAGGGAGACCATGGCGACGGGCGGAAGGCTGTGGCTTGAAGTTAGCTACACAGGGGCAGGGGCAACCGACGTGGCAAGGCTGTCGCTCAACCTGACAGCGACGAACCCCGCAAGGCTTGCCGCCACCATCAAGCCGAACGCCTATACGATAAACCAGAGACAGGACGGCGGGGCAAAGATGGTGGACGGCGCGAACATAGCGGAGTTCCCGATAAACATAAACGCCGCGAACGTCAGTTTGTCGGACTTCGCAGTGTCCGAAACGACGCCGCCCAAAGAAACGACCAAAACAAATACCCCTTGGGAGGTAGACGGCAACGCACCTGTGAACTTCGCGTTCGGCACAAACTCGGTGCAGCTCTTGGCAAATCAGCATGGGCTTGAAAGGCTTGCGCGTGACACGAGGAACAAGAAGTTCGACCTTATGGTCGGCTCGCCCTCGCTTACGACCAACCCGTTCAGGCTGAGGCTGACATTCACGAACAAAGTGCCCGGCTTCTCGGTCAGGTTTGGCAAAGGCAATATAAACGTGACGAGCCCAGATAGCTTCAGGCCTGCTACCATAAGGCTGACGAACACGACGTCCGCAATCGAGGAAGTACGGCTATTCCAGACAAACACCTCGGCATCAAGAACCGTGCCGAGCAGGGACTTCGCCACCGTGATGACAGGCGCGAACACATTCAATGTGGTGATAAAAGACGGCAGGCAGGGGCACGTAAACCCAAGGGTGGCGCAAAGGCTAAGCGTTGAGGTGGCATTGGAGAACGGACAGGTGCTACGCTCGTGGGCGGCGGCGCCGAACGCAAAGGGCGTAGTGGCGGACAAGACCATATCCATCAACCCTGCGGCGACGGTGCCAAGGGCAAACCCAAACAAGCTGGCGGACGTGATGCTCCATCTGGACCAACCCAAGCAAGGCGCCATGATGACGACCCTGGCTGTCGACGGCACGAGGGCGCCTATCGGGGCTCAGGTAGGCCATGTGCAGATACAGGCGGCAAGCGTGCGGAGCTTTGAAAAGGACGGGTTCAGGCTCGAACGCAACGGCACGGATAGGTGGTCGATATTCTTCGTGGAGGATGACCGGCCTTACCTGATAAACCCAAAGACCCAGAACCGCACATCCAGAAACGGGCTGCCCACGCCGCTCAAAAAGACAAGCTACAACGTCAGGATAGAAATGTGGGCGTTCGGCACGTATAGGCTGAACGCGGACGGCACGCCCATGATAAACCCTGCGGACGGGCGGGTGATGCCGTATATGAACGCAAACGGCAGGAAGGCGGTCACCAGAGCGACCACGATAAACCAAAGGGTGTTTATCCGATAGGTATTGTCGCAGAGTAAATCATTTGGTATACTTCCCGTCAGGCGTTTGAATAAGCCAAAAAAATAGGAGGTACGGAAATGGCATACACAATCGACGATTCTTGCATTGCGTGCGGCGCTTGCCCAACAGAATGCCCAGTGGACGCTATTGCCGACGGTGACATCTACAGCATCGCCGCCGACAAATGCACAAGCTGCGGCGTCTGTGCTGATGCGTGTCCCGTAGGGGCCATCAAGGAAGCATAGAAGCGTAACCGAGCCAAGCACAGCAAAAAGCAAAAGCACGGGCTGAATAAGCCGCGTGCTTTGTTTTTTACGCATACGCTTTCTGTTAGAGTGCTTTATTTTAATGATGCACAAACATCGTAAGCGTAAAGCCTGGCGGTGCCTATGCGCGGCAGTGTCGATAGGGTATTATCTTACGGCATCGTGATAATCGGTGCCGCTAGAATCGGAAATCACGGATTTAGGCTGTGCCAAAAACGTGAGGGACCCTATCGTGACGAATGGAGGCACGAATTGA
>WRMW01000017.1 GCA_009776955.1 Clostridiales bacterium | reverse complement strand
TCGTCGAGGACGACAGGCCGTACCTGATAAACCACAAGACCCAGAACCGCACCGGCACCACAAAGAACGGGGTGTGGACGCCCACCAAGCTCAAGGCCAGCTACACCGTCAGGATGGAGATGTGGGCTGTCGGGACTTACCAGCTCGACGAGGACGGCGCGCCCATCATCGAAAACGGGCGGGTCAAGCCCTTCATGAACGCGAACGGCAAGAAGGCCACCACCAAGGCCACAGTGGTCAAACAGAAGGTGTTCATTCGGTAGGGCTCAAGACAAAGCCAGGCCAAACACATTCAATTGCCCGCTTGTCGTCGTCGTCGTCGACGGCGGCGGCTATCTGGCCTGCGCCATGTGGTTGACGGTTACTGTGATTGTATGTAAAATGTTTTTGAGTTTATTGTTTTGGGTAGTTGCGGGGAAAAGTATATGGGAACTCCGTTTGTTCATTTGTTGCAAACACCGTACGGCTACTATTTATATGACGTGAATACCGATTTGATTTACGGTGTAGAGGAGCATATTTATAATGCGTTGAGACTGCTTAAAGATGGTAAAGAAGCTCTTTTGAGCGAAACAGAAATCGGTGATATCAACAAATTAAGGGACCAAGGATTATTGGAAACAAAGCGTCCTATCAGAATGAAACATCCTTTATCAGATCGTATGGGGTATTATTTGAGCAAAAAAATTGAAGGCATTTCACTTCAGGTAACTCAAGATTGCAATTTCAGATGCCACTATTGTCCGTACTCACAGGGAGAAAATTCTTCGACCAGAAAGCATGCAAAGAGGTCTATGCCGTTTGAAATCGCAAAGAAGGGAATAGATTTCATACAGTGCCGAAGCAGAGACGCCGAGAAAGTCCGTATTTCATTTTATGGTGGCGAACCTTTGCTAGAGTTTGAATTGATTCGAAAAATCGTTTCATATTCAAAAAATGTTTTCGAAGGAAAGCCGGTTTCTTATAATTTGACAACAAACGGGTCGCTATTGACAAGGGAAAAGATAGACTATTTTGAAGAAAACGGAATACAGCTTGCAATAAGTTTAGACGGTCCAAAGGAAATACACGATGCATCTAGAGTTTTAGCGGAGACTGGCGGCGGGACTTTTGATACAATAATGAAGAAAGTGCTGCTTTTGGAGAAGGAATACCCAAGATACCTCAGAAATAAGGTTATTTTCATTTCAATAATTGACCCCTCTAGGGATTTCGATTGCGTTAATAGTTTATTTTTTAATCATGCTGCACTAAAAGATGTCGCGGTGGTGACAAGCGTAGTTGACGATTCAAATAGCACTGAAAAAAACAGATTAAGCCCACAATTTCTCATACAGCAGGAATATGATGCTTTCAAAGCTTTTGCGACTCGGTTGGGATGGATGGAAAGGGATAGGCTTTCTTCGATAACGCTGCATAAAATGGACAACCTTGTGAGTTTTGAGCGGACTTATGGCACCCATTCTATCTATGATGAAATGTCTCATGGAGGACCGTGTATAATAGGTGCAGGGAAACTATTCATGGATGTTGATGGAAATTTCTTTCCTTGTGAACGTGTGAATGAAACAAACGGCGCTATGCGCATAGGCAACGTGAAAGACGGCTTTGATATGCAGAAGGTGGACAAATTGTTGAATGTTTGCCAGTTAACTGAGGATATGTGCAAAGATTGTTGGGCAATAAATAATTGTGCCATATGTCCCAAGAATATTGATGACGAAACAGGGTTGTCAATTGAAGCAAAAGTGGCTTTGTGCGCTGACGAAAAGCTTCGAGTAGAGCAACTTATGAGAGGGTATATTGCCGAAAAGGAGATTTTGGAAAGATGTATGGCGTAGGCGGAGAAAGAACAGCAGTGTATCCGTACAACATGGATTTCACCCCAATTTTAAGGGAATTGCTTCGAAGAGGATTGTTAGATACAGACGTGAAGTTGATATCACCGCCTGGTTGGGGCGTAGACGGGCTTGACGCAGGTGAGGCTTTTGGGCGTCCACAACTTGGAATAACTATAGAATCAAATTTAAGGTCAGCCCTAGATTCTGTTCAAAACCTGATTGTTGCGCCGTTTATATCAACAGGAACAAAAGAAGCGACAGTTTTGATAGATAATCTGTTAGATGGCCATATTCACCTGGCAATTTCAAAAGGGCTTAACTTGATTGACTTCCGCAAGCACAGAGGTATGGATTCTTCGGAAATATCTCGGCCACATAGAATTTATGCAGAAGAAAGGGCTAAAGAAGACTTGCGAGTTGATGTGCCAGTTGTTTTCATAAGTGGCGTAATGGAACAGGTAAATAAATTCGATACTCTAATCGCAATCAGCAATGGACTCACCCAAAATGGATATAAAGTCTGCAGCATTGGAGCACGACAGTATTGTGCTGCTTTAGGTATGCATTCGTTTCCTAGCTTTATGTTCGAGCCGATAGGCGAAGTAACAAAGATAGAGTATTTTAAGACTTTTCTCGTTGATGTGTGCAAAAAAGAAAAACCTGATGTTCTTGCAATATGTATTCCAGGAGCTTCGGTAAAATTTAACAATGATTTTCCCAATGGGTATGGAATAGTTAACTATCTTGTTTCTATGTCGACAACACCAGATTTTTCCATTGTGTGTACTAATTCTGTAGAGGATGATATGTCAGAGCTAGACGATATGTATCTGCATCGTTTCGGGTATTCTATTGATTGCTTGGTAATGTCAAATACAAGGGTTTTCTACAATCATCTGGAAAGAGAGTTGTCTTTTGAGACTATTGACTATAGGGAGGTGGATCAATTGCTTCAAAAAACAAAAAAACCCGACTCGAGAATTCCGCACCTGAATATATTTAATGAGGAGCATGTTGAAATCTTGACAAAGCAGATTGTTGAAAAGCTTGGGCAAACAGATGGCTTCGTAGTGTAAGAAAGAAGTTTTGGTATGGCAGAAAAAATCGAAAAAGATATTATTGGGATGATGAAGCGTAAACTGGGAATGCAATTTAGCTGCTCACCAGATATTTATGAGATGTCGTTTTTTAGCGATGCATTCCATATGACATATTATGAATTTGCGTATTTATTGATGGAAGTCATGGATAAATACAAGATACAAATGCGGTCGGAAGAGCTTTTGGATAGTGGCATATTGACCATCAGAGGTTTGTCGGCCATTATTGAAAAACGTTTTGTGTGATTAGGAAACCGTTATTTTGAAAAGTGTTTTCAAAGTGCGTTAATTTGCAAAGGAGTAATGCTTGCGAGTATTGTTGACAGAATTAAAACGGGCGGTGTGCGGCTGGAAATTTGCAATGACAGTGGGTGCGGTGGTCGTTGTGGCACTTATAGGCGGCTGGGGGAGCATCCTGGCCATGATTCGCATTTCCGGCATAACCGAGAGTTTCGGCGAATTGTCGATAAGAGCGGCCACCATATTTATGCAGTCGGACGTATTCTTGTTGGCGCTTCCAGTGCTTTGCACAATCCCTTATGCGGACTCTTTTGTCGAAGATTTTCAGAGTCGGTTTTTAAGACAGTATCTGCCTCTTGCAGGCCGGCGACGGTATCTTTTTTCTAAAGCTGCCATTGTGGCTCTGGCGGGCGGGCTTGCAGTGTTTACGGGGCATGCTATAGTGCTTGGGATATGTATGGCATTGTTTCCGCCTATGGGAATTGAGACGGGGATGTATGTGTTTACATATGAAGAGTATGCTATAGCTATGTCGCTCGTTGTATTAAGCGCCATGGCATGGGCTTTGGTTGGCGGCATCGCGGGAGCTGCGCTTAAAAATAAGTATATGGTTTATGTAATCCCTTTTATAGTTTACTACGTCTTGGGTTTCTTTCAGGGACGGTATTTCAGGTCTGCATACATCTTCAGCCCGCGTGAATGGATAAGACCTGCAAACCTGGATTTGTCCACAGCGTTTATCAGCGTCGCCGTTGCCGTGGCCGTTGCTTTCACCATATATTGCTTGGTGGTTAGAAGGAGGCTATATGAAATCTGACATAAGTATAAGACAGATTTTCACGGTGGCTTCGTTCAATTTCAGAGGGTGGCATAAAAATCCTCGCGCCATTATGGTGTTTGTGTTGGCGTTTGTTTTATGTACGTTGCTGACGGACAAGGCGATAAGCTTTGCGCATGACTACGGTACTAATATGCAGATCATGGAAGCTTTTATATGGACATTTGGCGATGCCAATTCCATAATGATATCTTCGTTGCTATTGATACTTTTGTTTGCGGACATGCCGTTTTTTAGCGGGTTCACGCCGTACTACCTTGTACGTACCAAGCGCAATATATGGTTGTGGGGGCAGGTTTTGTACGTTGCTTTGGCTACGCTCATCTATATGGTTTTCATATTGGCGGTGACAATGGCAATCTCCATGCACATATCATTTATTGGCAATATGTGGAGCGAGACAGGTGCGATTCTTGCCTTTTCTGGTTTTGGCGCAGAAATAATGCTGCCCACATCGCTCAAAGCAATGATTCTTTCATACCCTTACCAGTGTGCTTTACATGTGTTTTTGCTGATGGTAGGGTATACGCTGTTTTTGGCTTCGGTCATGCTGATGCTGAACATACGCTTGGGACGATTTTGGGGCGTGATGGGAGCGTTTTTACTGAGCATATACGGACTTTTGTTAAACCCCGAGATATTTATGCAGATATTCAGGTTGCCTGATGCGGTGGCATATAGGGCGAACGTGGCAGTAGGATGGCTTTCGCCACTCAATCACGCGACCTTTCATATGCACAATTTTGGCTATGACTTTCTGCCGCGCCTGTGGATGTCATACGCGATATTCACGGTGATGACAGCAATTTGTCTTTTCATGGCAAGGCGAGGTATGGAGAAGTATAGTTTTGCGTTTACAGGGACAGATATTTGAGAGGTATGAGAATGAGAGACATCGCTATAAGTGTAAGAAATCTGGTAAAGCGTTTTGACGAGGAAACCGTGCTTCGGGGCATTTCACACGACTTTGAGGCTGGAAAAATCCACGGGATTGTAGGGAATAACGGTTCTGGCAAAACGGTGTTTTTCAAGTGCATATGCGGGTTTCTCGTTCCAGAGGAAGGCGAGGTATCAGTCTGTGGCAAAAGCATATGCAAGGATGCAGATTTCCCTGAGTCTGTGGGCATAATTATTGAGGCGCCGGGGTTTTTGTCGAACATCTCAGGTTTCAAAAACCTCAAACTGCTTGCAGCCTTGGGCGGCAAAATTTCTGACGAAAAAATAAGGGAAACCATAGAGATGGTCGGACTTGACCCAAAGAGCAGAAAGCATGTCGGCAAATACTCCCTTGGAATGAAGCAACGGCTTGGCATCGCCCAGGCGATTATGGAAACCCCGGATTGCATAATCTTCGACGAGCCGTTTAACGGGCTTGACAAGCATGGCGTGGCGGAGATGAAGGTGCTTATAAAGGGGCTTCGCAAGGATGGAAAAACGATTCTTATGGCATCGCACAACCCTGCGGACATAGAAGAACTTTGCGATTCGGTACACGAAATGGAAGCAGGATTGCTGTCGGAAAGGGAGTGAACGTGTTAACAAAAATGCTTATTGCAATAGTTTGCGTCTGTTTGTTGACCATGACCGCCTGTCAACCTACGCCGGAAATTCCGCCGTTTGCGAATCGTGCCGCTGGCATTGACGGACTTAGCATTATAGACCCATTGCTGGACGGGGAGTACAAGCAGATTGATGCACCGGAAAGGCTGGTCGGCAGAGAAGAGCTTGCGAACGGAAACATCATATTGGAAATGGACGTAGATGTAGTCGTTCCCAAGATTTCAAATACGCCTGTGATTGAACTGCGCGACAAGGGGATATCGCAGGAGTTTTTGATCGAACTGGTAGACTATTTCACGCCGGACGCCAGATTTTATAAAATCCCGCCTATGACAAGGACTGAACTAGAAGAGGAATTGATATTGATGAAAGAGCGCTCAGGGGATTATTCAGCCCACTATTTGCCCATAACAGCCTACGAAATGCGTGTGATGGAATTGCTAGAAAATGCTCCGGAAACCGAACAGCGCGAGTATGTGGATGTTGTGTTCGACTATCCTTATCAGGAGGACTCATTCTATATCCGTAATAAGGAGAAATACTTGGAAAACGAAAGAATTGTCGGTTCGCAGAATGTGTTTAAGGCGATTGCGGAGGCTGATGACACTATAACGCAAAGATTTGAAGTCCAAAATCATGACAGGCGGACAGGAAGTTCAAGTTTTTTCGAATATAGCAGGGGTATTATTATTCCCAAGAGCAGGGTGGAGGCCTATCAGCAATCCTACGAAATATATTTCTCCGGCGTGGGGACTTCATTGGATGAACTCGGATTTGGTCCGAATCCGAAATGGCTCGTAGAGACGAGGACATGGCTTGACAAGGCAGACAATATGCTGGAGTCGCCAAGCATCACTTATGAAGTCGCCATAGAAAGGGCTGAACAGGTATTAAGGGATTTAGGTATAGACCATCTTGGTTTTGAAGAGGCTGTGCCAGGGATTCAATTTCTGGATGGCAATTGCAGCGGGTATCGGCTTAACAATATGGGGCTGGACTGGGAAAATGCGGTGGGAGGATACAGTGTTTTTTTCAGCCGTCATATAGATGGGCTGTTTTACAGCAGCATCAGGGGCAGAACAGTGGAAGACGCCACGGCTTTGTGGCCGGAGAATCTTTCCGTCTTTGTCACCGATGAAGGGGTGCAGCAATTCAATTGGTATAATGTGTCAGAAACGGTAAGTGTGATAGCGGAAAACACACAGCTTTCGGATTTTGAAACAGTTTTCGCGAACTTCAAAAACCTTCTGGTGTACTCGTCATATCCAGGCGCAAAATACCGCTATGTTTTGACGGACGTAAGCCTTTGTGCAATGAACACGACTGCGCTCAACGCGCCGCTAAACGCATGGGCTGTGCCGACCTGGGTGTTTGCAATGGATTCGTACACGAACACTGACGCTGGAGAGGAGGTAAGGTCTGCGAATTTCAGAAGACATATTAGCGCCATCGACGGAAAGTATATTCCGTTATTTATGGGCGATGATCAGCCTTTTTCTACGATATGGTTTGGTTGATGCCATGAAGGGAGAATAAGTAGGAGGTGATGCGTATGATTTGAATATCGATGAGTGCAAACATATAGCCTTTTATATTAGCAATGTGTAACAAAAGAAAGGAATAAATAGAAATGAAAAAATTAAGAAAAAAAAGTATTGGCAATAAAGGGACGCTAGTGGCCTATAGTTCAAATTGCATATGCACTGCTTGTAACACTCAGCAATGTCTTGCGCCTCATGCCATATCTTTGCAAGCATACAGGCAACAAATGGCAGTAAACATCGGAGTAAGCAATCTGAACAGTTGATAATGTAGCAATAAGATGATACTCTACCTTGCACCTCCTGCTGCTCCGAAGGGGGTGCAAGAATAGAAGTGGGTGGGCACATGAAAACCGTTAAGATTTTTTTTGGCGATATTGGATTTTGCGTTAAAATAGCTTGGGGCACCTCAAAGCTATATACATTGGCACGGATATGTATTCAAGTGATAAGTTCTTTGCTTCCACTATCAGTAATCATAGTGACAAAACAAATATTAGACACGCTTATTTCAGGTAGCTCTGATGCGAAGCTGGTTTTGGCGTCTTTAATTTTCATTTATCTGTTTTTGCAATTATCTATCATAATATCCCAAAGAATTGGTAATTATCTCCAGCAAATGCACGACATTATGCTGGAAAATCATTTAAATAGGTTTATAAACAAAAAATCTGCCGCTATTGACATAAGCTATTATGATCGACCCTCATACTATGACAAACTAAAATTGATGCGGACTAATTCATCCGCAATTACTAAAAGCGTTTGGGACATAGTAAACTTGGTCAGCAGTACAGCTATATTTATAACAGCATTTATCGTGATGGTGGATTTTAGTATTTTGTGGTCGGCTATTATTGTTGTTTCATATGTACCTGTAGCATTTTGCGAGCAGTTGTATATAAAAAAAATATACAATTGGCAAGTAAAAAACATAGGAGAAGAAAGAAAACTGCAATACATCGCGGATATATTAGTGCAAAAGACCCACGCAAAAGAGATACGAGTATTCAGCATCGCGGCTCACTTGATAGGCTTGTATTCAAGCATATGGAGTGCATGGTTTGCTAAAAAGAAATCAATAATGAAAAAGTGGTCTATAATATCGATGCTTTTATCTTGCATTCCACAGGTGCTTACGGCGTTTGTACTAGTATTGCTTGGGCAGAGCATCATAGAAGGACAGAATAGTATAGGTGACTTCAGCTTATATTCGGGGATGATTGCACAGTTAATATCTAGCTTGTTTCTTGTAATATTCTCAATCGCTCAAATAAGCGATAACAAGCTAAAAATAAAAGATTATCGTGAATTTCAAGATTGGGAAAATACTGTTGAGGGTACAGGAGAAGTTGAGTTGCAATCGATAGAAACAATAGAATTCGACCAAGTTTCTTTTATGTATCCTGGCAACAAAAAGGATACGATTAGCGATTTTAATTTCAGCTTATCTTCAAAAGAAAAGATTGCACTAGTAGGTGTTAATGGTGCAGGCAAAAGCACTTTGGTAAAGCTTCTGTTGCGTTTCTATGATGCTACAAGAGGTCGTATTCTGATAAATGGGACTGACATAAGAGTTTTTACTCCCGAATCCATCAGGAAGTGTTATAGCGTGATGTTTCAAGACTATACAAATTATGCGTTTACAATACGAGATAATATCAAGATTTCGAACATTCAAAAGCCATATGAGGATTCGCACATAATGGAGATATGCAAGCTGAGCGGGGTCGAAAAGATTATTAATAGATGCGAAAAAGGGTTAGACACATATCTTTTCAGGTTGTTTGAAGAGAACGGAGAAGAATTGTCTGGCGGAGAAAACCAAAAAATTGCACTTGCAAGGACATTTTTTAGAGACGGGGATATCATAATAATGGATGAACCATCTTCCTCTCTCGACCCAGAATCGGAACACGAGCTTTTTGAAAAGATGGTTGAGCTCGGAAAGGGAAAAGGCATAATAATGATAACACATAAATTATCCAATGTGGCTATTGCGGATAGAATTGTGGTCATAGAGAACGGAAAAGTGCATGAAGATGGGTCTCATGAGGAGCTAATGAGGAAAGATGGTCGATATGCTGAATTGTATCGACTTCAGGCCGAAAATTATGTTGATGGAATCAGGACTATATCAAAGTGATGTCTGGAATAAGCATAGCTGTAATTGATGATGGTGTATCAAATAAAAAGATTAACGACTTGGCGTTTGATTTGATCGTGGATGCTTCTCTAAGTGTCAAATGTAGAAGAGCAAATAGAAGCGGAGATGATAGCCACGGTACAGTTTGTGCCCAGATAATCAGAAAATATGCTCCAGATTCGATTATCGGAAGTATCAAAATACTAAATTCAAAGACTAAAGCGGGCTATGTTGAGCGGTTAGAGGCTGCTCTGCTGTGGTGCGCAAAGAATAACGTTTCTATTGTCAATCTCAGCTTAGGGTCAACACAAAGTCAGGACTACAAACCATTGAAAAGCATCATTGACTTTGTGTATAGCAAAAGGGTCATTGTTGTGGCAGCCATAAATAATCAAAACACCGTCTCATATCCAGCATCCTTCCCGAACGTGATTGGGGTATGTGCAGATTTTGCAATCGGCGAAGGCATGCATTATGTCGTCGCTCCTGATGTTAGAGGGATTAATGTATATGCGAGTTCGTTTCATGGCAATCAATTCATATCAATCCAAGGGAATAGTTTTGCCGTGCCATTAGTTACTGCAAAAATATATGACATTTTGAAAAAAGCGAAAACCCCATGCATTAATAGCATTCTTGCCGCTTTGTCAAAGAATGCTAGTATTGATGTTGTGCCATCAAAATCCGGAGGTCGAGATGACATTGGGCAGCTTGAAATCCCAAGCATAGTGATTTGTCTTGCTAGGGAGGGAAATTTTCGCGTTGCTTGTGACGTAAACGAGCAGTTCATTGCAGATGGATACAATACGCTTTTTATCTCTACGACACGATTCGGCGCTTATGATAATGCTTATCACATCGTTCAAAAGCAGCTGGATGATAAATATATACTAAGTGAAAGCTGCAAATTTGAGACTGATATTATCCTCATTGTAATTGCAGAAAATCATCTGAATACCGGCGTGAAACTTAATTGCGACATATTGTTTTCTGAATTGCGATGCGGATTCGCAGACAGACTGTTTTTTGAAAAGCTATATTACTTTGATAGCAATGAAGAAGGAGTGGCTGACATTATTTATAATCTTTCGACAATGACACTGGAATAGCGTATGTGTCAGATTGAAGCCGAGTAAGACAAAGAATGAAAAAAATAAAAATCGGATTGCGATTTTCCTGCTTGACAAGCGGGTGTTTTGGGTGTAAAAGATAATTAGGTTTAACGTTAAATCAATCAGGAGGGCTGCCATGACGACATTTCAGTTTTTCGGGTTTTCCACATTCCTTATCACTACGGAGGACGGGACGACGATTTTGATCGACCCGTATATTGACGGCAATCCGGCGGCGCCGATGAAGGCTGCCGATCTTCCCAAGATAGACTTGATACTTGCGAGCCACGGGGCGTTCGACCATATGGAGGACACGGCAAAGATAGCCGCCCGCGACGGATCGCAGATCATCTGCGGCGGGGAGACGCTTGCGCTGCTGGTGGACCAGGGCGTGGACAAGAAGCTTATCCAGAACACGGTGTGGGGGCTGACAGTCGAGGCATGCGGCATCCGCGTACGGCCTGTGGTGAGCATGCACCGTTCATCTGTGCGGCTTTCAGACGGGACGGCGCTGGATGGCTTCGCGCTCGGCTTCATCATCTATCTGCCGGACGGCCCCAAGGTCTACAATGCAAGCGACACGGCGCTTTTCTCCGACATGAAGCTGATAGGGGAGCTGCATCAGCCGGAGGTGGGATTGATGAACGTGACGATCGAGAACCCGTTCGACTTCCTGCCGACCTTCCTTACGGGCGAGATGACGCCGTACGAAGCGGCGCTCGCATCGCAGTGGCTTGGGCTGAAATATGCGGTCGCCTGCCACTACAACGAGGCGGACTGCCCGGACGTGCGCGAGTTCGAATCGTTGCTGAACTCGATGAAGGACGTGAACGGCGGAGGCGGGCCTGTGCCTGTGATATTGAAGCCAGGCGAAACATTCGCTTGGCCTGTTGAATAGAAGGGAGAAAGACATGAGCGTTACCGGTTTTATCGGGCTAGGAATCATGGGCAAGCCCATGGCGAAAAACCTTGTCAAGGCGGGGTACGACTTGGTGGTCTACGATATCGTGAAGGATGCCGTCGACGAGGTCGCGGCGGCTGGCGCGCAGGCGGCATCAAGCGTCGCCGAGGTTGCGGCAAAGGCGGATGTCATCGTCACCATGCTGCCGAACTCGCCGCAGGTGGAAGATGTGGTGCTGGGCGCGGATGGGGTCCTCGCGAACGCGAAGCCCGGCACTGTGATAGTTGACATGAGCTCCATCTCGCCCATCATAGCGCGCGAAGTCGCGGCGGCCTGCGAGGCAAAGGGCGTGACGCTGATCGACGCGCCTGTGTCCGGCGGCGAGCCCAAGGCCATCGAGGGTACGCTTGCAATAATGGCGGGCGGCGACTCGGCGGTGTTTGAGCGTGTGAAGCCTATTCTTGAAAAGATGGGCAGCTCGGTCACGCTCGTCGGCGACGTCGGCAGCGGCAATGTCACCAAGCTCGCCAACCAAGTGATAGTGGCTCTGAATATCGCGGCCATGAGCGAGGCCATGGTGCTCGCGACAAAGGCGGGCGTCGATCCCGAAAAGGTATACCATGCTATTCGCGGAGGGCTTGCGGGCTCTACGGTGCTAGAACAAAAAATACAGAAGGTCCTTACCGGCAATTTTGACCCCGGCTTTCGCATTGAATTACATATCAAGGATCTGCAGAACGCGCTTGACGCCTCTCATGCGGTGAACGTGCCGTTGCCACTGACGGCTTCCGTGATGGAGCTTATGCAGATGAGCAAGGCGGCAGGGGACGCGGGCAACGACCATAGCGGGCTAATCAAGCAATATGAGCGGCTTTCAGGAGTGGAAGTACGCGCAGGCAAGGAGTGAAAGGGTATGAACGGAGAAAAGGCGATGCAAGTGATCCGCGAGGCTATCCCCTGCCTTACGGACAGGCTTGAAGCCCCAAAAGGGCTTCCGCTTGAAAAACAGGTGGATATGTTCCGCAAGATGTGTCTGGCGCGCGAGTTTGACACCAAGGTGCGGACTCTTTGGATGGAAGGGGCCATCTACGGATTGGCGCATTCGTATGTGGGGGCGGAAGCGATAGCTGTCGGCGCCTGCGCCGCGCTTGAGGACGGCGACCTTATCACCTCTACGCACCGCGGCCACGGGCACACGCTGGCAAAGGGCGCCGACATAAAGGCTATGATGGCCGAGCTTCACGGCAAGTACGAGGGGCTAAACCGCGGCAAGGGCGGCTCTATGCATATCGCGGACGTGGACATCGGCATGCTCGGCGCCACAGGGATCGTCGGTAGCGGCATGCCTATCGCGCTCGGCAGCGCGCTTTCGGCAAAGGTGCTGAACAACGGCAAGGTCACGGTATGCTTCCACGGCGACGGCGGCACAAACCAGGGAGTATGGCATGAGTCGATAAACATGGCGGCCGCTTGGGACCTGCCCGCCATCTTCTTGATCGAGAACAACCAATACGCAATAGCGACCGAGATCGGCTGGGTGGCGAAGGAAACCAATCTGTACAAGCGGGCGATAGGCTACGGCATAGAGGGCGTGCAGATCGACGGCTTCGATATCTTCAAGGTCTACAAGGCAGTCAAGGCCGCGGCCGCGAAGGCACGGTCGGGTGGGGGTCCCACGCTTATAGAGGCGCGGTTTGTGCGGCTGCTCGGCCACTTCGTTGCGGACGACCAATGGTATCGCGACATGGAGAAGGCGGAGCTTTTCTGGATGGTAGAGCCGATCGTGAGAATGAAGGACTATTTCATAAAGAACGGCCTGCTGAAAGCGGAAGAGGTCGACCAGATCCAAGCGGAGGCGATAGCAGAAATCGCGGATGCAATACATTATGCGCAGAACATGTGTTCGGAGCCGCCGGAGAGCATCCTTTACGATGACATCTACGCAAACGGCGAGATCATTGTTTAGGAAGGAGGGGCGATATGGCAATCATTACAGTAAGAGAGGCTCTGAACAGCGCATTCAAGGAAGAGATGCGCGATGACCCCACGGTGATCACGCTCGGGTGCGACATAGGCGTGCGCGGAGGTCCGTTCGGCATCACGCTTGACCTTATGAAATTGTACGGCAAGGATAGGGTCATTGACACGCCTATTTCCGAATCGTCATTTGTCGGGGCGGGAATCGGCGCGGCGGCTACAGGGCTGCGGCCTGTGGTCGAGGTGCTGTATTCGGACTGGATAACGCTCGGGATGGACCAGCTTGTGAATATGGCGGCGAAGATGCGGTATATGTTTGGCGGCAAGGTGAACCTGCCGCTCGTTGTCCGGGCCCCATTCGGGTCGGGCGGCGGCATAGCGGCACAGCATTCGCAGTCGTTCGAGGCGTGGTTCAACCATGTGCCGGGCTTCAAGATAGTCGCGCCTATCGAGCCTTACGATGTAAAGGGGATGCTGAAAGAAGCGATACGCGACGACAACCCCGTGATCTACTTTGAGCATAAGAGAAGCTATGCTGTCGAGGGCGAGGTGCCTGACGGGGCGGAGGGCGAGAGCTACACCGTGCCGTTCGGGAAGGCGGCCGTAAGGCGCGAGGGCACGGACGTGACGATAATCGCATATTCGATGATGGCTCTGCGCGCGAAGGAGGCCGCCGAGCAGCTTGCGTCCGAAGGCGTCTCGTGCGAGGTGATAGACCTTCGCTCGCTTCTGCCGCTCGACTATGAAACGGTGATGGAATCCATAGCCAAGACAAACCGCGTAGTGGTCTGCCAGGAGGCAAACCTACGAGGCGGGCTTGCGGGCGATATCGTAGCGGAGATCATAGACCGCGGGTTTGACCTGCTGGACGCCCCGCCTGTGCGCGTAGGGGCGCTGAACGTCCCGACGCCGTACAACAAGGGGCTTGAGGAGCTTTGCATCCCCGGCACTGAAAACATCAAGGCGGCCGTAAAGCGGGCGCTAAGCGACGAATAGCTTATTGGAAGCAGATAACGGAGGCAAGCGAACGATGGCTCGAACAATGGTTTTGCCGAAGATCGGCGTGAATTTGGAGAAGATAACCCTTTGCCGCTGGCTCGTCAAGGTGGGCGACAAGGTAGGCGAGGGGGATGCGATCCTGGAAGCGGAAACGGACAAGGCGACGCAGGAATTTTTTGCGACGGACAGCGGCTTTGTGGCAGCCCTGCTCGCAGGGGAAGGCGATACTGTGCTTGTGGGCGCGGACCTTATGGTGTTTGTGGACGAGGGCGAGGAGTATGTGGCCCCTGCGGTGCCTGCGGCGGACGTGGCAGAGCCTGCGCCCGTAGCGCCCGTAGCGCCCGTGGCGCCGGTGGCATCGGTCAAGGCACCCGATGCGGAGCCAGGTGCGTCCGTTCGTCCTCTCTCTGTAGGCGCACCTGCGACGTCCGGTCGCCCCCGCATCTCGCCTCTGGCACGAAAGCTGGCTAAGTCGCTGGGCATCGACCCATCGCAAGTGCCGCCGCGTGTCCCTGGCGGGCGCGTCACCGGCGCAGCCGTCCGCGATTATGCGGACGTGGCGGTGGCGACATCCGCCGCAGGCGGGCAGAAGGGCATCGCCCCTTCAGGCATCCGCAAGGTCATAGCGGAACGTATGTCCCAAAGCGCCAGCGAGAAGCCGACGGTGGCTCTTACTGTAAGCGTGGATGCCACGGCGCTTCTTCTGCTTCGTGGCGACTATAAGCAAGAGGGGCTTCCCCTTAGCGTGGACGCCGTGTTTGTGCGTACGGTCGCCGCCGCGCTCAGGCTTCATCCCATGCTGAACGCCGCCTTTGTCGGCGAAGGGGTGGTCATGAACGAGCGTGTCAACATAGGCGTCGCAACGGATGCGCCTGCAGGTCTTATTGTGCCGGTCGTAAAAAATGCGGACGAAAAATCGCTTTTCGAGATAGGCGAGGAACTGGCGGGGCTTTCGGAGCGGGCGATCAATGGCGAGTTCACGGCCGAGGACGTCAGCGGCAGCACTTTTACGATCACAAATCTGGGCATGTTCGGCATTGAGGAGTTTACCCCCATTATCAACCCTCCGGAGTGCGCGATTCTCGGAATTGGCGCGATTGTGCCGCAATTCTGCCCGGACGATGCAGGTCAACCCGTATTGAAAAAGCTTATGAAACTGACCCTTGTTTTCGACCATCGCATCGTGGACGGCGCGCCTGCGGCCAGATTCCTGAGGGACGTAAAACAATTTGTGGAACGCCCCGTGCTGATGCTTTGACGCGGGCAGCGATACGCTATAACGACGAGGTACGCGATTGTGGCCGGACAAACCCGGCAGTAAAGGAGGTCTAGGGATGAACGAGCGGGAGCGATTTTTGAACAATATGCGTTTCAAACCGGTGGACCGCGCGGTCAAGTGGGAGCCGATGGCTGTCTGGGACGCCACTTGGAAGCGTTGGGAAGGCGAAGGGCTGACCGATATGTACACCGAGCAGATAGGTGAGCATGGAGCGGCGGGGAATTTGAAGCTGTTCGACTATTTCGGCTGTGACAGGCAGGACGAGGTGGGGATATACTACGGGTTCAACCCAGGCTTTGAGTATGAGAAGCTGGGTGAGGACGACCGCGTGATAACCTTCCGCAACCACGAAGGCATCGTGATGCAGGAGTTCAAAGAGGGGCGCGAAACCTCGATGCCGCATTGGATCGACTTTCCCATCAAGAGCCGGCAGGATTTCTACGACAATCTTTGGCGTTGGGAATTGAACTTCGAAACCCGTTTTCCCGCGAATTGGGAGGCGAAGTGCAAGCTCTGGAAGCACCGCACCATCCCGCTTCGTATGTGGGCGGATCGCGAGGGCGGGTTTTTCGGCCCGCTCAGAAACCTTTTCGGGCTTGAGCGGCTGTCGTATCTGCTCTATGACGATATGCCGTTTATCGAGGAAGTTCTGGACGCGAAGGTCGCCTGCATGATTCGCATCATCGACAAAATCATGGAGTATACTGACTTTGACTATTTCGTGTTTTGGGAGGATATGAGCTATAAAAACGGGCCGCTTATGGCGCCGGATATGTTCAAGGAGCATCTTGTGCCGCGTTACCGCAAGGTCACGGACCATCTGCGGTCAAAAGGCGTCGACATCATCTTTGTGGACAGCGACGGGGATGTGCGGCTGCTTGTGCCGCTCTGGCTTGAGGCGGGCGTGAACGGCATCCTGCCGTTTGAGGCGCAGGCGGGCATGGACGTGAACTGGTTCCGCAAAGAATACGGACAGGATCTTTTGATGTTCGGCGGCTTCAACAAGAACGTCCTTTCGCTGGGTCCGGCGGAAATAGACGCCGAGCTCAAGAGGATCGCCCCGTGCGTGGAGAAGGGCGGCTATATCCCTTGGCCGGATCACAGCATACCTCCGAACGTAAGCTTCAGCAACTTCCTCCACTTCATGGACGGCCTTGAGGAATTGTGCGCAGGCAGGCTGTAGCGGAGGTATGGGGCAGATGATGGACTTTTCGGGCAAGACCGTAATCGTGACAGGCGGCACCAAAGGGATAGGAGCCGCTTGCGTGAGGCTTTTCCATGCCCGCGGCGCGAATGTCGTGGTCGTGTACAGGGGAGACGCTGACGCAGCGGAGGCATTGGTGGGGGAGCTTGGGGCGGTAGGCTGCCCTGACGGCGGTAGCGGCGGCCTCGGCGGTTGTGCCGTGCCTGTATGCGCCGATGTGTCCAACACGCAGGACATAGAGCGCTTGATGGCGCTTGTAGAGGAGCGTTTCGGCGGCCTTGACATACTTGTGAACAATGCTGGCATTATGCAGTCCACCGACATAGAGGACATGACCGAGGATGAATGGGACCATGTGCTTGCGGTAAACCTCAAAAGCGTGTTTTTTATGACGCAGAAGGCGTTGCCCATGCTCAAGGCGTGCGGCAGCGGAAAGGTCGTGAACGTCACTTCGCTTGCGGGGCGTAACGGGGGCTTTGTAAACGGCCTTGCGTACACAGCCTCAAAGGCAGGGATCGTCGGGCTTACAAAGGGCTTTGCCTCAAGGCTCGCTCCCTTTGGCATATGCGTCAACGCCGTCGCGCCTGGCACCACGGAAACAGGCATCCTTAAAGGCGTCAGCGACGAGAAGATGGCGGGGCTGCTAGAGAAAATTCCGGTGGGGCGGCTCGGAAAGCCGGAGGAAAGCGCGGCAGCGGTCGCTTTTCTATGCTCGGATGAGGCGGGCTTTGTCACGGGTGCCGTGCTTGATGTCAACGGAGGGATGTACTTCGCATAGGATGGCGAGCAGAATTACGCTAAAAACGCTGTCGGAGCGGCTTGGCATCTCGCAGATGGCCGTTTCGAAGGCCATAAACGGCAAGCCTGGCGTCAGCGAGGATACGCGCAGCCGCGTTCTTGCACTTGCGGAGGAGCTTAACTACCGTCCCAACAGGATAGCGCAAAGCTTGAGGCTGAGCGAAACCAAGACCCTTGGGCTAGTCATCGCTGACTCTACCATGTCGCTGTTCGCGCCCATTATCGACGGCGTGGAAAAGACTGCGGCGGAATATGGCTATCAGATCATTCTTGTTAACGCACGCTCAAATGCCGTAGAGGAGCAAAAGGCTGTGCGTACGCTCGTAGGCAAAAGAATCGATGGCATGCTGCTTGCCGCATCCATGCTTACGGACAGGAAGCACAAGAAATTCTTGGCGGAGGCTGCCGTTCCGTATTTGTACCTTGTGCGTCGGTGCAATTACAAGGACGGCGACTATGTTGTTAGCGACAATGTCGCAAGTTGCCGTGAGATGGTGGGGTATCTGCTCGACAAGGGCGCGCCTGTGCATTTCCTGAATCTTCCAGCGGAGCTTACGACGGCAGGCGACCGGCTATTGGGGTATAAACAAGCATTTGAGGATAAGGGGCGGCCTTGCGATGAAAGGCTTGTGTACAATATAAAACCCACAATTTCTGCGGGATACGAAAAGACAAAAAGGCTTCTTGATGGCGGCGAAAATCTGCACACCGTATTTTGTGGCTGCGACATGATTGCAGTCGGGGTGATGCAGGCATTGCGGGAGAGGGGGCTTTCAGTGCCTAAGGATGTTTGGGTCGCATCGCATGACGATATAGAGATGGCTCAGCACCTAGGCGTGCCGCTTACGACGATTCGTGCTCCGCTCTATGACATCGCCGCTTTAGGCACCCGCGAATTGATAGAGAAAATCCAATCGGGCTCGGGTAAGCGCATACGAATCGCGCTTCCGTCTTCGCCTGTGTTTCGGGACTCGGCATGAGCATGAACGCGAAAAAGAGCATGTTTCCTTCCCCCAGACTGCTCGTCGATCTATTCCTCTCCTTTGCGAAAATAAGCTTGTTCACGGTCGGCGGGGGCTATGCCATGGTTCCGCTCGTCGCTGATATGGCGACTGAAAAGAGGGGGTGGCTTACCGAGGAGGAAATGATGGACTGCCTGACGGTGGCGCAGTCGCTTCCAGGCGGCGTTATCGTCAATATGTCCACGTATATCGGGAAAAAGGTCGGCGGCGTTTTGGGGATGCTCGCAGCAGTTGTAGGGGTTGTCTTCCCTACGGCGACGCTTGCTGTCATCATAGGGGTGATGCTCGGCAATATAGGGGACAATGTGTATGCGATGGGCGCGGTGCAGGGGGCGAAGGCGGCAGCGGTGGGGCTTGTGCTTGCGGTCTTTATTAAGACTGGCAAGGCGTTTCTCAAGGGGCCGCTTCATTGGGTGATAGCGGTGGCGGTGGTGGCGGTCATCCTGTTTTGGCAGATTTCCGCCATATGGCTTATAGTTGCGGGCGGCACGGTCGGATGGATAGCGTACAAGGCGCGCAAGGCCAGAGCCGCTAAAACCGAACGGGTTCGGTAAGGTGTGATCATGGAAACGCTTTGGCTCTTGTTTACACTATTCTTTGGGATTGGATTCTTCACATTCGGTAGCGGCTACGCCATGCTACCTGTAATCTTCCAAACGGTCAGCAACCATGGGCTTTTGACCGATGCGGAGTTTGACCGCATGGTCGCTTTGTCGCAGGCTTTGCCAGGGCCGGTTTCAATAAACGCCGTTTCGTATGCAGGCTATGTCGTGGCGAGCGTGCCCGGCGCCATTGTCTCAGTGTTCGCCATCGTATGCCCGGCGTTCATCCTCGTTCTTCTGGTGATGAAGTTCCTCGATCGCTTCCGCGATAGCGAATCCGTAAACTCTGTGATAACGGGTATCCGTCCGATTACCATGGGGCTGATATGCACAGCGGCCGTGATGATATCCGAAAACACGCTATATTTAGGCAGCCTTGTTTCAGCCGAATGGGCCATACAAGGCCTCTCATATCTGAACCCTATACCATGCATTATTTTCCCTGTAGTTTTTGTGCTGACAATCAAGTCGAAAATCAACCCATTTTTTCTTATAATTTCAGCCGCGGTTTTTGGAGCGTTTTTCATACGGTGAAAACCAAATCCCATTGATATTCAGGGATTTTCAAGTAAGTACTTGCCCGGAAAATGTAGTATGAAAGTGCCGGAAAATGTAGTATGAAAGTGCCGGAAAATGTAGTATGAAAGTGCCGGAAAATGTAGTATGAAAGTGCCGGAAAATGTAGTATGAAAGTGCCGGAAAATGTAGTATGAAAGTGCCGGAAAATGTAGTATGAAAGTGCCGGAAAATGTAGTATGAAAGTGCCGGAAAATGTAGTATGAAAGTGCCGGAAAATGTAGTATGAAAGTGCCGGAAAATGTAGTATGAAAGTGCCGGAAAATGTAGTATGAAAGTGCCGGAAAATGTAGTATGATAGTCTCCGGAGGAAAACGATAATGCCAATGATGAAACCTGACAGATACGTTGCCCGTCTTGTAGACGACCAGATTGAAACGTTTTTGAGCATTTTTGGGGCTGTTCAGATCGAAGGTCCCAAGTATTGCGGAAAGACTTGGGCGGCGCGTGCGCACGCAAACAGCGAAGTACGGCTCGACAACAGAGAAAACCGTGAGCTTGCGGTCGCGGACCCAAATCTTGTTATCAAGGGCGAGTACCCCAGGCTGATAGACGAATGGCAGGAAGTCCCGTCCATCAGGGATGATGTCCGTAGCGCCATAGACATATCCGGCAATGAGCCGGGGCAGTTCTTGCTTACGGGCTCGTCCGTGCCTCCACGTGGTTCGTATGTCCACAGCGGTGCCGGGCGGATCGCCCGGATACATATGCGCCCTATGTCGCTTTATGAGATGGGGTTTTCTGACGGGCGCATTTCACTTGGGGCTTTGTTCAATGGCGAGCCGATAGAGTCTTTTTCCGTAGAGCCTGCGTTAGACGCCATTGCATCCAATATCTGCCATGGCGGGTGGCCGGCAGCGCATGGCAGGCCTATCAGCACTGCCAGAGCTATTGCGCAGCAGTATCTGGAATCCGTATTCGAGGACAGCGCGCCGCGCATGGGCAAGACCCCCGAAATGGCACGGAAGGCGTTTTCGTCGCTTGCCAGAAACAACGCCACGGCAGCGACGCTCGACACCCTCGCATCGGATATGGCCTTTGGGGAGCACGACGACTTTGCGGCAAAGCCTGCACGTACCACGGTGGAGTCCTATCTGGATTTTTTCCGCGACATATACTTGCTTGACGAATTGGCCGGATGGGATGCCCCCATAAGGTCGAAAAAGCGTTTACGCACAAAGCCGAAAAGATACGTGGTCGACCCGTCGCTCGCCGTTTCCATGCTAGGCATAAATGACGCGTCTTTGCTTAAAGACTTTCAGACATTCGGAATGATGTTTGAAAATATGTGTCTTCGCGATCTGCGCGTGTACGCTTCCGTCAGCAAGGAGCTTGAAGGCTCGACTCTAAGATACTACCTCGACGATTCCGGCCTTGAGGTGGACGTTATCATAGAATTGAGGGATGGCAGATGGGGCGGCATCGAGATCAAGCTGAGCGAGGACAAGGTGGCCGAGGGGGTCAAGAACCTTCTTTCGCTCAAAGACAGAGTCGCGGAGAACAAGGGCAAGCAGATTCAGCCCCCTGTTTTTCTTGCGGTGCTTGCCGGGCGGGTGTCTTTCGCTCGGACGACGCCAGAGGGCGTACACGTCATACCTGTGACCTCTCTAACGGCATAACGGCAACAAAAATCATCTAAACTTTTTCCTGCCAGCACCATTGTTTTCTGGTTGACAGGTCGGGGGGGGCGATGTAGTATGTATGCAGATGTGTGAATATGCATATGAGAGTATGCGTATGTATGCAGATGTATGGAGCGGATTACGAAATAGACAAGCAAGGGAGGTTGAGAAATGGCATTATTGCAGGTAAGGAATTTTCCAGATGATATTTACGATGAAATTTGCACTATGGCAAAGAAGGAGCGGAGGCCTATTTCGCAACAAGTGATACTTGTGATGGAAAAAGGGCTTGGGCGTACGGAAGACCCGAAGGAGCGTAGGCGGCGGGCGCTTGAACGCACTTGGGCAAGGCCTGTGCCGGAGAGCATGAAAGGCGTGGATTTTGTTGCGATGATAAGAGAGGACAGGGATAGATGATAGTGGTACTTGATGCAAGCGCGGCTACGGAAATCGTAGAGAGGACTTATATCGGCGCTGACTTTTATGGGACGATAATGAGGGCTGACAAGGTATTGGCCCCTGATTTGTATGTTGCGGAAGTGACTAATATAGCATGGAAACTAGGCCGGAAAGATGCTGACAATGTGGATGTGTTCTCGACAAATGCAAGCGATTGCATGAGCTATATTGATGAATACACAAGCTCGCACGACCTCTGGAAAGAGGCTTTGCGTCTAGCCCAAAAGCACGACCACCCCGCCTACGATATGTTGTACGCAGCGTTGGCGAAGTGCTACGATGCCACGCTTATCACGATGGATGCGAAGCTACGGGCGGTGTGCGCGAAAATCCCTGTGCAAGTGAAAGAGATCGCTTTTGTGAACTAGTAAATCGCCAATTGGGTCTCTTTGGCGAAGAAATCCACAGGCTTTCCTACTTGTAATGTGGCGGGAATTGTATTAAATTCTTTGTGTAGGGGAATTTGCAATATAAGCTATAGTTTATGTAATGGAAGGAGTTTGCACAATGGACAAAGACAACATGATTTTGCAGCCGATAAAGATCGGCAACAAGGTGGCGCCGAACCGCATCGCAATCAACGCGATGGAGTGTTGCGACGCGGACGCGGACGGCAACCCGTCCGAGCGTACGTATGAGCGTTACGAGAAGCTGTTTGAGGGGAGCCCCGGCCTTATCAACCTGGAGGCCATCACGGTGCAGTACGACTATATCAGCCGTGAGCACCAGCTTTCCATAATGCCGCACAATGCAAAGGCGCTTGAAAAGTTTGTGCAACACCTTAGGAAGATAAACCCGGACATCGTGTTCGTGATGCAGCTCACCCATTCAGGGGAGATAAGCGAGCCAAACTTCTCGAAGCGCTGCCGCGTGACGGAGCAGCCGCTTTACGGCTATGAGGATGCCGAGCTTATCGGCGCGGACGAGGTGGACAAGATCATCGACATGTTCGTGGAGTCGTCGAAGATAGCGCACGCTGTTGGCGCGGACGGCGTGGACCTCAAGTTCTGCCACGGCTACCTTGGCTCGCAGATATTGCGTCCGTTCAACAGCCACAACTGGAAGTATGGCGGGAGCTGGGAAAACCGCAGTCGTTTCGCCTTCGACATGACTGAGAAGGTCGTGAAGGCGGTGAACGACCCCAATTTCCTGGTCGGGTCGAAGGTTTCGATATTCGAGGGCTTCCCAGGCGGGCAGGGCACGGCGGGGCCGGACAGCTCACTTATGGACCTCACGGAGTCCATAGACTTGATAAAGGGGCTTGAGGAGCGCGGTTCGCAATACATCCTCCAGTCCGCCGGTTCGCCGTCGCATACGCTTGCGCTGTCGCAGACGGACAGGAACATACCAGACCACGGCTATTTCCACCATTATTTCCAGTGGGTCTGCAAGCAGAACCTGAAACCGGAGACCGTGGTAATCGGCTCGGACTACACCATATTCCGCGATGGACGCGGCACGAAGTTCCAGGCGGTCGCGCCTGAGAAGAACACCCTTTGGTTCTGGGGCGACAAGAACATAAGGGAAGGCGTTGTTGACATGGTATGCCTCGGTAGGCAGAGCTTCGCCGACCCATACCTGCCCAAGAAGCTTATGGAGGGGCGCGAGAATGAGATCAAGTGGTGCACGGCATGCGACCATTGCATAGAGTTCCTTATAAGGCAGGAGCCTGTCGGTTGCTCGACATGGAACCCCCCGTACACTAAGCGGATGCAGGAGATACGCGCTGAGAAGGGCGTGCTCAAAGAGAAGCACACTTGATGGACTGCAGGTGGGGCGGCATCGAAATCAAGCTTAGCGAGGACAAGGTGGCCGAGGGGGTTGACCACCCCCCTATTGGGAGGTTTATAGGGGCGGCAGCCTTGTAGACCCCCTTGCGTTTTTCCAGTAAGAACGCAGGCAGTAAGAAGCAAGGGCGAGGCAGGTAAGCACGGATAGGTACATTGTTAAGACCCATATCATGGGGGTGGAGCTGTCGCCGGTATGCGGATTTTGGCTGTGCATGCCATCGGAACCCGCAATCGTGCCGTCATTGTCGCTTGCCCCGCCTTCGCCGCCTCCGTTTCCTCTCGACCTTGCTGTTTTGTAAATTGTTACCACCTGGCTGTCTTGATCCATGACAAAGGCGTGGGGAGGGGAGCTCGTAGTGAAGGACAGCAGCATCTCCCCCTCGGTGGCCACGTTTTTGAGCGCTAGGGTGTATGCCGAGCCTGTCCCGGAGAGGCTGTCCGCCGTAGCCTCGCCCCCTAGGGACGCGATGATTATATCGGATGTCTGAAGGCCGGCGACAGGCCTGCTGAACCGGATCGCGATGGCGGTCGAGTCCGCTATCCCGCTTGCGCCGCCTGTCTGCGAGGCCGTGAAGCTGATGCCGTCCGAAGGCTGTATCCTGACGTACTTAAAAGCTGCTTCGTTTGAGAAGGCATCCGGCCGGCCTGTGCCGGCATGCGTGCCGTTGCCGCCAGGGTCGGCCGTTTCTGTGTTCGTCCAGTAAGTATAGTAAGGCATGTCTACCGAGACATCGCCGCTGACCGCCTGCGTATGGCCTTGCGCAGTGATTGTCGACGACCCGTCTGATTCCGCAACGTATACGCTTGAGGCCAGTATGCCGTAGCTGCCAGAGCTGCTTTCCTGCTCTGGGTCTATCGGCCCTCCAGATACGGCCAGCGTGCCGCCGCCCTGTATAGTGATGGGCGCAGGCACCGCCGCTTCGTAGCCGGACTTTATCCCGACCGAATCCGTCGGAGCGTTTTCGCTTGCGGCATTTGTGCCGCTCGCAAGCGATACAATGCGGTTGTTGCCGACCAGTGTCACTGTCGTGCCGGTCGGTGGCGAGTTTGCGATGACCAAGGCGGGGCCGCTTTCGTTCGTGAAGTTGAAATTTGTCAATGTAAGCGAGTAGTCCCACAAGCTGCCCGACACCGACCAGCCTGTGCCGTCAGCCAGCGTGGGGTTTGTGATCGGGTTGCCTGACCCGTCAGTATTGACGCGCATCTGCCCATTTGCGGCGTTGAAAATCAGCCCTGTCTGAGCCAGCATGGACAAGCCCTCCAATATGAACATCCCCGATGCCGTACCGTTGTCGTAGGCTATGCCGAAGCCCAAGGTCGCATGGTTGTACCACCATAGCGTTGGAAGCGCGCCTGGCGCATAGGAAGTCAAGTCGGTGCTGTTGTCAGGGGGATGTGCCGTGACGGCATACGAGGTCGTTCCTCTCGGTTCGTTCCACACGGCGATCTCTCCGCCTCCTGTGTCGGGAATGACAAGCGCAGCCGTCGAGACGACATGGTTCACGTTTTCCTCCGTCCCGTACGCAAATATGAACCCGTCGCTTAGGTGGACTGATGATGAAAGCCCTGTCGTCGTTATTGTGGAGTCGCCAGATGCAGGGATTTTGTAGGCGTAGATCTGTCCGCCGCCTATGTTGACGGCGGCATTCTCCCCTGTGGCATAGATGGCTGTGCCCTCTTTTGCCGATATTCTTGGATACAGAAAGGAATAGCCTGCAGGATCGTCGCCAGGCGCTATGGCGATCACAGCATTTTCGCCCGTGGCATGTATGGCATTGCCAGACCCTGCCGAGACGGCGGCGACGCCTCCGATTTCGATGGTCGCCGCTTCACCTGAAACATAGATGCCGTTGCCAGCGGCGGCGGATACAGCCCCTCCGCTGACAGCTATGGCGGCGGAGACGCCTGACGCGCTTATGGCGGAACCGGTCACTGAGGACACGATGCCGCCTACCACCGTGATCTGCGAGTTCATACCGGTGGTGGAGATAGCCGTGCCTGTGCCGGCAACTTGTATTGTGCCGCCATTGACCGTTATCCGTGAGTTTATGCCGATAGTGGATATCGCCGTACCCGTGCCGGTCGTCTGGATCTCCCCGCCCGCCACCGTTATCCGCGAGTCGGCCCCGGTTGCGACGACCGAAGAGCCTGTGCCTGTCGCCTGCACCGAGCCGCCATCTATCACAAGTGAGGACTCCCTGCCTGCGAGGCTGATGCCCCTGCCGTTGACTGTCGATATGGCGCCTCCGCTGACAACGACGTCGGCAGCCGTATGGACTGCGAAGCTGAGGGCATCCGTCCCGAGCGCCTGTATGACGCCCCCGCTGGTTGCTGACACGTTGGCAAAGCCGGGCACAGGGTTTCCGCCCATAAAGACGGTAGAGTACAGATTGCTTGTCGCAGCGTTCGACAGGACGCCGTGGTTGCTGACCATCACGGCGGAGTCCGTACCGACAGAATGCACGGCACTAGCGCTCATCGCCGCGACCGTGCCGCCGTCTATGTTGATCTGGGTGTTGTTTGGCACAGGGCTTGTCCCTGACCCGTCGCTTATGGCATGGCCGGCCGCATTTGAGACGACAGAGCCGCTTATGTTCAGCACGGTGCCTGCGACATCGCTGCCTATCTGTACGGCCGCGCTTGCGTTGCGGTGCAGGCTTGCGACCATGCCACCGTCGCTTACATTGACGGTGGCGTTGTCTGACGACACGAGGATGCCGTTTCCGCCGGTGCCGGCAGAGACGATCCCCGCTATTTCTACGCTTATGGCAGAGCTTGTCTGGACTATATGGATTGCGCCTCCTGTGCCTGTGTTCGATATTGAGCCGGAGGGTCCTACGGAAAACGTGGCTGTGCCGCTTGAGGAAAGGCTGATAATGGGGGCTCTTCTTGATGATCCCGTGTAGACCGCATTCCAGATTGCCGTGACGCCTGCGTCCAGGTTCAAGGCGATGGGGATCGCTGAAGCGGACGTGCCTGTGATGGTGACGGTGTCCATGTAATCTTCTGCGACGAGCCCGCACTTGAGCCCGTTGATGTATTCCGCTAGGTCTGCTGCTGAAGAAAGGGCGGCGATGCTAGGGGCTTTGCCTGATTCAGAGCCTGCATAAGGAAACGTGAGTTCTTCGAATTCGTCTCCGACTCCGTCAGATGGGGGCGCTTCGCCATCTGGATTGCCGACAGAGAGATCGTCGCCATGCCTGGACTCGTTTCTGGCTTCGTCCCCGCTTTCGTCATGTTCAGCATCCGCAGCGGTCACAGCCTCGCCAGCGTCGTCAGTCTCGGCATATGAGGCGGCGATAGGCGCAAGGGGAAACATCGAGAGCAGCAGCGCAAGAACCGAGACGGTCGCGAGAAGCCTTTTCATCAGCCGGGCTCTTATCCCACTGCGACCTTGACGGTAACGGTTCCCGCCACTGCATCCGACCCTGCAATGTATATGTTGAGCTTGATAGACGTGGTTTTGCTTTTGAGCGCGTTTGTGTGTAGCAGCCTGCTGTCGATATCGCTGTCCTTGAATCCGATGGCCCAGCTCCCGTCCTGCAATCTTCTTGCCGTGAAGGCCTCGGCGTGGTTTGCGGCCTTGGCCGTTTCCCTTGTAGGCCTTACCTCGATATGCGATATCTTCGCCGTGGCCGGAGTCCTCACTGAGACGTCTATGCGGCTCTCGCTGTACACGTCGTTCCTTTGAAGGGCCACAGACTTCGCGCTTTGGGTGAACCGAGCCTTTCCCTGCCTTGGGGTGATGTTTACGGTTCCGTTGCATCTGTTGCCCATGGCGTCCTCATATATGAGGATAAAGGTCTGCACTCCCCGCGGCTTTATGGGAAGGTCCTTCATCCTCAGTGTCACGACGCCGGACGCATTCGGCCCGGAGGCGACCTCAAACGCCGCGCCTATATCGCTGTCCTCGATCATCACATTGCCGCCTGCATAGTTAAAGCTCGTGAACCTAGGGGTTAGGGTGACGCTGCTGCCGGGGTTTATGACGTCAAGCTTGCCTCTGGCCCTGAACGCGATGCTTGCGGTGTTCCTGCCTGTGCCGTCTATGACCCTCACGTTGAGCAAAGCCCGCCTGCCTTTGTCAGTTGTGACAAGGACCTTGTATGCCCCTGCGGCGGCATAAGGCTCTATCGAGATGCGGATGGACTTGTCCGTGTGGTCTATAGACAGCGCCGATGCGCCTTCAGGCGTCTCCGCCGCTACGCTTGCGATCACGGCGTCGACCGGCTTTGTGACGGCTGTGACGGTGACGCTGTCGCCGTGCATATGCGTGGCGGAGCTGTTTACGAGCGTGACCGTGGACCGAGAGAGCTTGACGCTCTCGTTTCGTGGGGGCGCGTTTGCCGTCAGCCTGAGAAGGCGCGTACTTTCCGTGCCTGCGAAGCTGAATGTCAGCGGCACCCTTGCTTTCGCGCTTACGATGTCGTCCAAGCCAGGTCGGTACTGCAAATGGAAGCTGTCATGCCTAGGGGTCGGGTACGTCACTGTGAAATCGGGGTGGCCTGACGTTATGCCGGTGATGCGCGGGACGCCGGCTCCTGTCAGCCGCACCTCTGCGCTTTTGTACATCGTCACGGAGGCTGATGAGAGCCTTGCGACCGGGTTTGTCCGTCGCACAGACGCGTTCATAACCACATCGAACCATCTGTCGCCGAAGTCGCTCACCTTGACCCTGAAGGCTAAGCGTGTGGGTCTTTGCCCTGCGTCTTTCAGACGAAGGGCGCCGTCTATGAACTCCACCATGGGATTGTGGCGGTTCTCCCCGTTGAGTTCGATGCTTGTGACAGCCCCTATGTTGGTCGTGATGGAAATGGGGACGAGGTCGCCAGGGAAAAAGCTGTTGAACCTGACCGCCCTCGCTTTAAGCTTAGGCCATGTACGGGCGATGTCGATTCTCAGGTTTTGCGTCAGATGGGTTTCCGTGCCGCCTGCGCCTGTGACCGTCACCTCCAATGCGGACGTGAGCCGCTTTGCCTTCGTCTGGCTTATAAGCGCCTGGGTCGGGATAAACTCTACAAACTTATCGTCGATGGTTTTTAAGGTGAAATAGCCCGCAGGGTCATTTGTCAGCTTTACGGAGTCAACCGCCGCCAAGGCGTTTCCCGCGGCGCCGCGAGAGGTGTCCAGAGCCCCTATCGACAGGCCTGTCAAAGGCGCGTTCTGGGCGAGTATCAGTTGAATGGGCAGCCGTGCGTAATTTTCGCTTAATGCGTTCACCCTTATGGCGGTCTGCAGCAGCCTGACGCTGCTCACCGCCTGGTGTATGGGCAGCGCATCGTCCACCACGTCCACCCTGCATTCGGCGGCGATATACGAACCGTCAGGGAAGTCCCCAAACCATGCTTTTATGACGACGCTGCCCGGCCTTACAGCCGTGACGACGCCGTCCGCAGTCACCGTCGCCACGGGGTCGTCCACGTCGGCGTTCAGCGCCGCCAAGGAGACTTCCGCGGTGGCGTCAGGCCATGCCCTGGCGTCAAGGTCGCTATCCTCGCCGACATTCAGAACAAGATAGTTTTTGAGGATGATGCGCGAAGGGTCGCCCGGAACCAAGGATCGGTCGATCTTGTACGCCTCGGAGGACATTTGGGATATCTCGCCCGTCAGCATGTCCCGCATATAGAAGTCGACGTTGCCGTCGTGGGTCTCCACCGTATAGGCCAGGAAGCTTAGCCATGTGTCTGATGCAGGGTCGCCGACCAGGCCAAGGGAGTAGCCGGCTCTTGCGGTTATGACGAAATCGCGGTTGGTCCAGCCCTCGGGGTTGAGAGGCGTGGTGGTGTAATGTATGCCGTTCACAGGCGTGAAGCCGTCGACCACGACCGCAAGTACGGTTAGGTTGAACACCACCGTGTCTGTAGCCGAGCCCCTGGTGATGACCGCCGTAAGCGTTATATGGGCATCGGCGATGTCGTACATCCCGAAGGCGAAGACGGGCACTGTCACCCTGCCTGCGGGCGAGACGGCCTCATGGTCAGACGACCACGAGATAGAGGCGCCGTACTCGCTTATGAGCGGCAGCGAGAGGTCTGTCGCCACATCTGATTCCAAAAGGTTTGCGCCCCTTATCGCGTTCCATGTCAGTGCGGCCTTGGTCTCGGCCACGGCATCTTCGTTCGTAAGCGGCGGCATTGTGCTTGTCTGCATTGCGACGCTCATGTCCGACGCCGTATGGGTGGCGGTCGCCTTCACTCTTTGGTAGAAAAGGTATGAGGTGTTGGCCTGCAGGCCTGTGAAAACAGGGCTGTCTTGCCAAATGAAGCCGCCGTTTGAGTATTCGTAGCCGTCCGTGTGCGCCAGCGATATTCTGTAGGCGTCTGTTTCGGCCGGGGTCGGCGGCGCGGCTACATACGGGTTTATGGCTTTGCCCACCGGTGTCGTCCGCCCTGTCAGCACGCCGCTCTTTGTGGGGGAGGTCACATCGACCGTTATGACCTTGCCTATGTCTGATGCGACGATCTCATATGTGTCTGCTCCCGTGCCTGCCTGCACGCCGTCCACGCGCCATTGGTAGTCGTAGAAGTCGCTGTTGCCGCTGTTGATCCATACTTCCAGCGTGTCGCCGTATCTCGGAGCGGTGGGAGCTATGGTGGCCAGCCCTGTCAATTCGTCAGGGTCGGATTCGCTCCACGAGAACGCGAGCTCGGTGTCGACGCTTTGATAGAATGACGAGACGAAAAGGTACGCAGTGCCGCTGTATGTGTTGATGACATTGTCGCCGCCGTCCTTTCTCAGCGGGTGGATGTCCGCGCCTGCAGAGCCAGGCGGCGTCGCTGACCTCGGAACCGCAAGATAGTACAAGGCTCCTTCGCTTGCGTCCTCAAGGCTGATGGTCAGGATCGGCGTGGCGATGGTCCCCGCCCCCGCCCCGTCGAGCCTGAAAAGCATTTCGTGGGTGGGTCCCCTTGCCGGCACCGCTGCGCCGTAGCCGTTCAGAGTGGCTCTGTCCCCGCTTTGCAGCACGGGGGCGGGCGCATATGAGGAAAGGTTGTAGTTGAGGCCGGCCCCTGAATTGAAGGATGGGCTGCCCAAGGAAGGACGGACGGCCCAGAGGTTTGACCATGCCTGCGTGTTTTCGACGATCTTCGTGGTCTGCACAGAGCTTCCTCCCGTACGGACTAGGCCTCCGTCGGCAGCAAAGCTTTCCATGAACAATGCGTAAGCAAGGTGCAGCGTGTCATCGCCGACTCCGATGCCGGTGGCGGCCTGAAGGAGGCTCCCTACGGTCTTGTCGTGGCCGTCCGCCGATATCCTGTTCCTGTGGTATGCCCGCTCGGTGGCGTCGCTTGCCGTCGGATAGGACGTCATTATCGCGTCATAGATGCCGCTTGCGAACGCAGTGCCGTATGTCTTGTACATAAGCATAGCGAAGAACTTCGCCATGCTTATGCTTTTGGATGAGGCGAAGTTGAGGAAGTCGCTATAGCCTGACGAGCCGGGCGGGTAGATGTTCGCGGCCCCATGGAACATACGTTCGACAGGGACTATTTCCGCCCCTTCATGCACGAAATAAGTGCCGGCGAGCTCGCTCAGCATCTCGTTGAGCCAGGTGTACGTCCTGCCGCCTACGTCCGGGTCGTATATGCCGAAGTGGATGTAGAAAAGCATATGCTGGAACTCATGCGCAAGGGTGGAATAGATGGAAAGCCTTTCGCCTTCCGTGGCGTCGATCTTGAGGGCGTTGAACCCTTGGCCCTCTCCGATGTCGACATGGAGCATGTCAAGGCCGTTTGCGAAGCTGCGATTGTCCGGGCCGTTCCAGCCGTCAGGTTTGATGTCGGTCCCATCGTTGGAGTAGGTGAAGAAATCGGTCGCCCAAAAGAAGCCTGGCGTATAGCCGCCACCGCCGCCGCCGTCGCCGTGGATGTCGTAGAGCAGGAAATTGACCCTGCTGTCGCCGCCAAGGTCGCCTACCGCAGGCAGGTTGGCGGAGCCTGGATACGCCATCGTGCCTGCGTGAGGGGCAAAGCCTCCTGCGCTTGTCATCCGTGCGTAGATGGGGTCGAACATGGTCGCGATGTTCTGGGCGTATGCCGTGCTTATGTCAGGCAGGCGGCAGCTTGCGTCGTGCGCCGTGCCGGTCTTTTCGTGGTAGTCGTCATCGTCCAGCGCCCACACATTGACATGGGCGCTCCGCCCGAGCATATGGGCGGCGATGCATTTGTCCTGGGCTGAGCCTGCCCCTGTTCGGGTTCGGAACATCCTTGTGTCGCCGACCTCGAACGGGCCGGCATACGAGGGCTCTCTGTCTGCAAGGGCGCTGAGTCCTGAAGGCGGCTCCGGCTCCTCGTACTCCTGCTCCATATGCTCCAAGCGGCTTGCGTCTATCTCTATGGCTTCTAGGTCTGCAGTTTCTTCAGCATGGGCTTCAACGAAGGATGTGCGCACCTCGTCGAGGATATGCCCCTCGGCAGGTTCATGTCCGACGCTTTCCGCCGCTGCCTGCAACGGCACGGCCGTCGCCACCAAGACAAGCACCAGCGTACATGCAATTGCTTTGTGCAGAAACTTCTCTACCCTCATTGTATACGTTCACCTCAAATGTAATGATATCAAAAAACGCGTTTTTTTACAAAATCGTTACAGGGCGTGGTATACTGTGCCCGTGATTTGTTTGTGCTGGCCAGAGAGCGCATTGCAGAGAGAGGGGCGCCTTTTATGTACGGTATGAGAGCCGGAAAACGAGCAGGCTGGACAGCGATCTTCGTGGCGGCGGCGCTTGTGTTCGCGCTCTTTCCGGGCGCGGCGTACGGCGACACGGACCCGCCCGAGGAAATGTACGAGTCCTTCGAGGACATAACAGACCCCGACCCGGACGACCCTATCGTCTACGACGAGCCATACATAATAGAAGAATTGTCCACGCTTCGCGAAATGGATGTGAAGCAGTACATGATGAGCGACGGAACCATGGAGAAGGTCATATTCTCGGAGCCGGTCCACTATATGGACGAGGAAGGCGAATGGGCGGAGATCGACAACAGCCTTGAGCTCGCCCTGAACGAGTATGACACGAAGGACCACCCTGACCTTGCGACCGACACCGATGACGGCACGGTCACGGTCCCTGAGTTCGTGAACGCGGCGAACAGCTTTGAACTGCGAATAGCGCAGGAGGCTGACCAGAACAACATGGTCGCGCTTGAGGAGGACGGCCTTGCCATAAGCTTCAGCCCCATATACGACCCGCTCGACTATCTGGAGCAGTGGCAAAGCACGGGAAACAACAAATCGGCGACCACAGTGCCCAGCCTGAGCGCGGAAGCGGTCGAGATACCGCCAGGCGACCCGTCGGCGCCGACGCCCGATCTGCCTGACGACGAGCACGCATTCATCGAGATAGAGAGGCCCGAGACCGAAATCACGTTCAGCAACGAAAGGGCGGGCGTAGACTTTCAGTATGTCCCGACAAATTCGGGGATAAAGGAGAACATCATAGTGCGCGAAGGCGGCAAGAGCGTCTACAGGTACTCTTTCGCGCTTTCGCTCACAGGCCTTGAGGCGCGCCTGAACACGCATGGCGCGATAGAGATCGCCGACAGGTCCACAGGCGAGGTAAGGTATGTGCTGCCTGCGCCGTTCATGCATGACGAGGACGGTGCGTACAGCAGCGCGGTGAGCTTTGACCTGCGGCCTATACATAATCTGGCCAACCTGCAGGAAATGCTCATACCCGAAGCGATGCGTATGCTCGCCCTGGAGCCCATGTCCCTGTTTTCAGACTTCACGCCCGAGGAGATAGAGTGGATACTCGAGCCGGTGTCGGACGAGGCGGCTGCGGCCAAGGCCGACGCCGAGGCGGCGATAGCCGAGGCCCAGACGCCGCATCTGGCCAGAAGCTCCATGAACACGATGGCGTCCATGAGCCAGGCGGTAGCCTTCAGCGGCACGGCAGGCATATTCGGCGCCGGGCAGGCAGACGCGCCGGATCCCACAGACGAGCCAGACCCCGCAGATGAGCCGGGTCTCGAAAGCATGTCGGATGACGGAGGCGAATCCGACCCTGTAGGCTCTCCAGACGCCACGGACCCGAACCTCATAGAGGAGGACGACGTGCCGGACACCGCCCACGAGGACTATTACGAAGACCATGAGGCGGAGCCGACGCCGTGGGACGAGGAGGAGGAGGACGTAAACCTCAACCTGCCTGCGGACGATAGCCGCAGAAGGGAGGAGCGCGGCCGCGCGCTGAGGCGCAAGCTTCAGGAGCCAGGCGCGCCTACCCTTTACATCTTCAACGTGACAGCGGACGCCGGTTGGATAAACGATGCGGAGAGGGCCATGCCTGTGACCATAGACCCTGTGTTGAGCGTACGCAAGAAGAACACCCTGGGCAGCAGCTTCCAAACGCTTTGCACCCACTATGACAACGAGGACAAGGCCACGGTAATAAGCGACCACAGCGACGGCGTCATGCACGCAGGCGTGAAGAAGGAGACCATAACCGATGAATACGGCTTCAAGCAGAAGATAGACGTCTATTGCGAGACGGGGCTGGTGTTCGACGCTTTTCCGGAGCTCTCAGGCGCAGCGATAAGCAAGGCCACGCTGCGAGTCGCAAGCAAGCGGAAAGGCGTAACCAAGATGGTGGCCATCGTCGACGAGCGCGACGAATGGGGCAGCGATGATGAGAGGTCCGATTCGCAGGTGCTTGACTTCGCGACGGTGCCGGAGGCCGGCGGCATCGCCGCATTCAGCCTGACAAAGTTGCTTGCGCATGGCGCTCACGCAGGCTTGGGAGGCTGGCTCAGCTTCAAATTCGTTCCGTACAACACGGCCAAGAAGACTTTCACGGAGATGGCCGTCCCGTCGCGCACGGCGTTCCTTACGCTTACGTACAGGGCCGTGAGCGGGCTTGACGGGCGCTGGTCCACGCACAGCCAGAGCATCGGCCGCGCAGGCACGGGCTATGTGAACGACTATGCGGGCAACCTCACGTTCGTACACAGCGATTCGGCGACGCCGGGCGGTCGCATGCCGGCCTCCGTGGAGCATATCTACAACGGCAACGAAGTATGGTATGGGGCGATGAACCCGCTCACGTTCACCGGTGCGGGGAGGGGATGGAAGCTGAACTACCAGCAGACGCTCACGATACCCGTGGGCGAGGCTGACACGAACAAGTATCCGTATGTATGGGTGGACGGCGATGGGACGAAGCATTTCTTCAAGCGGCAGGATGTATCGTACTACGAGAACGGCGCCGAGCGGAAGGTGAAGGCCGACAACGGCGCAGCGGCGGACGAGGACGGGCTTGGGCTTTATGTGGTGCCTGTCAGGTCAAACGCCCCTAACGATATGGCCAAAAAATATCCGCTCAAGATCGTGGACAAAGGCGGCAACCTCCATATGTATTTCAACAGGGCAGGAAACCTGGGCTTGATAAGGGACGCAAACGGGCGGGAGGACGGCAAGGACCCCAACAAGGCCAAAAGGGAGATCAACGAGATAGAGATAGCATACGGTGAAGCGACGGGCGAAAAGCTGTACTACGAAGGCTCAAAGACCCTCAGCGCCGCCGACGACGTGACCTGGGCCAATGTGCCTTCGGATCACAAAAGGCTGAAGGACGAGCATTGGGACGAGCTGTTCTGGTGGATAAACGAGTATCGCAGGATATGCAACAACCCAAGCGAATACAGCGACTATGGCCGCGACTTTTTCACGGACGAGTTCATGTGGATGTACGACCTGGTGTTGCAGATAGAAAGGGATGACCCCTTCATTCGCAGGGACAGGACGATGCACGCCGCCCTGAACAGGGTAAAGACGAATCTGGCATGGCTGTGCAACAATCCGAACGCACCAAGGGTTGATCGGCTCGCAAGGCTTGACAGGGCAAGGGTCCCGTTCAACAGCCAGTCAAAGGTCAAAGCCTTCAACGCCAGCATCGATGAAATCGACGCTTTGATCAGGCAGCGCATAAAAAGCGTCACGGACGGCGCCGGCGTCAGCATAGACATCAGCTACAAGAACGGCAGGATAGACAGGATCAGCGACCCCGTACTGGGGGGCGACGTGATGTATGAGTATGACAAAGGCGGCAAAGGCGACCTTATGCGCATCAAGTACCCTGCGGAAGCCGGTGCGAAGCGCAGGGAATCGCTGTACACATACAACTCAGCAGGCTACCTTACGTCCGCCACCGACTGGACGGGCTATAGGGTCGAATACGACTATGAGGGCGGTAGCGTGTCTGGCGTAAGCGAGA
>WRMW01000016.1 GCA_009776955.1 Clostridiales bacterium | reverse complement strand
CCCAGTTCAGGATACGCAGGGCTGCCATCGACAGCACTATCGGGGCGGGGGCGGCATCGGGGCAGTTCAGGATACCCAAGGTGCGAAACCGCACGGCATACCCCAAGGTCAACGCCAACACGATGACCTTCACCGCAAGGACTTCGCAGGAGTACCTTATCGTCAAGCTGGACGGTACGCTCCCGACGACCGGCGAGGGCGCGAACACCTTGCAGGGGCAGATACAGTCCGGCATTATCGACGGGACATTGGGGACGAAGACATTGCTCGACGGCATCACAGCAAGCATGCCCAACGGCGGATGGACACGCGTGACGCGCACCGCCATGCCGATACGCGAGGACTGGGCAAGCGCCTTCATCTACCTACGGGAGGCCGCCACCCTAACGCAGCCCTACTCGCTTATGAGCAGCCCCCTGACAGGCAGCGGAGCCAACGCAAGGTTCCGTGACGGCCTTGCCGCCCCCAGGGACATCACCTTTGGTGGGCCAGACGACGAAACGGACGTCACAAGTCTGCTCGGCGGACCGAACGGCCTGTTCGTCTACAACGTGAACACGGGCGTCCTCACCGTCAACCGCAACGTGCCGGACGAGTTCCGCATTATGGGCTACACCACAAAGTCACGCATAAACGTATCGACCAACGGGATGTTCTTCGTGCAGGCGACGAACAGGCTCGACCTGCGCCCGTACCTGAAACTCGATGACGGGAAGTTCTTCATCTACGCGCAGCTGCAAGGGAACGTGCGCGGCACAAGGACATCCACCGCCGTACGGTTAAGTATTGACGTGATGACAGGGGCGGTGGCGTACGAAGCGGAGGTGTAGGATGGATTGGATAGGGGCGGCCTTCGGCTGCCCCGTTTTGCTTGCTATTGTATATACATTGGCTTATACTGTTCGCAGGAGGAAAGTATAATGCAAAAGACATCCAGTATATTTGCCCGGGTCGAGCCCTCGCTGAAGCAAGAAGCAGAAAGCATACTCGGCGAGCTTGGGGTACCGCTGTCAAATGCCATCAATATCTTTTTGAAGCAAATTGTTATGCAGCGTGGAATTCCATTTGAAGTGAAGCTGTCACCTGCCGCACCCGTTGCCATAGGCGCACTTGATGTGGCAACACTCGATGCAGAACTCGAAAAGGGCTACGCGGATTTGAAAAAAGGACGCGTCCGCACAAAGAAGGACGTATTCTCTGATGTTAAACAGGGCTACAATCTATGAATGCTTGGCGCACTTATATTACAGAGCAAGCAGAGTACGATATTCGAAGTATTCACGAATATATTGCGCACACTCTATTTGCTCCTGATGCCGCAAAACGGATAACAAGCAAGCTTATGGACTCCATTGACAGAATCGAAGAACTTCCAAAAGGCTGTCCGATTCTGCGAAAAGAGCCTTGGCATTCGCGTGGAGTTAGAAGAAAGAACTCTGGGAATTTTGCAATTTTCTATGTTGCGGACGATGCAACCGAAGTCGTGACAATCATCCGAATCATGTACAGCGGCAGAAATGTCGAAGAAGTGTTGGACGGTACGTTAAAGTGATAAGGATATAATGCAGGCGAGGTATGATATGCGGGGTTTTCGTAAAGCTTTGACTGTGTTTATATGCGCCGCCTTGCTCTGCGGGCTTGCCGGTTGTGCGCCAGAGCCTGCGGGCAGCGAGGACGAGCGGATTGTCGTGCGTCTTACCGCGCCGCAAAACAATTATATAGAGGACTTCGACACAAACTTGTACAAGCTCTGGCTGGAGGAGCAGACGGGGCTGAAGATCGAAATGACGTGGCTGCCTGCGGAGGATGCAGAGCAGATTGTGAGGCAGCAGCTAGAGAGCCGCGAAGGACTTCCGTGTGCGTATATCGGCTTTGACAGCCACGATATTTTCAGAAGCCCGAATATCCAAGAGCACGGCGAGGCGGGGGTGATTCTCGCGCTTGACGGGCTTATCGAAAAACACGGGTACCATCTGAAAAAATTGTATGGGGAGCTCCCCGAGCACAATATTCAGACTTTTATGACCTCGGCGGATGGGCGGATATATTTCATGCCTGGGTTTTCCTCGTCCATCATCACAAGGTATCGTCAGCTTATGTGGGTGAACAAGGGATGGCTCGACGCGCTCGGGCTGAGCGCCCCAGGGACGACGGATGAATTCCAAGCCATGCTACGAGCCTTCCGTGACGAGTTCCCGGACCGCATACCAATGGCCGGAACCGACCAATTTTATTCAAAACAACCATACGACTGGCTTATAAACGCTTTCATTTACAACGACACAAACAGCTCGCGGATTGTGCCGGTGGACGGGCAGGTGGTGTTTGCGCCGAAGCAGGACGAATGGCGGGAGGCGCTGAAGTATGTGCGGGGGCTGTACGACGAGGGGCTGTACTCGCCGCTAAGTTTTTCGCAGGACGACCAGCAACTCCAACAGATGGCGAACGACGAGCGGGACGTGCTCGGGGCGTTTTTGTCGCCAGGCATCACGTTTACGGTGCTGCAAAACTCGCCGGAGCTGATGGAGCGGTACGTGGGAATAGCGCCAATAATGGGGCCGGAAGGGGTGCAGCTGACGACGGTCTGGACGCCCACGCCGAAGCCAAACGGCGTCATCACGACGGCATGCGAACACCCGGAAGAAGTTTTTAAGTTGTTCGATTTGATGCTGAGCGAGGAGGCCAGCCTGATGGGCAGGTATGGGGAATACGGGGTGGACTGGGACTTTGCAGGGGATGGGGATGTGAGCATATACGGAACGCCGGCGACCGTCCACATCATCAACCAGCTTTGGAATACCAAGCAAAACAAACACTTGATGCAAATTGGGCCCTATGTGTCGCGCCCCAAATACTCCGGCGGCGTGACGTGGGACGGGAACACGACGGACGGGGAATATATAAATGCGCAAACAGCGCTTCTTTATCAAGGTTTTGAGCCGGATGAGTATGTTGGGGTGCTAATATACACGCCTGAGGAAGAGCGGCAGGTGCAGGGTATACGGACTCGGGTGGAGGCTCATGTAAAAGAGGCGGCGGCCGATTTTATAACTGGGGCACGGGACATTTTTGACGATGCGGAGTGGGGGAGGTACTTGGCCGAGTTTGAGGCGTTTGGGCTTGAGGAGTTTTTGGGAGTGGCACAAATGGCTTATGATAGGGGGAAGTAGGGGGTTTTAAGGACTCGGAGGGGGTTTTAAGGACTCGGAGGGGGTTTTAAGGGGTGAGGATTTTTGCCAGAAATTGTCCTGTGTAGGATTTTTTGGCTTTCGCAATCTGTTCGGGGGTGCCCTCCGCGATTATCTTGCCGCCACGGTCGCCACCGTCCGGGCCGAGGTCTATGATATGATCCGCCCTTTTGATGACGTCAAGGTTGTGCTCTATGACGACGACGGTGTTGCCGCTGTCGACAAGATGGTCAAGAACCTCGGTAAGTTTTTCGACGTCGGCGAAGTGAAGCCCTGTCGTAGGCTCGTCGAGTATGTAAAACGTGCGGCCCGTGCTTCTTTTCGATAGCTCCGTGGCGAGTTTGACACGCTGCGCCTCTCCGCCCGAAAGCTGCGTCGAGGGCTGACCGAGCTTGATATAGCCGAGGCCCACGTCCGCAAGCGTCGTAAGGTGACGATGCACCTGGGGTATGTTCTTGAAGAACTCGTGTGCTTCGGTGACTGTCATTTCGAGTATCTCGTAGATGTTCTTTCCTTTGTACTTCACCTCCAGTGTTTCGCGGTTGTAGCGCCGCCCCTTGCATACCTCGCAGGGGACGTAGACGTCCGGCAGGAAGTGCATCTCTATCTTGATGATGCCATCGCCTTTGCAAGCCTCGCAGCGGCCGCCTTTCACGTTGAAGCTGAACCGCCCTTTTTCGTAGCCCCTTATTTTTGATTCGGGCAGAGCGGCGAACAGGTCGCGTATGGGCGTGAACAGCCCAGTGTAGGTGGCGGGGTTTGACCGTGGGGTGCGACCGATGGGCGCCTGGTCTATGTCTATCACCTTGTCTATGAACTCCACGCCGTCGATGCCTGCGTGAGGGCCTGGCTGCGTATGCGCGCGGTTGACGTCCTTTGCGAGCGCCTTGTGAAGTATCTCGCTGACAAGGGATGACTTGCCCGAGCCAGACACGCCCGTGACACAGATAAACTTGCCGAGCGGGAAGGCTGCGTCGATGCCTTTGAGGTTGTTGGCGGCCGCACCGCGTACGACTATATTGTTTCCGCTTCCGGGCCTTCTTGTCTTTGGGACTTCGATTTTTCGCTTGCCTGAAAGGAACTGGCCTGTGATGGATTTTTTGCACGCCATGATGTCCTTTATCGTGCCCTGCGCCACTATCTCGCCGCCGTGTATGCCGGCCCCTGGCCCTATGTCGATGATATGGTCGGCGCACTCCATCGTCTCCTGGTCGTGCTCGACGACGATAAGGGTGTTGCCGAGGTCGGTCAGGTCACGGAGGGTTTTTAAGAGCTTTACGTTGTCCTTTTGGTGGAGGCCTATGCTCGGTTCGTCGAGTATGTACATGACGCCGACGAGGGCGCTGCCTATCTGCGTGGCGAGGCGTATGCGCTGCGCCTCACCGCCTGAGAGGGTGCCTGCGCTGCGGGAAAGCGTGAGATAGTCGAGCCCAACGTTGACGAGGAACGAAAACCTTGCACGTATCTCCTTGAGTATCTGCCTCGCTATGGCGGCATCTTTTTCGCCGAGACCCTTTGCTAGTTCCTCGATGAAATCGCCGGCGGTGCGTACGCTCATGTCGGAGAGCTCGGCGATGTTTTTGCCCCCGACGGTCACGGCAAGGACTTCCGGCTTCAGGCGTCTGCCGCCGCAAGTGCCGCAGGGCTCAAGCTTCATGTATTGCTCCATCTTTTCCTGTATGTATTCGGAAGCGGTCTCACGGTATCGGCGTTCGAGGTTGGTCAGGACGCCCTCAAAGGGGTGGTCCATATGGGAGATTCGCCCTGTGGTGCGGCTTTTGTAGGTGTATTTCAGGTGGCGTCCGCCCGTGCCGTAAAGCACCTCTTTTTTGAATTTTTCGGGGAGTTCATCCCACGGAAGCGAGAGGTCCACGTTTTGCTCGGTGGCGAGCGCGTCTATCATCTGTCGGTAGAAGCCAGAGAACTCCATGCTTGCGAATATGCCTGCGAGCGCGCCGTTCAGGATGCTTTTGTCGGGCTGCGTAAGGATAAGGGCGGGATCTATCTGCTGAATGAAGCCGAGGCCGTTGCAGACAGGGCACGCGCCGAACGGCGAGTTGAATGAGAACATTCGCGGCTCAAGCTCCTCGATGCTGACGCCGTGCTCAGGGCAGGCGAGCTTTGTGGAGAACATACGTTCTGTATCATCTATCTGGGCGGCTACCAAGCCCTCGCCATGCGCCAAGGCCGTCTCTATGGATTCAGCAAGCCGCCCTATGACGTCCTCTTTTATTATTATGCGATCGACGACGATCTCTATCGTATGTTTGTAGTTTTTGTCGAGGGATATCTCGTCCTCGCCGAGCGTCAGCACCTCGCCGTTCACGCGGACGCGTACAAAGCCCTCCTTGCGGATGGTCTCAAGCACCTTTTCGTGGGTGCCCTTGCGGAGACGAACGACGGGCGCGAGCAGGGTGATACGCGTCCCTGCGGGGTACGCCGCCAAAGCGTCAGCAATCTGGTCGACGGTCTGCGACGTTATCTCGCGCCCGCACACAGGACAGTGAGGCACGCCGATACGCGCGTACATCAGGCGCAGGTAGTCGTGTATCTCCGTGACGGTGCCGACCGTCGAGCGCGGGTTGTTGTGGGTCGTTTTCTGGTCGATGGAGATAGCGGGCGAAAGCCCTTCGATAAGCTCCACGTCTGGCTTGTCCATGCGCCCAAGGAACATGCGGGCGTAAGCCGACAGGCTCTCGACATATCGCCGCTGCCCCTCTGCATATATGGTGTCGAACGCGAGCGAGGACTTGCCGCTGCCCGACAAGCCAGTCAATACAACGAACTTGTCGCGCGGGATCCGCACGTCGATGTGTTTTAAGTTATGCTCCGATGCCCCTTTTATTATCAATTCTTTCATTTATCTATATCACCGTCTCCTTGGCTGTGCGTTCTATTGTATTATATAACGAAGGAAATTGCAAACGTATGTTCATTGCAACAGCCAATCAATTAAATTAATCTGCTGTATGCCGTCATGGTCGGATGAAAACTCATCTAGGGTAAGCAGGAATTTGGGGTGATTGTCCTTTATCTGCCGCAGCGGCCTAAGCTCGCGTTCCAATGTGCTTTCGTCAAGTACGGAGGCCGACACCTGATAGTATTCGGTCTGCTTGTCGCGGACAGCTACAAAATCCACCTCTGTGTCGCGACCCGCCTTGCCGATGTTTATTGTATGCCCACGCCTCAACAATTCCAGGAAAGCGATATTTTCGATTTGGTAGCCGATATCCTGACCTGTAGTGCCGAGTATCATATTCCGCAGGCCGGTGTCGCAAATATAATACTTGCTCTCGGTTTTGAGATTCATTTTCCCCTTGATATCGTAGCGATGCACTTTATAAAACAAATAGCTGTCGACAAGTGCCTCAAGGTATATGTCAATTGTGGCCGCCCCTGTTGGGCGACCGGCGGATGTGAGGGTGTCCGCAATCCGCTTGGCGGAAACGGGGCTTCCTATGCTGCTGCTCAGAAACCTTGCTATCGACTTCGCCAAGGTGACATCGCTCAACCTTTTTCGCGTCATTATGTCTTTGACAAGCACTGTGTTGATAATGCCTTCAAGATATTGGCTGTGAGCAAGCGAATTGTCCGCAAACTTGGTCGAATAGGGGAAGGCGCCCATATCCATGTAACTGGCAAAACGCTTCCGCTTGTCCTCGATGCTTACCGCCTCGCCATATTCCTTGAAAGAGAGTGGCAGCATATCAATCTCAACATAGCGGCCTGCAAGCTTGGTAGCCAATTCGCCGGACAGCATATATGCGTTTGAGCCCGTGATGTATATGTCGAGGTTTTTTTTGAGATGCAGGCTGGAAACCGCTTTTTCGTAATCCACACAGTTTTGGACCTCGTCTATGAATACATATGTTCGCTTGCCTTTTGCCATGCGGGTCTCCACATATTTATGCAGCTTCTTGTAGTCCAAAAGCTCCGAAAAACCCTCGTCCTCCAAATTGACGAGCACAATTTGCTTATCGGAGACACCATCCTCCTTCAGCGCACTTATAAACAATTCAAGCAGCGTCGACTTGCCGCATCTGCGGACGCCAGTGACGACTTTTATGACTTTTTCGTCCCGCCACATGGCGAGCTGCTCTAAATATTCCTTTCGCCCAATCAATTCGTTCATTTTCGCACCTCCGCCATGTTTTTCATTATAGAAATAACTTGTGAAAAATGCAAATTATTTTTGAAATGGAAAATAACTTGTCAATGGTGCTCTAATGCGAAACTGTGGAAAAAATCCCTCACACCGGCGGCGATGACCACGGCGTCGTAGTCGCCGCTGAAAATCGCATCGTTCAGATGGCCCACGCCGCCCTCCTCTCTGGGGTCGATGATGGTGATGTGCCCCACCCCAAGCGAGAAGTACGCGACCGCCCGCATCAGGTAGGAATCAAGCAGCACGAGCAGTCTGGCGCCGCCCTCGTTCATATGGTTTTCGATGGTGTAATAGGGGCTTGGCCACTGCATATAATTTGTGACCCAGTTTGTGTTCGGGTCCTGCGTAAGCGATTCGTCTTTCTCCTTGCCGTTCATCACCGTCTCCTGGAACGTCCCTTGCTTCACGATGTCATCGCTTGGGTTTTCGAGCGTCAGGCGTGTGTCGAACTCCGGGAGCCAAATCTCGAACACGTCATCCTCTATCGGGCGCGGGTCATCAGACCAACGGGGTATCCACCCCCTGAAAGCGTACGGCTCCACTATGTAGCTGCCCTCGTTGAATGCGATGTTTCTGTCCTTGATCTCGACGCCTAGCGATCCGAGTTTGTCGGCGAGCAGCATCGCGGTGCGGAACTCCCCTGCCGTTTCAAGGTGGAGATCCGTTTTGAACGGGTAGAGGTGTGGCTCGCCTGCGGCCTCAAGCTCCTTTTGCACATCGAGCACGTCGATGTCGGTCTGCTTCAATGCATCGACAAAGCTTTCGTGGCGTTGCCCGAAAAAGTCAATATCCTGCGACATCGGGAGGTCATCCATGTCGAATCGCGGGGGCGGCAGGACGTACACGAATGGGATGTTGCGTTGTTCGAGGATGTCGGCGATATCTGCCATCAGCCCGGCGGCCAGTTCGCTGTCAAATCCGTCCTCCACCATCTGCATATATCCCCTTGCGTCCCTGACGAGAGCCCAGTCATCCTGGAATTGCGTGTCCGTGGAGACGAATGTTAGGTGGCTGAAGTCTGGCGGGGGGTCCTCCGGCTCGTCGATGTGGGGCGGGGCGGGGGGTGCGGACGGCGGGGCGGGAGTGGGTGCAGGCGGCTCTGCAGGGGGTGCGCCGCCACAGGCTGAAATTGCCATTGATATTGCAATAATAATCGCTATAATTTTCATGTTGCTTTAAGTTCCATTATGCGGTCGCGGAGTATGGCTGCGCGCTCGAACTCAAGTTTTGTAGCGGCGTCTTTCATTTCCTTTTCGAGCCGCTTGGCATACTCCTGCCGCTCCTTGTGCGTCATTTCGTTTTTGCTCCGTGCCTCGTACCAGACGTCCTCGGCCTCGGCGACCTTGGTGGCCTCGATGACTTCGCGTACGGCCTTTTCTATGGTGCGGGGCGTGATGGCGTTCGTTTCATTGTACCGTATTTGTATAGCCCTGCGGCGGTTTGTTTCGCCAATGGCACGACGCATGGAATCGCTTTCGGCGTCCGCGTACATGATGACCTTGCCGTGGACGTTTCTGGCGGCGCGTCCGATGGTCTGCACAAGCGAAGTCTCGTTGCGTAGAAAGCCTTGTTTGTCCGCGTCGAGTATGACCACTCGCCGGACTTCGGGGATGTCAAGCCCCTCACGCAAAAGGTTGATGCCCACAAGCACGTCAAAGACGCCCTTGCGGAGGTCACGGATTATCTGCATTCGCTCAAAGGTCTGGACGTCGGAGTGCATATATCGCACACGCAGGCCTGCCTGCATAAGGTAGGTCGTAAGGCTTTCCGCCATCTTCTTCGTAAGCACGGTGACGAGCACGCGCCCGCCCTCCTCGGCCACATCGTTTATCTCGTCTATAAGGTTCTCTATCTGGCCCTTGGTCGGCCTCACCTCTACGTCCGGGTCCACAAGTCCTGTCGGTCTTATCACTTGCTCGGCGCTCACCCCGCCCGACGCCTCTTTCTCAAACTCTGCCGGCGTTGCGCTCACAAATACCGATTGCGGCACAAGCTCCAAAAATTCCTCGAATTTGAGAGGCCTGTTGTCGAGTGCGGACGGCAGGCGGAATCCGTGCTCGACCAATGACTCCTTGCGTGAGCGATCGCCCGCATACATCGCCCGCAGTTGCGGGAGCATTACGTGGCTCTCGTCTATTATCACGAGGAAGTCATCCGGGAAATAATCTATAAGCGTGTAGGGGCGTGAGCCCGGCGGCTGCCCGCTGATATGCCGCGCGTAGTTTTCGATGCCCTTGCAAGTGCCGACTTCCCTCAGCATTTCAAGGTCGTAGCGCGCACGCTGTTCAAGGCGTTGCGCCTCTAGCAGCTTGCCCTGCCGTTTGAAGAATGCAAGCCTTTCCTCAAGCTCGCTTTCGATTGAGTCCACGGCCTTCGCCATCTTTTCGGGCGAGGCGACATAGTGCGAGGCGGGGAAGATCGCGACGTGGCTTCGCACCCCAACCACCTCGCCTGTGGCGTAGTTTATCTCTTTGATGGATTCTATCTCGTCACCAAACAGCTCTATGCGGACCGGCGCGTCGCCGCCCGCCGGGAAGATGTCTATGGTGTCGCCGCGCACGCGGAAATCGCCGCGGTCGAAGCCAAGGTCGTTGCGTTTGTACTGGATGTCCACGAGCTTGGTGAGGATGTCGCGACGGCCTCTCTCCATGCCAGGCCGGAGCGACAGGGTCTGGGTTTTGTAATCGACCGGCTCGCCGAGGCCGTATATGCAGCTGACGCTTGCGACCACGAGGGCATCCCTGCGTTCGCTCACCGCTGCCGTAGCGGAGTGCCGCAGCTTGTCGATCTCGTCGTTGATGTCCGCGTCCTTGTCGATATAGGTGTCGGTCGAGGGCACGTAGGCCTCAGGCTGGTAGTAATCGTAATAGCTTACAAAATACTCAACCGCGTTCTCTGGGAAAAACTCCTTGAACTCCCCGCAGAGCTGCGCGGCGAGCGTCTTGTTGTGCGAAATGACGAGGGTAGGCTTTTGGACACGCTCTATCACGTTGGCCATCGTGAAGGTCTTGCCTGAGCCCGTGGCGCCGAGCAGCGTCAAAAACTTCTGCCCGCCCTCGATGCCCCGAACAAGGTCATCGACCGCCTTGGGCTGGTCACCCGTCATTTTAAAGTCAGAGACTATTTTGAATGCGTTCGTGGTCAATAGCAAACTCCATTTCCCTTTCAATTTCTTCAATCGTCGGCAAGCTAGACCTGATTTCCTCCGACATAGCGGTGTCAAGCTGATTTTGCCAATCTGCGACTCCTATTGGATTTGTATATCCTGCCAACGAGTATTCAACTATCGTTTGATTTTTTCCTTTTACCAGCAACAATCCTATTGTCGGTTTGTCATCGGAATGCCGAAGAATGTCATTCACTACATTTTGATACATACTCAGCTGGCTTACATCTCCAGGCTTGAAATCGCGTGCCTTCAGCTCAACAACGACGAAACAGCGAAGTTTCAGATGATAAAACAAAATATCTATTATGAAATCGTCCCCGCCGACTTCCAAATGCACTTGCCTACCAACAAATGCAAAACCTTGGCCAAGCTCGAGCAAAAACTTTTCGATATGAGCGATAAGAGCCTGCTCTACTTCTATTTCACGTCGCATTTCAGCCGTACCGATAAAATCAAACAAATATGGATCTTTGAACACCTGCACAGCCATATCTGAATCAAGCGGTGGCAGAGCAGTAGGGAAATTTGTCACAGCCTTACCTTCCCTCTCGGCAAAGCGCAAATCGATCATATGGTCTAAAACATTGCTACTCCATCCGTTTTCGAGCGCCTTTTGCGCATATAGTTCCCTTGTTGCATTGTCTTTCAATTTCGAGAGAAGTTTCAGTATGCTACGCCATTGTAATTTTGCAACAGGTTGTTGCAAAATTGCGGAATCAGGCCAAGTGTCTGCAAATCGCTTCATGCTTCCAAGGTTACGCGAGGAGAACCCCTCCATTTCAGGAAATTCCTCTTTCAAATCCGCAGATAGGCGGTCTATCACTTTTGCGCCCCAACCCTCTGATTCTTGCCGCTGTAAAATATCATTCCCGATATGCCAATACAGTTCAATCATACCGAAGTTTGCCTGCATAATGAATCGTTGTCGTGTCTCTTTTATTCGTGTAACTATTGAATCGCGCAATTCAAAATAGGTCGCATCCATTTCGGATTGCATAGGAGGCATGGGGATGACCACGCCATCCCTCGGTTTGCCAAGGCTCTTTCTTTCGTTGCCCATCACATCATCCTCACATTCATACTCAGCACAAATGGTTTGAAAACTTCAAACTGCATATCCGCTTGTGCTCTGGCTGCTTTCCATAGTCAATTATACCCCCGAACTGGTGTTCTCGTCAAGCGGGGTGGCACTTGGTATGGGGTGGCGGTTCGTCTGGGGGGTGATAAAATGTTACAATGGTTCGATATGTTCGGCGTATTAGGTGTGTTCGGTGAAAGGGAAAGTGTATGTGTGTTGCGTATCCGGGCAAGGTGATCGGGGTTGAGGGCAGGACGGCGGAAGTCGATTTCGGCGGGAATGTCGCGAGGGTCAATGTCGGGCTTGTCAATGTGGCTATCGGGGAGTATGTGCTTGTGCATGCGGGCATGGCGATAGAGGCGATGGATGCGGAGAAGGCACGGGGCATCCTTGAGGCATGGGAACTGGTTTTGGAAGCGTAGGAATGCGTAGAGGTGTAAGGTTTTTTTGCTGACATGACAGACTTGGATTTTTTGCGAGAATATAACGGATCGGCACTCCGCATAATGGAGGTCTGCGGGACGCATACGGCGGCGATTTTCAAGAGCGGGATACGTAGCTTTCTATCCCCTAAGATACGGCTTGTGTCGGGGCCGGGCTGCCCTGTCTGCGTGACGGTGCCGGGCTATATTGACAGATGTATAGAGATTTCCATGCGGGAGGGGCATGAGCTGCTTTGCTTCGGCGATTTGCTGAAGGTGCCGGGCACGGAGCGGACGCTTTCGGACGCCAAGGGCGTGGGGGGGCGTGTGCGGATGCTATGGTCGCCGTTCGATGCGATCGCGTTGGCGAAGGGTGAGCCGGAGACCGTGTTTGTGGTCGCTGCCATCGGGTTTGAGACCACGGCGCCGGCCTTCGGGTTGTTGCTTGAGGAGGCGGAGGCGCAGGGGGTGGATAACCTTAGACTGATAACTTCGCTGAAGTCGGCGGTGGCGGCGATAGACTGGGTGTGCGCTATGGGGGAGGAAGTGGATGCGTTTATCTGCCCGGGGCATGTGAGCGTGGTGACGGGGGCGGACGCATATTCGCCGCTTGCGGAGAGGTACGGCAAGCCCTTTGTCGTAGCGGGTTTCGAGGGGAAGAGTCTGGCGGCGGCTGTACGTGTGGCTGCGGAGGATGCCGCAAAGGGGCGTGGCGGTGTGAGGAATCTGTATGCGGAGGCGGTGAGCGCAGAGGGGAATGCAAGGGCGCAGGCGGTAATCGAGCGGCATTTCGAGGTGCGGGACGAGGTCTGGAGGGGGCTTGGGACGGTGCCGGCGTCGGGGTATTTTTTGCGTGGCGTGGATCAGCCGAGCGGATTTGCGTCCCACGAGGAACAAGCAACTTGCCGTTGTGAGGATGTCATCCTTGGGCGAATCGATCCGAATGAGTGCCCGCTCTTTGGCGGGGAATGCACGCCGACGCAGGCGGTCGGGCCTTGTATGGTCTCGGCGGAAGGGGCTTGCGGCACATGGTACCGCGGACGTGCAGAAGGGCTCGGCCTATGAACGCAAAAGCCGCGATAAAGGCCGCCTTCCCCTACACCATCCCTGTCCTGACGGGTTATTTGTTCTTGGGAATCGCCTTTGGGGTCCTGCTTCAAAGCTCTGGTTTCGGCTTTCTGTGGGCAGGGTTTATGAGCGTCACGATATTTGCGGGCGCCATGCAATTCGTGGCTGTCAGCTTGATGACCGAGCCTTTTGCCCCGCTGTCCGTTTTCTTGGTCACTTTGATGGTGAACGCACGGCATCTTTTTTATGGCTTCTCCATGCTCGAAAAGCTTAGGGGAATCGGGAAGTACAAGCCGTATATCGTGTTCGGCATGACGGACGAGACTTTTACGCTGCTTTACTCGACTGAGCCGCCCAAGGATGTCAGCCGCGGGACTTTCTACTTTTTCATTACTCTGCTCAATCACTGCTATTGGATAGGCGGCGGCATCATAGGCGCGTTGCTCGGCTCGCAGCTCCGTTTCGACATGACCGGCATCGAGTTCGTGATGACCGCTTTCCTTACCGCCATCGTGGTGGAGCAGCTTAGGGCAAAGCACAATCGGATACCCTGCATAATCGGTCTGGTCGCTTCCGCCATCTGTCTTTTGGTTTTCGGGCCGGAGCGGTTTTTGCTGCCCGCAATGGCGGCGCTTATCGTAGTCCTGACCATTGCCCGTAGTCCGTTGGAGAAGAAATTGCCGAAGCAAAAGGCAACGGAAAGCGAGACACTGCCATGAGCATTATGCAAATAGTATTGACGATACTTATTATCGCAGGCGCGACGGCGATTACGCGCGGGCTTCCTTTCGTCCTGTTCCCATCGGATCTGCACACGCCGTCATACATCCGCTATCTCGGCGGCGTGCTGCCTTGTGCGACCATTGCCATGCTGATAGTTTATTGCATGAGGCATGTCGAGTTCGTCGCTTGGCCGAACGGGATTCCCGAACTGATTTCGACCGTTGCCGTGATTCTGCTCCAAGTCCGCTTCAAAAACATGCTGATAAGCATCGCCGCCGGGCTGGCGCTTTATATGGTCTTGATACGGACAGTCTTTGAAACAATCTAGGTTATGGTATAAACTCTTATATATAATGAATATAATTACGGCAAACGATTTGAGGATGGTTTACGGCGCGGACGAGGTGTTTCGCGGCGTTTCGTTTTTTGCGGAGCCGGGGGAACGCATCGGGATAGTGGGCGCGAACGGCGCAGGCAAGACCACGTTGCTAAAGCTTATCGCCGGCGAGCTTGAGCCGAGCGGCGGCGGGCTGTCCATAAATCAGGAACTGAAAATCGGGTATTTGAAGCAGAGCCGTGAGGGGGCGCCTGAGGACGGGAGCGGCGGGGAGCGCGCAAAACGGGCGCTAGAGGAAATACTGTCCGGCCGGCCGGATATATTATTGCTCGACGAGCCGACGAACCATCTGGACTTCGACAAGCTTGCGTGGCTTGAGAGCCGCATCCGCCATTTCAAGGGAACGATCTTGATGGTGTCGCACGACCGCTATTTTCTTGACCGGACGGTCTCGCGTATCTTCGATATGGGCGACGGCGCGCTAAAGGCATACAACGGAAATTATTCGGCGTTCCGAGAAAAGAAGGCGGCTCTCCTGGAGGCTGCCGAGAGGGCTTACAAGAAAGACCTCGCCGAGTACAAGAGACAGGCGGATATGATCCGTCACATGAAGGAGCGCGGAACGGAAAAGCTTGCGAAGCGCGCCGCCTCGCGGGAAAAGAAGCTTATGCGTGAGCAGCGGCCAGAGGCTGTGCATTCCCACGATTCGGAGGGGCGGCGCATGAATATACGTTTTTCCGAATCGAGAAAGAGCGGGAATGACGTGCTGCTTGCGGAGGGTCTTGGCAAGAGCTTCGGGGAGCGGCGTCTGTTCGAGGGTGTCGATTTTGACATCAAGCGCGGGGAGACGGTGTGCATGGTGGGGGCGAACGGTGTGGGAAAGACGACGCTCTTTCGCATACTTTCGGAAAAATTGGCGGCGGACGAAGGGTGGCTTGAGCGTGGTCACGGCGTACGCGTGGGCTACTATGACCAGCACCAGGAAAACCTTAAAGGGGATCGCACGTTGCTAGAGGAGATGCAAGAGGCGTTCCCGACTTCGGATGACACGATGCACCGCAAGCTGCTCGGCGCGTTCCTTTTTTCGGGCGACAAGGCCTTTCAGCGTATCGAGACGCTTTCGGGCGGGGAAAAGGCGCGGCTCTCGTTGCTCAAGCTTATACGTTCGGGCGCAAACACCTTGTTGCTCGACGAGCCGACCAACCACTTGGACATCGCCTCGATGGAAGTGGTGGAAGACGCTTTGAGGGAGTTCCCCGGCACGCTCCTTATCATATCGCACGACCGCTATCTGCTTGAGACGCTGCCCGACCGAATTATGGAGCTTACACCGAGCGGTCTCGAAAACTATCATGGCAAGTTCGATTATTATTTCGAGAAGCGGGCGGCTCGCGCTTCTGAGAGCCAAGCTCTCGCCGCCCCGCCCGACGCTTACGAAAACTACAAACCCGAAACGGATGCCGCCCGCGAACGCCGTCTGGCGAAGGAGGCGGAAACCGACCTTAGGCGCAGAGAGCGTCAGCTTGCGGAAACCGAGCAGGCGATAGACGAAGCGGAAACCAAGATTGCGTCGCTGGAAACGGACCTTGCCGACCCCGCAAATTCGACAGACCACGAGCTTTTGGCGGAATTGCACGGCGAGCTTACCAAGACCGAAGAAAAACTCGCGCTCCTATTTATTAAATGGGAGAGTATAATGTAGGTATGGATCAGGAGAGGCTTTGGAACCGGAATTTTATTCTCGCTATGCTGACCGGCGGGTTCGCGGCGATGGTGATGTATACGCTTATCACGACGATGGCCGTGTATTCGATGAACACATTCGGCGTGTCCGAGGGGATGGCGGGGTTCATTTCGAGCATAGCGATGCTGGGCGGGATATTCGGCAGGCTTTTCGCGGCGAACTATATGGACAGGATTGGACGTCGCAAGCTCGCCTTCATAGCAAGCGCCCTGCACCCTGCCGTCTGCGTCCTTTACTTCTTGCCGGGAAGCTTAGGGTCTGTGCTTGCGTTGCGGCTGCTTCACGGAATTGTTTGCGGCTGCCTTCATAACGTGATGGCGACTTCCGTGATTGACTTCATACCGCCCGCCCGCAGGGCTGAGGGCATCGCTTTCTACACCCTTAGCTTTTCGTTTGGCATAGCGGTCGGGCCGCCGGTCGCCATGTACGTGATAGGGGCGTTTTCGTACCAGACGCTGTGGATTGTCAACCTTGTCCTTGCGATAGTCGCGTTTGTCATACTCGCGTGCATACGATTTGTGCCTGTGACGTTTGGCGGGGAGAAGGCTACGAGGAGCGGCAAGTTCAGCATCGGCGGCCTTTTTGAGAAATCCGCCCTGCCGCTCGCTCTGATGATTATCTTTCTAAGCCTGTGCTATATGGGTCTGCCCGCATTGCTTGAAACCTATACGATCCGCATTGGAATCGCTTGGGTCGCCCCAATTTTCTTTGTAATATTTTCCGTGTTCATAGTGGTCACGAGGCCGATTGCCGGCCGTCTAGTCGATAAGCGAGGGGAGAATTTTGTTTTTGTCCCATCAATAATGCTTTTTTCGGCGAGCTTTGTGGTGTTGGGTTTGGCGGGCGCGGGTGCGACATCGGCGGCAGTCTTGATTATCGTGGCCGCTTTTATGGTGGCGGCAAGCTACGGCACTATCTTGCCGCTTGGGCAGGCAGTGTGCGTCAAATACGCTGAGCCTCGGCAATTCGGCAAAATCACGTCAACTTACTTCATCTTTTCCGACTTGGGCATGGGGACAGGTGCTTTGATTTTCGGGTTCGTTGCATCGAAAACAGGGTTTTCGAATATGTTTTTCCTATGCGCCTTGATCGTGTTTGCAACACTGGCGGTGTACTGGCGGCTGCACGGGCGGCATCATAGGGCGGCACCATCTACAATCAAAAATCTATGATTTTTGCAAATGACACAAATACGCACAAATGCGGTTTTTGGTGGTATAATTGCGGACATGGATAAGAAAAATGATATCAAGAGCCTGGGGCTTGCGGCCTCGGGGGAGCGAAAAATCTCGTGGGTCAGAAACCACATGCCGCTGTTGCGGGCGCTCGAAGAAAAGTATGCGGACATTCCGCAAAAGCAAAAGCCGCTTGACGGCGTGAAAATCAGCCTCGCCATCCATATGGAAGCGAAGACGGCGTACTTCTGCCGCGTCTTGACATGGGCGGGAGCCACGGTCTCAGCGATGGGCTGCAACGTGCTTTCGACGCAGGACGATGTGGCGGCCGCGCTTGCGAAGGGGCGGACGAAGGCGCTTGACCGACACGACCATGGCGGCAGGGCCATTCCCGCTATCTCGGTCTTTGCGATTCACGGCGAGAACCAAAAGGCTTATGCGAAGCATATCGAAATGTGCCTGTCGCACAAACCAAACATCGTGATTGATGACGGCGGCGATCTCGTCCATGCGCTCCATACGAAGTGCAAGAGCCTCGCAAGCGATGTCTGGGGCGGCGGCGAGGAAACGACCACCGGCGTGGTACGCCTCAAGGCGCTTGAGGCCGAAGGGAAGCTGCAGTTCCCGATGCTCGCCGTGAACGATGCGCAGTGCAAGCATCTGTTCGACAACCGTTATGGGACAGGCCAGTCCGTATGGGACAGCCTGCTCCGCAACACGAACCTTATCATTGCGTCCAAGACCGTCGTGGTCGCGGGCTATGGCTGGTGTGGGCGTGGAATCGCAATGCGGGCGGCGGCGCTTGGCGCCTCTGTCATCGTGACGGAGATCGACCCCGTGAAGGCGATGGAAGCGCGTATGGACGGCTATGACGTGATGCCTATGACGGCAGCCGCTCCGCTCGGCGACATCTTTGTCACAGCCACCGGCTGCAAGGACGTCATAACTTACGACCATATGAAGCTTATGAAAAATGACGTGGTGCTCGGCAATGCGGGTCACTTCGATGTCGAGATAGATGTCGCGACGCTTGCGGAAAAGGCGAGGACACGTTACGAGGCGAGGAAGAATATCGAGACTTTCCTGCTTACAAAAGGGAAACGCATCAATGTGATTGCGGAGGGCCGCTTGCTCAATGTAGCCGCCGCGGACGGACACCCTGCGGAGATTATCGACATAAGCTTCGCCGTGCAATTCCACACCGCGCTATACATCATCAAGAACCGCAGGAAGCTTGAAGCCCGCGTCTATGACGTGTCGGACGAGATCGACAACGTGGTCTCCGCCGCATACCTCAAGGCGTGGAGCGTGCGTATTGACACGCTCACGACGGATCAAAAGGCTTATCTAAAGAGTTGGGAAGTTGAATAGTTGAATAGCGGGCCGATGAGAACGCGGCTCGGTCCGAGCCCGACAGGGTTTATACATCTTGGGAATCTTTTTATGGCGCTCGTCAATCAGAGGCTCGCTGCACAGAGCGGCGGGGTGTTTTATCTGCGTATCGAGGATACGGACCAGAAGCGTGAGGTGGAGGGGGCTGTTTCGGAGCTGATACGAGGGCTTGCGTATTTCGGGATTGAGTTTGATGAAGGGGTCGGGCTTACGGAATGTTGCGGGTGTGGACTGAGTGGGAGCGTGGTCGTGGAAGGTTGTGGGGGCGGATTTGAGTGTGGACAGAATGGGAATGGATTGGAGTGTGGATCGAATGGGGGCGTGGTCGTGGAACGCGGGGCGTATGGGCCGTACTTTCAGTCGGCACGGCGGGAGATATACCATGGGTTTGCACAGAGGCTGTTGGATGAGGGCAAGGCGTACCACTGCTTTTTGACGGAAGATGAAATAGCGGATATCCGCAAGAAGCAGGAGGCCGCCAAGGAGCTTCCAGGCATATACGGCGCCTATGCCAAGTGGCGCGGGGCGGACGCGGATTTGGTCGCGGAGAAAATCCAGAGCGGCGATCCGTATGTCATCCGCTTCAATGCAGACCATGAGGGGGCGGCTTGCGAGGGCGAAAGCATAGTCGTGGCGGACGGGATACGCGGCGAGCTCACAATGCCCCGCAACAACCTGGATACCGTCATACTTAAAAAAGATGGGCTGCCGACCTATCATTTCGCGCACGTCGTAGACGATCATTTGATGGAGACCACGCATGTAGTCCGCGGCGAAGAATGGCTGTCGTCGCTGCCTATACATATCTCGCTTTTCCGTGCCCTCGGCTTTGAGCCGCCAGTCTACTGCCATACGGCATTGTTGATGAAATTGGACGGCGGCATCAAGCGCAAGCTGTCAAAGCGGACGGATCCAGAATCCGCGCTGTCTTATTATATAGCCGACGGCTATCACCCGATCGCAGTGCGTGAATATCTGCTGACCGTCATCAACTCGAACTACGAGGAATGGCGGCTGTCAAATCCTGATGTTGACAGCAATGTGTTCGAGGTTACAACGGAAAAGATGGGCTCGGCAGGGATGCTATTTGACCTCGACAAGCTGCAAAATATCTCACGTGATGTGCTTGCGCGGATACCGGCAGGGGAGCTTGCGGGCTTTGTATTGGACTGGGCAGAGCGTGAAAAACCGGAGGCTTTTGCTACGCTTTTGGAGGGCAGGGACGTGTTGGAAGCGGCGCTCGACATAGGGCGAGCCGGCGAAAAGCCACGCAAAGACCTCGTCTATGCCGCCCAGATGTTTGACTTTGTTTCGTACTTTTTTGATGCGTATTTTCGGATGGATGACCCGTTGCCAGAGGGTATGTCTGAGTCGGAAGCGGGTGCTTTGCTTACGGGCTACCTTGAAAGCTACGACCATGCGGACGACCGCGACAGATGGTTTGAAAAAGTGAGAGAACTGGCGTTCGCACATGGGTACGCCCCCAAGCCCAAGGATTACAAGAACAATCCTGAAATGTACAAGGGGCACGTCGGCGATGTCAGCACGGTGATACGCCGCGCTTTGGCAGGCCGCTGCGTCGCGCCTGATATTTATGAGATACAGCAGATACTTGGGGAGGAGCGAGTAAGGGGGCGACTTGGGGTAGCCAGTTTGATTTGAGACTGGATTGCTTCGCTACGCTCGCAATGACGGTGAAACGACAGACGGCATCCTTTACATCAACATAAACATGATATCGGCGGAGGCACACTTCTTTTCCGTGCCGTCCGCCATCACCTTGACCACTTCGCCGTGACCCTTGCCGCCACGACTTCGCATGGCTTCGAGCGTCACCGTTATGCGAAGCACGTCGCCAGGCACGACCATGTCACGGAAACGCGCACCGTCGATGCCGCCAAAAAAGGCGTTGCGGCCTTTGTTTTCCGGGACTGAAAGCACGCCTACGGCACCGGCCTGCGCCAACGCCTCTATTATTAGCACGCCGGGCATCACGGGCTGACCAGGGAAGTGACCCTTGAAATAATATTCGTCCGCCCTTACATTTTTGATGGCTACGACACGTTCGCCAGGCACAAGCTCCTCCACTTCATCGATAAGCAGAAAGGGCTCGCGCTGCGGGATTATCTCTTTTATCTGGTCTGTGGTGAGCATGGTATCAGCCCTCGTAGCGTTTGAATATGACGGATCCGTTGTGGCCGCCGAAGCCGAAGTTGTTGGACATGGCGTACCTCACATCGACTTTGCGGGCGCCGTCCGTCACGTAGTCGAGGTCAAGCTCCGGGTCTTTTTCTTTGTAGTTGATGGTCGGAGGTACAATGCCTTCGTTGATGGCCTTTACGCAGGCGATGGCTTCGATGGCGCCGGCCGCGCCGAGCAGATGGCCTGTCATCGACTTGGTGGAGCTCATCGGTATTTTATATGCCGCATCGCCGAAAACCGCTTTTACGGCCTGGGTCTCCATGGCGTCGTTGAGCGGCGTACTGGTGCCATGCGCGTTGATGTACGAGATTTCTTCCGGCGCGATCTCCGCCCCTTCGAGCGCCATCTTTATCGCCTCCGCCCCGTAGTAGCCGGTTTCGAGCGGCGCCGTGATATGGAACGCATCGCTCGTGGTGCCGTAGCCCACGACTTCCGCAAGGATTTTCGCGCCACGTTCCTTGGCGTGCTCAAGCTCCTCCATTATGAGCACCCCCGCGCCCTCGCCCATTATGAAGCCGCCACGCTCCTTGTCGAACGGGATTGATGCACGGTCCTTGTCCGTGCTCGCGTTCATCGCTTTCATATTTGCGAAGCTTGCGAAGCAGACCGCCGCAAACGGCGCTTCCGCCGCGCCTGCCACTATCGCGTCGGCATAACCATGACGAATCGCCCGCCACGCCTCCCCTATGCAATGCGTGCCGCACGCGCAGGCGGTCACGACGTCCATCGCCGTGCCGTGTATACCGTGAAGTATGGAGATATACCCCGCCGCCATATTGCCGATAATCATGGGGACGAGCAGCGGGGAGACATACTTTTTGCCCTTGGTGAACTCCTTGTCTATCTCGTCCTCAAGCGTGCGGATGCCGCCGATGCCGCTGCCGATATATGCGCTGACCCGCAGACCTGGTATGTTCTCGCCTGGCAAAAGTCCGCTTTGTGAAAATGCCTCGTTTGCCGCGACCGCGCCGTATTGCGTAAAGAGGTCAAGCCGCCTCGCCTCTCGCGGGTCGGGATATTCAAACCCCTTGACCTCTGCCCCCAAAATCACTTTCTGGTCGCTCGTGTCTATCTTGGTGATAAGGTCGATGCCGTTCGTGCCCTTGATAAGATTGCCCCAATATGCCTCTGCGTTGTTCCCTATCGGCGTGACTGCGCCGACGCCCGTTATCGCAACCCGTCTTGCCATTTTTCATTCTCCTAAACTATTCGCCTGCCTGCTCGCCAATCCTCTTGCTGATTCGCGATTTCCGTTCGCTTATAGTTATATCACAAGTGCCTACCGCATTTGCCTGGAGGCAGTTTACATTTACATTACAAGCCCGCCGTCGATGCCGATGACCTGGCCTGTGATATACGCCGCTTTGTCCGAACAGAGAAAGCATACGAGGTGCGCCACTTCCTCAGCCTCACCCGCGCGACCGGCCGTTATCGCAGGGAGCATCGCCGCTTGCTGAGCCTCCGTCAAGTCTTTTGTCATGTCGGTGGCGATAAGTCCGGGGGCAATAGCGTTGACGGTGATGCCCTTGCTGCCAAGCTCTTTGGCGGCCGAGAGAGTGAGACCTATAAGTCCGGCTTTTGATGCCGAATAATTTGCCTGCCCCGCGTTGCCCCTGACACCCGCTATGGAACTGATATTGATGATGCGTCCCTCACGCTGCTTGAGCATAAACGAGGAAAGCTCCTTCATCATATAGAACGCGCCGTTCAGGTTTGCCGCCACCACCCTGTCAAAACTTTCGGGCTTCATGCGGAGAAGCAGGCCGTCCTCAGTCATGCCTGCGTTGTTGACAAGGATGTCCACGCCGCCGTAAATGTCCTTCACATGGATGGCGACCTCTTTCGCGAAACCTTCGTCGGCGACATCGCCTTTCAGCATAAACGGGCAGAGCGAGCCTGCTTCTTGTAGCTGCTTTACGGTCTCCGCCGCAGCTTCTTCATTGCCCTTGTAGGTGATGCAGACCTCCGCACCCTCGTGTGCGAAAGCCAAGGCTATCGCCCTGCCTATACCGCGTGAACCGCCCGTTACGACTACTCTTTTTCCTTTTAGCGATAAGTCCATTTTTTGCCTCCGTTTCTATTTTTGCCATTTGCTGCCGTTTGTTCTGTGTTTGCGGATTTGCTGTCAAGTTGTTTGGTTGACATGATGTATTTTTCGGCTTGTCAAGCGTTTAGGTTGATGGTGCTGTTTGTGCCATTGGCGGTGTCGATTGTTTTGGCTAGGGATTCTGCGTCCTCTACGTGCAGAATCGTGAATTCCGGCACTATTTTTTTGGCCAGACTGGACAGTGTTTTGCCTGGTCCGACCTCGATTATGGCATCGATTTTCGTTGTAACCATCGCTTCTATCGTCTTTTGCCAATGAACAGGGCTCTGAATTTGGCGTACCATGGCAGATTTTGCTTTTGTGTCGGAGTTTGTGCCGTCTGTCTGCGGGCGATTGGGGAGGTATGCGTCTGCGTCGGTGTCCGAAGCGGGGTCGTAGTCGCTAAATTTACCGCCAGTTGAGTTGAGATATATGTCGAGCGTCGGCGTGCCAAAGGAAAAATCGTCGAGCGCGAGGGCAAGACCCTCCGCAGCGGGTTTCATTATGGGGCTGTGAAACGCCCCGCTGACTGGCAGGGGTATAGCCTTGACGCCGAGGCTTCTGTCCTCTTTTGCGAGGGATGAAAACCGCTCGACAGCGGCTGCGTCGCCAGCCACTACAGTCTGTTGCGGGCTGTTAAAATTGACGGCTTCGAGTATGTCATCGCCTCTAGCTTTTTCGACAAGGGAAAGTACGGCATCCTTGCTGCCCATGCCCGCCGCCATCGTCCCCCTTTGGCTTCCGTCAGGATTTGTCCCTGCTTCCTTCATAAGCAGCGAACGGATTTTTACGATCGCAAGCCCTGTCTCGATGCTGTCTATGACGCCGGCTGCAGTGAGGGCGGCGTACTCGCCAAGGCTGAAGCCGGCCACGGCGGACGGTTCGGGAAAGCCGTCGGCATCATCAACGCGCAGCCCTTCACGCAGGGCGGCGTAAGCCGCCATGCACATCGTGTAGACGGCAGGTTGGGTAACTTCCGTTTGCTTCAATCTTTCGGCGTCCGCCTCGAAGCAGTCGTGCTTTATCCCGTCGCCAGCTCTGTCGAATACGGCGCGAGCTGCGGGGCTGACTTCGTAAAGGCTTTTCCCCATGCCCGGTTTTTGCGCGCCCTGCCCCGCAAAGACGACCGCGTATTTGAAACTATTTTGCATAATAGTCCCCAAGCGAGGCGTATACGGCACGCATGCCGCCCACGATGTCCTCTATTATATCTGCCGCGCTCTGCTCCTTTGTGACGAGGGCCGCGCTCTGGCCCGCCATCAGCGAGCCGTAGTCTGCATCGCCTTCGACGACGGCCTTGCGGAGCGTGCCGCTCAGCATTTCCTCAAATTCCTCAATCGACATTTCCTCTTTCTCTTTTGAAAGAATTTCGCGTGTGAGTTTGTTGCGAAGCACACGGACGGGGTGGCCTGTGAAGCGACCCGTTACCACCGAGTCCGTGTCGCCCGCCGCTATTACGCGGTCTTTGTATTCCTGCGCGACCACGGCTTCCTTTGCCACAAGAAAACGCGTGCCGACCTGAACGCCCTTGGCGCCCAACATAAACGCCGCGACCGCTCCACGCCCGTCCGCAATGCCGCCCGCCGCGATGACGGGTATGGATACTGCGTCCACGACTTGCGGGACGAGATTCATAGTTGTGGTCTCTCCTATATGGCCGCCGGCTTCGCTGCCTTCGGCGATGACGGCGTCCGCGCCGCCACGCTCCATGCGTTTGGCGTACGCGACGGAAGCGACGACCGGCATTACGATTATGCCCGCCGCCTTCAGCGCCTCGATATATTTGCCGGGGTTGCCCGCGCCCGTCGTGACCGCGCTTACCTTTTCGTCTATCACAAGCTGCATAAGGTCGTCGGCAAACGGGCTGAGCAGCATGACGTTTACGCCGAACGGTTTGTCTGTCAACTCACGGGCTTGACGTATCTGCCCACGGACAAAGTCCGCGTCCGCCGACCCGCCTGCGATGACGCCGAGCCCGCCGCCGTTCGACACGGCCGCTGCGAGCCGATGCTCCGCCACCCAAGCCATGCCGCCTTGCAACACGGGATGGCGTATCCCCAAAAGTTTAGTGATGTCGTTCATGGTTGTTTTTCCTTCCTGCACGCATAAGACCCACACCGTACCTCTTGATTAAAGCAAGTATGCAGGTGGTTTGTCAAGGTAACCTTATGGTTATTATTTTGGGGCGGGTGACCCCAGTCATGCCGCCAGGCGGTCTTTTGGCACGAAGATGATGCGGGCGGTGCGGACCAGAATCAGCAGCACGACCACGAGCATGACTGCGTTGGCGGCTGCGCTCGCGCCATTCATTATGAACGAGTAGAGATATGGGCTCATGCCCTCCGGCGCATATGTGCCCCAGAAGATCACGCCCGCCCAGAAGTGGAAGAACCACCGCGTCACGGGTGCAAGGATGCCAGCGAACACAACGGACAGGACGACCGCCTTGGTGCGCCCATCCGAGACCGCGCTTTGGAAGCGCCCCGAAAGTATCCCGCCAAAGCCGCCGAACGCAAAGGCGAGCGGATACTCAAGTATTATCTGCGGGATGGTCAGGAAGTACGCCCTGCCGAGCACTATCAGCAGCAGCCCCCATACGAAGCCGACGGCCATGCCAGGCAAGAGGCCGCGCCTGAGCGCATAGACGCCGAGCGGGATAAGGCCAAGCGAGATGTCGAAGGCCGCATTCGCCGTGTTGAGCGGGACGTAAGAAAGCGCCGCGCAGACCCCTGCGATAATGGCTCCCTCAATCATGGTAATAAGTTTGGTGTTTTTCATAGTCTTTTCCTCCGTCGGTATTATCCGCATCAGGTTCCAGGGTTCGGCGCAGGAGTCCTGCGACCATCTCAGCCTTCGGCGTCGGTTTCGATCAATCTCAATCAATCTCAAACTTTTGCCGGTGGGCACCCCATTAAATTATGTTGTGAATATATACTATATGCCGCCGCCCTGTCAAATGGGGAGAGATAAAGACGGTCTTATATTGTTTTACCCAACTCGTCAATTTTTATTATTGTCTGCAATGGAGTTTCAACCCCATACAAGAGTTCGTCTGCGTTGTATCCCAGAAATCCAATGTACTTGTTGATTAGCGAAAAAATATCGTACACGTACGCAATATCAACTTTTCCTGTAACGCCAAAGCTTACAGGTTCGTGATGGGCAATGCGGTTTCTAAAGATTCGTATTTTATCCAAATCTGCGTAAATATCTCGCTGGTTTAACCCGGGTGTCTTGTTTGGGAATATACGCAAAAGCGTTTTCCCCGAATCTTTATAGCACTTTCGAGAAAACATGAATGTCCAAACGCCCAGGCTCAGCGAAGATACAAGCTTGTCATGGGTATATTTATTATTATTTTCCAATTTGTTTATTTCGCTGATAATTGTGTCTTGATGAGTTGTAAGAAAGCCATTTTTCGACTGAGTTACGAGCCAGTCTCTATCACATAGCTGCACTTTGAAATGCTCATCGATAGCATTTCGCAACACGACTTCGAATACCCCCAGAATACCATAGAGCTCTTGGCAAAGCTTGATGTTGTAGCGATATAGTATCAGCGCTTTGTCTTTGTCATCATTGCATGCCAATCGATATTTCCCGATTCGCGGAATAGATAATGCTTTTTCGTAATCTTTATATTCCATCAAAAATCCTTATTGTTTCAAAAACCACTTGTCTTTTTTTGCAAGGCATGATAGTCTTTCGGTGTAACACCCTGTTGTCCCTGCTCTGCATACTTCAGGGTTTTGTTTTTCATTTTATCCCACTTGAAGCGAATTGTCATTATAGTCCGCTAATTTCCCTCTTGACATTTGTTTCAAGGTGGGGCATGATAACAAAACAACTGAATAGCGATAAACCGTTGACGCAGAGGTAAAAACAGTAAGTGCGCGTTACAGAGAGTCCGGGTAGCTGAGAACCGGGCGGAAATGCAGGCTGTTAAATGGGCTGCTGAGGGCATGGTCAAAGGCAGGTTTCGGCGAAAGCCGTGCCGCTCACCGAGTATCCATGACGTGACGCATACGTTAGTTGCGAGGGATATGTTTGTATCCTGCAGAGGGCACAGGACTTGTTCTGTGAATCAAGGTGGCACCGCGAAAATGTACTTTCGTCCTTGGTAAAGCAATTTGCTTTATCAGGGATTTTTTGTTTGAAAGGAAGAAAGAGAGGTAGTAAAATGGCGGGAAAAATCAAGATATCGTATCTAGGGAGCGGGCTGATGGTGGCGATCGCAATCGTCATCATAGCGGCAAGGCCGTTCTCGGCGGGTCTGGACGACACCGCACAATTGATGCTTGGGGGCATTTTGATCGCGTTGAGCATCTGGATCTTCAAGCCCTTTGGTCTGTCGTACTCCGCGGGCGGGCTGTTTCTGGCGTTCTTCGCGCTTGCGATAGGGCTGAGGCCGGCGGTCGTGTTCTCCGGCTTCACGCAATCGGCGATATGGACGCTAGTGCCTGCGCTGTTCTTCGGCTTCACGCTGCAAAAGACCGGCTTGGGCAAGAGAATCGCCATGGCTATCATAAAGCTTTTCAAGCCCTCGTATCTGTCATTGGTCTTTGCGTGGGTGCTGATAGGGGTGATACTGAGCCTGCTGACGCCGTCAAGCACCGTGAGGGTCGCCATTATGATTCCGATAGCCGCACAATGCTGCGAATTGTGCAGGCTTGAGAAGGGGTCCAAGGGCAATTCCTTGATAATGTTGACTGCGTTCGGGATGGCCATCCTGCCCGGCTCAGGATGGATGACGGGCGTGCTTTGGGGGCCGATAATATCCGGCATGATAAACTCAGTGCCTGAAATGCAGGGGCTTGTCACGTTTGAAAGCTGGTTCAGCGTGCTGTTTGTGCCGGTGGTCATCACGACGGCGCTGCTGATAGTGGGCAGCCTTATCGCGCTGAAGCCCAAGGGCACGTTGTCGAAGGACGCAATCGACGCCATAAGGAATGAAAAAGCTTCAAAGATAAGCCGGCATGAAATAATCTCCGGCGTGGTGCTTGTAATCGTCTTTGTGCTGTTCCTCACGAGCAGGTTCCACGGCCTGCCCGATGCCGCGGTGTGCATGGCTGCCGTCTTTGTGTTCTTCCTGTCGGGCGTTTTGGAAGCCAAGGATTTCAATTCCGGCGTCAATTGGGATTTGATTTTCTTTGTGGCGATAGCGCTCGGTTTTAGTGCGATTTTCAACGAAACAGGCATCTCCGAGTGGCTTGCGGGGGTTATTGTGCCCGTCCTCGCGCCCATTGCCGGCAACCCTTTCCTATTCATGTTCTGCGTAATGGGGTTCGTGTTTCTGTGGAGATTTTTCGACGTTGCGCTGTTCATCCCGACCATCGCGATATTGGTGCCGATACTGCCCGCCATCCAGGAAGCGTACAACATCAGCCCACTGGTATGGCTGTTCGTGTTCGTGATGGGCGGCAACTCGTTCGTCATGGCATACCAAAACATGTGGGCGATGATGAGCCGCTCCATCGCGGGCGAGCGCGCATTCACGAACGGTCATCTCGGCGTATACGGCGTCATATATTTCGCTGCGTGCTTTGTGGCCTTGGCAGTGGCGATACCAATGTGGACGGGCGCGGGATTGTTCGGGTAACCCTATAATGCAATAATTCGGTAACTCGATAATTAAACAATAATTCGATAATTTTGCAATTAAGTGATTTGGTTACAAAGGAGAGAAATTAAATGATTAAGGAAGCAATAATATCGCTGTCGAAGAAGCAGGACTTGGACTACGCGACCGCAGAGGCCGTTATGCACGAGATAATGACTGGCGAGGCGACCCCTGTGCAGATGAGCGCGTACCTAACCGCGCTGAGCCTAAAGGGTGAGACCACCGACGAGATAGCGGCGTCCGCGTCCGGCATGAGGGCGCATTGCGTACGGCTTTTGCATGAGGAGGACGCACTGGAGATAGTGGGCACGGGCGGTGACCACGCCAACACTTTCAATATATCCACCACGGCGTCCATCATCACGGCAGCGGCGGGCATACCGGTGGCGAAGCACGGCAACCGCAGCGCATCAAGCCGTTGCGGGTCTGCGGACGTGTTGGAGGCGTTGGGGGTGAATATAAACATACCGCCCGAAAAGAGCGCGGAATTATTGAAGAAAATCGGAATATGCTTTTTGTTCGCGCAGAACTACCATATCGCGATGAAGTATGTGGCGCCTATCCGCCGCGAGCTTGCCATCAGGACGGTTTTCAATATTCTGGGGCCGCTCACGAACCCCGCCGGCGCCAAGATGGAGCTTATGGGTGTCTACGACCGCGAATTGGTGGAGCCGCTCGCGCAGGTGCTGTGCAACCTCGGCGTAAGAAGCGCGTTGGTGGTCCACGGCGAGGATGGGATAGATGAGATATCGCTTTCCGCCCCCACGTTTATGTGCGAGGTGAGGGACGGGTGGGTTCGCTCGTACACCATCACGCCTGAGCAGTTTGGGTTTGAGCGTGGCAAAAAAGAGGACTTGCAAGGCGGAACGCCGAACGAAAATGCTGATATACTAAGGGCGGTGCTGAACGGCGAGAAAGGCGCGAAACGGAACGCAGCCGTGCTGAACGCGGCAGCGGCGATGTATGTCACCGGCGGGTTTGAGAGCATCGAGGCGGCGGCCGAGGTTGCGGCAGGGGTCATCGACAACGGGAAGGCGTTTGAGAAGCTGCAGGACTTTGTGCGTTTCTCGAACGAGGATTGAGGAATAAAGGCTGAGGAATAATAATGGATATTTTGCATGAGATAGCGGAGAGGACGAGAGAGCGGGTCGAGGAACGGAAGCGGGGGCTGCCGTTGCAGGAGTTGGTGGGCGTAATTGGAGTGGCGGCGGGTTCGGGTTCGGGCGGGTTTCCGTTTGAGGCGGCGCTTAGGTCACGGTCTGGGCTGCCGTCGGGGTCTGGCGGCATCGCGTTTATCTGCGAAGTCAAACGGGCCTCGCCGTCGAAAGGCATTATCGCGGAGGACTTTCCTTACATTGATATTGCGAAGGAGTATGAGGCGGCGGGAGCGGCGGCGATTTCCGTCCTGACCGAGCCGTATTATTTCAAGGGCGATGACCGCTATCTCCGTGAGATCGCCGATGCGGTGTCCGTTCCGCTGCTGCGAAAGGATTTCACCGTGGACAGCTATATGATCTACGAGGCGAAGATGCTCGGCGCGAGCGCGGTGTTGCTGATATGTGCGATACTGGACAAGGATACGCTTGCTGAGTATATCGCCGTCGCGAACGGCCTTGGACTGTCCGCCCTCGTGGAAGTACACGACGAGGCCGAGATGGAGATGGCGGTGGATGCGGGCGCGCGGATAATAGGCGTGAACAACCGAGACTTGCGGACGTTCGAGGTGGATACGGGCATCAGCATCAGGTTGCGGAAGCTTGTGCCGGACGGCGTTGTCTTTGTGTCGGAGAGCGGCATAGGCACGGCGGAAGATGTGGCGGTCTTGCGGGAGAACGGCGTGGACGCGGTGCTTGTGGGCGAGACGCTTATGCGGGCGGCGGACAAAAGGCGGGCGTTGGACGCGTTAAGGGGCATCGGAAAATGAACACCAAAATCAAGATATGCGGGGTGAGCCGCAAAGCTGATATAGACGCCGTCAATCATGCGTTGCCGGACTTTGTCGGGTTTGTGTTCGCGCCTAGCCGCCGACGGGTGGATATCCAAACGGCCGCCACGTTAAAGGCGGCGCTCGACCCGCGGATAAAATCGATAGGCGTCTTTGTGAACGAGGATATTGATACGGTCGTGGACATTTATAGAAGCGGGATTATCGACATGGCACAGCTCCACGGCGACGAGGACAACGCTTATATGAAACAATTCCGAGAATTGTGCGATTGTTGCATAATAAAAGCGGTGGGTATCGGCGAAACCCTGCCGACCTTGCCCGAAACGCCCGATTACCTATTGTTCGACACCCTTTCGAGCGAGCGCGGCGGCGTAGGCAGGGCTTTTGACTGGGATGTCCTGAAAGATTATAGCGGGCTGCCATACTTTTTGGCGGGCGGGCTCGATGTCGGAAATGTCCAAGGAGCGTTGAAAACCCTTTCGCCTTTCTGCGTCGATGTGAGCAGCGGCGTGGAGACGGACGGCGTGAAAGACGCGAATAAGATAGAAGATTTTGTACGCATAGTCAGGAGGAACGGTAAATGAAAGACGGAAGATTTGGCGATTTCGGCGGGCGGTATATCCCTGAAACGCTTATGAACGCGCTGCACGAATTGGAGGAGGCGTATATGCATTACAAAGACGACCCCGACTTCCAATCCGAACTGGACAAATTATTGTGCGAATATGCCGGGCGCCCATCATTGTTATATTATGCGGAAAACCTTACCAAGCAGGCGGGCGGGGCGAAGATCTACCTCAAGCGCGAGGATTTGAACCATACCGGCTCGCACAAGATAAACAATGTGCTTGGGCAGACGCTGCTTGCGAAGCGCATGGGCAAGACCCGCATAATCGCCGAGACCGGGGCGGGGCAGCACGGGGTCGCGGCGGCAACGGCGGCGGCGTTGCTCGGCATGGAGTGCGAGGTTTTTATGGGCAAAGAGGACACAGAGCGGCAGGCGCTCAACGTCTACCGTATGCGGTTGCTCGGCTCGAAAGTCCATCCCGTCACGTCGGGCACGATGACGCTCAAAGACGCGGTGAACGAGACGATGCGGGAGTGGACCAAGCGGGTGTCGGACACGCACTACGTACTCGGCTCGGTGATGGGGCCGCACCCGTTCCCGATGATGGTGCGGGATTTTCAGAGCGTGATAGGCAGGGAGATACGGTCGCAATTGCAAGGGGTCGAGGGGCGGCTTCCTGACGCGGTGGTCGCCTGCGTGGGTGGCGGCTCCAATGCCATCGGCGCGTTTTACGATTTTATAGGCGATGCGGATGTGTGCTTGGTCGGCTGTGAGGCGGCGGGCAGGGGCGTAGATACAGAGCAACACGCCGCCACGATGACCCATGGCACAGTCGGCATTTTCCACGGCATGAAGTCCCTCTTTTGCCAGGACGAGTTCGGACAAATCGCGCCGGTCTACTCCATATCCGCAGGGCTCGACTACCCAGGTATCGGGCCGGAACACGCATGGCTTCACCATTCCGGCCGTGCTAATTATGCGGCGGTGTCCGACGACGAGGCGGTCGAGGGCTTTGAGCTGCTTTCCCGCACGGAGGGCATTATACCGGCGATAGAGTCGGCCCACGCCGTAGCGCATGCCGTGCGGGTGGCGAAAGAGTTGGGCGAGGGCAAAATTATCGTAATCTGCCTTTCGGGGCGCGGCGACAAAGACGTTGCAGCTATTGCAAGGTACAAAGGGGAAGATATCAATGAGTAGAATAAAAGATGCATTCGATGGCAAAAAGGCGTTCATCGCCTATCTTATGGCCGGCGATCCGACGCTCGCGGCGTCTGCGGAGCATATCCTGACAGCGCAGGACGCAGGGGTGGACATGGTCGAGATCGGCATACCGTTTTCCGACCCCATAGCCGAGGGCGAGGTGATACAGGCGGCAAGCGAGCGGGCACTTGCGGCGGGGGCACGGCTCGACGGTGTCTTTGACATGGTGGCGTCCATCAAGGACAGGATGCGGATACCCGTGGTCTTTATGACCTACCTAAACCCGGTGTTTGTGTACGGCTACGACCGCTTCTTTGCCCGCTGCGAGCAGATAGGCATATGCGGCATCATCATACCCGACCTCCCGTTTGAGGAGCAGGGCGAGGCGAAGGAAGTGGCCGGCAAGTACGGCGTCGAGGTGGTCACTTTGGTAGCCCCGACCTCCGAGAAGCGAGTGGCGGAAATCGCGAAGGACGCCGAGGGGTTTATCTACCTCGTGTCCTCGATGGGCGTGACCGGCGTTCGCGGCGAAATCACGACCGACCTGCCCGCCATCGTGTCGGAAATCAAGAGGCATACGGACGTGCCGGTCGCTATCGGCTTTGGAATTTCAACGCCTGAGCAGGTCTGCCGTTATTCGGAGATAGCCGACGGGGTGATAGTCGGCAGTGCCATTGTGCGAATAATCGGTGAGCGCGGGGCCGAGGCGCGGGAGGGGTTGGTTGAGTATATTGGGGCGATGCGGGGGGCGGGCTAGCGGAGGTTCAGCGGATATTCACCCTTACGTTGTACACCGTCGGGGTGGTCATGGCTTTGTTTTTGGCGTTGCGGAGTGGGATGACCTTGCCGGTGGTGGGGTCGATGGCGGGGAGGGGCTTGCCAGTGGCGGGGTCGAGAATAATGTCGGCGTTCGGGTCGGCGTCGGGGTCGTTGGGGTCGGGGGTCAGGTCGGGGTCACGGGCAACCTGGTACGTGCCTTCCGCCCAGAGCTCCACTCGGATTGGATAATTGCTGTTTAGCTTGGTTGTGGTTTTGTTGGTGGGGTAGTTTTTGTGGAGAGTGGCGCCGGGGGCGATGCCGTCTTGGAAGCTGAGGGCGTAAGTGGTTTCGCCGGTGCGGGCGAGGACCAGGCCGCCGTGGTGCTTGCTGTCTGGGTCACCGTACTTTTCGTAGCCTATGCTGGTGGTGCCGCCGTCGGTGACGGATACGGGCTTGCCTAAGCGGAAGCTGTCGAGGCGTGCCTGGTCAATGCCGTAATAGCCGAGGGACGAGCCCGCAGGCGTGCCTATGAATGCATCAAAGTCCGCCCCCTGCAAGGGTTGGCTTCGGTAGAGGGTGACGGTGCGGGACGTAGCCCGCTGCACGGCTTGGAGGGCGGTCACGCCTATGGTTCGGTCGGAATTTCTGCCGTTCCGTACCTCCGTCCAGGAGTTTAAGACCTGGCCGTTGGTCAGGGTGATTTGCACCGATAGGTTTTGGCGGACTTTGGGGACTACTTCTGGGTTGTCGGGGTGCTTGGCGATGTTGAACGTCAGAGAGCCAGTGGGCACGGCGATAAAGTCCGTGCTTTCGGTGGGTCGTTCGTCGTTGTTCTTGGCGGTCGGGTAGAGTTTTACGCTCGCTATCTCCGCCGTTGTGCCGGTGAGCCGTACGGTGGCGGTCTGGAACGATACGGGGTTCGCTACGTCTATTCTGGTTCGGCTGTTCAGGCTTACGGTGAACGTCGGGTTGTTTGCGGTGAACGTGAGGTTTACCGCAAAGGTGCGTACCCTGTCGTTCTTGTCGCGTATCTTGTCCGAGCCGATAAGCATACGGTAGGTCATGTTGCGTGGGTTGATATTTTCGTCGTAGGGCGTGGTCTTGCCACGCTCCATCAAGTCCTCAAGGGCAGCTTTATGGGCGTAGAGCCGTATACCGCTCTTATATGGTTCGACACGTACTGGCGGGATTTTCTCGTTGTTTGCGTCGACGAGTTCTGGGAATAGCTTGTTGCTAGGGTTTTCGGGGTCATCTTCGCCCGCCCTGGGGTTGAGCCATGGCGTTCTGGTCTTGGACGTTTCGCTGATGCCCTGCACTTTCCAATCGCCGAGAATTATATTGTCCGCGTTCAGACCGATGGGTATCTCACGGATTATCCATTCGGTTTCGTATTCATCATCGCTGCCGTCGGCAAGTCGGCTGACGTGGTTGCGGTTGACTGCCACTGGCGTTGCTTTGTTCGTCACGTTCAGGGCGGTGGAAGCCCGCATGGTCACCTTTAGGCTTAGGTTGCGGAACTTGGTGTCGCTGAGCGGGTTATCCTGCTCGTTCGCAGAGAACGCAGGGTCGTGGAATATCACCCTAAGCGGCACGTTCTTGGGTACGGCGCCGAGCGGGGTCAGCTTCACCGCGCCTGATTCGGCGGGGTCGTATGGCTCGATTCGCAGGTTGAATTGGTCAGGGTCCGTATGGTTTATCTCCACACGCTTGACCTTGTAGCCGTCCTCGAACACGCCGTTCCGCACGCCCGATATAAGGTTGACCACGGCGGGCGTGAAGTCATCTTTCAGCAGCCTGTTCGGGCTTTCGGGGTCGGGCTGCACCGTCGGCAGCTCGTCTATAGGCGTGCCAGGGTAATGCAGGGCTATGGAGCCCCTCTCAAACCGTACGTTGGGCGCGGCGTTCACCACCTTGACGTTCAATGCCACTTCCTGTGGTTTGAAGCCTGCGACCTGGACTGTCGCACGGCCTCGTTGAGTGCCCGCCTTGGCAAGCACGGGCTCAGGGGCGGTGGGGTCCGTGCCATCTTTCAGCACAAGCTTCACCGTTGCGGGCGTCAGGTTGCCGCCCTCGCTCGGTTTCAAGGCGATATTGTTTCTGAACGTTTGCGTCTTTGCGGTTTCCACGAGGCTTAACACGTCCACCGCCCCCGCCGTGCTTGTGGCGGTCACGGTCGAGCTTTCGGTCGGGAACAGCAGATTCAAATCGCCCGCCCGCAGGGTCACTTTGGGGAATTTGTTTGATACCGTCAGGTTGAACTGCCCTATGACTGGGACACGGTTCGCATCGACCGCCCAGACCGTCGGGTCGGTCGGGTCAAGTTCCGTATCGCCCACTTTCGCCCGCAGTATTTGCAGGCGTACGTTCTTTGTGTTCTTTGCGGTTCTGGCGGTCTCGTCGGGCACGGTTATCTCGATAAAGCGGTCGCCCTCTGGGGGTATCTCCACCTTGTAGCCTGCGACCTCACGGACATTTGCGCCTGTGCCGGTCACTAGACGCATCGCCCCTATCTCTGGCAGCGACGGCATGAAATGTTCGGGTTCAGCGAGCGTCCCCCCGCCATCATCATCAAACGCCGTCAGTCCCATATCCGCCGGCTCTTGCTGCGTTATAAGGATGGGCACGAGCGCGCCCCTCGCCATGGCACGGTTCACCGCCACTGTCGGTTCAAGCACCCGCACGGACGTATGAAGCCCCTCAGTAGACGGCTCGCCCGCCGCCCTTGCGGGCAATTCCGCATCAGGCATCAACTCTATTGTGGCCGTAGCCATGTACGCCCCGCCTTCATATGATGCCCGCACCCGAATGGTATGCGCCTTGCGGCCATCATCGTCTTTCCACGCCGATGCAGGCAGCACTCTCACGCTGCCACCGTTCGGCGCGACCGTGACCACCGCCACATCCGTGCCATTCGCACCGTCCTCACTCACCGTAATGACCTCGTCGAAATCGCCAGTCTGCTTTATGCTATATTCCGTGCCAAGGCTTCCGCTCCATTTGTCCACGCTCCACGACACCCTCCTGAAATCGAAAAAGCCCTCTGGCGTCGTGACTGCGTCCACAACGGCGGGTGATGTGCTTTTCTCCGTCAATATAGAATGGGTCGGCAAGAGCGCGAGGGATGCCATGTCGATAAGGTCTGGGTTGCCATCAAGCTTTATATACTTATAGCCTTTTTCCGTCGCAAAGGTTTCTTTGTCACCGAAGAACGTGCGGTTTGTCGGAGCTCCGCCAGGGTCTGTGCTCGCCGACGCATTCGTCCAATAGCCGTATACGCCTGTAACGGCGATAATGCCGCCCGTGCTGTCAGCACCGTGGCCAAGCGCCAATGCGCCGCCTGAGCCACCCGTGGCCGTAAGGGCCGTGATGTCGCTTATGGCGATGGTGCCGCCTGCGCCATATCTGCCGCCGCCGATGCCTGCGCCGTCTGCGCCACCTGTGGCCGTAAGGGTCGTGACGTCGCTTATGGTTATGGTGCCGCCGTCGCTGCCCCAACCGCCGCCGATGCCTGCGCCGTTGCCGCCCGTAGCCGTAAGGGTCGTGACGCCGCTTATGGTTATGGTGCCGCCGCCTGCGGTACTGCTACGGCCGCTGCCGATGCCTGCACCGCCGGTGCTGCCGCCCGTAGCCGTAAGGGTCGTGACGTTGCTGATATTGATGGTGCCGCCAGAGCCTTGATTTCCACCGCCGATGCCTGCGGCGCCACTGCCTGGGCCTGCGCCGCCTGTTGCCGTAAGTGCCGTGACATCGCTGATATTGATGGTGCCGCCAGAGCCAAATATCCTGCCGCCAATGCCTGCGGCACTATTGCCGCCTGTGGCATTGAGGCTGCCTGCGCCCCTGATTGTGAGCGTGGTGCCGGCGGGCGCTTCGATGCCTGCCCTGCTGTCGCCCGCCGTAAGAATGTTTTCGCTGTCCTCCGCAAGCACAATCTCCACATCCGCGCCTGTGTTCAGAAACAGCGGCGATTGGGTATTCCCAAGCCCCGTGATGGAAACGTCTTTCAGCGTGATGGTCGCTTCGGCGGACGCAGCGACCTCTATGCGTCGCTGAGTGGGATCTGGCAATTGATTGTTGCCTACGACCTCAATGTCTGCGCCATCGACCACCGTGTACACATCGCCGTTCCGATCCCATTTGATGCCGTAGGGGGGCGGGCTGGTTTCGCTTATAGGTGCGCTTAGGTCTATGGTGCGGGTCGGCGCGACCGCCGGCTCTCCCGCCACCGTGCCCACAACCACGCCGAATATATAGCCGTCGTTGGTAAACGTTATTTCATCGTCTATAGACAAGGTTTTCCACTGGGGAATAATAATGCTTCTGTCACCGGGAATGGTTGCGTCGTAGTCTATCGTTATAGTTTCGCCGCCATACCAATTCATCACGCCTCCGATAAGCAATATGCCGCCGGCTTCGTCATCGGAGGTGACGTCAGCGCTTACGCTGTTTGCGAACACTATGGCGTTGCCAGTCATATTAAGGGTGCCGATGGTACTGTAGTTGCCATAATTGCCGATGCCCACAGCGTTCTCTCCGCCCGTGGCTATGACCATGCCGCCGCTTATAGCGATATCGCCGCCATTGCCATGCTGACCGCCGCCTATGCCCGAACTCGAATTGGAGTTTGCCACCGCCGTTATCATGCCGCCGCTTATTTTGATGGTGCCGCCGTCGCCGTCCCTGCCGCCACCAATGCCCGCGCCGCTACCGCCGCCCGTGGCGCCCGTGGCCGTGACAGTGCCGCCGCTGATATTGATGGTACCACCTGCGCCGCCCACGCCGCCGCCCACTCCCGCCGCATCCATTTGACCCCTCGCCACGACCGTGCCGCCGCTTATGGTGATATTTCCGCCAGTGCCTTGACTGCCGCCACCCACGCCTGCGCTATCTAAACCGCCCGTCGCCGTGACCGTGCCGCCGCTTATGGTGATATTTCCGCCGCTTTCGCCAGTGCCGCCGCCGATGCCCGCTCCACCACCCCAGCCGCCTACCGCAGTAAGATTGCCTGTGCCGTCGATTGTAAGCGTGGTGCCTGCGGGGGCTTGGATGCCCGCCATGCCCGCGCCAGAGGATGAGGATAACGTAAGGGTGTTTTCGCTGCCCTCCGCAAGCAAAAGGGTTACATTTGCGCCGTCGTTCAGCAGCAGCGGCGATTGGTCGTTCGAAAAGCTTGCGATGGAAACATCATTTAGCGTGATGGTAGCCGTGGCGTCCCCCGCGACCTCTATGAGGCGGTCAGAAGAAGTGCCGGTGACGGCGATATTCGCGCCGTTGTTTACGGTAAGGACGTTGGAAGCCCAAGACGTATTGTTCGCGGCGTGGGTGGAGCCGTCCGTGTATACGCCCGTTTGGATGTTGAACGTGGCGGTGGGCTCGGTGACGAGCGGAGCGAGGGTGAGGGGACCATGGTTACCGTCAAGGGGTTGGTTATCGTCCTGGATTGCTTCGGGGGCGCTATGCACGGTGACCCCCGAATGCCCCAAGCCCCCTCGCAATGACGTGGGGTTACCACCGTCGGTGTCCGTGGGTTCGCCGAACGCCGTGCCCGCCGGGGCCATTGTGAATACGAGGGCGAGGGTCAGTGCCCATGCCACGAAGCTGTACGCCTTTTTCCCTTTTGCAAATGCTTTCATCTTTTTTACCTTTCTGCTAACAAAAACAGAGCGTTGCCAAGCGACACGCTCCGTTCCGAATTGCAAAATTATTATTCGCGATAACTAAAAAATATGCCCCCCCCCCGAACACATGTTCAGAGACGGTGTGTTCGCCGCCAAGCCCTCGTTGTCAGTACGATCGTTGCACAAAATCCTTCTCATCTGGCTGTTATCCGCTATGAGTGGGCGGTTTTGGGCGTGCTGCTTGCTCGCTCGAACGCCTTGACCCTGTCGAACAGCTCATCTGCCGTAAGGTCGGCGTACAGATTCCGTTGCCATTCGGTATAGTCAAACGGCTCCTTGATTACCAAGGAGATGAACCTTTCCGCCTTTACGTTGCCAAACTTCTCTATCAGGACTTCCATACCTGCTTTTTTCAATACGGCTTCAATCAATTTGCTTGTCAACTCTTGTATCTCATCAGATATTTCGACAATTGTTGTTGCGTTTTTGAGGAAGTCGTTTATCGCCAGTTTTCTGAACGGAAAGGGGTTGTCGTTGTTCTCAAACAAAACCATGGAGGAAATTGTCAAGTCAAGACGCCCCTTTTCAACCAGGCTTTGTATAAACAGCTTCGCTTTCGTTTCCAATTCAACACGAAGCTGCTTCTGGCTGTCATACGGTCTGTTGAAGCAGCAGTTGTCGAGATAGACGTTCAGTTTTTTTGCGTTGTCGTTTGTCATAATGGTTATTATTATAACACACGAGTTTATCGAAGTGTGTTCAAGGGTTTCCGACATTGCGGCGAAGCCGAATGTCAAGCAAGGAAACCCTATAACACACGAGCGAAGTCGAGCGTATATCAAGGCTCCCGCAGTATGGGATGTGGAAAGACCGGGCGTGTCGGATGATTCGTCAAAGGAGTATTCCACAGTCGAAAATTAAACCGCTTCGGGAGACCGAGGCGGTTTTTTGTTATCGTTCGGGGGGCGGGGGGATGGCGGGGGGATTGTTCATGCATACTGTGATATGTGATATGTGTGGTATACTTGGTGCATGGCTAGGGAATTTAGGACGGAGATACGCGTATATTTCGGGGACACGGACGGGATGGGTGTGGCGAGCCACACGAACTATATCCGTTGGTTTGAGGTGGCGCGGACGGAGCTGCTGCGGGAGCTTGGTTTCACGTATCTGGAGCTAGAGAAAGTGCCGTTGTGGACGCCGCTTTCGCAGGTGCATTGCGAATATAAGCTGCCTGCCTATTTTGACGATGTGGTCGAGGTGGTATCGCATATTGCGGAGCTTGGGCACGCTTCGGCGAAGGTCGGTTATGAGATACGGCGCATGCCTGGGGGCGAGCTTTTGGCCACGGGGTATACGTGCCATGTGTTTACCGATGACAAGCTGAAGCCTGTTTCGCTGAAAAAGACTTTTTTGCCATTGTATGAGGCTTTGAGGGGGATTGTGGAATGATGGAATGGCTGCTCGCAGACGAGGAGGAGCGCAATGAGTGAAAAAATTAAAATGAACGTACCCATTGTGGAGATGGACGGGGACGAAATGACCCGTGTCATCTGGGCATGGGTTAAGGAGATATTAATCGAGCCCTTTGTGGAGCTAAAGACCGAATACTACGATTTAGGGCTAGGCGAACGCGAGCGGACGAAGGACGGGGTCACGGTGGAGGCCGCCGAAGCCATCAAGAAACATGGGGTCGGGGTCAAGTGCGCGACCATTACGCCCAACGATGAGCGCGTGAAGGAGTATGGGCTTACTGATATGTACAAGTCACCGAACGGTACGATAAGGGCGATACTCGACGGCACGGTGTTCCGTGCGCCTATTTTGGCGAAGGGCATAGTGCCGTATATACCGAACTGGAAGAAGCCTATCACCATAGCGCGCCATGCGTACGGGGATATTTACAGGAATGTGGAGTGCCGGGCCGAAGCGGGGGCCAAGGTGGAGCTTGTGGTGACGGCGTCTGACGGGAGTTGCGAGCGTATGCTCGTGCATTCGTTTGGGGGGGATGCAGGCGGTGGAGTCGGAGGCACGGTCGATGTCGGGGCTGAGGGTGCGGTCGGAGGCGATGTCCTCGGCGGTGCGGGTGGCGGCATTGCACAGGGGGTGCATAACACGGACGCAAGCATCGCCTCATTTGCCCGCGCGTGCATGAACTACGCTCTGGACACGAAACAGGAACTTTGGTTTGCGACCAAGGACACGATTTCCAAGACTTATGACCGGCGTTTCCGTGACATTTTTCAGGGGATTTTCGAGGATGAGTACAAGGATAGGTTCAAGGATGCGGGGGTCTCGTACTTCTATACGCTTATCGACGATGTGGTGGCGCGGGTCGTGCGTTCGGATGGGGGCTTTATCTGGGCTTGCAAGAATTATGACGGTGACGTGATGAGCGACATGGTCGCGTCGGCTTTCGGGTCGCTTGCGATGATGACGAGCGTGCTCGTGTCGCCGGATGGGTTTTATGAGTATGAGGCGGCGCACGGAACGGTGCAGCGGCATTACTACAAGCATGTGGCGGGCGAGGCGACATCGACAAACTCGGTCGCAACCGTCTTTGCGTGGACGGGGGCGTTGAAGAAGCGTGCGGAACTGGACGGATTGCCGAAGTTGGCGGGGTTTGGCGAAAGACTTGAGCAGGCGGTGCTTGAGACCATCGGCGATGGGGTGATGACGGGGGATTTGGTGGAACTGTCCGTATTGGAGAACAAGCGGAAGGTCGGGACAGAGGAATTTTTGCGGGAAGTGGCGGACAGGGTGTAGGACGTAAGGATGTATTTTTGGTCGGCTGGATTGCTTCGCCGCTTATTGGCGAAAGGAGAAAGGCGGCTCGCAATGACAATTAAAGAAAGGAAACAATAATTATGAAGGCATTGCTTATCAACGGCAGCCCCATCGAGCAGGGGAGCATCTACGTGGCGCTCGGATATGTGGCGGAGGCGCTGAAGGAGGAGGGGGTGGATTCCGAGATCTACCAGATTCCGAGGGAGCCCATTTCTGGCTGCAGGGCGTGCTATGCGTGCAAGGCCAAGGGCGACGGGCGTTGCTCCATAGGCGGCGACGCGGTGAACGTGATTCTTGAGAAGATGGAGGGCTCGGACGCGCTCGTGCTCGGCTCGCCGGTGTACTATGCGGCGCCCAACGGACAGCTATTGGCGGCGCTCGACAGGGTCTTTTTCTCAAGTGGCGGAACGGTGTTTGCGGGGAAGCCTGCGGCGGCGGTCTGCGCGGCAAGGCGCGGCGGCACGACGGCAACGCTTGACGTGCTCCAGAAATATTTCACCATAGCCGGCATGCCTACGGCGCCGACCACTTACTGGCCTATGATACATGGACGTGGCGCCGAGGACGTTGTACATGACGCGGAGGGCATCCAGACGATGCAGATGCTCGGCAAGACCCTCGCTTGGCTGATAAAGTGCATCGCTGCGGGCAAGGCGGCGGGCGTGTCCTATCCAAGCGTGCCTGGCGGCGAAAAGGTCTGGACGGATTTTATCCGCTAGACGGCTCGCGATTATTGCGGGGTTTGCGATTGCTGCGGTGTTTAAGCCTCGTTTAAGTCTGCGAGGGTACTATCTATTATTATGAAATTGCTTATTGTTGAGGATGAACGGCGTCTTGCCGACGCTATGGCACAGAATCTGCGGCGGCAGAATTTCGACGTGGACGTCGCGTATGACGGCGAGGAGGGTTTGCTGAATGCGCTCTCCGGCGTATATGACGTCGTTTTGCTCGATATAATGATGCCGAAAAAGGATGGCTTGTCCGTCCTGTCGGAGCTGCGTGCGGAGGGGGTGCAGACGCCGATTATACTGCTTACGGCACTCGGCGAGGTGGAGGACCGCGTGCGGGGGCTCGACCGGGGCGCCGACGATTATCTGCCAAAGCCTTTCAAAACCGAGGAGCTTGTCGCACGGATAAAGGCCGTGACGCGGCGGCGCGGGACATTTAGGCAGGACGGCATTTTGGCGTTCGGCGACATAGAGCTGAACCCGCTTTCGCTCGTTCTTGCCTGCAACGGGAAAACTTTCACCCTGACCCAAAAGGAATCGCACCTGCTCGAATACCTTATCGAGAACAAGGACCTTCGCCTATCGTCGAACTCCATCATCGAAAAGGTCTGGGGGTACGACAGCGACGCGGAGGACGGCAACGTACAGGCGTATATGTCGTTCCTGCGGAAGAAGCTCGCGGCACTCGGCAGCGGCGTCCGCATAGGCAATGTCCGCGGCTCTGGCTATATGCTCGAACACGGCGAGGTGTAGGCTGTGGCGAACGAGCGGATTTTTTCGTCGCTACGGGGCGGCGGTGCAGAACCGGCACTGAAAAAGCTGCGGAACCGACTGCTTGCCGTCAACCTTGTCAGCCTGACGCTTGTTGTAGTTGTTGCTTTTTCAATTATTTATATCAATTTTTACAACCGCGCGCAGAACGAGATAGAGGGGGCTTTGTCGACAATTCCGCGGGGCGTTTTCGAGAATGTGATGCTCTCGCGGCAGAGCATGCCGGCGGTGGTCTCGCGCGGGGTGTTGACGGCGGGGGACTATAGCATCACGATAAGCGGCGAGGCGCAAATCCCGGTGGATTATTCAAAATCCTTCGTGGTGAACGTCATGGGGGACGGGAGCATCACGGTTTTTTCGATGCTCGACGTGGACGATCAGACCTATGTCGAGGCGGTCGAGGTGGTGCTTGGGGAGGGTGCGACGGCGGGCACGGCGGCGGGCGACATGGATATCGCGGGCCGTACGTGGCGATACAGTATGGAGCCGGGCAATCCGCTTACGCAGACGGGTTTTGGCTCGTATGCGTACGGCATCGTCTTTCTTGATATCGAGGACACGAACCGCGGGCTTGGGGCGCTCGCAGCGAGTCTTTTTGTGATTGGAATAATCGCGGTGGGGGCTATTTTGCTCATAAGCATGGTTGTGGCGAACCGCGCGATACGGCCGTTGCAGGAGAGCATGGCAAGGCAGCGACGGTTTATCGCGGACGCCTCGCATGAGCTAAAAACGCCGATTGCGGTGATTGCGGCGAATGCGGAAGCGGCGGCGGATGCAGTGCGGCAGGGGGGCGGTATAGGGGGGCGAGAGACCGAAGTCGGGCGAGCGGCAGGTTGCCACCCCTACGAGGGGTACGGCAGCGGTGGGGGCGGGGGGGGCGGCGGGGCGGGGGGCGCGCGGGGGGGGGGGGGGGAGGGGGGCGGGGGGGGGGGGGGGGGGGGGGGGGGGGGGGAGGGGGCGTG
>WRMW01000015.1 GCA_009776955.1 Clostridiales bacterium | reverse complement strand
CATTGCAGGCGCGGGGGGTGCCGGCGATGCAGATAAACACTTTCGGGGCATGTCATCTGGACGCGCCGCTTGTGGAGAAGGCGGTGGCGAAAATGGGGCTTCTTGGGGGGGATGATGCGGGGGATGATGCGGGGGATGATGCGGGGGATGCCATCCTTTTTATTGAAAATGTAGGAAATATTGTATGTCCGGCGGAGTTTCGGATAGGGGAGCATATGCGGCTGCTGGTCTGCTCGGTGACGGAGGGGAGCGACAAGCCGTATAAGTACCCGCTGGCGTTCCGCGAGGCGGATATGGTGCTGCTGAACAAGGTGGACCTCTGCCCGTACGTGGATTTCGACGAAGGGTTCTTTATGCGAGGGTTTAGGGCGCTGAACAAGGAAGCGCCGCTGTTGAAGGTGTCGGGGAAGACGGGCGAAGGTTTTGATGAGGCGGCGAAGGCGCTGGGGGCGCTGGTGAGGAAGGGGGCGATGTTGTGAACGTGGAGTGGAGGTGGCGCTCGACGCAAAGCTCCGGCTCTGGGCAGGAGCAGGTTTGCGAGGCCGTGAGGGTTCTCAAGGGCGGGGGGGTAGTGGCGCTCAAGGGGAGCGGGGGGTATTACTTGGTGTGCAGCCCATTTGATGAGGGGGCGGTGCGGAAGCTACGGGAGGCGAAGCGGCGGGAACAGAAGCCGTTTGCGGTGATGTTTCGGGATGTGGCGCAGGTGCGGGAGTTTTGCGTGGTGGGGGCGCAAGAGGAGGAGGCGCTGGTAGGGGCGCAAAGGCCGATTGTGCTGGTAGAGGGATTGCCTGCCGACGGAACGGGGCAGCCCGAAGGTCTCGATTTGGAAGCAAGTCGGGGCTTGCGCCGCGTCCGCAGGGGTTCTGCCGAAAGGCTCGCTACGGCTTCGCAAAGCTCCGCCTCCGCCTCGCTTTCGGAGACCCCTTGCTCCGCCTCGCGCCTTCGGCGCTCGACGCAAAGCCCCGGCTCCGAACCGCAAGGTGAGGCAAGCATGCACCAAGGTCGGCGGTTTGCGGAAGGGGTTTGCAATACGAGTCGGCTTGTCGGAGCGTTTTTGCCGGCGTTCGAGGTGCAGCGTTTATTGGTGGAGGAGCTGGGACCGCTTATCATGACGAGCGCGAATGTTTCTGCGCTGCCTATAATCACGGATGATGGGGATATGTTGTGCATGGTTGGGGGGGTGACCGGCGGGGGGATTGATGGGGTGCTGTACCATGAGCGACCGATTGAGGGAGGGGTGGACGATTCGGTCGTGAGGGTTGTGGACAGGTCGGTTCAGATTATAAGGCGGTCGAAGGGCTATGTGCCGGCGCCGGTCTTTGCACCGGCGGCGAGCGGGCTTGACGAGGATGTGATGATTTTTGCGGCGGGGGGGCATTTGAAGTCTGTCTTCGCTTTCAGCAAGGGCGCACACTCCTACCTAAGCCGGCATATCGGCGACTTGGGCTCGTTGGAGTCGGAGGCTGCGTATTGCGAAGCCTTTGAGCGCATGAAGAAGTTTTTGGGGGTGGAGCCAGGGCTTGCGGTGTGCGATATGCACCCAAGGTACTATACGACGCAGTTTGCGGAGGGGCTTGGGGTGCCAGTGCTGTATGTGCAGCACCATCATGCGCATGTCGCGTCGGTGATGGCGGAGCATGGGCTTCGCGGGCCTGTGATTGGCGTGAGTTTTGACGGAACGGGTTATGGGACGGACGGGGCTGTCTGGGGAGGCGAGGTGCTTGTGTGTGAGGGGCCGGGGTTTGAGCGGTTTTCGCATCTGGGGTATGTGGAGATGCTGGGGGGGGATGAGTCGATGCGGGACGCATGGAAGGCGGGGGTGGCGGTGCGGCGCAGCTTCGGTGCGCGAGACACGTGGCAGCACGAAGCACTCGATTTGGGAGCGGGGCGTCCCGAAGGGGTAAGTGGCGAGGCCATCCCTCTCGAAGCAGATGAGGAGGCTTTGCGCCGCGTCCGCAGGGGTGCTACCGAAAGGCTCGCTACGTCTTCGCAAAGCTCCGCCTCCGCCTCGCTTTCGGAGACCCCTTGCTCCGCCTCGCGCCTTCGGCACTCGACGCAAAGCCCCAACTCCGCCCCGCAAGACACGGAGCTTCGTGCTGCCCTTGTGTCGCAAGACGCTGATGGAGCTTTCGAGATCGACCTTGGGGGGGTTATTGCATATGCCGAGAGGTGGAGGACGATGGAGTTTGACGGTGATGAGAGGTATGACGTGCAGGCGGTGGGGGCGGCGCTTGAGGCGGGGGTGAATACTGTGAAGTCGTCAAGCATGGGGCGGCTATTTGACGCGGTGGCGGCTTTGCTAGGCATACACTACGAAAACAGATATGAGGGGGAGTGCGCGATTATGCTGGAGAATGCGGCGCACCGGGCAGTCGAGAAGGAGCGAGACGGCGAGATGCCGACCGAGCAGGAACGGCTTGCGCTGGCCTTTCATATGGGCGTGGCGCAGGCTGTACTGGGGCAGTGCAGGCGGGCACGAGATGAGCGGAGCATAAATGTGGCTTGCCTGTCGGGAGGCGTTTTTCAGAACAAGTTGCTTATGGAGGAGGCATTACGGCTACTCCGCGAGGATGGGTTCGATGTTTACTGCAACATACAAGCGCCGCCGAACGACGGGGGGATCGCATTAGGGCAGAATTACGTTGGGATGTTGGAGTCCGTCAAAGGGGCATGAGGACGAAGCTAGAAGTTTGTCCAGGGTTCGCTGTCTATGTCGCTGGGCATACGCCAGTCTGAACTGGCAGACAGCGAAACAGAGCCTATTTTGGGGCCGTCTGCCAAAGCATTGCGCTTAAATTGATTTGCGAAAAAACGCTGGTAGAAGCGTCGTAGGGTGTCGCGTATCTCGTTGTCGGAATATTTGCCGGCAAAGGCACGAATCGCAAGCTTGAGCACGAGCGATGGGGTGCGGCCGCGCCGTATGGCATGGTAGAGGAAAAAGTCGTGAAGCTCGTAGGGGCCTATAAGCTCCTCTGTCATCTGGGTGATGCGGCCGCCTTTGCCCGGGGGGAGCAACTCCGGGCTGATGGGGGTGCCTAGTATGTCGTTCAGCACGCTCTTGAGTTTTTTGTCCCTGTCCGCGACATGCTTTATGATATGGCGTAGCAGGGTCTTGGGGACGCCCGCGTTCACGCCGTACATGCTTAGCTGGTCGCCGCCGTAGGTAGCCCAGCCGAGCGCGAGCTCCGACATGTCGCCCGTGCCGACGACAAGCCCTCCGCATTTGTTTGCTATGTTCATCAATATGAGCGTGCGGATACGCGCCTGCGCGTTTTCATAGACCACATCCCGCTCCTTCTCGGAATGGTCTATGTCCCGCAAGTGCTGCAAGAAAATCTTGCCTATGTCTATTTCGCGAAAATTGACGCCGAGCGCTTTCCCCATATGCCGCGCGTTCATTCGCGTATCGTGCGATGTGCCGGGGCCGGGCATGGAAATTGCTATGACGTCGCTTGCCGGCTTGCCGAGCAGATGCATCGCGCTCACCGATACGAGCAGGGCAAGCGCGCTGTCGAGCCCGCCCGAAAGCCCTATGACGGCCTTCCCCGCCTTTGCGTGGTCGAGCCTGCGCATAAGCCCGAAGGTCTGCAGCCTAAGGACTTTATCGCAACGGACGATGCGCTCGCTGTCGTTCGCCGGCACGAAGGGCTTTGGCTCTATCCGCCGGTATTGCAGGCGGCAGCTCTGCGTCTGCGAAAACTTTATGACTCTATGGGTCTTGTCCGAAGGCCGTGAGAATGTCGTAAGGGATTGACGATCGTGCACGAGGCTGCCCACGTCAATATCGGCTATGGCGAAGCCGCTTTCGAACGGCCTTTTCTCGCCAAGCAGCTCGGCATTTTCGTAAATAAGGCTGTGGCCTGAGAACACTTGTTCGCCAGTGCTTTCGCCGTATCCAGCGTTTGAGTATATATAGGCACAGACGGCACGGCTTGATTGGCTGCGTGCAAGCAGGTGCCTGTAGTCGTCCTTGCCTACAGACTCGTCTGTTGCGGAAAGGTTTACGATGACGGTGGCTCCGCTTCGCGCGTGGGCGGCGCTCGGCGGTGAGGGCGCCCCAAGGTCTTCGCTGATCTCGGCGGCCACCGTAAGGTCTGGGTATTCTTCGCATTGGAACAACAGGTCTGTGCCGAATGGGATGGGTTCGCCGTCGAAGGTGTATTCTTCGTGGGCGGGCGGCGCGGTGGTAAAATGTCTGAGCTCGGAGTATCCGCCATGGTTTGGAATCCACGTCTTTGGCACAAGACCCAGCAGCCGCCCGCCCGAAATGGCGGCGGCCACATTATATAAGTCCCCGCCGTGCCGTAAAGGGAGGCCGACAAAGATCAAGGCGTCCGAGCGCGCCGAGCAGCCTACCAACACGCGAAGGGCGGCGAGCGCTTCTTCTAGCAGAACGTTTTGCCAGAAAAGATCGCCGCAAGTATAGCCTGTGACGGAAAGCTCTGGCGCGCAGATGACCTTGGCACCAGCTTCCTCAGCCGCCGAGATGGCGCCGAAAAGCCGCGTCGCATTCTGCCTGCAATTGCCCGGGCTCACCATAGGGGCAATCGCTGCCGCCGTCACAAACCCTTCGTAAGCTTCATTCACTATGCCCACTTGCAGAAAACCCTTCCTTCATCCTCTCAAACGTTCTTTCGCTTATTATGTGCTCAATGCGGCAGGCATCCTCCTCCGCAGTTTTTTCATCTACGCCAAGCACCTTGCTCAGGTAGCCTGCTATCACGTTATGCCTGTCAAAGACGGCGGCGGCACGGCTCTCGCCTGCTTCGGTCAATTCAATCCACCCTCCATCATCGACTTCAACAAGCCCTTCTCTTTTCAGGATGCCTATGGCTCTGCTGACGCTCGGCTTCGAAAACTCGAGCTCTGCCGCTATGTCGACCGAACGCACCCTTCCATTTCGCTCTTTCAGGACGAGTATCGTTTCGAGATAGTTTTCGCCGGATTCGTGCAGCGCCATGTCTGTGCCCCTTGCCCTACCCTTTTTTTCTACCTTATATATGTCACGGGATTGCCCGTGCGCGGAAGCGGCGCGGGTTCGATGGGACCGGCTGCGTATCCGAGCGCAAGCGACCCGCAGACCTCTTGGTCGTCGGGGACTCCCAGGCCCTCGAAAAACTTCCGGAGCGGCGGCGCATCCCTTAGCGAGAGAAATTGGTTGATCCAGCAATTGCCCATACCGAGGGCAGACGCCGTAAGCATCATATTCTGGAGCGCGCATGCCGTGTCCGACAAGCCGTTGGGCCCGCCCATTATGTTTGTGGTGACTATCAGGGCAGGGGCGCCGTAAGTGACATCGACAGGGCCTGCTTTGGCACGCTGTATCAAGGAGATTATCACCGGCGACATGCCCTCTTGCTCGGGCATGGCGGCCAGCACGCCTGTCATCACTTCCCTAAGCTCGGCCAGTTTTTCCGGGTTTGTAATCACAAAAAAGTGCGACCTCTGCTTGTTGGATGCGCTCGGGGCGTGGCGCCCTGCATCAAGTATCTCTTCTATTATTTCCTCTGGCACGGGTTTATCGAGATACGCCCTGGTGCTGCGGCGTTGGTATATGGCTTCTTTCAGTCCTTTTTTGACGGCGTCCCTGTCCATTCAGTCCCCCTTTCGAGTCGTGTGCAAATAATCATTGTCTGCATTGTAACATTTTTGACAAATGAAAAGCACTTTGATAGTATAGTGAGGCTTGACGTGGGGCTTTAGCTCAGCTGGGAGAGCGTTTGACTGGCAGTCAAAAGGTCAGGGGTTCGATCCCCCTAAGCTCCACCAACGTCTTTTAGGTTTGGCTTTGCCATTTTCGATAATCACAATCGTGGTATACTGTCCATATGAAAAAAGATTACACAAGCTGGTCACCAATCAAAGCGAGAATACACAATGCAGCCAAGCGGCCTGTCGGCTTCTATAAGCGTGAGATTTGGATTTGCAGCATTGGGGAAAACATAGGGTTTGAAGAAGATGGCAAAGGGGAGCGGTTCGTCCGCCCCGTCCTAATTATGAGGAACTTTGGGAATAGGTTTTGTTTTACCGTTCCGTTGTCCACCACCACAAAGCGGGGGAAGTATTACCACCCATTCAACGCAGATACGGGCAAAACAAGCGTTGCGCTCTTGTCACAGGCAAAAGCGGTAGATGCGGCAAGGCTGCGCCGGAAAATAGGCATGGCAAGCAAAGAGGATTTTGCGGTCATAAAGAAAAAGCTGGCGGAAGTTTTGGAGCTATAAAAACGCCGTGCAGACGGCACGACGTTTCGCTTTTATTTTCACCCTCCCCGCGTACGGTTCGGGCGACAGGCCGAAGCCCTTTGTATGGTGTATACTACACCACCATCGTTTTCTTGTCAATTCCGACTTTATCCATTTGTGATATGTTTAATTGACAATTGCAGCCTGAAATGCTACATTGACGACATATCCAGATACGGGCAATTCGAACGGCTAACTACCTAAGAAGAACCCGTTTTTGTTTTGGCTATGCGGGGGCGGTCAGGGTCACCACCTCATCGCTTCTGTCCCATCTCATATTGTAGGTGTTTCCGCCCATGGATATGCTCACTTTGTCGGAGAATATCTTTTGGCATATTATTGAGGTGGTTCCGGCGACGCAAGCGGCCTCGGGCGTGAACGCGGCCTCGCCCTCGCCCCGTTGCCAAAGACGCGCCTTGATGCTTTCCTTGTCGAGCACCTGGATGAACACGATGCTGGCGCCTTCCGGAAACAGCGCGTGTGTCCCTAGCGCAGCGCCCAGCCCCGGCACATCCACGTCCTCGAGGTCATCGACGAACAAAGCGCCGTGAGGGCTCCCGAAGGACATGGCGGTGATATTGTGGCGAGTCCCTTCTACCATAAATGGCTTGCAGATGCAGGACGGCGTAGATGTGTGCTCCACAGGGATAAGCACGGGCGACATGATTGGGTCTCCATATGTGACGATGACGTTGTTTGACATTTTACCTTCCTCCTTACACTGTGCCTTGCTGCAACATCGCGTCGGCGACTTTCTTGAATCCCGCAATGTTTGCACCAACGATAAAGTTCCCCTCGCAGTCCGCTTCTTTCGCCGCCGTAGCGATGTTGTTGTAGATGTCCGCCATGATGCCTTTAAGCTTTCTGTCCACTTTTTCGAATGTCCATGAAGTCCGCATGAAGTTCTGGCTCATCTCCAGCGATGACGTCGCGACACCGCCGGCATTGGCCGCCTTGCCTGGCGCGAACATCATCTTGCTTTTCAAAAACACCTCGACTGCTTCAAGCGTGGCGGGCATGTTCGCGCCTTCGCCAACCGCGAAACATCCGTTGCGTATAAGCGTTTTTGCGTCCTCCCCGCTCAGCTCGTTCTGGGTGGCGCAGGGCAAGGCGATATCGCACTTTATGTCCCAGACGTTCTTGCCCTCGGTGTACTCCGCGTTCGGGCGGTAGTTTTTGTAGTCTGAAATCCTGCCGCGATTCACTTCCTTTATCTCTTTTACAGCGTCAAGGTCTATGCCGTCGGCATCGTATATGCGGCCGTTTGAGTCGGACATCGCGACCACGTTGCCGCCCAATTGCTGCACTTTCTCAGTAGCGGAAATTGCCACATTGCCGGAGCCTGACACTATGACGGTCTTGCCCTCAAACGATTCCCCATTGTGGCGAAGCATTTCATCCACAAGGTATACAAGGCCATAACCTGTGGCCTCAGCACGGACAAACGAGCCCCCGTAAGCCAAGCCCTTACCCGTAAGAACCCCCTCGATATTGTTGGTCAGGCGCCTGTATTGCCCGTACATAAACCCTATTTCGCGGCCGCCTACGCCTATGTCGCCGGCCGGCACGTCTGTGTTCGCCCCGATGTGCCGGAACAATTCCGTCATAAAGCTCTGGCAGAATGCCATGACCTCGCGCTCGGATTTGCCTTTCGGGTCAAAGTCCGATCCGCCTTTGCCGCCGCCGATGGGCTGCCCGGTCAAAGAGTTTTTGAAAATCTGCTCGAAGCCCAGAAACTTCACGATGCTCAGGCAGACGCTCGGGTGGAAACGCAGGCCGCCTTTGTACGGGCCGATGGCGCTGTTGAACTGAACGCGGTAACCCTTATTGACCTGCATTTTCCCTGCATCGTCCACCCAGGGGATCCTGAACATTATCACGCGCTCCGGCTCTGTCAGGCGCTCAAGTATCCCGGCCTTTTCGTACTCTGGCCGCGAATCCACAAATGGCTGGAGCGTGCTAAGAATTTCCGTCATAACTTGATGGAATTCGGGTTCGTGCGGGTTTTTTGCAATTGCTTGCTCCAATATTTTCTTGGTGTAAGACATGCTGTATCTCTCCTTCTCGGATATAACGGATATAAAAAAAGACGCTTATCGACAAATTGCCACAGAACAACATATCGATAAACGCCTTTGTTCATCTTGTGATAGAAGTTAGCATAAACCAATTCTGTTGTCAAATGATGTATAATAGGGCGAAAAAGGAGAACGATATGGGAAAGAATATTTTCAGGAACGAGCTGGCGGACTTCAAGCCGTACGTGCAGGGCAAGCCTATCGAGGCGGTGCGCCGGGAGTACGGGCTTGACAGGATCGAGAAGCTTGCGTCGAACGAGAACCAGATAGGGCCGTCGCCAAAGGCGGTGGAGGCGATAAAGGCGGAGCTTGCCGAGCTCAATTTCTACCCTGAGTCCTATCCTTTCGATCTGCAGCGTGAGCTTTCGGAAATACTTGGCATCGATGAGGAGCAGCTTGTGCTTGGATCGGGCGGCGAGGGGGTGCTCTGGCAGGCCGTCCTGACCTTTATCAATACGGGGGACGAGATAGTGCTTGCGGACCCGACTTTCGACGTCTACCGCATATCGGCTTCGCTGCTCGGCGCCGTGGTGGTCAAAGTCCCGCTGAAAGGCATGGGCTTCGACATAGACGCCATGCTTGCGTCAGTGAACGAAAAGACCAAGATGTTCTTCCTGTGCAGCCCAAACAACCCGACGGGGCATATCGCTTCCCAGGCGGAGGTGGACAGGATCGTGAGGGAGCTGCCGGAGGATGTGGTGCTTGTGATAGACGAGGCGTACTATGAGCTGGCGTCTTTCTCGCCAGATTTCCCCAAGGACAGCATCGCAATCGTGGGCAGGCGGCCGAACACGATTGTGCTCCGTTCGTTCTCAAAGACCTATGGCATCGCAGGCGTGCGTATCGGATATGCGATAACTTCGCCGGAGATCGCGGCGCGGCTTCGTGGGGTCGGGCCTACGTTCAAGATAAACAGGCTTGCAATCGCAGCGGCGCGCGGGGCGGTGAAGGACGTGGAGTACCGCGATATGTACGCGGCGCAGAACGCAACGGCACGACAGATGCTGCTTGACTATTATGAAACGAAGGGATGGGTCAGCTTCCCGTCGTATACGAATTTTGTGTTTACGGACACAGGCCTTGACTCAAAGTGGCTTTTTGAGGAATTGCAGAAGCGTGGCGTGATAATACGGCCAGGGGTTTTGTGGGGCGAGAAATGGCAGACGTGGTTCCGCATAAGCACGGGCACGGCGGAACAAATGCAGTATTTTATCGACATGACCGAGGAGGTTTTGAGGTAAGGGGTACGGGAGGGTCCGAGATAAGTGACGGGCGGCCTTGCGGCCGCCCGTTTTGTTTGTGAGGGGTTAGGCGTCTTTGAGCGCCGCCTGCGCCGCCGCAAGCCTGGCTATCGGCACGCGGAACGGCGAGCAAGACACATACTCAAGCCCTACCTTGTAGCAGAACTCGACCGATGACGGGTCACCGCCGTGCTCGCCGCAGATGCCGAGCTTGAGGTTCGGCCGGCTCTCCTTGCCGAGCGCGACCGCCATCTTCATAAGCTTGCCGATGCCTACTTGATCGAGGCGTGCGAACGGGTCGTTTTCGTAAATCTTCTCGCCGTAGTAAGACTCAAGGAACGACCCGGCGTCGTCACGGCTGAAGCCGAAGGTCATCTGCGTCAAGTCGTTCGTGCCGAACGAGAAGAACTCCGCTTCCTTGGCGACCTCATCAGCCGTAAGGCAAGCCCTGGGGATTTCGATCATCGTGCCGATAAGGTACTTGAGGTCTATGCCGCTCTCCTTGACAAGGCGGTCGGCTGTCTCTTTGATGGTCTTTTTGACGAATTGGAACTCCTTGACCTCGCCGACAAGCGGCACCATGATCTCCGGCACGAGGTCCCATTCGGGATGCTTTTTCTTCACGTTGATGGCGGCCTCGATAATGGCCTGCGTCTGCATTTCGCCTATCTCAGGATAGGTGACGTTGAGGCGGCAGCCGCGATGCCCCATCATGGGGTTGAACTCATGGAGGGACGCTATGATATTGTTGATCTCTTCGACCGAAATCTTCATGTCGGCGGCGAGCGCTTTGATGTCCCCTTCGTCGGACGGCAGGAACTCATGCAGGGGCGGGTCGAGCAGACGGATGGTGACGGGACGCGCCCCCATCGCCTCGAAGATGCCCTCGAAGTCCCCACGCTGTATCGGCAGAAGCTTGTCGAGCGCCGTCCTGCGCTGTTCCTCTGTCTTTGAAAGTATCATTTCGCGCACGGCGGAAATGCGGTCTGCCTCAAAGAACATATGTTCGGTGCGACAGAGCCCTATGCCCTCGGCGCCGAATTTTATCGCCTGCGCCGCATCGTGCGGCGTGTCGGCATTTGTGCGGACCTTCATAGTGCGGTACTCGTCGGCCCAAGCCATAAGGCGCTCGAACTCGCCGCCTATGGACGCCGGCACCGTCTTTAGGGCCTCCCCATAGACCTGGCCCGATGACCCTTCGAGCGAGATAAAATCGCCCTCGCGGTAAGTGTTGCCGCCTAGCTCGAAGCTTTTGCCGTCCGCCCCGAACTTGATGTCGCCGAGGCCGCATACGCAGCACTTGCCCATTCCGCGTGCCACGACTGCGGCATGGCTCGTCATGCCGCCGCGAGCCGTGAGTATGCCCTTGGCGTAATTCATGCCCTCGATGTCCTCGGGCGTGGTCTCCAAACGAACCAGTATCACTTCCTTGCCGTCGTCACGTGTCCATGAAGTAGCGTCATCCGCCGTAAAGACCACCTGCCCGCAAGCCGCGCCCGGCGAAGCCGGCAGACCGCGCCCGATGGGCTTGGCGGCGGCTAGAGCCGTCGCATCGAACTGCGGGTGAAGAAGCGCGTCAAGCTGCTTGGGGTCGATCATGGCGACCGCTTTCTTTTGGTCTATCATGCCCTCGTCCACGAGGTCGCAGGCTATCTTCAGCGCCGCCGCCGCCGTACGCTTGCCGCCACGCGTCTGGAGCATATAAAGCTTGCCTTCCTCGATGGTGAACTCCATGTCCTGCATGTCCTTGTAATGGCTTTCAAGCTTGCCCACGATGGACACGAACTGGTCGTAAACCGCGGGGTTATGCTCTTTCAGCAAGTCTATCGGCTCAGGCGTACGTACGCCCGCCACGACATCCTCTCCTTGCGCGTTCATCAAAAACTCGCCGTAGAGCTTCTTCTCGCCGGTGGACGGATTACGCGAAAACGCGACGCCCGTGCCCGAAGTGTCGCCCATATTGCCGAACACCATCGACTGCACATTGACCGCCGTGCCCCAGTCGGACGGGATATCGTTCATGCGGCGATAATAGACGGCGCGCGGATTGTCCCAGGAGCGGAACACCGCTTCTATCGCGCCGAACAATTGCTCTACAGGGTCGCTCGGGAAATCTTGGCCTATCTTGGATTTGTATTCGGCCTTAAACTCATCCGCAAGCTCCTTCAAGTCCTCAGCCGTCAGCTCCGTGTCGAGCTTGACGCCACGTTTCTCTTTGAGGTCATCGATCAGCTTGTTGAAATACTCTTTTCCGACCTCCATTACGACGTCGGAATACATCTGTATAAATCTACGATATGAATCGTAGGCGAAGCGCGGGTTGCCGGTCTTTTTCGCAAAGCTCTCCACGACCGTGTCGTTCAGCCCCAGGTTCAGTATGGTGTCCATCATGCCGGGCATGGACGCACGCGAGCCGCTTCGCACGGACACGAGAAGCGGGTTGCCCGCATCGCCGAACTTCTTGCCGGTGATGCCTTCGAGTTTGGATATGAAGTCAAGAATCTCCTTGCGAATCCCGTCGGATATCTTGGCTCCGTCCTCGTAATACTTTGTACAGGCTTCTGTTGTGATGGTGAACCCTTCCGGCACGGGCATCCCAAGCCCTGTCATCTCCGCAAGGTTCGCGCCCTTGCCCCCTAGCAAGTTGCGCATTGAGGCGTCGCCCTCGTTGAATAGGTATACAAATTTTTCTGCCATGTCCTTCTCCTTTTCTCTCAACCAATCTCTTTTCGTTTCCTCAAAGATTATACACTAATTATGTATTCAGCAGGTCAAAGGTTTTACCGGCGAGGTACAGCGGGATGTTTGTTATGGCGCCATTCACCAAGTATTCCTTTGTGCTGAGCCTGACCGCCATGCTCGGGGCGTGCTTCTTGATGTAGCTTTTGAAGCTGACGGCGGCTTTGCTCTCGCCGGACTTCACCTCGACCGGGACAACCATTTCACCGTGCTGGAGCATGAAGTCGATTTCGCGGTCTTGCGCAAAGGCGTAGAAGTTTGGCGGGTAGTCCAGGAGCGGGAACAATTGCTGCAAGACATAGTTTTCGGCAAGCTGCCCCTTGAACGGGAACGACTCGGCAAGCAGAATTGATTTGTTGGATAGCTGTGCCATGTGCTTGATTAGGCCTACGTCCAACAGGAACAATTTGAAATGGTTCAGTATCTCGTATGCGCGGAGGGGGTATTCGGGTTTTGCGATGTTTTGGATGCGACGGACGATGCCACTCGATACAAGCCACTCTATCGCGGCTTCAAAGTCCTTGGCCCGTGCGCTCTTTGCGATAGCGGCATACATGAATTTTTCGCTGTTCTCTTTTGCAAGCTGCGGAACAATGCTACGGAACACCTGCAATATCCGACCGCTGTTCACCTTGCCGCTGTGCTTGGAAAAGTCGTTTTCGTACAGCGACACAATCTCGCCTTGGATGGCATGAACTTCTTCGGGGTTCTCATGCTGCACCCAGCTTTGCACGCACTCCGGCATGCCGCCGATGATAAGATACTTCCTGTAATGCTCTGTCATCCGGCCGTGAAAAGCCGAGACGTAGTCCTTGGCCGTTTTTATTTCGCGATAATATTGGTGCATGCCCGGGTCGGAGGCTGCCAGATATTCCTCAAATGTAAGCGGGTGGACGTTTAGCAGATTCACTTTGCCGACAGGGTAAGATGCCGGCTTTGCAAGGTAGGTGCCGAGCAGGCTGCCGGCAGTGATGACGTGGTGTTCGTTTGCTTCCTCGTTGAAGTATTTCAGGCTGCCGAGCGCGTTTGGGCACTCTTGGATCTCGTCCAATATAATGAGCGTTTTCCCAGGCGATATCGGCTTGCCACGCATCAAAGACAGCCGCTGCAAAATCACCTTTGGGTCTTTTGTCTCATCGAATATCTTTGTGGCTTCGACGTCTTTGTCAAAGCTGATATATATTGAGTCATCATATTCCTCGTTCGCAAATTCGTTCATAAGCCAAGTCTTGCCGACCTGCCTTGCACCCTTTAGCACAAGCGGTTTGCGGCGCCGGCTGGCTTTCCATTCTTTTAGTTCGGCCATGGTTTTTCTGTACATAAGTATAGTATGGCACGTTTTTACGAAAAATCAAGGGGGAATTGTTGCGTTTTTATGAAAAGAATAAGGGTGTTTGGCACGTTTTTACGAAAATGCAGAAGATTATACACTAAGCAGTCCGGCATATGTTATACTTTCCCCTATAAACTAAATAGAAAAGGAGAAAAATTATGCAAAAACAGGTACCGGACAACCCTGTCGAAAAAAACCGGGATATTGAAGGCCGTTCGGCCGACTTCAATCCTTTGGTTATTATTACGGCACTTATGGTCTGCTTTTACCTCGCAGCCAACCTTATGGCGGTCAGGGTCATGGACATTTTCGGGACGGCGCTGCTCGACGCGGGGACCATCATTTTCCCGCTCACCTACATGCTCGGCAACATCCTCGCGGAGGTGTGGGGGTTCAAAGTGGCGCGCAAAGTCATCTTGCTGGCCTTCCTCTGCAACGTGATACTCATGGGCGGGACGGCGCTGGCGGCGGTCATACCGTACCCGGCGTATCTGGCAGAGACGTCGGAGGCGTACAGCATGATATTCACCTATATGCCGCGAATCGTGGCGGGGTCGCTCTGTGCGTTCTTGGTGGGCGAACTGACCAACGCTTGGTGCATGGTGAAGATAAGGGCGCTGACAGGCCACCGCTTCTTGTGGGTGCGAACAATAGGGAGCTCGGCTGTCGGGCAGATTTTCGACTCGATGATTTTCTGCATAATAGCCTTCGGCGGGACGCTGCCGTGGGGCGATTTGTTTGTGATGATAGGGACCCTCTACGTCACCAAGGTGGTCATAGAGGCGGCGCTCTGCACGCCCATAGCGTATGCAATCATAGGACGTCTAAGGAAAACCCTACCCTGAGGCGTAGATGTTGCGCATCAGCTCCTTGGTTCCGGCGGGGTCGTGGAAGAAGTAGGATAGGCCGTCCTGCATTCCTGTCGTGCCCGGTATGGTGTGCGTGTAGAAGGAGCCGCCGGTCATGCCTCTGGCTCTGAGCATGAAGCCCGCCTGGGCTGTTAGGCTCATGTTGGTGTTTGCTTCCGAGCGAGCCACCATCGCCACCCTGGCGAGGTCGAAGCCACCGGCCTGCGAGAGCGCCGCTTTAAGGAAGTCCTGCTGCGTAGCCATGCGCCCGAGGTCGCCGTTGGCGTAACCGCTGCGGAAGCGTATGAGCTGCATCGCCTGGTCGCCGCTGAGAAGCTGGGTGCCCGCTTTCAGGTCGATGTACAGGTCTTGCCGCTCGTCCACATACTGCATATCCATCGGCACGTTCATCACCACGCCGCCCACTGCATCCACGATGTTTTTGACGCCGTCGGGCTTGAGCTCCGCGTAATAATGGATGGGAACTCCGCCAAGTATTTCGCTCACCGCCTTGGACGTGGCCTCATAGCCTTCCGAGCTGTAGACGGAATTTATCTTTTGGAAAGCCGCGCCGCTGTAGTTCGGCCTGTGATAATAGGTGTCGCGCGGTATTGAAATCTGGTCGAGGCGGTCGTTTTCGAGGTCCATGCTGAACACCATTATAGTGTCGGCCAGCCCTTCGTTGGTGCCTAGGAAGAGGATGTTCACACGGTTTGAATCGGCGAACTCGCCGGAGCCTGCCACGACTATGGGGTCGGCGCCGCCAGGCCGGGTTTCCGACCACATACGGAAGCCCAAGAACCCTACTATCACCAATATGATGACAAGCACGACCTTGCCTGCGCCGCCCTTTTTCTTCTTTTTTTTGCGTCGCTCGCGCTCAAGCTCTTCGCGCTCGAGCTTCTTCTCCCAAGCGCGTATCCGCTCTTCTTCCGCTTTGTAGTTCTGTGCGCGCCGTCTTTCCTCTTCCCTGCGCTCACGCTCCCTGCGCTCTACCCTGGATTCACTCACGTGTCCCCTCCTAACAATCCAACAATCCGCTTATCAGTGCATTAGTCTAATATTTAAAGAAGCCTTCGCCGGTCTTGCGGCCTAGCTTGCCTCCGCGTACCATCTTGCGCATAAGCGGGTGCGGCCTGTACTTGGGGTCGCCGAACTCTGTGTACAATGTCTCCATAATGGCCAGGCACACATCGAGGCCTACGAGGTCGCCGAGCGCGAGCGGGCCTATCGGGTGGTTGGCGCCGAGCTTCATCGCCTCGTCTATGTCCTCTGCGGTCGCGACGCCTTCCGCTAGGACGCCCACGCCCTCGTTTATCATCGGGATAAGTATGCGGTTCACGACAAAGCCGGGGGCTTCTTCCACTTTGACGGGCGTTTTGCCGAGGGCTTTTGTAAGCTCAATGGTCGCCGCCTCGGTCGCGTCCGATGTCGCAAGGCCTTTGATGACCTCAACCAGCTTCATAAGGGGGGCTGGGTTGAAGAAGTGCATGCCTATGACTTTGTCCGGCCTCTGCGTCACGCTGGCGACTTCCGTGATGGAGAATGCCGAGGTGTTGGTCGCGAGAATCGTTTCGGGCTTGGCCAGTTTGTCTAGCTCGGCGAACAGCTCTTTTTTGACGGCAAGGTTTTCATAGATGGCCTCGACAATAAGGTCTGCGTCTTTCACTATGGAAAGCTCCGAGCCGCCTTTGATGCGGGCAAGGATGGCGTCTTTGTCCGCTGCCGAGATTTTTTCCTTTTCGACCATTCGGCCGAGGTTTTTTTCGATAAGGGCGTAGCCTTTTTCGACGGCGCCAGGGAAGGTGTCCGTGTAGACGACATCGTAGCCCCCCTGCGCAAAGACTTGGATGATGCCTGCGCCCATGGTGCCTGCGCCGATGATACCGATTGTTTTCATGTTTTTGTTCCTCCTTGTTTTTTTACTATTTTAACAGATAATCCAGCATTCCGCGCTTGTAGGCTTCGACGCCGGGCTGGTCGAAGGGGTTGACGCCCATCAGCAGGCCGGTGAGGGCGCAGCATAGCTCGAAGAAGTAGACGAGCTGACCGAAGGAATGGGCGCTGTTGTCGGGGAAGTAGGCTCGGATGATGGGCACCCCCACGCTGCGGTGGGCCTTGGCCATGCCTTCCAGCACGGCACGATTGAATTCGCTGTAGCTGCGCCCGGCATAATCGCCGGCGTCCTCGCCTTCGATGGTGATGTCACGAGCTGGCTCCTTTGCGAACAATACCATCTCGTAGAACATTTGCTTGCCGTCTTGCAGGAACTGGCCGAGCGAATGAAGGTCGCGGCTGACGCTCACGCCGACGGGCAGGACGCCACGCCCGTCCTTGCCTTCGCTTTCGCCGAAGAGCTGCAGCAGCCAGGCCGTAAAGTCTTCGGTCGAGGGCTCGAAGGAGCATATGGCCTGGACGCATTTTTGCTCTTCGAGCGCCGTGCGAACGCAGGCCAATTTCTTTGCGATGGATATCATCTCTTCGGTGTTGGCGGCTTTCGCGCCGTCGAGCATGGTGCGGATGTCTATGCCGGCCACGGCAAGGGGGAGGAGGCCGACGGGGGTGAGGACGGAGAAGCGGCCGCCTATGTCCGAAGGGAGGACGAAGGTTTTGTAGCCGTTTTCTGTGGCTTCTTTGCGGAGCTTGCCGGAGTCGCGGTCGGTGATGGCGTAGATGCGGGACAGGGCTTCGGCGCGCCCGTATTTTTGTATCAACAGGTTTTTGAGCGCTTGGAAGGCGACGGATGGCTCTAGGGTGCCGCCGGACTTGCTGATGATAAGCAGGCAGACATCGTCGTCTTTGATGCGGTCTATAAGATCGGCGTGGTAGGCGCCGGAGAGGTTGAAGCCGGCGAAAAGGACTTCGGGGCGGGACCCATCGCCATCCATGAACGAAAGGGCGGCTTTGGCGCCGAGGTAAGAGCCGCCGATGCCGATGACTATGAAGTATTTGCAGCGCGACGAAATCTCGTCTGCGGTGGCGAGGATATCCGCAAGCTCCCCCTCAGGGAAAGCGTCCGCATACCCCACCCAGCCGGTGAAATCCATTTGCTTTCTTGACAGGAGTGCCGCCTTTTCGTCTGCGGCCAGCGCAAACCTTTCCGAATCCGCCAATACAGCCTCGTCCATCTCATACACAATCTCTAATTGCCCATTATTAAAATTACTCATTTTCTATCCTTTCTCCTCTTTTAGTGTTGCCGATAGTGTTTGTTTTCGCCCTGTGGGTCGGGAAAATAAGGCGCAGAAGGTCCTTCACGGCCACGTCGTCCATATGGTCCGGGTTTTGCACCCATAGCTGCGACCAGTGCGGCAGCTTGATTCCGGTGTCGTCGTCGGCGAGCCAGACGCGCTCAGCCGCTTGCACGTTTGTGCGGCTGTCCCTTTCCCGCTCGAAAAGCATTTCGCCAGGACGGAGCTGCGTGACGGCGATCTGGATGTCTTCGTAAGGGATTTTGCCAGACAGCCGAATCATGGCCTCCGCAAGCTCACGGATGCCCATGGGCTCGCCTGGGCCGAGCTCAAAGACTTCGCCGCCCTCCGCTATGGCCGCGGTAAGCACGGTCAGGAGCGCCGCTTCCTCCGCGCTGATAAAGCGACGTATGATGTCCTTGTCGGTGACGGTCAGCGGGCCGCCGTGCAGAAGCTGCTTTTCAAAGACAGCTATCACATTGCCGCGGCCTTCGATAAGGTTTGAAAATCTGGCGGTTGCGTATGCGGTTTGCGACTTTTCATTTTTCTCGGTTATGTACAGCTCGGCCATCCGCTTGCACTCCCCGGCCACGTTCGTGGGGGCGGCAGCGCGTACCGTGCTGCAGAGTATGAATTTTTCGGCGGCAAATTCATCGGCCAGGTCGCAAGTCGTCTTTAGACCCAAAACGTTTGTCAGGTAAGTTTCCCTAGGATTGACCTGGGCCAGAGGTATTTGCTTCAGCTCTGCGGCATGAAAGACAAAATGTGGGCGGAAGGCGCTGAACACCCTGCGCATAATGACTTGGTCGCGTACGGACGCGACGATGGTGCGGAACTCTGTCTCTGCCGTGCGATAGCCTTCAAGCTCTGCATTGAGCATTGCGAGCCCATCCTCGTTCATATCAAGAGCTATAAGCCTTCGCGGCTTGTATCTGATAATGCGGCGGCAGAGCTCTGAGCCGAAAACCCCTGCCCCGCCTGTGACAAGGACTACGCGGCCTTTGAATTGGTCGCCTATCTCTCGGTGGTCCACACGAGGCCTTTCCCTTGCAAGCAAATCCGCTATCGTGGGTTTTCGCAAGTCCGCAAACGAGGCCTGCGACATTGCCGCATCCGAGCTTGCCGACCGTGCAAGCGGAAGCATGCTCAGGCGGCATGTGGTCTTTACGCACTCGCGCAGAAGGGATGCCAGGTATCTTTTGCTTGCCCCAGGTTTTGCGATGATTATTTCGTCGATGGCCTGCCGTCTTGCGCGCAGCCTTATCTCGCCGCGCCCTGCGGCAATCTCGACTCCAAGCAAGGTGTCGCCTTCGTGGCTTTTGTCGTCGTCAACGATGACTTCGGGAATCCTGCCGAGGCTTTCGTTGTCCTGCATCTCGGCGATAAGTTCTGCAGCCGCCTGGCCTCTGCCTATAATCATCACGCGGCCAGTGTTTTTTCGCTGCGGCGTATATCTGCGCCTGAGGCTTTGCTCGTCGTCCTCCCCGTCCTCTTTCCGCACCTCGGTCAGCTTCACGTAAACCAGCCGCGTAGCCAAGCCAAGCCCCATGTCAAAGATGAACGAGTAGAAGATGATGAGCGGCAGCAGCGCAGGCTCAATGCCGAAAACGGCGGCGGCCGTCACGGACGCAAGCGTGCTTGCAAAGAGCGACAGCGCAACGCGCCGGAAGTCTCCTGCCCCCGCATATTCAAACAATATCCTATAGACTGAGAAGACGTACATCGCCAAGAGCTTTACGCCGATAAGGATCAAAAAGCCCGTGGGGTAGTTGGAAAAATAGTCGGCTGTCAACTCGGCAGTCGTTGCTTCCTCTCCCAAATGCACAATTAAATACGCCAACAGGTAGGAGGCGTTAAAACAGACAACGTCAAGTATGACAAAGAATGCGATTCGCGTGTTTTTTGTCATGCCTATATTGTATTTCCAGGGTTTTGGGCTTGCAATGAAAGGCGGGAAATGTCACACAAATGTGATATTTGTCGAGAGGGGCATACCACCCATGGGGGACGGGCGACCAAGGCGGTCGCCCCTACGCGTAGTATTTGCCGCCCCCGATAAATTCGCGGATGATTGAGTTGGCTGGGATGGCGCTTTCGTCCTCTATCGACGCAAACACCGAAAGGAAACGAGTCATCCATTTTGCATATTGGTATACAATATTGTCGGGCTTGATTTCTTTGAGCAGGGGGAGGGCGTGCTTTTTCATTACGGCCAGCTCGTAAACCAGGGTCGAATTGAAGACCTCGTCTGCTTCGTTGTTGTATGGGAAGATGTTGACGGACTCGCCTTCCCTTACCTTCGGCCACTGGCGTATGGTCTCCTCGACCGAGCGGCCGCGCGTACGGTTGTCTCGGACCATGCGGCGGATGAGCCGGGCGTCCGTCGATGGCACACGGTTGTGGTCGTCGACGTTGAGCTGGGTAAGGGGGCTGATATAGACTTTGAACTTGGTGCTTTCGTCGATGCCGACAGACATCTTTGCATTCAGCCCGTGGATGCCCTCGACCACTATGCGCTGGCCTTCTTCGAGCTTCGTCCTGCGTTCGCCGAAATGTTTTTTCCCGTCGATGAAGTCGTACCTTGGCAGGTCTGCCTCCTTGCCGGACAGAAGCTCCCCTATGTTGCGGACGAACAGCTCTACGTCCATGGCGTCCAGGCCTTCAAAATTGTACTCGCCGTTTGCGTCGCGCGGCGTAAATTCACGATCCAGAAAATAGTCGTCCGTGCCGAGGTATAGCGGCTCAGGGCCGCCATGTTCCGCGAGCGCGTCTATTATCCTCTTTGAAAAAGTCGTCTTGCCCGACGATGACGGGCCGGCGACCAATATGACACGCTTGCCTTCCTCCTCGATCCTATGCGTAATGGTTTTGATACGCACTATCTGGCGAAGCTCCGCCATCCCTATGATCTCTGCGGCGGCATCGGCTTCGATATGGTGGTTGAGGTCTTTGATAAAGCTAAGCCCAAGCGAGGAAAGGAAGCATTTCTCTTTGTCGTAGGCGTCGAATATCCCTGCGTCGCTCTGGTAGACAGCAAGCTTGCTTGGGTCTGACGGGTGCGGAAGCCTGAGCAATATCCCGCCGTGCATGGCATCTAGCGCAAAGGGGGCGATATAGCCTGTCGACGCCGGCAGGGCGCCATAGAACGTGTTCGTATATTCGACGATTTTGTATGTGTTGCCTTCTTTGTATTCGATGGGAAGGTTTGAATCTACAAGCTTCCGCATACGGTCTTCGATCTGACGAAGGTCGGGGGCGCAGTCATTCGCCTTGAGCGTTGTGAATATGCCGCGGTTGACGGAATTATGGATTATGGCGCTTGCGCTGTCGCCGTATATGTCGTGAACCGCCTTGAGGTATAGCATGATAAGCCCACGCTGAAAGACCCGATAGGCCGTGACGTCGCGGATGTCGCATAACGTCAGCTTGCAGTCTTTTTCGAGCACGTGGGTCGGCAGGAGGTTTACGCCATCCACACGCACCGTGATGATGCGGTACGGCAGCTGCGAGGCGTACTCGTCGATAAGCTCTTCTATGGTTGTGCCCGCAGAGACCTCGCGCTCTATAGGGTCGGCGGATGGGGACAGCTTTAGTTTGATGTTTATTTTCATAGGTGGATTATAGCACAAATGTGTTGTGCGGGGAGCGGAAGGATTATGTGGTACAATGGTCTGGCACGTTGCTGTAGGATATGCTGCAAGGCGGATGAGAAGGTTGCTGAGAAAGGAGTTGTGAAATGGCAGAATTGAAAGGGACGAAGACATACGCTAATTTGATGGAGGCTTTTGCGGGGGAGTCGCAGGCGAGGAACAAGTATACATACTATGCGTCGCGGGCGCAGAAGGATGGCTTCCGGCAAATCGCTAATATCTTCCTTGAGACGGCCGGGAACGAGAAGGAGCATGCGGAGCTGTGGTTCAAGCTTTTCCACGGGATAGGCACGACTGCCGAGAACCTTGCGGACGCTGCGGCGGGCGAACACGAGGAATGGACTGAGATGTACAAGCGCATGGCCGATGAGGCACGGGCTGAGGGGTTTGACGATATCGCGCTCCAGTTCGAGAATGTAGGCAAGGTGGAGAAGGCGCACGAAGAGCGCTATCTGAAGCTCAAGAGCAATATCGACAAAGGCATCGTGTTTGAACGCGCGGAGCCAGTGACTTGGAAGTGCGGCAATTGCGGCTTCAAGTACGAAGGCACGATGGCCGCACCAGAGTGCCCGGCGTGCAAGCACCCACAGGCGTACTTTGAGATAGACGAAGCAGTGTTTTAAAAAAATCTTTAGGGAGTGTATAGGAGGCCGCCGGCGACTGCTGTTGCGGCCTCTTTTCTTTTAAGCTCCTCTATAAGCCTAAGGGCGAACGCCATGGCAGTGCCAGGCCCGCGCGAGGTGATGACGTTTTGGTCTACGACGACTGGGGCATCCACGACTTCCGCGCCATCAAGCTCTTCTTCAAAACTCGGATAGCATGTGGCTTTCTTGCCTTTGAGAACCCCTGTGCGGCCCAACACGAGCGGGGCTGCGCATATTGCGGCGAGCCTCTTGCCCTGATTGTTGAAGGACAGGATTTTTTCGCAAAGACCCTCGTGCGCGGCGAGATTTGTCGAGCCAGGCATACCTCCGGGCAGCACTATAAGCTCGCAATTCGCGTAGACGGCATCCTCGAAGAGTATGTCGGCGATTACTTTGACGCCGTGCGCCCCGACTACGGGAAGCTGGCCTGTGATCGAAACGGTCTCGGTTTCGATGGCGGCACGACGCAGCAGGTCTATTATCGTCAGAGCTTCGATTTCCTCAAAACCGTCGGCTAGATGTACGTATACCATTGTGTTTTCCTCCTTTTTTGTGGGCGCCCGCGGCCGGCCGCCCTTACTTGAACATCGTTTCGCGCTCTTTCGTGAAGCGTCGCAAAACAGAGTATATCACTATATATATTATAAATGAAACAAGGCAGATCATGGCGGCTGAAATGAGCGGGTATATTCCGTCGGACGGCGCGAAAGCAGCTTCGCGCAGGGGCGGGTACAGCGCCATCGCAAAGGTGAAAACGGCGGCGGCGATGTAGATGAAAGCGGAGGCACGGAGAGCGTGCTTCAGTAGGCGGGGCCGGCCTGAAAGGCGGACGGCGACAGCGAATGCGAGCGAAAGCGCAAGGCCTATTATTGAGGGGTAGAAAATGCTGTCGAACATGTTTTTTATTGCGCTTTGGTCTATTTCGTCCATTGCAGCATCAAGGCTGAGTTCCGCAAGCGTGTCGCTCATGTTTATTGCAAAGGTCGCGAGCTCGGGCATTCGGAAGGTGATGCCTGCCGCAAGCACGATGAGCGACAAGGGGAGAAGGATGGCGATAAGCACGGCGAAGATGTGAAAGATGACATCAGCAGTGGCGGAATGACGAGGGGTGGCGAGCGACCGAGAGCTAAGCCCTCCCGCAATGACGGATGGGATGTTGCGGCTTATTTCGCGGTCAGTTTTACGTGATTTCATAGGGGATGGCGGGGATGCCGCTTGCGATAAAGGAAGGGATGTCGCGAAGGGATGTGACGATGAGGTCGGGCACGGGTGCGGTCGCCCGCTTTTCCGGGGGGAGGGCGAAGGACCAGTCGACGAACATGGTGAATATGCCTGCGGAGCGCCCGGCTTTTATGTCGGCTATGGTGTCCCCTATGAAGACCGACTCCTCCGGCTTGCTGCCGACTGCATCGAGCGCCATATGCAATGGGGTCGGGTCAGGCTTGTGCTTGTCTGTATCGGTCGCGGTCACCACGGTATCGAACATATGTTCTATACTGAAGTGTTTTAGGGCCAAGCCTGTGGTGTAGGCCATGCGGCTCGTCACGACCCCAATTTTGTAACCGTCCGCTTTGAGCGTGCGCAAAACGTCTTCCGCACCGTCAAAGAGGCTTATGCCATCAAGGAATTTTGCGCGCTGGTAATCACGGTAGATGGTAGAAATGTGATCCACATCTATGCCAGGCAGTAATCTGCGCATGGAGTCGGGAATGGTTTCGCCCATAGTGCTGCGTATTTCGTCGTCTGTGATATGGCCAGCGTTCAGGGTGCGATAGGTGTAGCGCCATGAGTCGGCGATAAGCTCGTTCGTGTCGAGCAGGGTTCCGTCAAGGTCAAAGAGGACGGTGGTTATCATACGTGATCCCGTTGTTTTAGTTTTTCGTTGATGAACATATCGAGGTCGCCGTCCATCACTGCTTGCACGTTGCCGTTTTCCGCATCGGTGCGGTGGTCTTTGACGAGCGAATAGGGATGGAACACGTAGGAGCGTATCTGGCTGCCCCATGCGATCTGGCTATAGTCGCCGGCAAGCTCGGCAAGGCTTTCTTTGTGTTCACGCTCGGCTATTTCGAGCAGCTTTGACTTTAATATACGCAGCGCGACTTCTTTGTTTTGGTGCTGCGAGCGTTCGTTCTGGCAAGTGACGACTATGTTTGTCGGCAGATGCGTGATGCGCACGGCGCTATCCGTCTTGTTGACGTGCTGCCCGCCAGCCCCTGACGAGCGATAGGTGTCTATGCGCAGATCGCCCTCGTCTATTTCGACGGTCACTTCCTCGTCGATCTCAGGCATGACATCGACAGAGGCAAAGCTGGTCTGCCTCTTGCCCTGCGCGTTGAACGGCGATATCCGCACAAGGCGGTGTATGCCTTTTTCGACCTTGAGGTAGCCGTAGGCGTTTTCGCCCGCAACGGTGAATGTCGCGCTTTTGATGCCGGCCTCGTCGGCGCTTTGCAGCTCCCAGAGCCGGACTTTGTAGTTTTTGGACTCAGCCCAGCGAGTGTACATGCGGTAAAGCATCTCAGCCCAGTCCTGGGCGTCCGTGCCGCCTGCGCCGGAGTGTATGGTGACGATGGCGTTCGCGGAATCGTGTTCGCCGTCGAGCAGGCTTGCTATCTTTGCTTCGTCGAGGTCTTTTGCGAATTTCTTGTAAGCTGTGACCGCCTCTTCGGCAAGGCCTCCGTCCGAGTCCTCCATGGCAAGCTCAAGCATTACTTCGAGATCGCTGAGTTCAGCCTTGAGGCACTTATAGCCTGACATCTTCGTTTCGATGGCTTTCTTTTCCTTGAGGACTTCGCTGGCCGCTTCGTGGTCATCCCAGAAGTCCTGTTCCTCGGTTTGGGCGATAAGCTTGTCGAGGCGCAGGGAGAGCGCGTTTATCCTCATCGCGGATGCGTATTCTCCAAGCTGCACTCGCAGCCCGCCCATTTCAGATTTTATCTGGTCGATGTCAATCATCTTGTTTGACGCCTATCCTTCCCCGCCTATCACGTCGGCTCCGATATAGGAGCGAAGGGCTTCGGGTATGGTGACGGTGCCGTCCGCCTGCTGGAAGTTTTCCAGGATGGCGGCGACGGTGCGACCGACGGCGAGGCCAGAGCCGTTTAGGGTGTGGACGTATTCAGGCTTTTCGCCGGGGCCGCGGCGAAAACGTATGCCGGCGCGACGGGCCTGATAGTCGGTGAAGTTGCTGCATGAGCTGATCTCCACGTAGCGGCCGTAGCTAGGCATCCAAACTTCTATGTCGTAGGTTTTTGAGGACGAGAAGCCAAGGTCGCCGCTTGCGAGCGCCACGATGCGATAGGGCAGGCCGAGGCGCTTCAACACCTCTTCAGCCGCAGACGTAAGGGATTCCAACTCATCCCAACTGTCTTCCGGCTTCGCGAACTTGACCAACTCAACCTTGTTGAACTGATGGACGCGGATAAGCCCGCGCGTGTCACGGCCGGCCGAACCCGCCTCCTTGCGGAAGCATGGGGTGTAGGCCGTAAGGTAGATCGGCAAGGCCGAAGCGTCCAATATCTCGTCCATATATAGGTTCGTAAGCGGGACTTCCGCAGTCGGCACGAGGAAGAAATCCTTGGCCGGCACATGGAACATATCCTCTTCGAACTTGGGGAGCTGGCCTGTGCCTGTCATCGAGGCGCGATTGACCATAAAGGGCGGAAGTATCTCCGTATAGCCGTGCTCGCCCGTATGCAGATCGAGCATGAAGTTTATGACGGCACGTTCGAGCCTTGCGCCAAGCCCTTTGTATACGGTGAAGCGTGTACCGGATATTTTCGCGGCGCGCTCGAAGTCCAAAATGTCCAGGTCTGTGCCTATGTCCCAATGAGCTTTGGGTTCGAAGCTGAAGGCCGTAGGCTCGCCGTGGCGACGGATTTCCAAATTTGCACTGTCGTCGGCCCCGACAGGGACGGTTGCGTCCGGCGTGTTGGGGACGCCGAGCAGCGCTTCATTGAGCGCGGCGTCGGCCTCGGCCGCCGCCGCTTCCTTTTCTTTTACTTGGCCTGCCAGGGCTTTCATCTCTTCGAGGATGGCCGAGGCGTCCCCGCCCTCCGCCTTGATACGCGGCACCTCTTTCGATACCGCATTCTGGCGCGCCTTCATCTGCTCGGCTTCGGCTATAAGCCCGCGCCGCCGCTTGTCTGTTTCGAGAGCCGCGGCAAGGCCATAGTCGCCCTTGCCGCGGCTCTCGACCGCGGCAAGCACATTTTCGAAATCTTCTCTTATACGTTTGATGTCCAGCATGGATTCTTGACGCCTTTCCGCCTATTCGGCGAGCCTCGCCAGTATATCCGCAAGCTCGGCCTGCGCCTCGCCGTAGGCTGCCCAGTTGCCGGCCCTCATCGCCCGTTCGCCTCTGTCAAACGCCGCCTGCGCCGCCAAAATCAGCTCCTCCGTCGTGAACTCGCCAAAATCGACATCAGGGCCGGGCGTCGGCGTCGGGCTAGGCGTCGGTGTCGTGCCGGGCGTAGGTGTCGTGCCGGGCGTCGGGGCGGGCGTCGGCACCGTCCCTGGCGCCTCATACTCGCCGTACCTATCCACCATCGCCTCATGCACCTTCGCGCCGAACATGCTCTCGAGCGCCTCCGCAAGCGTCTCTTCATATGCTATCCGCTCGTCGTAGTAAATTATTACGCGCTTGACCTCCGGCATGGAACTGGCGGTCGCACGCAGATAGATGGGCTCCACATACATCAGGCTGTCCTCTATCGGAATCACGAACATATTGCCCCGACTATAAGTCGAGCCTGAGTTCTCCCATAGCGCGAAGTCCTGTGATATGACTGGGTGCTGCGATATTTGGGCGTCTATCTGGCTCGGACCCATGATTATATTGCCTTTGGGAAGTTGATACAATAGCAGCTCACCATAGCGATCCCCGTCGTTCCGTGCCACCAGAAGCCCGGTCATATTATTTCTGTCCTTGGGCGTGTACGGTATGGAATTGACGAACTCGACATGCTGCTCGCCAGGAAGCCTCATTATGTAGTAGTTCGGGTACATGTAGACCTCTTCCTCGCTTGCCCCGATCTTCTCGCGCGCTATATCCCAACGGTCCTCGCCTTGGAAGAACACCGTGACGTCATTTACGTGATATTGCTTGAAAATATTCGCCTGGATATTGAGCATGGTGTTCGGGTAACGGATATGCGGCGCGACACCGTCCGGCATCTCTCCCATTGAGCGGAAAAGATCCGGGAATATCTTGCCCAGAGTCATCGCGACCGGATCTGTCGTATCTATAAGATAGAAGCCCGTATCGCCCGTATAGGCGTCAATCACTACCTTGACGGAGTTTCTTACATAATTGACCGGATTGGCGCTGCCCGGATTGTACGGCTGCGAGTAAGGATAGTGGCCGCTTGTGGTGTAAGCGTCGATAATCCAGTAAAGCTTGCCGTTCGCCGTGACTATATACGGGTCGGAGTAGTCGAGGAAGCGCATAATGGTGCGTACGCGGTCCGCGATATTGCGGTTTACGATGATGCGGCTCTCGCTATGTACGTTGCTCGAAAAGAGAAGCTGTATGTCGCCCTCGCTGATGGAGAACATAAGTCGGTTGAAGAAGTTCATCTTTACGCCGCTTTCGTCCGCCGAATAGCGAGTCTGCACGTTCTCGCTGCCAGAGGGATAGTTGAACTCGTCCTCGTCCGTGTTCACGAGTACGAAGTTGTTCGTGAGCTCGCCGAAGTAGATTTCGGGCTGGGTGATGTCGATTTCTTCAACAAGCGAGGCGTCGGGCGGTATGTTCTTGATAAGCGTCTCGGGCTGCCCGGTCGCCGTCACCTGATCGACCCGCGACATGACGATGCCGTAGCCGTGAGTGTATTTCAGGTGCAGATTGACCCATTCCTGCGGTATCCTGCTCTCGTCGATCTCGCGCGCAGTGGCGAAGGTCTGCGTGTACTCGCCGTTTATCATATAACGGTCCACGTTTACCTGATTGAAATAATAATACTGCCGGATACTCTGCGTGGAATTGTAGAATATCCTTGCAGGTTCGTAGTCGTTTATCCTGATATTGTTGATGGTCTCCATGTTGTTCAGGATGTCCTCGCCGGTCAGCAGATTGTCCGCCGGAAAGTCTATGCGAGTGACATCCCTGAGCCCGTAAGCGTTTTGCGTGAACTCGATATTGTATTCGATATAGGGACCCTCTCTGTTGATAGCGTCGGGGGATACGACCAAGGTCTGCACGACGCCGCCTATGATAAGGCCTACGACGCCGACGGCTATCATGGCTACGGGGACGGCAAATGTGGTCTTGGCTTTCTTCATCATCACGCCGCGAGCGAACATGACTGCCGCCAGCACGGACATGACCACAAGTATGCGATAAATCCAAAGCGTGATGTTGATATCCTTATAGCCCGCGCCGTAAAGAACGTCGGAGCTGGTATAGAGCAAATCGAACTGGAGCAGGAAGAAGTACACGCCGAGCATTATGAAGAACAGGATGCCCAGCACGATAATCTGCTTGGACGCGATGTAGATAAGGTCGCGGAAACCGCCGCCGCTCTCGCCCTTTGGCTGCGTGGTCTGCGGCGCTATCATGTCCGGGTCTATGCCGAACGCACGCATAAGGTTTTCGGTGAACGCGCTGCGCTGCTGCGCCGATTTGCGGCGCTTGGCAAGCTCGTCCTCGTCCATATCTTCCTGGGGGATGGCCTTGGGCGGGCAAGCATTTAGCATTATTGCGTAGTAAATGAAAGTCATAAATGCATAGACGACGATGGCCGTAATTATGGAATTGTTCAGCCCGTGAATGAATTGCAGTCTGAAAGTATAGAATGATACGTCGTTGTTGAATATCGGGTCTGCTATGCCAAAGTCCGTCGAGTTTGTGAACTGAAGGAAGGTGTACCAGATGGAGCTGACCGCGTTGCCGGTGATGATAAGCGACGACAAGGCCGCGAAAGCCTGTCCCAGCCGCTTCTGGCCTTTGGCGCCAAGCCTTTCCTCCGCAACGATAAGCCGCTTGTGATACCCTCTGTTGATGGCTTTCAGGTATACCGTGCCGCCGAAAAACAATATGAAAAACAATGGTATGCCTATGTATAGCTGCGTCAAAAGCTTTGTCAGATAGACGCTGATATAGCCCACATCAATGAACCAGAGTATGTTCGTGATGAAATCCGACAGCGCAACAAGGGCAATGAGCGCTATTATGCAGCCTATCACGACCCCCGTTACGGCTCTTTTCTTTTTATTGTTGTCCATTAATAAACCTTCTCTTTCTGCTATGCTTCAATTATATTTATAAAACTTCGATACCAAGGGTTCGTTGCATGGTCTCGATAAAGTCCTGTACATAGTAGGCGCCGAGCGAGTCGGGCGCAAACCTAAGCAAGATGACGCACACCACGACTAGCACCAATATGATGATGAGAATCGTAATGATCACGGAAAGCGCCCTTCTTTTTCCGTCAGACTGGGGCGGCTTGTCCTTGCGTTTGTTGCGGTCTGCCTCGAAGCCCGCGGTTTTCTGGTCGGTCTTTGCCGGGGCGGCTTTGGCTTTTTTGCTTGGCTTGTCGGGCTGTTTGCCAAGCGGCTCTTTGTCGTAGGCTGTCAGGAAGCCAGGCACGGCGGAGCCTTTCTGCTGTTGGAGCGCGTTCGGCTTTCTCTCAGCTATTCTTGCCGCTTCTTCGGCAGCTTTGGCCGCGTCCGCAGAGACTATCGCTGAGATGGGTATCCCCTGCGTGTATTCTTTGTAGAAGGTCGGAGGGCCGTCCGATTCTGTGGCGATGTCGGTGTCGGGCGTTGAAACCACGACAAGGGCAGGGGGCGTGGTGATGCCGGATGCGCCCTCGGGCACAGGGGGAAGGACGGGTGCGGGGACGTCGTCCGCTTCGGACACAGGGACAGAAACTTCTTCTGCCGATGTGCCGAAGTCCAGCATTTTGTCAAGCGATACGTCTTCTGAGTCAGAAGCGGCAAACCAGTCCGAAGGCTTGGCTGGCTCGGCGGTATCGCCAGGTTCGTCCGTTTTTTCGATCCTTGGTGGACGAGACGGCGGCACAAGCCCTGAAACGGGTTCGGGTTCGGGTTCGGGTTCGGGTTCGGGTTCGGGTTCGGGCTCGGGCTCGGGCTCCGAGGCGGGCTCAAGAGCGAGGGTTGTGTCGAAAACTGGCTCTGGCTCTAGCTCAGGCTCGGGCTCTGGCTCTGGCTCTAGCTTCGGCTCTGGCACGGATTCGGACTCCGGCATAGCGACGCCGAAGAAAGAGTCGAGGGAGAACGGGGAAACGTATGTTCCCGTGGTTTCGGGGGTTTCGGGAACGTCAGGGGCGTATGGACTGTCGGTGGTGTCTGGAATGTCGGTGGTGTCTGGGGTTTCCATCACGCTTATTGGGGGCACTGCGGGCAGCTCGTATGCAGGCTCGGACGGAATGGGGGCGTCAGATGCGATGGGTTCAAAGTCAAAGTCTGACTTTGGAGGCTCTGTCGTCCCTGCTTGCGTGATGGCCGCCACCACAGAATCTATTGTGGGCGGTATGCCATCGGGTAGCGTCAGGTCGTCAGCCAGCGCCAAGTCGGCAGGCGCCGTCAGGTCAACGGGCGGCGCAAGGTCAGCAGGCGGCGCAGACACCGGAGGCGTAAGTTCCGGCGCTGGGGGTTCATCAAAGGGGAAGTCTATCGGCCGGTCCATAAAGTCGGCGATGCTTGAGCGCGTCGGCGCTTGGTTGCGGGTGCCGAGGGGGGTGGGCGGCGTAGCGAATTCCGGCGCTGGAATCGGCGGTTCCGGGATTGCCACAAACGGTTCGGGCGGCACAGGAGGCGCCGGAGGCTCGTATGCTGGAGCCGGTGGCTCGTATGCTGGAGCCGGTGGCTCGTAGACTGGTGCCGGTGGCTCGTAGACTGGTGCCGGTGGCTCGTATACAGAAGGCACTGGCGGTTCGTATGCTGGCATGGGCGGAGCCGGCGGCTCGTAGACTGGTGCCGGTGGCTCGTAGACTGGAGCCGGTGGCTCGTAGGCCGGGACTGGCGGCTCGTATACAGAAGGCACTGGCGGTTCGTATGCTGGCATGGGCGGAGCCGGCGGTTCGTAGACTGGGTCGCTCGCGGGAACCGCCGCACCAAATGACGGCGTGGGTTCGTATGCTGGAGCCGGAGGCTCGTAGACTGGTGCCGGTGGCTCGTATGTAGGTATGGGCGGTGCCGGGGGCTCGTAGACTGGAGCCGGTGGTTCCGGCATTGCCTCAGGCGGAATTTGTGTCGGAGGTATGGTGTCGAACATAGAGAGGTCTGCATAGGACAAAGCGGCGGCCGCAGAAACCTCTTCCCTCTCCATGGACGGCTCTACCTCCTCGCGGGCACGGATAGCGAGGCTCATGTCAAGGTCGGACTGGCGCAGGAAAGAATCTATGCGCTCTTGGATATACGATCCGCTGTCAGGGTCGACCGCTTCCTTTATATCGACATCCGTGTCGTGCTTCTTAAGCCTTTCAAACTCCTTGTCCAAAAGCTCCTGAAATTCCTCGTTTTTCTTGTCAACTTCGAACTTTGCCTGCTCCTCGTCTGACGGGGTCATGGCAAAATAAGTGTCGGCGGGCGGGGGCGGCACGGTATCGGAACTCGTATCGATCGTGGCTGAAGGCTTTTCCGCAATGACGGGGGCGCCAAAATCGGCAAGGGTCTGCTGCCCAGGAGCGGGCATGTGATCGGTGGGAGCAGCCTCTATAATGGAGGGCTGAGGAACTTCCGGCTCTGCTTCGGACTCTTGCCTTGGTTCTGGCTTGGAGCCGAAAATGAATTCGCTTGAGAATTTGCGACGGGGTTTCTCCCCATCGTCGATATCGGCAGGCGGGGGGTTGGCGGCCTCGCTTGCGGCAACAGGCGCCTCTTTTCGCTCACCCGAGAAAAACCCGGCCAAGCCGCCTCCTTGTGAGGACGCCCTCTCCTCCTGACGCTTTCTTCTGCGCTCTCCAAGCCTGTCCTTCGCAGAAGCTCCGTCGTCTTCGTACAGGATGCGGCCAATCGCCTCATCCTTCTCATCCATAAGCGATGGCGACCCTCGCCGCTGCGCCTCTATATCGTTACCGCACTCATTGCATATTTTATCGATGCTGCTTACCGCGTTTCCGCAAACTTTGCAGTCCATTTAGCTTCCCCTTTCAATGGCTCACTTTTTCCGCGTACTTGCCTACGCATAAGTATTCAGATTATTATACCCGAAAATGGGGGGTACGTTCAATAAGAACGTGTGGCAAAGAGGTATCATTTTTGTGTTTTTTATGCAAAGAGCCCCAGCGCTTTCGCGCCAGGGCTCTCAGGATATTGAATGTTTGGCGACAGCGGATTACGGCACTATGCGAACGGTGAAGTTGACGTTGGTGGGCTTGCTTCTGTTGACCCACGCCGTATCCTTTGCGTTCCGCTCTCTGAGAGGTATCGGATCCATTATCTGCTCGCCAGTCTTGTCCAGTACGGGAAGGCCGTGAGCATCAACCCTGGGCTGCAGGGTATACGTACCTTCGGCCCAGAGCTGTAGCCTTATCCTGTAGCTGGCCTTAGGCGCCCTGAAAGTTTGATCCTTGTTGTACTGCACCACGCCCGAATTGTTGGTCACTGCCGGCGTCCTGTCATCGGCGAAGTAGATGGACCATTCGCCCCTACCGCTCTGCTCAAGCCTGAAGCCACCGTTCTGAAGCGCCCTTACCGTCGCCGGGTCTATGCTTACCGCACCAAGCTCAACGTTGACCGGCGTCGTCAGGCCGAGCTTGACGGCCTCGCCACGCATCGGCGTGCTTCTGTAGAGCGATGCGTTGTTGCGGCTGAATGTGGCTCTGCTCGCTGTCTGCCTCGGGTTGATGGCCGCGGTCTTGTTGTTGGCCTCAACGAAGGTGCCCCTAGTGGGATGTATCGTCCAAGAGTTGACCTTCTGGCCATTTTCGAACGTCACTATCACGCTATACCTCCTCAAGGAGTTCGGCAGCGGCTGCATAAGGTCTGTTGGATTGGTCCGGTCGCCTTCAATGGCCGGCCTTCTTGCGATAACGAAGTTCAGCCCGTTGATGCTCTCAGGCGGCACGTAGTAGAGATCGCTCGGCGTAGGCGTCTGGCCTGGCCTGCGCAATTCGTTCCGCTCAACCAGCTCTATGCTCTTGATCGGGCCGGTCACGTTTGTAAGCCTCAGCGATGCCGCCTGCACAGCCTCCGGATCCGAGATGTCCATACGCGTCTTGTTCATGGCCACGGTGAACGTCGGGGCGCCCTTCATGATGTTCAGCACCACGTTGAAGGTCTGGGTTGCATTGTTCCTGTTCGCGACCTTGCTTATCGGCAATGTGGTCTCGCCGATGCGTATCGTATACCTCATGTTCAGGTTCACATTCGCAGGATTGTAATGGTGCTCTTTCAGCAACTCCGTGAACCTTTCCTTGTTCGCCCATATGGATATGCTGTTGCCGACAGGCTCGCCGTCCGCGCCGAGAGTCGGCTCTACGCGGAGCGCATCCGTATAAGCCGCCTGTCCGTTCCATGCCGGAGTCCTCGACTTGCTGCCGGTATTGGCGACCGGTGTGCCTATTATCCCCCAAGTGCCAAGCCTGAGGTTGTCGACATTCATCGTGACCGGTATGGTGGCCACCAAGACGTTTTCGTCATCTGCGTCTGTCACATGCCACTGGCTCATGTTTATGGTCGTCGACTTATTCGTAGGCTTGAGGGCCGTACGCGCAGGGGTTGTAATCCTGAAGGGCATGAGGCGCGGCCCTGCGGCGCCCTCGAAGAACACGTTCAAGGCCGCTGTCCCTGCTATAGGCCCGATTCCAGGATGCTCGTTGGTGCCGGTGCCAGTAATCTCCACAAACCCGTTTCCAAGATACTTTGCTATCAGCCTGTCCTGATTGTTTGCATAAGGCCGGTTCCTCGCGTCGGCATTCGCTATCTGCACGTCTGTGATGAGAGGAAGCTGGCTGAACGGTATCTTGGAGTTGCCCGAAAGCAGCTGGATGGTGGTGGGCTTGATATCGTTTTGCACAGATGGCGCCTGCAGTGCCTGTACCGGCGTCAGCAACGGAATGCTTGTCTTGCTCATCCTGAGCGCGGGCAGGGTGGTCACTGTCGTGGCCGTGATATTGAGCCGTGGCATATTGCCCGCCTTCACGTTGCCGCCGTTGCCGACATGCATCAGCTTGAAGCCTTCCACCTTGACCGCCAAACGTGCTGCGTTCTCCGCGGTCGGTATCATCTTGGTGAGCGGCGCCGTGGTCAGCGTCTGCCTTCTGTTATTGGGAAGCTGTTGGCTGCCCAGCCTTATCTCAGCCCTGCCATTTTCAAACTCTATGCGGTTCCTCGGATTCACGGTATTCGGCGAACCAGTGACAGCCACAGACCTGAACTCGCCTGTTTCTGGATCCTTCGCCCTGAGCGTATCCGTAAGGGCGACGGTGGCGCTCTGGATGGTGGTGGCGTTCATGTACTCGACCCTGCCCACAGGGCTTGTGGCCGTAAGGCCTACCACATCGTTCGGGAAGGCCAGCGACAGCGCCTTTTCTGTCCTTAGCGTGACCTTCGGCCATGTCTCGACTACCTTCAGGCTGAACACGTTCGATGAAGTGATCCAATTCTCGGTCACATCGGCCGCGCCCTTGGGCAGGAACTGCAGGACAAGGTTCTTTGTGGTCGCGTTTCTGGTTGTGAACGGCGTGTTGATCTCCACCATACGTCCATTCGTCGGGCTGATATTGGCCGTGAACTGCAGCTGCGGGTTATGAGCCACTCCAGGAGCCAGCGGATCCTTGACGTTCCTGGGGAAGACGGCGGCAGCGACACGTACCTTTTCAACCATATCTTCGAGGCCTGTCGCTATCTCAGTATCGCTTTGCGGCTTGACCGACGACTCAGACGACAATGCTTTCATGTCTTTTTGCTGACGGATATCGGCCGGGTTTTGCTCGGTGATAAGCACAGGCACGGTCGCCCCTACTTCAAGCGCCTTGTTGAGCGTCACTGCAGCGTCTAGCACCTGGATGTTTGTCTTGCCCTTTTCGATCTTGTTCAGGGGCAGTATCTCTACAGTGGATGTCGTCGTGTACCGCCGTCCATCGTCATTGACGACCAGCGCACGGACGCGGAATGTCTGCGGCGTGAGCTCAGCGTCTTTGGCCGTGCTTATAAGCGCGGTCATGCCGCCGGTTTCTTCCATCGGCTCTAGGTCTATCATGGGATCGATCCCCGACTGCGCCGCCAGGCCCCAAGTGTTGCCGTCCACAGCCACTTCTAGCCCGTCCATGCTCCATGTGACTTTGGGAAGCTTGCCATTGTCACCGACATTGCTGTAGTTGGTGATGATGGCATCAAGCTCAATGCTCACACCCTCCGTCAGCACTATATGCGCAGGACTGAGCGTAAGCGATATGTTCTCGTTCTCACGCCCGTCGGTCACGACAAGGGTGTAGACCATCGGGGTAGAGCCGACGCTGTTGCCCGCCGTAACGGTGAACGTCCACGACCCTATCTCCTCCGGTATGCCGGAAATTACAGCGGAGTTGCCGGTCTGCGTAACAAGCGTGATGCCTGGAGGCAGCTCGCCATTTGTGACGTTCCACGTCACGGGCGTCACGCCTGTGGCTATAAGCACCTGCTCGTACGCCCTGTGTATGGCGCCGTTCTCCAGCTCGTTCGGCGTGACGGCCGGCGGAGTGCCGATGGTGAACACTTTTTCGTTCGTGCCGAAATCATTTGTCGCCCTTATGGTGAACGACCACACGCCAGCTGCGGTAGGAGTGCCCGAAAGCGTCCCTGTGCTTGGGTTGATGTTGAGCCATGTCGGCTTTCCTTCCACAAAGCTCCAAGTGATGGGCATGGCGCCGCTGGCCTGAAGCGTATAGCTGTACGGAGTGCCCACAAAGGCGCCCGGCACCGTTTCCGTAGTGATAAAGGCGGGATCCTTATACTGCACCGTCAGATACCCTGGATCGTGCAGCAGCCTGTAGTTAATGCTCGCCAGGCCGTCAAGAAGCTTGGCCTTGGTCACAAAGCCTATCTGGTATGTGCCTTCCTTCACAAAGTTGCCGTCGTCATCCAGCAGCGCGCCGTCGTCGTGCATCGCCACGGCCCACACTTCAAGCGGATAATCGTTGTCGTCGTCGCCTATGAAGCCTGTGTAGGACACATCGTACTTATCGAGCGGCTTTTCGCCTATAAGCCCAAGCTCATCGCCTACCTCGACTATGACATTCAGATAGTCTATGGTGAAGTCTCTTGCGCCCTTGCCCTTGTACGTCAGAGCCGAGTCGCCAATGACAACGGCCGTCACTGTGTAGTCGCCCGCAAGCCTCGGCGGCGTATTTGAGGCAAGAAGCACATTCCCGTCCATATCCATCCATGTGAACTCGATGTCGTCGTCCGGTATGCTCACAGACTCAGGCCTTACTTCCACCGCCGGAATGACAGCATTGCCGTCATACTTCTTGTCGAGGTCCGGTATGAAGAGCGTAAGCGGAATTTCGTCGATGACCTCTATCTCCACTTTCACGGTGGTGGCGTCATGGTTGCCGAACTTGCCGAGGTTTATGGTGATCTCGGCCTTGTTCCCAACGACCGCCGTGTTGTTCAGCGAGAACGCCAACACGCCGTTCGGGATGGACGGGGTTCCCGCAAGGATGCCTCCGTCGTCGATATCGGATATAGTCCAAGCGAGCGGGCTGCCCATGGCCTTTTCTGCCACGTACTCCGCCACATCCACGGTCTGCGGGCTGGTGTCGCCTACCTGTACATACTTAGGTATGTTCGCGAGCGTGAACGGCTTCGGCGTTATATACGCATCCAGCTCAAGCGTGTTCGGGACTGGCAGACGGTAGTTATGCTGGTCTACGCCGGAGAGGACGAGGTTCGCCACAAGCTTGTAGTCGCCTACGTCTTCGCTCGGATAGTCGCCGTAAACCGGGACTACAGACACCCTCTCTTCGCCCACAATGCCGCCTACAAACAGCCTGCCGGTGCTTTCAGGCACGTGGCGCGTGCCGTCGTAAGGCCTAGTGATGGTATAGAGCCCCTGTTCCACCACAAGCGTCACGGGAAGGATGTCCGTCGTGATATCACGCTTGGTGTCTGGCAGCCTGTAGTTGTGAGCATCCTTGCCCACGGGGGTCATAGTGTATGTCACGGACTTGCTGTTGCCGATGTTCTTGGCATCGCCCGCGCCCGGCACGCTGTCGGTGAAGACCGCGCTTGCCACTATCTCAAATTCGTCGTCTGCCATCGGATCGTCGTCATCCACTATGAACTCAACCTTGAGGTCTAGGCTCGCATTGCCGTTGTAGAACCTTTCTTCCGGCAAGATGAAGTTCAGATCTTCATCAGCGAGCTGACGGACGAGTATCTCGGCGCTCAGCGAGGCTATATCAAAGACGCTGATGTCGAGCAGGCTGTATGCGTAGTGGTGTTCGCCACCCATCGACCAACCGTTTATGGTTATGTCTTGCATACCGATATCCTTGCTGTCAAACACGGCATCGACCACGATGTACGCATCCGGATAGTTTTCATCCTTGCTGCTTTCGGGCAGCTCTATGATGACCGGCGCTATCTTGGTGCCGTCGTACTGCCTATCCGTCACCTTGACTATGAGCTGGCCATTGTCATCTACCGGCAAATCGCCTTCGTCGAGCTTGTGGGACGCATTGAGCGTGAAGGTCCGGGTGGCCGTATTGCCGCTATCGTTTTCGTCCGTGACGGTGATATCGAACGTCCATGTGCCAGGCTCGTCAGGCATGCCGGTGAGCTTGCCGTCGGAGTCTATGGTGAGCCATTCTGGGCTTTCCGGCGGAGCCGCCAAGGCCCAGTCGATAGGCCTGACGCCATCCACGTCGATGACAAAGCTGTATTCCTCGCCTATGATGGCCGCAGGCAGCTCGGTGTCAGTATTGAAGACCAAGTCGGCTTCCGCGCTTACCCTCAGCGACCCTTCAAGGTGGCCTAGCGTGTAGTTTGAAGCGGGGATGTCTGTGCGCAGCGTAGCCTTTGTCGCAAAGTCTATCGGGAAGTTGCCGGCTGTCACAAGCTTGCCGTCGTCGATGTCCATGCCGTCGTCGAACTTCATGGTCGGCTCGTTTGCAAGCACGTCCATAACGCCGCCCAGGATATCCTTGGGTATGAAGCCCTCGTGGGTATAGCTCAGGTCGGTATCCACAGGAGCCGCCTCGCCAACGAGCGCGTACATATTGTCGGCCGTGATTGTGGCATGCTTGGGCTTGATGTTGAACGCCTTGGTGAGTTCGCCGAAGCTACCGTTGTCGCCACTGGCGTCCCTCGTATCGACCAGCACCCTGAGCCTGTAGCTGCCAACGTTGGTCGGCGGCTCATTGCCCGGAAGCGCTATGTTGCCGGTGGCCGGCAGCCATATGACTTCACGGCCTGGTACATTCGGGGTGACGGTAGCGCTGACAGGCTCGCCATTGTAGATGTTGTCAATGTCAAGGCCGTCGATGTCGAATTCTATGATTTCCACGTTCGGGCCCACGACCTCGACTCTCACCACCGCAGTGACAGGCTGATAGTTCCTGAAGCCTGTGACGGCTATGGAAACATTCTGCGTAGCTCCGGTAAACGCTGTCGCGGCGCTTGCAAGGTTGAATGTGAACTCGCCCGTATCAGCATCGACAGCCGCATTCAGCAAGATGGTTCCGGCAGTGCTGCTGGCAAGCGAGAACTTGAGTTCGTCGCCGGCAAGCCTGCCTTCTTCCACATACTCTGCGAAGTCTACGCTGTGCCTTGTGACTGTGTCGCCTTCGTTTACAGGCTTCACTGCCGCCGGATTGCTCAGCGGGAACACGGCTGGCGTAATCTTGGCGTTGAACATCATCGAGCTGTCCTTGAGCCTGTAGTTGGCCTGGCCTTCGCCACCAAGCAAGAGCCTTGTGAATATGGTGTAGTTGCCTGCGTTCGTGCCGCCGTACTCAGCGTTCGGCACAGGGGTGACGGTTACGATGCTTTCTTCGCCTTCGGCTATGCCGCGGACATCGATCTCGCCTGTGATCGTGGTGACGTCCCTCGTCGTGTCGTAGGGCTTGGAGATGGTGTAATCGCCCTGGAGCACTTCGAGGGTCGCATAATCTATGTCGCCGTAGATCTCGGGCTTGGTGAGCGGCAGCTCGTAGTTGGGAGCGTCTGTGCCAGCCTTCGTCCAATCGTATGTGACGAACTTGTCCTTTTCGACGGTTTCATCCGCGAAGGTCGCCGTGACTTCTATTGTAAATACATCGTCGGCTATCGGCTCCTTGAGCGTTATCTCAAGCTCCGCTACGTTGGTCCCGTTGTAGCCCCTGCTCGGATCGCTGAAGTCAAGATGGTCATTTGTGAGCTGGAACACACGGATGTCCGCCACAAGCTGGTCTTCATCGAATTCCACGCTGTCCAGTGACGGCAGTTTGTAATCGTCTGGGTCGGCAGTCGCGTTTTCGCCCGCGACGAGATGCCAGCTTTCGATGGTAACGGCCTTGCCCGTGCCGACGTTCTTGTCGGCAAACTTGGCGACGACCACGACTTCGAACCCAAGCGCCGTGATATTGCTGCTGTCCGGAAGCAGTACGTCAACATCGGCGACTGCAGTGCCGTTGTAATCCCTGCTGTGCACAAAGACCTTGATCTCGCCATCCACATCGTCTGTCAGGTCGCCTTCATCAAACTCGTGCGCCGAGCTTATGGTGAACACCTTGCTGTTCTGGCCGAAATCATTGTCCGCTGTGATGCGCACCGTCCACGTGCCGACTGTGACCGGCATGCCGGTCAGCTCGCCAGTGCCAGTGTTGAGAGTAAGCCATGCCCTCAGGTCTGCCGGGGCGTTCCAGCTCCAGGCAACGGGCTTCGCGCCGTCGGCTTCAAGCGTTTCGCCGTATACCCTGCCTATCGCCGCGACTTCAAGCGACTCGGTCGTGATGACCGGCGCCTTCTTTGCGTCTACGACCAGCTCGCCTTCGCCCGGCACGAGGAGGTAGTTCACTCCAGTGGTGCCTTCGCCGGAAAGCACGGCCGGCTGGGCAAATCCTATGGCGAATTTGCCAGGCATGGTAAGCTTGCCTTCCGTATCCACCTCGGCGGATGAGTCATAGCCTGGAACGGCTTCGACAGCAAGCGGGCGGTTCGCTATATCGTCGCCGATAAAGCCGGTGTAAGTGACCGCCGCCGCAGTCAGCTCAGGCCTCAGGTCGCCGACCAGCGCATATTGATCGTCTGGCGTGACTTTTACGTGAAGCTGCCTGATGGTGGCTATCCTTTCGGCCTTGCCCTTCCATGTAGCCCCCGAATCGCCTACGATCTCCGCCGTCACCTTGTAGGTGCCTGCGTCTGCCGGGCCTTCGGCACCGGTAAAGATGACCGTGCCTGTCGGGTCGTCTGCGTATACCCAGGTGTACAGCACATCATCCTCAGGCACGTTCGAACCTATGGTCACGCCTGCGGTGGTGGAAACGAAGCGCGCTCTGAGAGCCTGCCCGTTGTAATCCTTGTTCAGCGGCTCAATGTAGGTGTCAACCGCAATAAGGTCTGTGACCTCCACTATAACATTCATCAGCCCGTCGGCGTAGTTCGAGAAGCCGCCCACAGCCACAACTATGGTTGCCGTGTCGCCCACTTCTATGCCAGAGGCCATGTCGAACCTGAGGTTGCCGCCAGTGATGACGTCGCCCTCATTTATGCCTGCAAGCACTCCGTCGCGATCGAGAAGCATATGCACTGAGTAGGTCAGCGAGTCGCTTGCCAAAGCTACGTCACCCAGATGGTCTCTAAGATCCACAGTCTGCTGACCGCCAAGGCTTACGTTCACATATTTGGTCACATCGCCTATTTCGGCCGGCGCCTTGGTGATGGTTGCGTTGATCGTCATCTCGCTTGGGCTCAGCGTGTAGTTCGCAGCGCCTTCGCCTGTTGCACGGAGCCTTACCCTGATCGGGTGAGTGCCTACGGCAGCGCTCGGATATTCTTCGAGCGGCTCGCCGGTGACCACTACGATGTTTTCATCTGCCGGCGCTATGCCAGAGGGAAGGAAGGCACCTCTTATAGCGCCGTCGATCACGGTGGTCTTGGTGTCGTAAGGCTTGGTGATGGCGAACGAGCCACGATATACCGTAAGCTCAGCGTGCTTGACATCGCCTGTGACAGCGGGCTTGTTCGCGTCGAGCAGCAAGTAGTTGCCTGCATCGGAGCCCGTGCCTGTCCATGTGTAGTTGATGGCCTTGCCGTCGCCTACGTTCCTGTTGGCAAACGCCACGTCGCCAAGCTCAATCTCAAACGCATCGCCCGCTATCGGATCGTTGAGCGTTATCTCAATCTCCGTTTCCGTGGTGCCGTCGTAAGACCTCGGCGCAGGACCGGTGATGGTCACGTCGCTCGCCTTTATCTCCTTCTGGTTGATAGCGGCGGTGAGAACTTCCACCGGAGTGTCAGCAAGCGCGGGCATGTTGTACTCGTATGCGCCATCGCCTTCGAGAGTCCAGTTTTTGATGGTGACAGGCCACGTACCGACATTCTCGTTGAAGAACTCTGCAACGACCTTTATAGTCCAGCCCTTCGCCATCGCTTCATCGTAGATGGAGCTGGTTTCAGGTATGGTGATGGTGACATTCGCCGTCTTGTTGCCATCGTAGAACTTGTCAGTCACGGAAGCCTTGACCTCGAACTCGCCCGGCTCAATGATATCGTCTGGGTCAAGCTGCTTGGAAATATTGAACTTCAGCTCCTTCTCGTCATCGCCTATGTCGCTCGTTGCGGTGACGGTGAAGGTCCAGGAGGAAGTTTCATCCGGAGCGGCCATGCCAGGCTTGTTCGTAATCTTGCCTGAATCGGCGTCTAGTTGCAGCCAGTCAGTCATGCCGGAAGGCGCATCCCAAGTCCATGTGATAGGCCTTGTGCCAGTGGCTGTAAGCTCGCCCTCGTAGTTTTGCTGGCCTGGCTCTGCCGAAAGCGGGCCTTCGGTGGTGATGGTCGGCGCAATATCGAGCCTGTCAACCGTCAGGGCGCCTCTCCTAGGCACAAGCCTGTAGTTGGTGCCAGGCGTGGTATCGCTCAGCACAGGCTCAGGATTGAAGCCTATGATGTACTCGTCCGCTACGGTAAGCGTGCTGCCTATCGGCATTACGGCCGGGTCGTGCGCGGCTTCGGGCAGCGGGGCGGCGAACACTGTTTCAGGCCTGTCGTCCGCTGCATGCGGCGCGAAAGCTCCGTATACGACCGCAAGCGGCGCTTCAAGCACATCGCCCACGCGTGCGTACTGGTTCTGCGTCCTGACGGTAAGCTCGCGATGCCTGATGTTGACTGTCAAGGTGTACTCGCCTACATGGAGATCCTTTGTGACTGTCACCGTGACTTTGTGCGCGCCCACATCCACAGGCGCAATGCCATCTTGCCATGCAAGGACATAATCCGCGCTTGTAAGGCCTGCGGGCTGGCCGTCTATGGTGAACTCTATGGTGCTCGGGTCTATCTCCACCTCGGCTCCGTCATAAGTCTTGTCAAGGCCGTCAGCCGGTACAAACACGTCTACTGGCGTAATGCTGTCATCCACTACGCTTACCCTTACAACCACCGTGACAGGAGCGTAGTTCATGAACCCGCTTACTGTGGTGGTGATGACGCCTTCGTTGTACGGCGCGATGAGGCTTGCGCTGTCGCTGAGCTTGTACTCGAGCATGCCGGTCGCGCTGTTTACGCTTACATCCGTGAGCACGCCCGTTGTGTTTGTAATTGCATAGCTCAGGGTGTCGCTGGCCAGCTTCTTGTGGGACACGAGCGCGGAGAGGTCAAGGGTCTTGGGTTCTTTGTCGCTTTCCCTTACGTTCTTCCTCTGCTCGTTCACTTCGAAGGTGTCAAGCGTGATGGCTGCATCGAAGTACATCACCGGGTTTGCAAGCTCGTAGTTCGCCATGGCTGTGCCGGTGAGGAAGATGTCTATCCTGACCCTGTGCGAAGAACTGACGTTCGCGTTATTGTAGAGCCCCGCTTCAAGGCGGACGCTTACGTCTTCACTGCCCACTATGCCGTCTACCACGAGCCCGGCGAGCGTCGGCGGCAGGAATGCCGTCCTTGAGGTGTCAAAGACCTTGGATATCTCGTAAGTGCCCTGCTCCACAGTGATGACGGCATGGGTGATCTCACCCTCGACATCGGGCTTCGATGGCATCAGATAGTTGTCCGCATCCGTGCCGCCCATAAATGTCCAGTCGTAGTTGATCGCCTTGTTCTCGCCGACGTCTGGGGTGTCGAACGCGGCCCCAGCATCTATGGCGATTGCGAAGTTGTCGTTGAGCGGCTTCTTGAGCTCTATCGTGAACTCAGCATCGGTAGTGCCGTCGTACGGCCTGATTACTTCGCTGATATCGAGGTCTGCCTCGCCAATCTCAAGAACTTCGATCTCGGCGTCGAGCAGCGCCTCCACAAAGCCCACAAAGTCATCGCTGTCAAGCTTCGGCAACTGATGTTCGTAAGCGCCAGGCCCTTCAAGCTCCCAAGACACTATGGTCGCCGTGCGGGGGCCCACATCCTTGCTGTCAAACTCTGCGACGACCTTGATCTCGATCTCCGTTCCGTAGAGCACGCTGTCTTCCGGCACTTCTATCGTGACTTCGGCTGCCTCAGTCGCGTCGTAGGTCTTGTCTTTGGCCACGGCTACGATCTTGCCTGTCGCCGGGTCTGTCGGAAGGTCTACGTTTTCGTCGAGCGGCCTTCCTGCTGTGATGGTGAACTCCTTGACGCTGGTGCCTACGCCGTTGTCCGCCATGATGAGGACATCCCAGGAGCCTACGTCTGTCGGCGTGCCTGAAAGCCCGCCTGTGGCTGTGTTCAGCGTGAGCCAAGCCTCTAGGCCTGCCGGCGCGGTCCAGCTCCATACGACGGGCTTGGAACCTGCGGCGGTGAGCACTTCGCCTTCGTTGCTGTACTCCTCGTCCACCGTAGCGGCGGCAAGCGACTCTGTAAGTATGAACGGCGTCAGCGGGTCTTCGACTTCAAGCTTGCCGTCCCTCGGCTCCAGCTCGTAGTTCCTGGCGCCCAAATCGTTGAGTGTCGCCCTCGGCGAAAGGATTATCGCATAATCGCCAGCGTCGGTGAGTATGTCGTTGATGTCAACCGGCACTCCGTCGTATACAGGCACTGCATGCACGTCGAGCGCGTAGTGCTGCGAAGTGGGATAGGTGGCGCCCAGCTCAAGGAAGCCGGTGTAAGTGACTGTGGCTTCGGGCAGCTTCTGGCCGACCAGAGCGTGCTTGTGCTCAGCTTCTACGAATACCTGCTTCTTGTCGATGGTGAAGAGCCTTGTAGCCGTACCGATGAACTTGGTCGATGAAGGCAGGCCTATTTCAGCAAGGGCACGATAGCGTCCCGCGTCCTTAGGCACGGTGGTGCCGTTGCGATAGGTCACATAATCGCCGGCGCCGCCGTTCGCTTCGTCGCTCCATATCTGCCATGTGTAGCGGACAGAGGCAGGAATGCCGTCGATGTCGAACTGGGTTATCTCGCCTGCCGGCACGTGAGTGCCTACCGGCGGGGTATGGGTTATGACTATGCTCGGCTCAACCGGCTGCCCGTCATAAATCTTGTTGAGTATCGGAATGTTGAAGTCTACCGGCTCCCTATCCGCGCTGACTATCTCCACGACCAGGTCGAAGATGACCGCCTCGTAATTGGCGAAGCCGTCAACCTTTATGGTGATTGTGGCCTTGGTGCCCATCGGGGCGGTCGGCACGTTGATGTAGAACCCGTACACACCGTTCACAAGGCTTCTGTTCCTGAGCATATTGGCCGGGTCTGAGGTGTTCTCTACGGTCCATGTCAGGACGTCGCCCGGAAGCTGCAGGCCTTCCACCACGTTGACGAGCGACTTGCTCTGCGGCGAGGAGTCGCCGACCTTCACGCGCTTGGGTTCAGGATCCACGGGGAAGGTATCCTTGTCTATGTAAGCCTTGAACAGCGGCTCCTTGTCGGCGAGGTCGTAGTTTCTGGCGGCATCGCCTGAAAGGGCAAGCGTGGTCTTGAGCCAGTATTCGCCGACTTCAGCGCTCGGATAGTCTTCCGGCATGGCCGTGACAACCACATCGTTTATGTCGATGGGAAGCCTGCCTTCCACCATAAGCTCTCCTGGCGGCGTCGGAAGCTTCACCGTGTTCGTGCCGTCGAAGATCTTGCGTATCTCAAAGTCGCTCTGATCCACGGTCAGCGGTATCTGCCTTATAGCAGCCGTGACAATGGGCTTGTTCTCATCGAGCAGCAAGTAGTTGGGCGCATCGCTGCCTGTCGGGGCCCAGTTGTAGATGACTGGCATCGCTCCGCCGGCATGCCTTTCCGCAAGCCTGATGCCTGAAAGCTCTATACCGAACTCGTCGCCCGCTATCGGGTCTTTGAGCTCTATCGAGAGCGTAGTTTCCGTGGTGCCTGTATAATCCCTGGGTTCCGGACGGGTCACTATAAGATCGCCCTCCGTGATTACCTTCTCGGAGATGGTGGCTCTCATGGCGGCAATGGTCACGCCGCTCAGTTCCGGCAGGGTGTAGGCGTACGAATGCGTGCCGCCAAGACTCCAGCTTCTGATGGTGACATCCCACGTGCCGACATCCTTGAAGTCAAACTCAGCGACTGCATCGATCCACACGGTTGTGAGGCCGGCGAGCAGACTGTTGGGATTCAGCTCCACTTTCACTTCGGCTGTCTTGTTGCCGTTGTAGGTCTTGTCAAATGCTTCGGCCGACACTACGCCCGGCTCGTCCGTAACGAAGTCGTCGTCTTCGAGCTGCATGGAAACATTGACGACTATGATCTTTTTGTCCGCACCATGGCTGTTTGTAGCCGTGACTGTCATGGGACGCGTGCTGACCGTGGTCGGCGCGATGCCCGAAAGGGTGTCCACACCGTCAAAGACGAACCAGCTCGGATTGTTTTCGACAGTCCATACAATGTCGTCCGCACCCGTCGCGTCGAGGGTCACCGTAAGGTCTTCGCCCATTCTCACGACAAGCGGCGACTCCGTCCTGATGATTGGCGCCAGGTTTTCTTCGACCTTAAGCTCACCGCGACTCGGCACAAGGCCGTAGTTCGTGCCTGGCAGGGTCGGAAGCAGTTCGGCTTCAACCTCGAAGTCTATAAGGAATGCGCCAACGCCGATGAGGATGTCGTCATCGTCAACCGGAACGCCCGGATCGTGCATCGGCTTCGCCCATGTGAGGAGCGGATGGTTGGTTATGTCTGCACCTATGAAGCCGTCGTAGCTGACTGTCGCCTCAGGCAGTTTCTGGCCGACAACTGCAGGATCGCTGCTTGTGGCCACTATGACCGGCTTCTTGCGGATGACGACGGTCCGGGTCATCTCGCCTATATAGCCCTCAGTGGGAGCGACCGGAGGATCTATGTACGCCGTAACCTTGTAAGTGCCCGCGTTCCTGGGCGCAGTATTTGGTGTAAGCGGATCGCCGTACTCGTCTTTCCACGTGTAGCTAATGTTGCCGGCAGGCACCGTCGGGGTGGAAGTGGCTGTTGCGACAAGAGCCGCGCCATTGTAATCCCTGTCGAGGTCCGGAATAAGGAGCTCGACCGGAGTGAGGCGGTTTTCGACTATCGTCACGACCACGTTCACTGTGACAGGCCCGAAGTTTGCGAAGCCGGTAGGCTCGCCCTTTTCATCGATGCCGGCTATCATCACCGGAAGCGTGGCCGTCGAGCCTACGCCGCCGCTGGCGTTGAACATAAGTTTGCCGTCCGCCGCGCTTATGGCTGAGATGATCGCGCCGCTTGATACCGGCGAACCCCAGTCGATGTCCAGAGCCCGCTGCGGCACGTTCTTGCCTGCCACGAGCGCGCCAAGGTCTATGACCTGCTGAACAGCCGCTGCATCCTGACGCACGAACTTAGGATAGTCATCGAGCGAGAAGCTGTCAGGCTCGATAACGGCGGTCAGGTGCAGACCGTCGGCGATGATCGCGTCTGGCAACTTGTAATTGTCGCGGCCGGCGCCGGTAATGTAGATGTTGCTCTTGATTGTGTAAGCGCCAACGTTCGCGCTCGGATAAAGCTCAGCCGCTTCAGCGCTGACGGTCACATCGTCCTTGTCGGCTTCGATGATTTCGAAGGCAGAAATCTCTCCTTCGAAGCCCTTTACGAACCTGTCGGTGTCGAAAGGCTTGATGAAGCGGAAGCTGTCACCGCCCACTATAAGGTTGATGGGATCGATATCGCCGAACACGCTGGGCCTGCCGCCAGGCAGGCTGTAGTTGCCTGCGTCGTCGCCGGAGAGTTCCCAATCGAAGCTGATGGGCTTGTCAGTGCCCGCGTCTGCGGTTTCAAAGTTCTCATTGCTCGTCAATATCTCGAACTCGTCATCCACCATCGGCGAGACTGTGGATATGATGTCCACGGTGACCGTGGTGCCGGTAAGCCCGTTGTACGTCCTGGAGTCAGCCGGACCCTGTGCCGCAAAGTCCACATTCGTCCTAAGCACCCTAGGCGTTATCGCGGCGGAAAGATCCTCGATGGGCGCGGTTTCGATATCCGGCAGCTTGTACAGATGCGAGTTGGCGCTTTCTGCGAAGCTCCAGCTCTTGACCGTGACCGGCCTTTCGATGATGTCGCCAAACGCATCGCGCAGCACGTCCTTGCCGTCAAACTCGGCTATTGCGTTGATGGTGAGGCCCAAGCCGTAAAGCTTGCTGGTGTCAGGTATGGCTATGGTCACGTTTGCGGTCGTATTGCCGTCATAAGGCTTGCCAACGACTGTCGCACGAATCTCGTCGTCATCGTCGTCAATCAAGTCTTCGTAGTCAAGCGGCTCGGACACGTTGAGCGTGAACACCTTGACGACGGGTTCGCCGACCGGGGTGTTGGGATTGCTCGCCTCGACCCTGAAGGTCTGCGTGGTGGCAGGACCTATCGGAGCTGTGCCAGAGAGCGTGTTCTCGCTGGCGTTCCAAGTGAGCCAAGACGGCAGGCCTGTCACATTCCAGGTGATGGGCGCCATGCCCGTGGCTGCAAGGACTATGGTGCGAGTCTCGTCCGGCTCGAACACTATGGGCGACTCGGTGGTGATGACCGGTACGGTGAGATCGAAGATATCAAGCTCGCCGGGGTTGTGCACCAGTCTGTAATTCGTACGCGGCAGGCCGGCGGAAAGCACGCCCTCAGGATCGAACTTGATGAGGAACGGCCCAGCCTCAGCTATACGGTCATCCGCGTCGAGCAGTATGCCCGGATCTGGCACCGCCACAGGCTCAGTCTCAAATGGCGGGTTGTCTATGTCGCCGAGCACGAAGCCGTCGATGGTCACTTCCGGTTCGGGCATCTTTTCGCCAACAAAGGCTTCCATAGGCTCGGCCGTGATATGGACTGTCTTCTGAGTGATGTTGAAGCCCAAGAAGGCATCGCCCACGGCATTGGCATCGGATGCCACAACCTTGACGTAGTAGGAGCCGGCATCTTTCGGAACACCCGCAAGCTCGGCATCTGTGTCCGCATTGTGCCAAGTGAGGTTGTAGGTGGCAGGATCGGCTATTTCCAAATTGTCGTTGACCCATACCTGCACGGTGGGCTGATCGACCGCAAGGCCGTCATAAGTCTTGCCAAGCGCACCGCTAAGCTCGAAGTCGTAGATATCGGTGTCGGACGGCACTATGGTGACTGTGATGGCCGCCGTTGCAGGCTCGTAGTTGGTGAAGCCTGAGATTTTAACGATGACGGTTACGGAGTCGTCCACGCTGCCGGCGGTGCCGTCTGCGGTAAAGACAATCGGGTTGCTACGGGGGCCTTCGGAGAGGTTCACGATGGCGCCGTTTCCTATGATGCCGCCCGTAGGAATGTTGTAGCTGAGCGTCTCGGTGCCCGCCAGCTTCTCGCTCACGAGAGCCTCGAGGTCAACGCTGATCGACCTCGCAGCGATGTCTTCGTTCACATACTTCTGCACCAGAGGATCGGGCCTGAAGTCAAGCGGCGTAATCCTGGCCGGGAATACAAGGCCGTTCTCGATGATGTCCGCAGGCAGCGTGTAGTTGTCGCGGCCGATGCCGGAGAGGAAGATGTTGGCCGCGATGAAGTAATTCTCGCTGACATCCGCATTGTCTCTGACATCCGCTTCTTCGTATTCTTCCGTGGCCACTACGTCTATCGTCACGTTGTCATTATCAATGGACATTATGCGATTTACATAGGGAGCCCCATCATAGCCTTCCACAGTCAGCTCGCCATCGTACGGCTTGGTGAACTCGAAGGAGCCTGTGCCTATCGCGAGCAGGCGCTGCTGTATCGTGCCCGTGATTTCGGGCTTGATGGAGTCGGACAAGTTGTAGTTGTTCGATTGCTCGCCGATAAGCCTCCAGTCGTAGTCGATGGGCTTGTTCGTACCGGCGTTTCTGCCATCGTCCGCGCCAAGCGCGCTGTCGGCAAAGACAGCCCTGGTGATTTCGATTTCCACGTCATCATCAGCAAACGGCGCTTGGGCGTTTACGATAATGAAGGCGAAGTCTGCGCCGACAAGGTCTGTGCCATCGTACGGACGCGGAGCAGGCCAAACCCTGTCGAAATCGCTCGCCAGCACATCAAGCTGCGTAATCCTGGCGTTGAGAGCGGCGATAGGAGCGGTGTCATGATCGGGCAGCTTGTACTTGTAAGCGTTGTCGCCCTTGAGCTCCCAGCTAATGATGGTGACCTGATACAGACCCACATCGGAGCCGCCAAACTCAGCAACTATTTCGATCTCAAGGCCTTGGCCGTCGAGCAGGCTGTCCTCGGGTATCTCGAGCGTGACCTCGGCCACCTTGGTGCCGTCGTAGGTCTTAGGCCATGCCGTCGGGTTGATAAGCGTCGCGCCTGGCTCTATCAGCTCGCCTGGATCTACAGGCTCGGACACGTTGAGCGTGAAGGTCTTGGTGTGTGCCGGCGGATAGTCGTTGGTGGCTGTGACGGTGAATGTATCGGTGCTCGCCTCATCGTCAGGCGCCGTACCCGAAAGGGTGGCGGTGTCAGCATCCCAAGTGAGCCAGTTCGGATAGTCTGCCGCAGTCCACGTGATGGTCTTGGCGCCCGTCGCCGTGAAGGTGATTTCGCGCGTTTCGCCCGGCTCGAACACTATGGGCGATTCGGTCGTGATGAACGGAGGCGCATCGTCCCTTATGGTAAGGGTGCCAGGCTCGTGCACAAGCTTGTAGTTTGCGCGCGGCAGGCCGGCGTCAAGCTCGCCCTCGGGATCGAAGGTGATAAGGAAGCTGCCGCCTTCGAGTATGACATCGTCATCGAGCTGGATGCCATCGTCGTATACAGGCTGCGGCTCTGTGAGGAACGGCGGGTTGGTCTTGTCGCCGAACACGAAGCCATTGTCGTCACCCTCGAGCAGCGTGTATGTAAGCGGCTCAGGCAACGTGCCGCCTACGTCGGCGGTCTGAGGATCGGCTACGACGAAGACCTGGCGCTGCGTGATGTTGAAGCCCATGAACTCGTCGCCTACGGCATTGTCGTCGGAAGCTTCCACCTTGACGTTGTACGCACCAACATCCCTCGGTATGGTCATGAGCTGGTTGCCGGTGTCGGCGTTCCACCAAGTGAGGGTGTAGGCCAGACCGACATCAGGATCGGATGTCACGGTGGGCAGGCCGACCGCAAGGCCGTCATAGGTCTTGCTAAGGCTGCCGCTAAGCGTGAAGTCGATAATCTCGGTGTCTTCGTCCACTATGGTGACCGTGACGGTCGCCGTGGCCGCGTTGTAGTTCGTGAAGCCGTCGATGGTCACGGTGATGGTGACGAACTCGTCGACGCTGCCGGCGGTGCCGTCCGCATCGAAGGTGAGCGGGCTTGCGACCGGGCCTTCGGTGAGGCTCACTATAGCGGCGTTCCCTGTGATGCCGCCCGCCGGGATGGTGTAGGTCAGAGGCTCGCTGTCCGCAAGCTTCTCGCTCACGAGCGCGTGAAGGTCGACGCTGATCGACCTGGCGGCCTCGTTCTCCTTGACGTACTTCTGCGCCAACGGATCCGGCGTGAAGTCTATCTTCGTGATGTAGGCCGGCACTTCAAGGCCGTCGGCCATGATGTCCGCGCTCAGCGCGTAGTTGCCGCTGGCCGTGCCGCCCATGGCGATGGACACCGGTATGGTGTACGGTGTCGAACGTGCGTTCTCGCTCGGGTACGCCTCGGTGGCTGTGGCGGTGACGGTCACATCGTCCTCCTGGCCGTCCACCGTCATCACGCCGCCTACATAGAGGTTGCCGTCGGTGCCGAGCACCGTCGTCGTGGTGTCGTAAGGCTTGGTGAAGACGAAGGAGCCATTGGTCACGACAAGCTCTTTCTTTTCTATGGTGCCGCGTACGACCGGCTTGGACGGAAGATCGTAGTTGTCCGCGTCGGCGCCGGTGAGCCCCCAGTCGAAGCTGACGAGCTTGTTGACGCCTGCGTCGGCGTTGGCGAACACGGCGTTGTCGATCTCGAGCTCGACCACGTCGCCTGCGAACGGCACGTCGAAGAAGTCCACCTCGAAGTCGTCGCTGACAAGGTTCGTGCCGTCGTATTCGCGCGTTTCGGGACGCGTGAGCGCGAAGTCGACGTTGTAGGTGAGCTCGTACGCCCAGATGTCCGCCGTAAGCGCCGTGGGCACTATGGTGACCTCGTCGAGGCCCGGCAGCAGGTACAGGTAGTCGTCCGGTCCGTCAAGGTACCATTCGTCGATGGTGACGGTCTTGCCGTCTTCCACGTTCTTGTCGGAGAAGCTGGCGACGCCGAGCACCTCCGCGTCTATCGTCGCGAATATGCTGTCGGACGGTATCTCGAAGGTCACTGTCGCTACGTCGGTGCCGTCGTAGAACCTGGAGACGGCCGTCGCCACGATGTCCTCGGTGAATATGGAGTCTGTCGGGTCGACAGGCGCGGACACGTTGAACCTGATCTCCTTGGTGACAGGAGCGCCGGCCGGAGTGTTCGGGTTGCTCGCCTTGACGGTTATCGTGTGGCTGAAGGAGCCCTGGTCGTCAGGCGCTGTGCCCGAAAGCGTGTCGAAGCCGTCGAAGGCTATCCACGTCGGCAGGTCTTCCACTTCCCAGGTGATGGGGGCAAGGCCGTCGGCATGAAGCACCTCGGTGAAGCTCTCGCCTATCTCGAGCGTGATGGGCGACTGCGTGTTGATGACCGGCACCGAATTGTCGGCGATGGTCAGAGTGCCGGTCTCGGGCACGAGCAGGTAGTTCCTGCGCGGCAGGCCGGCGGAAAGCTC
>WRMW01000014.1 GCA_009776955.1 Clostridiales bacterium | reverse complement strand
ATCCCTTGGCCGCAAAGCACTTCGACCTTCCTCAAGATCACGATGATCTGCTCCGGCGTATAGTTCCTCTTTGGCATTCTGCTTCCTCCTTTTCAAAACTGGTTACGACTATCATATCCTATCTTAAAAAGTGGTATGAATCTTGGGGGGGAGGTCACGCCAATGCGCCCGCACCACCTATTGCGGTAAGGGCCGTGATGTTGCTGATATTGACAGTACCGCTATCGTCACCATTGCCGCCGCCTATGCCCGCACCGCCATCGCCGCCCGTGGCCGTAAGGCTGCCGGTGCCCCCGATTTTGAGCTTGGCACCTGACGGCACTTGGACGCCCGATGCACCAAAACCCCCAGTAAGGGTGTTTTCGCTGCCATCCGCAAGAACAATCTCCGCTTCCGCTCCGTCGTTCAGCAACAGCGGCGATTGGCCGGCGTCAAGCTCCGTAATGGAAACGCCGTTCAACGTGATTTTCGCTACGGCGTCCTCTGCCACCTCTATGCGTCGCTGAGTGGGGTCTGGCAATTGATTGTCGCCTACGACCTCAATATCCGCGTCGTTAAATACCGTGTACACTTCCGTATCGCCGTCCCATGCCCATTCGATGCCGTAAGGCGGCGGGTCGCTTTCGCTTAGGTCTATGGTGGCGGTCGGTGCGACCGCAGGATTTTCCTCAACCACGCCCTCAACCACACCGAATATATAGCCCTCGTTGGTAAACGTGATGTCATCGTATATAGACAAGGCTTTCCACTGGGGAATAATAATGCTTCTGTCATCGGGGATGGTTGCGTCGTAGTTTATCTCTATAGTATCGCCGCCATACCAATTCATCACGCCCCCGCGAACCAATATGCCGCCGGCTTCGTCATCGGAGGTGACCGTAGCGCTTACGCTGTTTGCGAACACTATGGCGTTGCCGGTCATGTCTAAGGTGCCAGGGGTGCCGGAGGGTCCAAAACCACCGATGCCCGTTGCGGACGCTCCGCCCGTGGCTATGACCATGCCGCCGCTTATGGTGATATCGCCACCATTGCCATTGCGACCGCCGCCTATGCCAGAACCGAATAGGGTGGTGTTTCCCACCGCCGTGACCATGCCGCCGCTTATGGTGATATTGCCGCCGCTTACGCCCTCGCCGCCACCGATTCCTGCGCCAAAATAGCCGCCTGTGGCTTTAAGTATGCCTGTGCCGCCGATTGTAAGCGTTGTACCTGCGGGGGCTTGGATGCCCGCGCTGTGGCTGCCCGCCGTAAGGGTGTTTTCGCTGTCCTCCGCAAGCAAAAGAGTCACATTTGCGCCGTTGTTCAGCAGCAGCGGCGATTGGTAGGCCTAAAGACTTGCGATGGTGACGCCGTCCAGCGTGATGGTAGCCGTGGCACTCGCCGCGACCTCTATGCGGCCGTTATATGAAGGCGTACCGGTGATGGCGATATTTGCGCCGTTGTTTACGGTAAGGACGGGGGATGCCCAAGACGTATTGTTCGCGGCATGGGTGGAGCCGTCCGTGTATACGCCCGTTTGGATGTTGAACGTGGCGGTGGGCTCAACAAGCGGAGCGAGCAAGCCACCGTCACCATCGAGGATGTCACCGTTCAGAGGGGCTATGCGGCGGTCCGGCCCTTGCGGGTCGGAGCCGTAGCCGCTCCCTAGATTTGCATTGCGAAACCAGCCTGACTCCGCTTCACTTAAATTGTCCCTGTCACCTAAGGTTGAGCACCGGCAAATCGTAGAGTGGTCTTCGGGACGACCCGCACCAAAATCGAGAGCGCCGTATAGCCCGCATTCACCGCCATCGTCCGTATCCGTGGGTTCGGCAAACGCCGCACCCGCCGGTATCATCGTAAACGCAAGCACCAGGGTCAACACCCATGCCGCAAGCCCGTACGCCCTATTCCCTTTTGCAAATGCTTTCATCTTCCTTACCTTTCTGCTATCACCTATCGTCATTATTGCGGGCGGCATGTTGCCGCCCCTACGCTTACCACTCTTATCACCGCTCCTCCTACCGTCACTCAATCAACCAAAACAAAAACAGAGCGTTGCCAAGCGGCACGCTCCGTTCCACTGCAAATCAAATTATTTACGGCACCTAAAAAATACCCCCCCCCCCGAACATATGTTCAAGGACGGTACGTTCACCGCCAAGCTCTCGTTGTCAGTACGATTGTTGCACAAAACCCTTGTCATCTGTTACGTACGTCTCACGCTCTGAACCATTTTTATATTGAACTTTTGGCAGATCTCATCAAGCCCGTCAGAGTAATAAGCCTTGCGTTCGTCAGCACTCATGCCTTTGGTTTCGTCGTATATCTTCAGACGTATGGCATGAACCTCACGGAGCGGCATCGGCTCATTTGCGATGTCGGGGTCGTTCATATATGCATCAAGATTATTCAGTGTCATTGTCGACCACCTCCATCGGCGAGAATATATCTATCTTCCTATAACCATGGGCTGTGTTTATGTATTCAGTCCCGACCATGGTTTTTTTCTTGACAATATGGCGGAAATTCAGGCTTATTATCATGTCCAGACCGTTTATCGTGGCTATCGCAATATGAAGTCCGTCCGTTTTGTACTTTTCGGGTATTATCGCTTGCTTGACATATTCGTCCGCAAGTCCCTCTGCCTCTGCCGACAACTCCACTGTCGTTATGCCATATTCGTCAATGAGAGCGAGCATCTTGTCCCGCTTCTCTGTCGGAGCGTCACGCAATTCCCTAAGCACGTAGGCGGAGGTAAACGCCTCGTACTTTCCCGCCTTAATCTCATCGAACAGCTTTACCGTGTCGGCGTGGGCGTCACGGTCTGTGTCGAAGTAGTAATTGAAAAGCGTCGTTTCCAAATAAATCTGCGGGGTACGCATAAACTTTTCCTCCAAAGAAATTGTAGCATAAATATCGAGGAGGGGCTAGGGGGGGTAGCGGGGGGGTAGCGGGGGTTTAGCGGATGTTCACCTTTATGTTGTAGACGGTGGGGGTGGTCATGGCTTTGTTCTTGGCGTTGCGTAATGGGATGACTTTGCCGGTGGCGGGGTCGAGGGCGGGGAGGGGCTTGCCGGTAATTGCGTCCGTTTTGGGAACGCCGTTCTCGTCCTTCGCGACCTTGTACGTCCCTTCCGCCCAGAACTCCACTCGGATTGGATAATTGCTGTTTAGCTTGGTTGTGGTTTTGGTGGTGGGGTAGTTTCTGTGGAGGATGGCGCCTGGCGCGATGCCGTCCTCGAAGCTGAGGGTGTAGGTGGTTTCGCCTGTGCGGGCGAGGACGAGGCCGCCGTGGTGCGGGCCGGCGAGGTCACCGTACTTTTCGTAGCCTATGCGGGTGGTATCGCCGTCGGTTACGTTCACGGGCTTGCCGAATCTGATGCTGTCGAGGCGGGCTTGGTCAATGCCGTAATAGCCGAGGGACGCGCCCGCGGGCGTGCCTATGAATGCATCGAACGCCGCCCCCTGCAAGGGTTGGCTTCGGTAGAGCGTGACGGTGCGTGACGTGGCCCGCTGCACGGCTTGCAGGGCGGTCACGCCTATGGTTCGGTCGGAATTTCTGCCCTTGGTGTTGAGTGCCGTCCAGGAGTTTAAGACCTGGCCGTTGGTGAGGGTGATTTGCACCGATAGGTTTTGGCGGACTTTGGGGACAACCTCTGGGTTGTTGGGGTGCTTGGCGATGTTGAACGTCAATGCTCCTGTCACCTCGGCGATAAAGTCCGTGCTTTCGGTGGGTCGTGCTTCGCTGTTGCGTTCGGTCGGGTAGAGTTTTACGCTCGCTATCTCCGCCGTTGTGCCGGTGAGCCGTACGGTGGCGGTCTGGAACGAATCGGGGTTCGCCACGTCTATTCTGGTTCGGCTGTTCAGGCTGACGGTGAATGTCGGGTTGTTTGCGGTGAACGTCAGGTTGACGGCGAAGGTGCGTACTCCGCTGTTGTTCCGTATCTTGTCCGAGCCGATAAGCATACGGTAGGTCATATTGCGGTAGGTCATGCTTGTGGGGGTGGTCTTGCCACGCTCCATCAAGTCCTCAAGCGCCGCTTTGTGGGCGTAGAGCCGTATGCCGCTCTTATACGCCTCGACACGCACTGGCGGGATTTTCTCGTTGTTTGCGTCGACGAGTTCTGGGAACAGCTTAGTTCCAGGGTTGTCGGGGTCATCTTCGCCCGCATCGGGGTTGAGCCATGGCGTCCGTGTTTTGGACGTTTCGCTGATGCTTTGGGCTTTCCAATCGCCGAGCGCGATATTGTCGGCGTTCAGGCCGATGGGTATCTCACGGATTATCCACTCGGTTTCGTATTCATCATCGCTGCCGTCCTCAACCAGTCGGCTGACGTGGTTTCGGTTGACCGCCACTGGCGTGGCTTTGTTCGTGACATTCAGGGCGGTGACGGCACGCGAGGTTATCCTTAGATTTCCGAGGTTGCGGAACTTGCCATTGTTCGACCAGTCTGACGGGTCATCGAATATGACCCTTAGCTGCACGGTGGACGGAATGCCTGTGCCCGTGGGCACGAGCTTCACCACGCCTGGCTCGTCCTGGCTGTAGGCCACGAACAGAAGCCCTTCGTCCGCCGCCCTTTTGCTCGCTGCGTGGCTTGGGTTCAGCACCACGGCCTTTACTTTGTAGCCGTCCTCGAAAACGCCGTTCCGCACGCCTGATATGAGATTTATAACGGCGGGCGTGAAGTCATCCCTAAGCAGTTTGTTCGGGTTGTCGGGGTCGGGCTCGATATTTTCTATAGGTGTGCCTGGGTAATGCAGAGCCACGGAGTTTCTGGCGAGCCGTACGTTGGGGGCAGCGTTCACCACCTTGACGTTCATCGCCACTTCCTGTGGTTTGAAGCCTGCGACTTGGACTATAGCCCGACCCCTTTGGGTGCCGGCCTTGGCAAGCACGGGTTCGGGGGCGGTGGGGTCCGTGTTCTCTTTCAATTTCAGGTTCACCGTGGCGGGCTCGCCACCGAAGCTCGGTGTCAGGGCGATATTGTTTCTGAACGTTTGCGTCTTTGCGGTCTCCACGAGGCTTAACACGTCCACCGCCCCCGCCGTGCTTGTGCCGTTCACGGTCGCACCCACGGTCGGGAACAGCAGGTTCAAATCGCCAGAGCGTAGGGTCACTTTGGGGAATTTGTTCGATACCGTGATGTTGAACTGCCCGATGACTGGGACACGGTTCGCCTCGACCTTCCAGACCTCTGGGTCGGTCGGGTCTAGCGGGGGTTCGTTCGCTTCCGCCCGTAACCGTAGTATTTGCAGGCGTACGTTTTTGGTATTTTTCGCAAGCCTTTCAGACCCGACCGGCACTGTTATCTCAAGGAAGCGGTCATCATCATGGGCTATTTTCACGCTGTACCCTGCGACCACCCGCTCCTTGTTGCCTGTGCCGGTCACTAGACGCATCGCCCCTATCGCGGGCAGCGACGGCATGGGCGGTTCGGGTTCGTCAAGAGCCCCGACCCCGCCGTCATCGCTGAAAGCCCCAAGCCCCATATCCGCCGGCTCTTGCTGCGTTATCAATATCGGCACAAGCGTGCCACGCTCCATCGCTCTGTTGACAGCAACCGATGGCTCAAGCACCCGCACCGAGGTTTGCAGCCCCGTCTGCACATCCGGCGCCCTTACCGGCAGTCTGTCGTCCGGTATCAGCTCTATGGTCGCAATAGCCGTATAAAGCCCATCTTCGTAAGATGCCCGCACCCGTATGGTATGCGCCTTGCGAGCCGGGTTGGTTTTCCATGCTTCCGCCGGCATTACCGCCGCGCTCTTTCTGTCCGCCGCGACAATGACATTCGCCAACGCCATTCCGCCCACGCCCTTCTCGCGGACTGCAAGCGAGTTGTTGACCTGCGATATTTCATACTCCACGCCAAGGCTTCCGCTCACCACGTCCACGTCCCAAGACACCTTGCCGAAATCGAAGAAGTCCGCCGGTGCCACGACCGCGCTCAAAACGGCTGCTTCGTTCGAGCTTTTTTCCGTCAATATGGCATGGGTCGGCGAGAGCCGCAGGGTCGCGGGCTCGACGACCACATCCGCCAAACTATCAAGCCTTACGTATAGATAGCCTTTCTCCGTCGCAAAAGCCTCGGCGTTGTCGAAGAACATGGTGCGTACCGCTTCGACATCGACGGGGTGGGTGTTCTCCGACGGGTTGACCCAATAATCGTAACCCCCTGTGACGGTAATGGTGCCGCTCGTGTCGAGCGCTTCGTGGCCGTGGCCGAGCGCCAAATCGTTTAAGTAGTATGCACCGCCTGCCGCGGTCACCGATCCGCCGCTGATGGTAATGGTTTTGCTGCCGCCGAGAACGCCGCCGCCGATGCCCGCTGCGGCATCGCCGCCCTGCGCCTCAATCTTGCCGCCGCTGATGGTGATGGCATCGCTATCGCCGTAGCTGCCGCCGCCGATGCCCGCTGCGCCTTCGCCACCCGTTGCCTTGACATCCGCCGAGCCGCCTATGGTGATATTGACGCCTGCACCACTTCGGCCACCGCCGATGCCCGCGCCTAGATCGTCGCCCATGGCTACGACCTTTGCCTCGCCCTCTATGGCAATGGTGCCGCTGCTGCCCCTATCGCCGCCACCGATGCCTGCGGCCCACACGCCGCCCGTGGCCGTGACCGTGCCGCCGCTTATGGTAATCTCGCCGCCTGCACTGCCGAAGCCACCGCCGAAGCCACTGCCGATGCCTGCGCCGCCGCCTATTAGCGCATCGCCGCGTTCGCCGCCCGTGGCTATTACCGTGCCGCCGCTTATAGCGATAATGCCGCCATCGCCCAATGCGCCGGCGCCGATGCCCGCTGCGGCATTGCCGCCCTGCGCCGTGACCATGCCGCCGCTGATGGTTATTTTGCCGCCATCCGTGCCGTCGCCGATCTCGTCCCCGCCGCTGCCTATGCCCGCGCCACCTATTCCGCCTGTGGCGTTTACCGTGCCGTTTGTGATAGTGACAATGCCGTTGTCGCCTCCAGCGCCGCCGCCGATGCCCGCCGCGCCGTAGTCGCCCGTAGCCGTGACCGTGCCGCCGCTGATGGTGATATTGCCGCCTGCGCCCCAGCTGCCGCCGCCGATGCCTGCGCCATAGGTGCCGCCATCTGTCGTGACCGTGCCGCCGCTTATGGTGATATTGCCGCCTGCGGCGCCGAAGCCGCCGCCGATGCCTGCACCACTGACATTGCCCGTGGCTATGACCGTGCCGCCGTTTATGGTGACGATACCGCCGTCGCCTCGGTTGCCACCGCCTATGCCTGCGGCACTGCCGCCGCCCGTCGCCTTGACCTCTGCTGAGCCGCTTATGGCTATCTCGCCACCATCGCCGCCGTTGCCGCCACCGATGCCTGCGCCGCCTGAGTTGCCCGTCGCCGTGACCTCCGCATCGCCGCTTATGGTGATTTTGCCGCCGTTGCCGCCGTAACCATCACTACCGTCGCCACCGCCGATGCCCGCCGCGCGTAAGCCGCCGTTTGCCGTAACCTCCGCCTCGCCGCCGATAAGGATAATGCCACCGTCGCTTTCAAAACCGCCGCCTATGCCTGCGCCGTTAGTGCCGCCCGTTGCCATGACCTCCGCCGAGCCGCTTATGGTGATATTGCCGCCTTCGCTATAATAGCCGCCGCCTATGCCTGCGCCGCCACGACCGCCCTTTGCTTTGACCTCCGCCTCGCCGCCGATAAGGATAATGCCGCCATTGCCGCCTGCGCCACCGCCGATGCCCGCACCACCGATGCTGCCCTCTGCTTCAACCTTTGCATCGCCCTTTATTGTGATGATGCCGCCTGTGCCGCCTGCGCCGCCGAAGACACTGCTGAAGCCGCCGCCAATGCCTGCGCCGCCGCCAATGCCTGCGCCGCCGCCCGTGGCGGTGATATCTGCCTTGCCGCTTATTGTGATGGCGCCTCCTGCGCCGTCCCTGCCGCCGCCTATTCCCGCACTCATGTCACCGCCGTTTGCCGTGACCGTGCCGCCGCTTATGGTGATATTTCCGCCGCTGCCGCCTACGCCATTGGCACCTTCGCCGCCGCCTATGCCCGCACCGCGTTCGCCGCCTGTAGCTGTGACATCCGCCTCGCCGCTGATGGTGATATTGCCGCCTTCGCCATAACAGCCGCCGCCGATGCCCGCACCGCCGTCGCCGCCTTTTGCCGCGACCGTGCCGCCGCTGATGGTGATATCGCCGCCTTCGCCATAATAGCCGCCGCCGATGCCTGCGCTTCTAATGCCGCCCGTTGCCTCGACCTCCGCATCGCCGCTTATGGCAATGGTGCCGCCATCGCCCATAGTTCCGCCGCCGATGCCTGCGCCGTTGTTGCTGCCCTGTGCCGTGACCGTGCCGCCACTTATGGTGATGGTGCCGCCTGCGCCACCGCTGACGCTGCCACCATCGCCGCCGCCGATGCCCGCGCCCCCACCGCTACCCTGTGCCTTGACCGTGCCGCCGCTTATGACGATAATGCCGCCATCCCCTCCCAAGCCGCTACCGATGCCTGCGCCGTTGGCGCCGCCCTGTGCCGTGACTGTGCCGCCGTTTATCGTGATATTGCCGCCGCTAACTCTGTCGCCGCTGCCGATGCCTGCACCTTGGCTGCCGCCCGTTGCCTCAAGGCTGCCCGTGCCGTCACCTGCGCCGTCAATCGTGAGCGTGGTGCCTGCGGGCGCTTGGATACCCGCCATGTAAAAGCCTGCCGTAAGGGTGTTTTCGCTGCCCTCAGCAAGCAGAAGCTCCACTTCCGCGCCTGCGTTCAGCAGCAGCGGTGAAATATAGTTGGACGTAGGCATGAATGTTGTGATGATGGCGCCGTCCAATGTGATGGTCGCTTTGGCGCTCTCTGCGACCGCTATGCGTCGCAGGCTTGCGGCAGGCTCTTGATTGTCGCCCGTGACCCGCACGTTCGCGTCGTCCAAGACTGTGTAAACGCTTGTGGTGGCGTTATATTCCCACCCGTCGCCATAGGGAGCAGCCGGGTTGTTCAATGGGTCGGAGTCGCTCAGGTTTATATCGCCCGGCGTGACGACATCGTTCCCCGTCACTTTGCCCACCACCACGCCGAATGTATAGCCGAGGTTTGCGAGCGCAAAGCCCTCCTCGATAATTATGCTATTGCCACGTGGAATAATAAGGCTTCTGCCCGCGGGGATTGTTGCGTTGTAGTCTATGGTTATTGCATTGGGGCCGTACCAGAGCGGGTTGGTGCCGATGACCAATATGCCGCCGGTTTTGCGTGTGGCGTCCGTGTCGCTTATGTTGCTTGCGAACACTATGGCGTTGCCGTCCATGGTAAGGGTGCCTACGTCGCCGCCGCCGCCACTCCCGATACCCGCACCGCTGTTGTCGCCGCCTGCTATGACCGTGCCGCCGCTGATGGTGATGGCGCCTCCGCTGCCTATGGCGCCGCCGCCGATGCCTGCGCCGTTTGTGCCGCCATATGCCGTAACCGTGCCGCCGCTGATGGCGATATTGCCGCCGCTGCCCTCGAAGCCGCCGCCTATGCCTGCGCCGGCAGTGTCGCCCGTAGCTGTGACCGTGCCGCCGCTTATGGTGATATCGCCGCCTGCGCTACCGCTGCCGCCGCCGATGCCTGCGCTGCCGATGCCGCCATTTGCCGTGACCGTGCCGCCGCTGATGGTGATATTGCCGCCTGCGCTACCGCTGCCGCCGCCGATGCCTGCGCCTTGGACGCCGCCCGTGGCTGTCACCGTGCCGCCGCTTATGGTGATGTTGCCGACACCGCCCATAATTCTGCCGCCGATGCCTGCGCCGTTGTTGCCACCCGTGGCCGTAAGGCTGCCCGCGCCGTCGATTGTGAGCGAGGTGCTGTCAATTGTAAGCGTGGTGCCTGCGGGCGCTTCGATACCCGCCATGTTTGTGCCTGCCGTAAGGGTGTTTGTGCTACCCTCCGCAAGAAGAAGTTCCACTTCCGCGCCTGCGTTCAGCAATAGCGGCGATTGGTTGTTATTAAGGTTTGTGATGATGGCGCCGTCCAGCGTGATGGTCGCTTTGGCGTCCTCCGCGACCTCTATACGTCGCAGGCTTGAGGCAGGCTCTTGATTGCTTCCCGTGACCCGCACGTCCGCGCCGTCCAAGACCGTGTAAGTGCTTGTGGTGGCGTTATATTCCCATCCGTCGCCGTAGGGAAGCGAGCTTGGGTCGGGCTCGCTCATATCTATATCGACCGGCGAAACGGCCGGTTTTATCGTCACTTCGCCCACAACCACGCCGAATGTATAGCCGTGGTTGGCGAGCGCAAAGCCCTCCTTGATAATTATGCTATTGCCCTGCGGAATAACAAGGCGTTTGCCCGCGGGGACGGTTGCGTTGTAGTCTATGGTTATTGTATTGGGGCCGTACCATTTCGCTTCGGTTTCGGTGTCGAGGACCAGTATGCCGCCGGTCTTGCGTGTGGTGTCCGGGTCGCTTATGCTGTCCGTGAACACGATGGCGTTGCCGTTCATGGTAAGGGTGCCTACAGTGCCAGTGCTGCCTCTCCCGATGCCCATAGCGGTATTGTCGCCGTGTGTGGCAATGACCGTGCCGCCGTTTATGGTGATATTGCCGCCGCCGCCCATGGCGCCGCCGCCTATGCCTGCGCCGAACCCGCCCTTGGCTTCGACCTTCGCATCGCCGCTTATGGTGATGGTGCCGCCGCTGCCGTTGTCGCCGCCGCCTATGCCTGCGCCGTTTGCGCCGCCTTCGGACGTGACCGTGCCGCCGTTTATGGCGATATTGCCGCCTGTGCCATACCGACCGCCGCCGATGCCTGCACCGTACCGACCACCCTTGGCTTCGACCTCCGCATCGCCGCTTATGGTGATGTTGCCGCCTGTGCCGCCGCCACCGCCGCCGCCGATGCCTGCACTGCCGCCTTCGTCACCTGCGCCGCCCGTCGCCTTGACTGTGCCGCCGCTTATGGTGATATTGCCGCCGTTGCGCGTACTGCCGCCGCCGATGCCTGCGCCGTTAGTGCCACCCGTGGCTGTGACCGTGCCGCCGCTTATGGTAATATTGCCGCCGTCGCCACCGATGCCGCCGCCGATGCCCGCAGAGCCATTGTCGCCCGTGGCTGTGACCGTGCCACCGTTTATCGTGATATTGCCGCCGCCGCCCATGGAGCCGCCGCCGATGCCAGCGCCGTTGTTGCCGCCCCTGGCCGCAAGACTGCCTTCGCCGTCGATTGTGAGCGTGGTGCCTTCGGGTGCTTCGATACCGGCCCTGTCTGGACCTGCCGTAAAGGTGTTTGTGGTGCCGCCCTCAATCCAAAGCGTAAGGTTGGCGTTTGTGTTCAGGAGCAGCGGCGATAAATCCTCGCCACCACCAATTTCGATGGTGATGCCTCTTAGCGTGATGGTCGCCGTGGCGCCCGCTGCGACTTCTATGCGGCGGTTGGATGTACTCGTGCCAGCGACGGCGATGTTCGCGCCGTCGAGAAGGGTGAGGACCCGGTTGTTGTCCCAAGTTGTTTTGTTTGCGTCATGGGTGGAGCGATCCGTGTATTCACCCGATGGAAAGAGGAACGTAGCCGTGTAGGCGGGGGCGTCGGCGGCGACGAGCGGAGCGAGGGGGGTGTTATCGCCGAAGGGAGTGATGGCGTCATCCTCGTCGGGGGTGGGTTCGTCCGCAAGCGGGGCGAGGGGGTCGTTATCGTCGGGGGTGGTTATGTCAGGGTCGAGGGGGTCGGTGTCGCCATTGTCATCACCGACGTTGGGTGGGTCATCGCTCTGGGCGGGGTCATTTCCTACGGCTTCTCCGTGTTCGCTGGATTGCTTCGTCCCTTCGCTCCTCGCAATGACGGATGATGTGCCCCCATCCGTGGGTTCGCCGAACGCCGCCCCTGCCGGTATCATCGCAAACACCAACGCCAGCGTCAGCGCCCATGCCACAAACCTGCGAAAACCATTGCCATTAACGTTACCATTACCGTTATTATTCATCACGAAACTATCTTCCCCAGCAATTATTCAGTTGCGAAATTACACAACGATGTATATTACCATATTTTCAAAGCCTTAAAAATGGTGGCTTATCCCCGCCTGTTTTATTATTTTGTTTGCGATGTGCCGAATCTTTATCTTGCTGTCCACAGGGAATCGTTGCTTTGAAATCGGGCTGTACCATATCTCGTGGTCGCCTTTGCCTTGCCGTACAAACGTGCAGCCATGTTTACGCAAGACTTCACGAACCTTTTTTTCGTATTCGGCCATTATATCGCTTGAAGAAGCCTTTCGGCTTTGAAATGAAGCATGGTCTGTTCCGAAGTCTTTCCGTTCAATTCGAGGATTTCAGGGGTCGCAATACGCACCCGCTCAATCAAGCCGTCCAGCGACTCGGACTCCAACGCCAAAGGGATGTCATCGCATACCGCTCCCCAAGCTTCGGCTTCATTGTCCCAAAATAAGTCTACGATGTATTCTTTCATACTGCTATGATACGATATTTCGTATATGTCTTGCAAGGGGAAATTGCAGGGGGGGGGTCAGATTTCTTGCTGAACTATCTTTCCGTTCTTTAGCTCGTCGTGAAATAGGTCATAAACGTATGACGAGCCACATAGGTAAAGCCCTGTTTCGGCGTCGTTCAACTTGCCAAACACCTCGGAGTTGTAGAGTTGCGACATTGCTTCTTTCATGTCTGCTCCAGTGTCAACAGCATGGTACTCGATAATATCACGTATGATGTACTCCATTAATTGTTCGGCTTTACTCATCCAATACACCTTTGTATTTCAACGTTGCTATTGCTTTTTCCGTGTGAAATGAATACTGGTTTGTGAGTTCGCAAAACTCCAGGTCCCGCGCAAGCGTCTCAATCGTGATAAATTCCTCGGCATATTGCCTGAACAGCAACACCATATCGTCATTTGCGATGGGTCCCACAACGATATCGTACTTTGCGTCATGGTTGCACTCTGACGAGCCTGTTTCGTCGAAAATCCTGTTTCTGTTGTTCATTACGAAGCGGGCCCATTCAATGCTTGGCTTGGCGAAGCTGAGGGTGTTCAGGCCTGTTGCCGCTGCTTCGTCAAACTCGAACGTGCTGACCGCCCCGCTGCCACCGTACAAGCGAACCACCCTTGCTGCCATGCGTCTCGCTTGGTCGGGATATGTCGTAAGGTAAAAGCCTGCTCCAAAATCCCTGTATGGGCGGCATCTGGCGAGCTCGATTTCCTCAACAATCATGTTGGAGCCGTGGTACAGAATCATGCAATCATGCCTTCGGATCTTCGGGTGATTGTTATTAAATCCTCAACGGCGTCGTGGAGCGACAAAAGGTGCTCCGTGTCATAGCACTCGATAAGGAAGTCGATTCCGCCGTGGGCTTCCAGATAGCAAAACGCTTCTTGGGCAGAAGTACCCGTTGCACGGGCGAACTCGCCAACGCAGGCCACAATGTATGCGATTGTTTTTCGCTGCTCACTTCTCATAAGGGTATTGTAAACCGCGAAACATTGAAAAACAAGGGGGACAATTTAGGGGGGGTTAACGGAGGTTCAGACGGACGTTGTAGACGGTCGGGGCGGTGACTGGGCGTTTGTTTGTGGGGTTTTGTAATGGGACGACTTTGCCGGTGTCGGGGTCGAGTTCGGGACGCGGTTTTTTGGTAATTTCGTCAATAATAATATCGCCGTTCTCGTCCTTCGCGACCTTGTATGTCCCTTCGGCCCATAACTCCACTCGGATTGGATAATTGCTGTTTAGCTTGGTTGTGGTTTTGTTGGTGGGGTAGTTTCGGTGGAGGATGGCGCCGGGGGCGATGCCGTCCTCGAAGCTGAGGGCGTAGGAGGTTTCGCCTGTGCGGACGAGGGTCAGGCCGCGGTGGTGCGTGTTGTCGGGATTGCCGTACTTCACGTATTCTATGCTTGTGGTGCCGTTCTCGGTCACGAGTACGGGCTTGCCGAAGCGGATGGCGTCGAGGCGGGCTTGGTCGAGGGTGTAATAGCCGACGGACGCGCCCGCGGGCGTGCCTATGAATGCATCAAAGACCGCCTCCTGAAGCGGCTGCGCCCTGTAGAGGGTGACGGTGCGTGACGTGGCTCGCTGCACGGCTTGCAGGGCGGTGACGCCTATGGTTCGGTCTTTGTTCTTGCCGTTCTTGACTTCCGTCCAGGAGTTCAGGATCTGCCCGTTGGTCAGGGTGATTTGCACCGATAGGTTTTGGCGGACTTTGGGGACAACTTCCGAGTTGTCGGGGTGCTTGGCGATGTTGAACGTCGATGCTCCAGTCACCTCGGCGATAAAGTCCGTGCTTTCGGTGGGTCGGTCGGCGTTGTTCTTGGCGGTCGGGTAGAGTTTTACGCTCGCTATCTCCGCCGTTGTGCCAGTAAGCCGTACGGTGGCGGTCTGGAACGATGCGGGATTCGCCACGTCTATTCTGGTTCGGCTGTTCAGGCTTACGGTGAATGTGGGGTTGCCGGCGTTGAATGTCAGGTTGACGGCAAAGGTGCGTACTCCGCTGTTGTTCCGTATCTTGTCCGAGCCGATAAGCATACGGTAGGTCATATTGCGTGGGTTGATGGTGGCATCGTAGGGCTTGGTCTTGCCACGTTCCATCAAGTCCTCTAGCGCCGCTTTATGGGCGTAGAGTTTTATGCCGCTCTTATATGGCTCGACACGTACTGGCGGTATCGGTTCGCCATTGCCGTCGAGAATATTTTCGCCGAGCCATGGCGTCCGTGTCTTGGACGTTTCGCTGATGCTTTGGGCTTTCCAATCGCCGAGAATGATATTGTCGGCGTTCAGGCCTATGGGTATCTCACGGATAATCCACTCGGTTTCGTATTCGTCTGGGCTGCCGTCGGCAAGTCGGCTGACGTGGTTTCGGTTGACCGCCACTGGGGTGGCTTTGTTTGTGACGTTCAGGGCGGTGACGGCGCGCATGGTCACCTTTAGGTTCCCTATGTTGCGGAACTTGGTGTTGCTGTCGAGGTTCGTCTGGTCATCGCCGAACGCTGGGTCGTGGAATACGACACGCAGCGGCACGTTCTTGGGAACTGCGCCGAGCGGAGTCAGCTTCACCACGCCTGGCTCGTCCACGTTGTATGGCTCGATTCGTAGGTTGAATTGGTCAGGGTTCGTATGGTTTATCTCCACACGTTTCACCTTGTAACCGTCCTCGAACACGCCGTTCCGCACGCCTGATATGAGATTTACCACGGCAGGGGCGAAGTCATCCTTCAGCAGCTTGTTCGGGTCGGCGGGGTCGGGCACTGTCGGCAAACCGTCTATGGACTCGCCAGGATAGTGCAACGCCACGGAGTTGCGTGCGAGCCTTACGTTCGGGGCGGCGTTGACCACGCGGACGTTCATCGCCACTTCCTGGGTCTTGAAGCCCTCGACCTGGACCGTAGCCCGACCCCTTTGGGTGCCCGCCTTGGTTAGGACGGGTACAGGGGCGGTGGTGTTTTCCGTGTCGGGTTGCAATTTTAGGCCGACGTAGACGGGCGGCAGGTTGCCGATGGCGGGCGGCAGGTTGCCGCCCCTACGTAATTCGATATTGGTTTTGAATGTCAGGGTGCTTGGGTCGATGTTCAGCACGTCAACCGCCCCCGCTGTGCTTGTGGCGGTCACGGTCGCACCCACGTTCGGGAACAGCAGGTTCAGGTCGCCCGCCCGTAGGGTCACTTTGGGGAATTTGTTCGATACCGTTAGGTTGAACTGCCCGGTGACTGGGACACGCTTCGCTTCGTCCGCCCAGTCCGCATCCACCACGGCACCGTTCTCGCCGCTGCCGTTGATGCCCGCACGAAGTATCTGCAGGCGTACGTTCTTTGTATTCCTTGCGGTCGCTTCCGCCGTTATCTCAAGGAATCGGTCATCGTCCGGGGCTATTTTCACTTCATACCCTGCGACCACACGAGGGCTCGCAGCGGTGCCTGTTACAAGACGCATGGCTCCTATCGCAGGGAGCGACGGCATGGGCTGTTCGGGTTCGTCAAGAGCCCCGACCCCGCCGTCATCGCTAAACGCCACAAGCCCCATATCCGTCGGCTCGTGCTGCGTTATAAGTATCGGCACGAGCGCGCCCCTTGCCATGGCACGGTTCACCGCCACGGTCGGCTCAAGCACCCGCACGGATGTGTGCAGCCCTGTGCCGTCCCCCTCTCGCACGGGCAGGCTTGCGTCAGGCACAAGCTCTATGGTCGCTGTAGACGTGTAAAGCCCGCGGTCGTAATCAATTCGCACTCGTATGGTGTGCGCCTTGCGGTCGGTATCGGGGGCGTTTATCCATGCGTCCGCCGGCCTTACCGCCGCGGTCTTTCTGTCCGCCGCGACCGTGACTGTCGCCACATCCACGCCATTCGCGCCGCCCTCGCTCACCGTAATCACGCTGCCGTCCCGCGCGGCGTCATATTCCACGCCAAGGCTTCCGCCCACCCCATCCACGTCCCATGACACCCTTCGGAAATCGAAAAAGCCCTCCGGCGCCGTGACCGCGCTCACAACGGCGGGGGCGTCGCTTTTGTTCGTAAGTACGGCATGGGTCGGCGAAAGGCTGAGGGTGGCGAGCTCTGCCGAATCAGCCGACAGATCCTCAAGCTTTACGTATAGATACCCTTTGTCGGTCGCGAATGTCGTTGCGTCGGGGTCGGCAAACACGCCGAATGTCGCATTTCCGCCGGGATGCTCGCGCTGCTTGTCGTTTACCCAATAATCGTATAGGCCTGTAACGGTGACGGTGCCGTCCGAGCCGTCCATGCCGTTGCCGAGCGCCAATGGAGCCTTTTCGCCCGTGCCGCCGACTGCGCCTGCCGTGGCGGTAATGGTGCCGCCGCTTATGGTGATATCGCCGCCTGCGACGCTGGCGCCGCCGGTGCTGACGTTAAGGCCGCCGCCAATGCCTGCGCCGCCGTCGCCGCCCGTTGCTTCGACCGTGCCGCCGCTTATGGCAATGGTGCCGCCGTCGCCGTTTAAGCCGCCGCCGATGCCTGCGCCGCCATCGACGCCTTGTGCTGTGACCGTGCCGCCCTCTATGGCAATCTCGCCGCCATTGCCGCCTCCGCCGCTCCCGTTGCCGCCTCCGATGCCTGCGCCGTTGCTGCCGCCCGTCGCCTCGACCTCTGCCGAGCCGCTTATGGCAATGGTGCCGCCTGCGCCTCGATTTCCGCCACCGATGCCTGCACCGCCGAGGCCCACGCCGCTTTCGCCGCCCGTCACCGTGACCTCTGCCGAGCCGTTTATGGCAATGGTGCCGCCTGCGCCTCGATTTCCGCCTCCGATGCCCGCTGCGGACTCGTTGCCATCTGCCGTGACCTTTGCCGAGCCGCTTATGGCAATAGTGCCGCCATTGCCGCCGCCGCCGAAGCCGTTGCCGCCTCCGATGCCCGCGCCATATGCGCCGCCATCTGCCGTGACATCCGCCTCGCCGCTTATTATGATGCTGCCGCCATTGCCGTTATTGCCGCCGCCGATGCCCGCGCCGCCGCCGGCGCTGCCGCCCGAACCGCCTGTGCCGACCACGCCGCCGCCCGTCGCCGTTACATCTGCCGAGCCGTTTATAGTGATGGTGCCGCCATCACCGCCGTAGTTGCCGCCGCCTATGCCCGCACCGCCATCGCCGCCCGTGGCCGTGACCGTGCCGCCGCTGATGGCAATGATGCCGCCATCGCTGCGATTGCCGCCGCCTATCCCTGCACCGCTGGAGTCGGTACCAAAGCCGACGCCGCCCTTGGCTACGACCTCTGCATCGCCCTTTATGGTAATGGTGTCGCCTGCGCCTTCATTGCCGCCGCCAATGCCCGCGCCAAGCAGGCTGCCCGTGGCTTCGACATATGCGTCGCCCTCTATCGTGATGATGCCGCCTGCAGCCTCATCGCCGCCGCCTATGCCTGCGGCGCCGCTATTGGTCCAGTTTGTGCCGCCGCCCTGTGCCGTGACATCTGCCGAGCCGTTTATGGTGATGATTCCGCCGGTGCCACCGTAGCCGCCGCCGATGCCCGCGCCTCCGCCTGCGCCGCCGCCTACGCCGCCCGTGGTCTCGACCTTGCCGCCACTTATTGCAATCTCGCCGCCATTGCTGCCTAAGCCGCCGCCGATGCCCGCAGAGCCGATGCCGCCCGTGGTCGTGACCGTACCGCCGTTTATAGTGATGATGCCGCCCATGCGACCACTGCCGCCGCCGATGCCCGCGCCGCCTTCGGAGGCGCTGTTGCCGCCCGTGGCCTCGACATCTGCCGAGCCGCTTATAGTGATGGTGCCGCCTGTGCCAATCCTGCCGCCACCTATGCCCGCGCCGCCGCCTGTGCCACTTGCCGTGACATCTGCCTCGCCGTTTATGGTGATGGTGCCGCCATTTCCGCCGCCGGAGCTACCGTTGCCGCCGCCGATGCCTGCGCCGTCGCTGCCGCCCGTGGCCTCGACCGTGCCGCCACTTATTGCAATCTCGCCGCCATTGCCGGCGTTGCCGCCGCCGATGCCTGCGCCGCTACCGCCGCCCGTCGCCGTGACCTTTGCCGAGCCGCCTATGGTGGTGGTGCCGCCATTGCCGCCGCCGCTGCTCCCGTTGCCGCCGCCGATGCCTGCGCCGCTGTTGCCGCCCGTGGCCGTGACATCTGCCGAGCCGCTTATGGCGATAATGCCGCCATTGCCGCCTAAGCCGGTGCCACCGGTGCCGCCGCCGATGCCTGCGCCGTTGTTGCCGCCCTTGGCTTCGACCTCTGCCGAGCCGTTTATGGTAATGGTGCCGCCATTGCCGCCGCCGGAGCTCCCGTTGCCGCCGCCTATGCCTGCGCCGTTGTTGCCGCCCTGTGCCGTGACATCTGCCGAGCCGCCTATGGTGATGGTGCCGCCGTCGCCGCCACCGCCGCCGCCTATGCCTGCGCTGTGGCTGCCGCCCGTCGCCGTGACATCTGCTGAGCCGTTTATAGTGATGGTGCCGCCATTGCCGCCGCTGCCGCCACCGCCGATGCCTGCGCTGCCGCCCGTCGCCGTGACCTTGCCGCCGCTGATGGTGATGGTGCCGCCCGCTCCACCATTGCCGCCGCCTATGCCCGCGCTGGTTTCGAGACCGCCGCTGCCGCCCGTCGCCGTGACCGTGCCGCCGCCTATGGTGATGGTGCCGCCCGCTCCACCGCTGCCGCCGCCTATGCCCGCACCGCCGGAATAGGTGCCGCGGCCACCCGTGGCCTCGACCGTGCCGCCGTTTATTGTGATGGTGCCGCCTGCACCGCCACTGCCGCCGCCTATGCCCGCACCGGCTTCGTAGTTGCTGGCACCGCCCCTGGCCGCAAGGCTGCCCGTGCCGTCTATTGTGAGCTTGGCATCTGCGGGGACATGCAGCCCCGCCACACCGCTGCCGCTTCTGAGCGAGCTATCGCCCACAAGCGTCAAAGCGACCTCGGTCGGTGCGACCTCGGCCCCGCCTATTATGTCAAAAGCGACAAAGCCGGGCGTTGTTCCTCCATCAATAGTTATTCCATTTATCTCGATATCCGCCTTTACGCCCGCCGCGACCGCTATGCGGTCTGTGGTGGAAGCCCCCTGCCGGCGCATCGAAATGGTGTGGCTGCCGCCCTCCGTGATGGTCAATATCCGCTCGTCCAAATCCACGGTATAGCCCACGCCGCTGTCGTCGTTTGCCATAAGGTCGAACGCGTCCGCTTCAAGCAATATATAACTATAATCTTCGCTCCACGGGAACTCCCCGTAGCCCCTTGTTTCTTCGGGCGGACGTACTGCGTGCTTGTTCATCAAATAATTGTACAGACCGATAAAGGTGGGTGGGCTGCCCGCAGTGCCGGCGTACCCGTGGCCGATGGCAGGGGCGCTCTCGCTGCCGCTTATCGCCTCGATATCGCTCATGCTGATGGTGATGTCGCCGCCCGCGCCCCCATACCCGCCGCCGATGGCTGCGCCAGAGTAGCCTTCGCCGGTGCTGCTTTTTGCTTTTACCGTGGCGTTTTTTATGGTGATGATGCCGCCGTCGCCTTGATGTCCGCCGCCGATGCCCGCTGCGGAAACTCCAGATACGTTCCCTGGGCTTTCGGCATCGACCGTGCCGCCGCTGATGGTGATGGTGCCGCCGTCGCCGTGCCTGCCGCCGCCGATGCCCGCGCCGCCGCCGGCGGCGCTCGTGGTGTCGCCCTTTGCATTGACTTCAGCAGCGCCGCCTATGGTGATATTGCCGCCCGATCTGCGATGGCCGCCGCCGATGCCCGCGCCGCCCTCGCTGCCCTCCGCCTCGACCTTCGCCGTGCCGCTTATGGTGATGTTACTGTTTGCATCGTCGCTGGTTCCATACGTCCCGACGCCGCCGCCGCCGATGCCCGCGCCGCCGTAGTAGCCGCCCTTTGCCTTGACATCTGCCGTGCCGCCTATGGTGATGTCGCCACCATAGCGCCCGCCAGAGTTCGTGTTTCCGCCGCCGCCGCCCACTCCCGCGCTGCCGTAGTTGTCGGTCGCCCCCATGCTGCCCGTGGCCTCGACCGTGCCGCCTGTTATGGTTGTGACGCCGCCTGCGCCGCGTCTGCCGCCGCCTATGCCTGCGCCGCCGCCTGCGCCCTCAGCTTTGACCGTGCCGCCCTCAATGACAATGTTGCCGCCCTCGCCGCCTGTTTCGTTGCCGGCGCCGCCGCCGATGCCCGCGCCGCCCCTGCCCGAAGTGCCTGTTCCTGCGCCGCCCTTTGCCGTGACCTCTGCCGTGCCGCCTATGAAGATGTAGCCGCCTGACCCGGCCGAACTGTTGCCGCTGCCGCCGCCGATGCCCGCGCCGCCGGTGCCGTTGTCGCCCGCTCCTGCGCCGCCATTTGCGGTCACCGTGCCGCCCGTTATCTTGATGCCCCCGCTGTTGCTGCCGGGGTTGACTAGGCCGCCACCGCCGCCGATGCCCGCGCCGCCGGTTGCTATGGTGGGGTCGTTTGTGATGCCGCCGTTTGCAGTCACCGTGCCGTCTATTATGGTGATTTCGCCGCTGTTTTCGCCTGAGTTGCCGCCGTTGCCGCCGATGCCCGCCGCCTGCGCGCCGCCCGTAGCCGTAAGGCTGCCCGTGCCATCTATTGTGAGCTTGGAGCTTTCGGGGACATGCAGCCCTGCCCTGTATGTGTCGCTTTTGAGCTCGCTTGCGCCTACAAGCGTCAGTGCGACCTCGGCTCCGCCCATTATTTCAAAAGCGATATCGGAGCCAGTGCGCTCGCTCACGTCGATTTTTATTTCGTTTATGGTGATATTTGCCTTTACGTTCCCCAAGACCGCAATCTTTTCTTCGGTGGTGGTGGTCCCGGGGTCGCGCATCGTGATGGTGTAGCTGCCATCCTGCGTGATGTATATTGTCCATGTTGTCCCTGCACTGATGTATTCATGATAGCCATCCTCGCTGCCATCGTCGTTGGTTATCATAAGGTCCATTACGGCCACTTTAAGAGATACATATTTGTAATTGCCCCAGTGGAAAGAGTCGGTGAGGTCCGGCTCGTCGTACGGTGGGGATGGGGGCGATGGGTCATCCCAGTTCACTATGTAATAATACGCGCCGATGAAGGTGGGGTAGGCGTCGCTGCTGGATGGGGGGTCGGCGCCCTCACCGTAGCCGATCGCATTGGCGCCCGAGCTGCCGGCTATTGCCTCGATATTGCTCTTGATGATGGTGATGGAGCCGCTGTCGCCGTTTCTGCCGCCACCGATGCCCGCCGCGCCGTTGCCGCCGGTGGCTTTGACCGTGCTGCCCTCTATGACGATTGTGGTTGACGAGCTGGCCGCGGTACTTCTGCCGCCGTTGCCTATGCCTGCGCCGCCTCTATTCTCTGAGCTGCCCGTGGCTGTGACCGTGCCGCCCTCTATGACGATTGTGCCTGACGAGTTGCCCGTTAAAGCGCCGCCGCCGCCGATGCCCGCGCCGCCGGTCACGGACCCTCTGCCGCCCGTGGCCGTGACCGTGCCGCCCTTTATCGTGATGTTGGCCGATGTATTGCCAGAGCCGCCGCCTATGCCTGCTGCGCCGTTTGAGTTGCCGGTGATTCCGCCATATGCGGTGATGTTGCCGCCGGCTATGATGATTTCGCCGCTGCTGGTGCTGGAGCCGCCGATGCCTGCGCCGGTCCCTTTGCCAGTGGCCGTAAGGCTGCCCTCGCCGTCGATGGTGAGCTTGGTGGTCTGGGGGACAGCTATGCCTGCGCCCGAGTTGCCGGCCGTAAGCGTGTTTGCGCCCTCAAGCGTCAGGGTCAGTTCCGATCCAGGGCCCAGGCTCAAGAGGGATGAATCCAGGGTATCGGCGATTGCGAGCGAAAGGTCTTTGAGCGTGATGCTTGCCTTGGCGCCCGAATCGATTGCTATGCGGCGGCTGTCCGTGCCAGAGCCTGCATACGTGCCCGTGACTATGATGTTTGCGCCGTCGCGAAGGGTGAGGGTGCCGTAGGGGTTGGAGCGGTCCCAGGTGGTGTTGTGGGAGTTGGAGGCGGCGGTGTTGCCGTCCGACCACATAAGCGTTCCGATGTTGAAAGTGCCAGTGGGCGTGTCGGAGAAGGGGGTGAGGGGCGGAGCGAGGGTGTCGTCATCGCCAAGGGGGGTGAGAACGTCATCCGTAGGGGCGACCGACCCCGGTCGCCCGCCCCCGTCGGTGGGGTCATCGCCGTCATCCACGGGGTCACCGCCGGGGGTGTCCACGCCGTCACCGCCGGGGGTGGTCATGTCATCGCCGACGGGGTTACCGCCGTCGGGGGTGGTTATGTCATTGCCGACGGGGTTACCACCGTCGGTATGCGGGCGACCGGGGTCGGTCGCCCCTACGGGGTGGTCACCGTTCGCAATGACGGATGATGTGCCGCCGCCCGTATCCGTGGGTTCCGCGAACGCCGCACCCGTCGGGGCTATCGTGAATACGAGCGTCAGGGTCAGCGCCCACGCTACAAACCTACGCAATCCCTTACCATTACCATTCTTATTCATCACAAAAACCATCCTCCCAGTTCTCAACTGCCTTCCTCACGCATTCACGCTACTCTAGCTATTATTTCGCCAATTATTGTTCTACCAATTGCCGCCCCGCCAAACCAAACAAAAAAGAGCGCCGCCAAGCGGTACGCTCCCTTCCAATTACAAAACGATTGTTTGAGGTGTCTAAAAAACGACACCCCCCCCCCGAACGTATGTTCAGGGGTAGCGTGCTCGCCGCTGCCACCTTGCTGTCATTACGATTGTTGTCACAAAATCTTTTCAGCCTACCGTTCTCCTGTGAAAACCGTTTGCGCTTTCGACTATTTTGAAGCCGTATTTCTGTGCGGTGGCTTCGCCGCTCTTGCGATAATACTCCGTAATTTGAGCAGGCGTCATGTCCTTTATCTCGTTGTAAATAGCAAGGCGGATTTGGTTGACCTCTTGCACTATTGGGCTAATCGTTTTCATCTTCGACCACCTCCATTGGTGAGTAAATCTCCACGGCGCGATAGCCGTTCAGGGCGTTTATTTTCATTGAAAAGCGTTGTTTCCAAATAAATCTGCGGCGCACGCATAGGCTTTTCCTCCGAGAAGATTATAGCATATTTCGGGGGCTAACACAGGTTCAGGCTTATAGGACAAAAAACAGCACCCCCCGCAGGGTGCTGTTTTGTTTTCGTAGGAATGCTCCTTTGGCTGCCGGTCACGGCGGCCCGGCCTTTCCTAAGCGCATTATAACGCAATCGCCTACTTGATTTCAAGTTATAGCTTATAGCGGGGGCGGGCGAAACTCAAGAATACACCTTGCTTCTATGCCCCACCCTGATGATGTTTATGACGATTTCGGTTTCGCGGATTTCCGCAACCAGCCGGTAGTCGCCGACCCTGTAACGCCACAGGCCGGATTCGCCTTCCACAAGCCCCTTTCCGTGCATTCTGGGGTATGACGTGCCGATAAGGTTTTTCTCTATCCAGCTAATAATAATTTTGCGCTGAAAAGCGTCGAGCTTCCCCAACTGACGGCGCGCTTTCACAGAATATGTAACTCTATATTTGACCATCTAAACCAAACTCCGCAAGAATTTCTTCGTGAGTGTAGAACTTCTCTTTCCCCGCTTCTCTCCGCTTCAGGTACGCCTTGTACTCCCTTATGTCCATTTCGTCCTCAAGGCGCTCAAAGAAAGCGTCGCGCATAATCTTGGAGACAGACTCGCCCTGCGCGGCGGCGTACTTCGTAATCATCTTTTTTTCGTCCGGCGTCACCCTCATCGATACATACATGACCTTACCACCCTTTCTTTATATATGACAAATTGTGCAACATTGTTGCACAAAAGTCAAGTGTGCTAGGCGCTACCAACGTTTTCAGGGTTCACACAAAGCGTACTTCGAGCTGTTTCCCCACCGCTTTTGCGATTTCGCTCAAAACACGATATGAAACATTCATGTTCCCATTCTCTATTCTGGCAATTGTGGACTGGGGTTTTCCGGCTTTTTCGGCCAATTGGCGTTGCGTAAGCCCCTCTTGTTCCCTAAGGAGCATAAGGGCGACGGCCACGTCGAGTTTTTCGCCTTCCCTGCGAAACCCTTCCGCAAATTCGGGGTCCTCTGATATTTTCCGCTCGATGAGCTCGCTTACTTTACCCGTTCTCGCCATTTTTCACTTCCTCCAAAAATTCTGCCATTATGCGTTTTGCCCGTTCTATTTCCCCTGCGGGGGTCTTTTGGGTCTTTTTTGAAAACCCGTGGGTTATTATGTATCTGTTGCCTACTTGGTGAAAGTATATGGCTCGTGTTATGTTGCTCCCGTACTGCGCCCTTATCTCGAAAAGCCCTTCCCTTAGCCGCCCGACCCACTTCATTTTGATGGCTATTTCCATGCCGTAGGTCTCTATCCTGTTTGTTAAGGCTAAAAGCTTTTCCTTTTCCTTTTGGGGCAGTGAATCGAGAAATTCCTCGTACACACTCGTCCCGTCTGCTCTTTTTATCCATTCAAATTTCGGATGTGTCATGGCAATACGATAGCATATCCGCTATCAGGTGTCAAGCGCCATCATAAATCAAACCCGTATGCTTATCTCGCCGAACGAGAGGGTATGGCGCGCGCCGTCATCGGTTTTCACTATAAGGCGGCCGATGTCGTCTATGTCCACGGCGGTGGCCTCGTAGGAAGGCACAGGGGCGTCCTCCCCCTCCGCAGGCGCCCCGCCCATGACCATTATCCGTTTGCCTAGCATCATCATGCGTTTCTTGTACTTGCTGAGCATTTTGCGGGCATTGGGCTGCGCCTCAAAGCCTGTCATCCTGTTCGCGATTTCGGCGGCAAGGCGGTTTCTCGTGGTGGAGGGCGGCTCGTCCGCGAAAACGGCCCCTGCCTGCGACAGCCCCTCGCCGAAGCCGCCTGGCGGGGTGATGAAGTTGACGCCTATGCCGACGACCATCCACTCTATCCGTCCGCTCTCAAAGTCGGTGACCGCTTCGGTCAGGATGCCGCATATCTTCTTCCCGTCCAGAAAGACGTCGTTGACCCATTTTATCTCAGGTTTTTTGCCTGTGGCTGTTTCGACCGCCTCGCATACCGAGACGGCGGCGGCGGACGTGATGATCGTCGGGGTGCTTGCCCACAAGCCAACGGGCTTGAACACGAAGCTCATGTAAACGGCGCAGCCGGGCGGCGAGAAAAACGACCTCCCGTAGCGTCCGCGGCCTGCCGTCTGTGTCTCCGCTATTATGATGGTGCCATGGGGGGCGCCTGCGATGGCCTGCTCCTTCGCCGTCTTGTTGGTGGACTCCAGGACGGGGTATAGGTGGATGTCGCTTGCGGGCGTGCGCCTCGAAAGGTAGGGCGCCATGCCCTGGGCGGACATGATATCGTTGTCCTCGGCGAGGGAATAGCCCTTGCTCGCGGTGGAGTCTATCCTGTACCCATCCTTTCTCAGCTCGCTTACGGCCTTCCAGACGGCGTTGCGCGACAGGCTGAGGCTTCCGGCGATCTGCTCGCCCGAAACGGTGTGGCCTCTGTTCTTTTCAAGCAGAGTAAGGACTGACATCTTGGTGCTCATATGAACAGCATAACAAAAAACCTTTACATAATAAACAACGCATGATAATATTTCTCTTGCGTTCGTGGCAGGCGGACACGCAGGGCGGCGTACGTGCAGCTCACCGCTGCACACCGCCTGCCCGACGCAATGATGTGCCTCTTTAGCTCAGTTGGCTAGAGCACCTGACTCTTAATCAGGGTGTCCTCGGTTCGAGCCCGAGAAGGGGTACCAGAGCCGCCGGCATGCTGGCGGCTCTCGCTTTTTTCAAGACGCCTTCAATAGGTTTTGGGCATATGGATAAGTTTTTTTCATTGGTATGGACGGGTATGGATAAGTTTTGTTTTTCCTCTTGCGGGGCGGGGACAATCACTGTATGATGGTATCTGCTATGAGACAGAATGCGGAGTTGTGGGAAAAGACGCTGGCCCTGGCGAAAAAGGAGCTGAGCGGCAGGGAGTACAACACCTGGATAAAGGGTATGCTTTCGCTTGTCCGGTATGACCGGGCGGACGGGGTGCTTTATCTGGGGGCGGAGTCGGAAATGCAGAAAAGCCAGCTTGTCTTCAAGTACGAGGAGACTTTGGAAAAAGCCGTGGAGGAGGTGTTTGGGTCGGCATTGAAGCTTCGTTTTCTCCTGCCGGACGAATCGCCTCCGGACAAAGTGAAGGTGCGGGCCATGGACCCGCCTGGCGACGAGATCATCTTCAACCCGCGCTATACCTTTGAGAATTTCATAATAGGGGACAACAGCCGGTTTGCGGCCGGGGCGGCGCAGGCGGTGGCCGAGGCGCCAGGCAAGGCTTACAGCCCTCTTTTCATCTACGGGGACTCGGGGCTCGGAAAAACCCACTTGATGAACGCCATCGGCATACATATACTGAAGAACTTCCCGAGGCTGCGGGTGCTTTACGTTTCGTCCGAGACGTTCACGGAGGAGTTCGTGACCGCCAGCATACGCAAAGAGATAAACCTTTTCAAAGAGAAATATCGTGGCGTCGACGTATTGTTGATAGACGATATACAGTTCATAAGCGAGAAGGAAAAGACCATAGAGGAGGTTTTTTATACCTACGAGGCTTTGTACAAATCCGGCAAGCAGATGGTTTTTACGAGCGACAGGCCTCCTCGCGAGATACTAGGCCTCGACGAGCGCCTCAAGGGGCGCCTCAGCGAAGGCCTGCTTGTCGACCTGCAGCCTCCCTCTTACGAGATAAAGGTCGCCATACTAAAAAATAAGGCCAGGCTCGACGGGGTTCCTGACAGCGAAGGCCTTATGGAGGTTATCCATTTCATTGCGGAAATAGTCAAGTCCAACGTGCGGGAGCTTGAAGGCGCCTTCAACAAGGTGGTGGCTTTTGCGAAGTTCGCGGAAAAGGATTTCTCCAAGAAGTTTGCGAGGGAGATACTTTTTGACATGGTACGGGACGGGGACGGGCCTTCAGGCAAGGACATAAAGAAGGTGGTGGCAGGTTATTTCAACATATCTGCCGTACAGATAGACTCAGACGACCGTTCGCGGGCTTTGTCCACTCCTAGGCAGGTGGCTATGTATCTCTGCCGCGAGCTGACAGATATGTCTTTTCCTAAAATAGCCGAGCTTTTCAAAAAAGACTACTCCACTGTGCACCATGCCCACAAAAAGATTGGCAACGATATAGGCGAGAACGAGCATTTAAGGAAGGTCGTCATGGAGCTGACCGAAAAAATACAGGACGAGTACTAGTTTTGCGCATTTTATGAAAGATTTATAGATGGGTTTATAGATAGGGAAAAAAGGCAAAGAGCATTGAAAAACCTTTTTCCACAGGAATTATCCACATATCCATAGGCCTAACAACAATAACAAAAAGATAGATATATAAAGAAAGGGTCACGGAAAGATGAAAATTATTTGCAAGCAGGAAAAATTGATAAAGGCTCTGAACATAGTTTCAAAGGCAGTCTCTCCAACGTCGACCCTGGGGATAACAAAAGGTATTTTGATAAAGACAGAAGGGGACATGAAAATATCGCTTTCTGCAACAGACATACAGATTTCAATAACAACAGCTGTGGACGCGATTGTTAACGAGAAGGGCGGCGTGGTGGTTTCAGCCAGGCTTTTCACGGATTTGGTGAGGAAGCTGCCGGCTGGCGACATACTTATCACGGCAGACGAAGAGAACATAGTGGTGGTAAAGACGGAATATTCGGAGTATAAATTGCAGGGCAAAGTCGAGGAAGAGTTCCCGAGGATGGAATCGGACGAGAGCGGAAGGCAGCTTCGCATCGAAAAAGAGGAAATACGCGACTTGATAAACGGCACGGCGTTTGCGGCGAGCACAGACGAGTCGCGTGGAGTGATAACAGGCGTCCTTTTTGAGTTGAAAGAAGATAAGCTGTCGCTTGTGGCTCTTGACGGGTTCCGTGTGGCCATAAAAAGGGAAAAAAGCGAGGCGTACAAAGGGGAAAGCGTAAAAGCCATCATACCAGCAAGGCTTGTAAGGGAGATTTCCAAGGTAATTGCGGACACAGAAGGGGAGAATGAGGCTTTGCTCGACATAGGTGAGCGGAGGATAAAGGTTTTTGTGGAGGAGACATTGATAAGGGTAAACCTGCTCGAAGGGGAATACATAAAATACAACGATGTGCTGCCGAAGGAAAACAAGATAAAACTGGTTGTGGGGAGAAACGAGCTTCTGGGCGGAGTGGAGCGGGCGGCAATGCTTCGCAGCGAAGGGAAAAACCCTTTCGTGAGGTTTTCCGTGGAGGAAGGAATGCTTACAGTTTCGTCGCGGGCGGATGAAGGGCGTGGCCACGAGAAGATAAAAGCCCAAAAGACAGGGGAAGATCTGGAGATAGGGTTTGACGCCAGATTTTTGACCGATGTGCTCAAAGCCATTTCAGACGACGAGATACAGATGCAGTTCAACACGAGCGTCAGCCCATGCCTCATAAGCCCTGTGGAAGGGGACAGATACGAATATCTGATACTGCCGGTAAGGCTTTCGACGGTAAGCGTTTAAAAACAAATGGTTCTTGAGACGCTTGAGCTGAGGAACTTTCGCAACTATGAGGCGGAAGAAGTCGTTTTTCACGAAAAGATAAATATTTTGACGGGGCGGAACGCCCAAGGAAAGACTTCGTTGGTGGAGGCTGTCGGGTTGCTTGCTCTCGGCAAGAGCTTCAGGACGCGGCGGGAGCAGGAGATGGTGCGGTTTGGGGAGGCCGAGGCGCGGGTGAGGGGCGTTTTTGAAAAGAAAGGCAGGCCGCATACTACGGAAGTGAGGCTGGGCACGGGACTCGGAAAGGGTTTGGTTCCGGGCGGCTCGCCGGGCTTGAAGGGGAAGAAGCCTTATGTGGTGAACGGGCTGGAAACAGGGACTGTGGCAGACCTGCTCGGCGGCGTGTACACCATCGTCTTTTCGCCGGAGGACTTACGCGTGGTGAAGGGCGACCCCGAAACGCGCCGACGCTTCCTGGACAGGGAGCTGATACTCCAGCGGCCGCTTTACTACCACAAGCTGAAGAAGTACAGGCATGCGCTAAAAAACCGCAACGCCTTGCTGAAGGGCGAGCAGGTGGACGCCGCGGTTTTGGATGTCTATGACGACCAGTTTGCCGAAGCGGCATGTGAGGTGATGAAGGAGAGGGCGGCATGGGTCTTGGGCCTGTCTGAGGCGGCCTCGGCAGCCAGCGCCCTTATAACTGACGGCGTGGAAGAGATAAGCGCGGAATACAAGCCGTCTTTGGCGGGGACTATGGGAGAAAAAACAAATTGTTTATCGAAGATAGACGATAAAGCCTTAAAATCTGCGATTTGCGACGTGCTTACACGAGGCCGCGAGCGGGACATCCAGTTGCGCTCTACAGAGGCAGGTCCGCACAGGGACGATTTCGCGGTGTTTGCGGGCGGGCTTGACCTACGTGTGTACGGGTCGCAAGGCCAGCAACGCACGGCCGCCCTTTCGCTGCGTCTTGCGGAGCGTGAGCTTATAAAAAAAGAGACAGGGGAGGATGCCATACTGCTTCTCGACGACGTTATGAGCGAGCTTGACCGAGGCCGCCAGGACAGGCTGCTGGAAAGCTTTGGGGACAACCAGATATTCATCACTTCGGCGGAACACGGGCTTTTTGGGTCGGGCGGGCGTCTGGCCGCCCTGCGAGGGGCCAAAGTGATGAAGGTCGAGGGGGGGCGGATTGTTTAAACCGAAGAAAATGTCATACAAAAATGAGGCGGTTTTTGTTGACTTGTGCGTTGGAAAGTGGTTAAATGTCTAGACTTGTGTGTTTGCGCAGCCGGCGCAGAGGCCCGTATTGAAATTCAGGTGGCGGGCAGAAGGCAAGGTAGGACAGGAGAGAGCGTATGAAAATGACATTTCAGCCGAAGAAGCGGCAACGAAAGAGGGAGCATGGCTTCCGCAAAAGGATGAAGAGTCCCGGCGGGCGCAACGTCCTCAAAAACAGGAGACAGCGCGGCAGGAAGCGCCTCTCCGCGTAGGCGGGGCTGGCTGGGTCTGTTCGTGCCATGGCGCTGCGGCCGGATGTCCTGAGGCGAAAAAAGGATTTCGATCGGCTTTACAAGAAAGGCAGGTCGGCCGGTGACAAGTACGTCGTCGTCTTTCACATCGAAAACGGGCTAACGTACAACAGAAGGGCGTTTTTGGCCAGCAAGAAGGTCGGAGGCGCAGTGGCGAGGAACCGTGCGCGGCGGCTGATGAAGGAAAGTTTCCGTAATTTGGGGCAGAGCATAAAATCCGGCCGGGATGTGTTGGTCATAGCGCGCGGCACCATCGTGGATGCGGGGTGCCCCCAGGTCGAGGCTTCCATGCGGAGAGCGTTTACAAAAAGCGGGCTTCTATTATGAAAAAATTGCTGATTTACATTATCAAAGGGTATCAATTGTGCATTTCGCCGTGGTTTCCGGCTGTGTGCAGGTACTATCCGTCATGCTCGGCTTATTGTATTGAGGCGATAGAGGAGCATGGGGCCGCGAGGGGGCTTTTGCTCGGGTTGCGGCGCGTGCTCAGGTGCCACCCGTTCCGTGCGGGCGGGTACGACCCGGTGCCGCTGGCGGCGGAGTCAAGGAGGGTTTAATGCAAGCATTTTATGGGCTTTTCTCGTTCATAGCGACGCCGATGGGGTATCTGCTCGATTTTATCTACGGCTTTGTGGGAAATTACGGGATTTCAATAATCGTTTTCACATTGATCGTGAGGGGCTGCCTTTTCCCGCTGTATGCCAGCCAGATAAAAGGGCAGCTGAAAATGGCGGAAATGCAGCCAAAAATGCAGGCGATCCAGAAAAAATACGCCGGCAACCGCGAAGAGCAGGGCCGGGCAATGCAGAAATTGTACAAGGATGAGGGCTACAATCCGCTGATGGGCTGCTTGCCGCTCCTGATACAGATGCCTATTTTGATGGGATTTTTCTATTTGCTCAGGAATCCAGGCATGTTTGTGCCGGGCGACGCGATAATAATGGCGTCGCACGAGTCGTTTTTGTGGCTGCCGGATCTGTCGCAGCCGGATATGTGGCTGCTGCCGGCCATCACGGGCGTGACGACCTTCCTGTCGATGTCGATGACGGGGATGATGGGGGGCGGCGCGGCGGCCGCAGGGACTTCGGATATGTCGGCGCAGATGGCGCCGATGATGAAGATGATGCGCATATTCATGCCCATCTTCATATTTGTGTTTGGGCGGCAGATGCCGTCGGGCCTCGCGCTTTATTGGTGCATGGGCAACCTCTTCACGATATGGCAGACGTGGTTGCTGAAAAGGATGCGGAAAAGAGCCGAGGCGGCGAAAAAAGCCGCAGAAGAGTAAGAGCGGCGGCGAAAGTCGCAAGCGAGCAATAGCACAGAGAGCCGGTATTGGAATTTAGCGCAGAAGACAAACGGAGGAAAAAATGGAATATTCGGAAAAATACGGAAAAGACGTCGACGAAGCGGTGCAATTGGCGCTTGAGGAGCTTGGGCTTCGCGAAGACCAGGTGATGGTCACGGTGCTTGAGGAGCCGTCGAAGGGCTTCTTGGGCGTCGGCGGAAAGTACGCCAAGGTGCGCGTCGAGAAAATTGAAGACGTGGAAGGCGACGTGGAGGACATGTCGCAGGCGGAGGCGCTTGCCGCAGCCGAAAGGGCGAAACCACAGACGAAGGCGATGCACGACTTCCGCAAGAAAGGAAAGCCGTACGGGCAGGACGGCGGCGGCAGGCAATCCGGAGGCTCAGGGTCTGCAGGCGGCGGGCGCGATAGGGACAGGGATCGCGACAGAGGCCGGCGCGACAGGGACAGAGACCGCGACCGCGGCGGGCGCGACAGGGATCGCGGACGTGACCGCGGACGTGAAAGGGAGTACGAAATAGATATAGATCTTTCAGGGATCGAGCGGATCAGCGAGCCTATCGAGAACCTTGTGCCGGACCCCGACAACAAAGCGGCGAAATTCTTTGCGGAGTTGATTGAAAAAATGGGGCTCGACGTGCAGATTGAGGGGTTCCGCAACGATGATTGCTCATATATCGAGGTGAAGGGCGAGGATTCACGAATCGTCATAGGCAAACGCGGGCAGACGCTTGACGCGATGCAATACCTCACAAACTTGGTGTCGAACAAGGATACCGAGGAATACGAGCGCGTCATCGTGGATGTCGAGGGCTATCGTTCCAGGCGCGAGAAGACGCTGGAGCAGCTTGCCATAAAGCTGGCGAAGAAGGTGCTTGTGACCGGCAGGAACGCCAAGCTTGAGCCGATGAACCCCTACGAGCGCAAGGTCATCCATGCGACGCTTCAGAGCGTGAACGGGGTTTCGACCAAGAGCGAGGGCGAGGAGCCGTACAGAAGGGTCATTATCGAAAGGACATGACCGGCGACACAATAGCCGCTGTTTCGACGGCGCCCGGCGAGGGCGGAATAGGCGTTGTCCGCATAAGCGGGGACAGGTCTTTGGAGATAATGGGGCGGGTTTTTGTACGGGTCGGCTCGTGCGGGACGGATTTCGCCGAGAGAACGGTGTATTATGGGCATATCGTGGAGCCTTTGTCTGCCGAGAGGGTGGACGAGGCTCTTGTTTTTTTTATGAAGGGGCCGCGGTCCTATACGGGCGAGGACGTGTGCGAGATTCAATGCCATGGGGGCGGCGTGCCTTTGCGGCGGGTCTTGGACATCGTATGCGGGCTTGGGGCGGTTCCGGCGCAGCCGGGGGAGTTCACGAAGCGCGCGTTTTTGAACGGGCGGCTGGATCTGGCGCAGGCGGGGGCTGTGATAGACCTTATACGGAGCAAGACGGCACGGGGGTACCATGCGGCGCGTGAGCAGGCGGAGGGGCGGCTGTCGGAGCGGGTGCGGGCGGTTCGCGAGGTGTTGCTTGGTGCGTTGGCGGAGATAGCGGCGCGGATTGATTACCCAGAGGGGTTTGAGGGGGACGGGGGCGTAGGGATAGGGGCTTTGCGAAGTGCTGCCGAGGGGGTGGCGGCGCTGCTTGACGGGGCGGAGGCGGGACGTATCGTGAGGGATGGGGTGCGGGTCGTAATCGTCGGCAGGCCTAATGTGGGCAAATCTTCGCTGTTCAATGCGCTTGTGCGGGAGGATGCGGCTATCGTCGCGCCGACGCCGGGCACGACGCGTGACGCGCTTGAGATATGGCTCGATATGGGCGGCGTGCCCGTATTGCTGACGGATACAGCTGGGATGCGCGAGGGGGCGGAGGAGATAGAGGCGCTTGGCATCGAGCGGGCGAAAGAGCAGTACGAGCGGGCGGACTTGGCGGTGTTTCTGCTTGACGGGAGCGAGCCGCTTTCGGAAGCGGACAGGGCTATCGCGGGCGGGCTTGACCCTGAGAAAAAGCATGTCGTGGCGATAGGCAAAGGGGATTTGCCGCAGGCATTCGGGGCGGCGGAAGCGGCGGCGATCCTGCCGCCTGAGATTGAGGCCGGGGAGATTGTTCGCCTATCGCTGATAGACGATGGGCAGCGTACGGACAAGGAAAAGGCGGGGGAGATAGAGAGGCGTCTTGAGGGGCTTGTAATGGGCGGAATAGCCGCCGGCTCGTCTTTGCTTGTGACAAAGGCGCGGCACAAGGCGTTGCTCGAGCGTGCGGCGGCAGAGATAGCGGAGGGGATGGCGGCGCTCGGCGGCGGGGGCGCGTCCGGCGGTGCCGACGGGAATTTTGCGGGGGCGCCTGAGTTTGCGGAGGTGAACATCCGGGCGGCGTGGGAAGCCCTTGGCGAGATAATAGGCGAGACGGCGACGGACGATATCATCGACCGCGTTTTTGAAGAATTTTGCGTGGGCAAGTGACGGAATCCCATCAATGAAAAACAATTACGAAATCATTGTTGTTGGGGCGGGTCATGCGGGCTGCGAGGCGGCGCTGGCTTCGGCTCGGCTCGGCAAACGAACGCTGCTGCTGACCATGGGGTTCGAGCAGATAGCGCATATGCCGTGCAACCCGTCGATAGGGGGGACGGGCAAGGGGCAGCTCGTGAAAGAGGTGGACGCGCTCGGCGGGGAGATGGGCGCGCTGATCGACAAGGCGTTCATCCAGAGCCGTATGCTGAACAGGTCGAAAGGGCCGGCGGTGTGGTCACCGCGGGCGCAGGCCGACAAGGAGAAGTACCATGCGGAGATGCGGAAGGCGCTTGAGGGGCAGGAGCGCCTGGATCTTTGCGAGGGGGAAGTAATCCGGCTATTGTATGACGGCAGGCCTGACGGCCGGCGGGTGGCGGGGGTGCTGCTCCGCTCCGGCGAGGAGTGCAGGGCGGCCGTCACCATACTTGCGACGGGGACATACCTTGGGAGCAAGGTGTTTGTGAGCGACAGGGTATATGAGTCGGGGCCGGCGGGGTTTGCTGCGTCGACGGCGCTTGCGAAAAGCCTGAAAGAGGATGGCTTTGAGCTGCGCCGCTTCAAAACCGGCACGCCGGCCCGCGTTTTTGCCGGTAGCCTTGATTATGAAAAGATGACCGAGCAGAGGGGCGACGAAAACCCCGTCCCTTTTTCGTACATTAACGATGAAGTGAACAATTGCAATGTTAGTTGTTGGCTTACCTATACAAGTCCCGATGTCCACAAGCTGGTTTTCGACAATCTTGGCAAGACTGCGCCGTACGGCGGGCACACAACGGGGGTCGGGACGCGTTATTGCCTGTCCATCGAGGACAAGGTGAGCCGTTTTCCTGACCGGGAGCGGCATCAGCTGTTCCTCGAGCCAGAGGGATTGCACACGGACGAGGTCTATGTCCAGGGCATGAGCACGTCCCTGCCCGAGGAATTGCAGGAGCGGGCGTACCGCCTGGTGCCGGGGATGGAGCGGGCGGAGTTTTCGCGTTATGCGTACTCCATCGAGTACGACTGCCTCGACCCGCTGACGCTTACGCCTGCGCTCGCGTACAAAGGGGTCGGTGGGCTTTTCTGCGCCGGCCAGATAAACGGAACCTCCGGCTACGAGGAAGCCGCCGCGCAGGGCCTGATGGCGGGCATCAACGCGGCACGGGAGCTTGACGGCCTGCCGCCCTTCCTGCTCGACCGCTCCGAGGCGTATATCGGCGTGTTGATAGACGATCTCGTGACCAAGGGCACGGAGGAGCCGTACAGGATAATGACCTCGCGGGCGGAGTTTCGGCTTGTACTGCGTCAGGACAACGCAGACCTGAGACTGACGGAAAAGGGTTACGAGATAGGGCTTGCGTCACGCGGGCGTTATGAACGCTGCCTTGCGAAGAAACAGGCGGCCGAGGCTGAAATTGCAAGGCTGCGTGAAACTAAAGTCACGGCGGAAGCGGCGAACAAACTGCTTTTGGCGGTTGGGAGCGCGCCCGTGAAAGAAAGCGTGAGCCTTTCATATTTGCTTACGAGGCCTGAAATAGACTACGCTGCCTTGGCCGAAATCGACGAAAACCGCCCAGACACGGGAAAAGCCCCCATTCTTCGGTCGGCCGCGGAGCAGGCGGAAATCGAGATAAAATACGCGGGCTACATCGAAAAACAGCGTCAGCAGATAGCGAAATTCGGCAAACTCGAACACCAAACCCTGCCGGAAGACCTGGATTATGCAGCCTTGGAAGGGTTAAGGCTCGAAGCGCGCCAAAAACTCGCGCAGATACGGCCGGTATCCCTCGGCCAGGCCGCCCGCATTTCCGGCGTCTCGCCGGCGGACATATCCGTGCTGATGGTGCATTTGGGGCGGGTGAAAAACCATTGACACGAACGTAAGTTCTCGATATAATTGTTGATATGGAAGGAAATATTTCGATGGACGGCAACAAGATTGTGCTGTTTGAAGACAAGCGCATACGCAGGGCGTGGAACGAGGAAGCGGAACAATGGCTGTTTTCCGTCGTTGATGTGGTCGGGGTGCTGACGGATACGGACAATCCGCGGCGTTACTGGAGCGACCTAAAACGCAAAATCAATGCCGAAGGAAGTCAACTGTACGAAAAAATCGTACAGTTGAAAATGACCGCGCCCGACGGGAAAAGGCGCCTGACGGACGTTGCCGACACCGAGCAGCTTCTACGGCTTATCCAGTCTATCCCCTCGCCGAAAGCGGAGCCGTTCAAGCTGTGGCTCGCCCGTGTGGGGCGAGAACGCATCGAAGAAACCTTCGACCCCGAACTGACGATTGACCGCGCCCTCGAAACCTACTTGAAAAAGGGCTATTCACGTGAGTGGATAAATCAGCGTTTGCAGGCGATACAGGTGCGCAAGGAATTGACGGACGAATGGGACGCCCGAGGGGTGAGCCAAGGGGCAGAATACGCCATCTTGACAGACGAGGTATCCAAGGCGTGGTCGGGCATGACAACTCGGCAGTACAAAAATCTCAAAGGTTTGACCAAGGAAAACCTACGCGACAATATGACAACGCTTGAATTGGTGCTGAATATGCTTGCCGAAGCCACGACCACGGAGATTTCAAAGACCGCCGAGCCTGAAACTTTGGCGGAAAATCAGGAGGTGGCGAGGCGCGGGGGCCGTATTGCAGGAAACGCCCGACGGGAAATCGAAGATGACACCGGCAAGCCCGTTATCACTTCCAAAAACGCAGCGCAGCTAAACACATTTGCCGCAGATATGATAGAGAGCCTGGCTGAAGATTTGGGCGGATGAAGGGCTTTTTGTGTTGCAAGGCTCGCACAGAGGAAGTATAATAAGCGAATTGCAAACAGGAAATAGTGCAAGCATTACAAAAAGGGAGGAAAACAATGAAAAAATCAAAACTTATCACAATTATTCTGGCGCTTTGCCTTGCGCTGGCTTTGGCAGCCTGCTCAGGCGGTTCAGGCGGCTCGGGGAGCGGCACGGGCGGCGGCTCGGCGCCCGCCATCACGGACGCGGAAGTCGAGGCTTTGTACGAAGAGGCTGTCAAGGCGTATAACTGGTTCAACCTTGCGGCAATGCCGATTGACGGAAGCGTCTCTGCGGAGCTGGACGGCATGACGTACAACAAGGTGGATTACCCTGGCATAAGCACCCACGCAGACCTGGAAGCCTACCTAGGCACTCTCTTCACCGCAGACATAGTGGGGGATCTTCTTGGCGAAAACGAAACGTACGTCGACATAGGCGGGGAGCTTTACGCCATTGACGGGGCCCGCGGCGCCAACATCATGATGGGCGACGAGACCCACGAAGTCATCAGGGAAGGCGATGACGAAATACTGTTCCGTGTGTTCGTGAACGTGTTCGACGGCCCCTTTATGGACGAAGAAAGCAAGATCGAAGGCGTTGAAGTGTATGACTTCACCCTTGTGCCCGTGGGCGGAAACTGGCTGTTCAGCGTCTTTCACCAGATAAGGTAGGCGGGTTTGGGAATGGCCAAGGCGATACTTTATTATTCGCTTTCCGGCAAGGTGAAGGCGGCGGCGGAGAGGATGGCGGCGGAGAGCGGCGCGGACTTGTTTGAGGTGCGCGAGACGAGGAAGCGCAATGCGTTCACGGCGTTTTTGCCTGGTTGTCCGCAGGCGGCAGGCCGTAAGCGCTCTGCCATAATGCCGCTTCCCGAGGGGGCGGATCTTGAGAGGTACGACGAGGTAGTCATAATGGGGCCGATCTGGGCGGGGAAGCCAGCGCCGGCGGTCAACAGCGCCATAGCGCTCCTGCCTGTAGGCAAGGCTGTGTCGCTCGTGTGCCTGGCGGGCGGAAAGGCCGGCTACAGCCTGGACAAGACCGCCGAGCTCGTGACGGCGCGGGGCTGCACGGTGAAGGAAGCCCGCTGCGTATGGGCGGGAGAGGCGTAAGGGCGGCGGCGCGACTCCGCGTGGCGGGCGCAACGCAAACGGACGGGGCTGTGTGATTGCCGCATAGAGCCGAGGCTATGTTTTGGCGATGGGTGGGGGGCGCCACGTCAGGTCTAGGGCGTCTGTGCGAGGCTGGTATATGCGCAAGGTCAGCTGAAAGACGTCTTTTGGGACGGGCAGCCAGTTGTTTTGCAGATGCGCGGGAGGGGGGTCGGCTTGCAGGTAGATGGTCACTGAGCCGTCCTCGCCGGCCGCGAAATTGGGCACGTCCCGGGTGTTGAAGAGGTATCTGTCGATGGGGTTGTCGAACAAAAACCCTTCTTCGTCGTAGGCGGTTATGGACCAAAAGGCGTCGCATGGCGGAAACAGGCCTTTCTCGAAGCGGATTGTGTAGCTGTTCTTGCCATTCAGCGTCTGGCCTTCGCCGTCGACGTATGCGGTGGGGTAGATGGCCATGTCCACGGGGTTTGCGCCAAGGCCGGTGAGGGCTACGAGGGCGCGATATTCGTAATTGGCGCCGAAGCGGGCGATGTCCTCGTCGAGGTATCGCCAATTGTTCACCAGAGTTGCGAATTTTATGCCCTCGTGAACGAGTTTGGCCGATGCCAGCGATGGGACTTTCTCGAAAAGGTCCCTCATTTTGATGGGGGTGTCGTGCGGATTGCCCAGCCTGTCGAGGATGTCTTTGTTTTTCAGGAAGTCGGGCGGCAGAAGGGCTTTGAACCCATCGACTGTGAGGTCGGGCGGCAGCCCCAGTTCCTCGCGGACGGCCTGCCATATCATTTCCGCCAAGGTTTCGTCGAATTTGCCCAGGCTGAACGTCTCGCCGGGCCCTACGCCTATGGTCTTGAACTGCTCTATGGCGTCGGTGTCGGCGGGCGCCGGGGGGTTGGCGATGGAAAGCCTGTTGAATGCGTTGAAAAACGTCTCGATGTCCATGCCTAGGAGCCTGTCGAGGGGTACGTAGTCGTATTCGGGCTCGGAAACAGGCGGCTTGGGGGCGAAATCGCCGCCATATTGCGAAAGCGGCACTAGGGTGAGGTCTTTTTGGATTGTGCCTATTTCCTCAAGGCATCCCTCATCGAAGTAGGCTGTCCGGGCGATGACCCAGGCCATGTTCGTCGGCAGGTCCAGCCTCGTGGCGCCGATGGGGAGGGGGGTGTCGTGGGAGCTTGGGGTGTCGGGGGCGTCATCATGCTCAGGGCCAGCCAGCACGTAGACGGCCTCCGCGCCGCCGTCCCTGCCGCCTGTCCCCAATATCTCCACGCAATTCGTGTATGCGTCGAAAACCGCGACGGAGCAATACCTTTCGGTCGCGGGCTTCGAGAAAACGATAGGCCCCGCCGACAGATCCAGGAATGCTGTGGAGTACATGGTGTCCACGTTCGACCTGACCACCACCCTGTCGGCGGCGTTGACGAGCGCCGTCTTGTGCAGAAACTGGTTGATGGGCGCGCTGATGGGGCCCTTCGTCATATTGCCCTGCGTCAAATCCATGACCACCAGCGGCAGGGCGTATGCGTACGCCCGCATCGCGACCCTCAGGGTCTCGTCGATCTTCTTGTTCAGCCTTAGCAAAACGCTCATTTTCCGGCCCTCGCCTCCCTATTATGCGAAATTATGCGAATTTAGGACAATATGCGAATTTGGAACAATACACGAAAACAAGAATATCACAACATTGTTGTGTGTGCAAAATCGGCTTGGTTGTGAAGCGCCGCTTTGGGCAATCTGGCTTTTTGGGGGAGTTTTGTGATAGATTGTGTATGCAAAATCGGAAACGTGCGGACGGCAGGCGAGGGAGGCGAAGACCATGAGAAGGAGCGACCGCGAGATAAGGGACCGGCAGGAGATTTTTGACGTGCTGGAAAGGTGCGATGTGATTCGGCTGGGGATCAACACGGCGGACTATCCGTATGTGGTGCCGATGAACTTTGGGATGGAGGCCGACGGCGATTCCCTGACGATATGGCTCCATTGCGCACGGGAGGGGCTGAAGCTCGACAATATCAAGAGCGACCATCGTGTCGGGTTTGAGGCTGATTGTTCGCACAGGCTGGTTGTGCATGAAGAAGCCAGTCGGTTCACGATGGAATACGAGAGCGTGATGGGGCGCGGGGACGTGCATGTCTGCCACGACGCGGACGAAAAGCGGCGTGGGTTGGCGGCCCTTATGCGGCATTATGCGCCGGGCAGGGAGTTTGCGATACCAGGGCCGGCGGTGGACGGGGTCTGCGTTCTTAGGCTGGATGTAGTGGAAATCACGGGGAAACGGAATAAGGGGTAATGAAGGTGGAAAGAAGCGATTGTAAAATATGGCGTTTTTAGTTAATATTGACACAGAGCAGGCGGCGAGGGGAATCCTTGCCGAGGGGCTGGCGGCGCTTGCGCGGCACATCGGGGGCTTGCCAAGGGGTGATGCTTCGCGGGCGGAAAGCATTGCTCAGCTCGATGACCCCGCCTTCGCTGACGCTTTGATGGAGCTGATGCGGCTTGTGCTGGAGCGGGGCGCGGTCGTGAACTTGACCTCCATCAGGGAGCCGGAGGAATTTGTGCGGCTCCATCTGTTCGACAGCCTTGCGTGCGCAGGGCTGCCGGAGCTTGAATCGGCACAGTCGGTCGCAGACGTAGGGAGCGGGGCTGGGTTTCCGGGGCTTCCGCTCGCCGCCCTGTTTCCGGAGAAGCGGTTTACGCTGATAGACTCCGTGCAAAAGAAAACCGAGTTCGTGGAGCATGCGGCACGTGTCTTGGGGCTTGGGAATGTTCGTGCGATCCATGCGCGTGCAGAAAGCGCTGGGCGGGCGCCCGCCCTGCGTGAGCATTTCGACCTAGCGCTTTGCCGTGCGGTGGGCAAGCTGTCTCTTATACTGGAGTATGCCCTGCCCCTTGTGCGTGTGGGAGGCTCGGCGGTCTTTTACAAGACGGCTTCAGCGGCAGTCGAAATCGAGGAGAGCCGACATGCCATAGAGCTGCTGGGCGGCAGCGCCGAAGTCCGCATAGAAACAGAGGCTTGCATCGACATGCTGCCAGACCGCAATCATGCCCTGTACATTGTTCGGAAGGAGCGCCCCACGCCCGATGCCTACCCTCGCCGCGCCGGCACACCCGCCAAAACCCCTCTCTGAATCCATGAAATAGCGATGACGTTTACCGCCAAGCCTTGCAAGTGTTCCACGTGAAACAGTCGCACCCACTCCCCCTGCCGATGTTCCACGTGAAACAATTATTCATACAGACCATAAACGTTCCACGTGAAACATTCCCTCCTTGCACGTCCTACGTTCCACGTGCAACATCCCCTCCCTCAACTATCCCCCCCCCCCCTTTTTCGAACCCCGCCTTTCCCCCCTCCTCTTGCGTCTGTCCAAAAAACCCCGTATAATGCGCTATATACACCATACACAAAACGAAAGGCGGAAGGAAAATTGGGAAAAGCGATAGCGATATTCAACCAAAAGGGCGGCGTGGGGAAGACGACCACCAACATAAACCTCGCGACCTGCCTGGCGCTGAAGGGGAAGCGCATCCTCATCATGGACATAGACCCGCAGGGCAACACCACGAGCGGCATCGGCCTTTCGAAAAAGCACTTGCGCTACACGCTCTACACCGTGCTTATCTCCGAGGACATGGACCCGCGGGAGGCCATCATCAGCACCGGCATACCGAACCTCTGGATACTGCCGGCCAGCGTCGACCTTGCGGGTGCCGAGATCGAGCTTGTGGAGCTTGAAGGCCGCGAACACCGCCTGAAAAAAGCCCTTGCCCGCATAAAAGACGACTACGACTACATATTCATCGACTGCCCGCCATCGCTCGGGCTGCTGACCATCAACTCGCTCACCGCCGTCGACAGCGTGCTTATCCCCATCCAGTGCGAGTTTTACGCGCTCGAGGGCGTCAGCCAGTTGATGAGTACCATAGAGCTTGTGCGCAGAAAGCTAAACCCAGCGCTCGAGATACAGGGCGTCATCCTGAGCATGTTCGACGGCCGCACAAACCTCTCGATACAAGTGGTCGAAGAGGTGAAAAAGTATTTCAAGGAGCAAGTCTACTCGACCATCATCCCTAGGAACGTAAAGCTCGCGGAAGCGCCGGGCTACGGCCTTCCGATAACGCACTACGACCCGCATTCCAAGGGCGCCGAGGCCTATCGCGAATTTGCGGAGGAATTTCTCAAAGATGAGGAGGCAAAATCGTAATGGCGGGAAGAAAAGGAGGGCTCGGACGCGGGCTGGAATCGCTTTTTGGCGAAATCGAGATAAAAGTGCCCGTGACGCCCGCAAAGCCTACAACACCCACGACAACAACGACAATGCCTGCGGCATCGTCGCCCGCAGTGTCCGCAGCGTCGTCCGAAAGCGTTGCGAAAACCGGTAAAAAGCCCAGAAAATCAAAGGGCACAGCCCGCAACGCCCCCACATCCGCCCCCGAAGCGACCCCTGTGCCGGAAAACGCGGTCCTGAACATATCCATCGACGACATCAAGCCAAACTCCATGCAACCCAGGCAGGACTTCGACGCCGAGGGCATCGAGGAGCTTGCCGCCTCCATCGAGGCGCAAGGCCTTATCCAGCCCGTCGTGCTGACGAAAGCGAAGACCGGCTACGAGCTGGTTACCGGCGAACGCCGTTGGCGGGCCATACGCAAGCTTGGCCTGAAGACCATCCCCGCCATCATCTTGGCGCGCGAAGTGACGAGCGAGGAGAAAGCCCTGCTCGCCATCATCGAAAACGTTCAGCGCAAAGACCTGAAAACGCTGGAGGAAGCCAAGGCCTACCGCAAAATCATCGACAAATACGGGATGACGCAGGAAGCGCTCGCAAGGGCTGTCGGAAAAAGCCGCCCGCACATCGCGAACACCCTCCGCATGCTCGCCCTCCCGCCGGAGATACTGGAATTGCTGCACTTGGAAAAGCTGACGCTCGGACACGCCAACGCGCTCGGCGCGGTGAAAGACACAGACCAGCAGATAGGGCTTGCCAGGAAAATCGTGAGCAAAAGCCTTTCAGTGCGCGAAGCCGAGCGCTTGGCTGCCGCCATAGCCACCGCCGCCGGCCGCCCCGCGAAGAAAAAGAGGCAGCACCCAAAAACCAACGAGATACGCATAGTGGAGCAGGAGCTGACCTCCACCACCGGCATCCGCACCGTCATCACAGGCGACGGCGAGAAAGGCAGCGTCGAGCTGAAGTACTTCGACAGGCAAGGGCTTGAAGAGATCATCGATCTGCTGCGTACGGCAGGCATGCACAAAAGATGACAAAGCGGATCGACCCACTTATAAAGGTTTTGGAAGATTTTCCCATCTCTGGCTGGCTCACAGACAGCGACGAAAACATCATTTACATGAACGATGCCATGAAAGAATTGTTCGGCGACCTCACTGGGCAAAAGACGGACATGGTCTACGACTGCGGAAGCTTCGAGATCGTGAGCCAGGCCATGCACGAGGGCGCCGGGGTGTCGGAGATAGTCATTTCGGACGTCCCCTTCCATCGCTTCAGCAGCACGGTAGACCTTGGCGAGGATGGCAGATACTTGGTGGAACACTTTGAAGACGTCTCGGAGCAAGCGCAGATGAACGCCAAGATGAAAAAGGCTCTCGCAAGGGTCAGCGCCGGCGCAAAAATGGCCAAGACTATCCAGCAAAGCATATTGCCAATAAACGATACGTATTGGGATACAATAGCGTACAACTCGTTCTACAAACCAGCGGACGACCTCGGCGGCGACTTCCACGACCTGATGAAACTGAGCGACGACGAATACCTTGTCTACATAGCGGACGTTTCAGGCCACGGGATCCGGTCTGCGCTCCTCACCGTCTTTATGCGCGAGCGCGTCAGGATGAACATGGCGGCGGCGTTCGAAGGCCCCGGCGCCCTGCTCGCGGAGCTCGTGCAAGACTTCAGCAAAGTCGACACGGAAGGCATGATGTACGTCACCATGGTCATTTGCAAATACACAAAATCCAGGCGCGAGCTCGCCATCTCGAACGCAGGCCACAATTGCTACCCGCTCATCGTGCGGAACAGCGGCAGATCGGAGGCCATCCCCACGCACGGCATGCCCATATGCAGCATCGCGGAAGGCATCGACTACGATGAAGAGGTCGTCAGCATCCACCCCGGCGACCGCCTCGTCCTGTTCACGGACGGCGTCATAGAGGAGGTCGACAAGGCCACAGGCCGTTCGTTCGGCCTTGAGGGCGTGCGCGGGCTCGCCGAAAAATACGGCGAATACAACGGCAGCTACCTGGCGCAGAAAATCATGGAGGAATCCGACCACTACTCGCTGATAAAGGCCAAGGACGACCGCACGATAGTCGTCGCCGATTTTCTGTCATGAATAGTTTTGCATTCCCGTCAAGTTATCGCGAAAGGGCGATGGAGCATTGAAACCACACGAAAAACAGACAATAAACATCTATACGGACGGTGCCTGCTCGGGCAACCAGTTCGACACGAACACCGGCGGGTGGGGCGCCATCCTCGAGTACGGCGGGCACGTGAAGGAGCTTTGCGGCGGCGAGCAAAACACCACAAACAACCGCATGGAGCTGACCGCCCTTATCGAAGCCCTGTCCGCCCTCACCAAGCAAGGCTACGACGTACGCGTTTTCAGCGACAGCGCCTACCTTATTGACTGTCTGCGCAAACGCTGGTACGAAAAATGGCGCTCAAACGGCTGGCTCACCACAGGCAAAAAACCGGTCGAAAACCGCGACCTCTGGGAGCGCCTGCTCGCCTTCCTGCCCCACTACGATTTCCGCCTCTACCTCGTCAAGGGCCACCTCGCCGCCGGCGCCCGCGAAGAAACCATGCGAAAAGGCTACGAACGCTTCGTCCGCCACAACGGCGACGGGTTTTCCTATGAGGAATTTTTGAGCATCGCGAACAACAACAACAGGGCCGATGAACTTGCAAACATTGGAATTTCAACACTGAGAGCCGGTTCGCAACCAGAAGGCGAGGCACGCTGATGGGCCTGTCGTTCTGCTCGTTCTCCAGCGGCAGCAGCGGGAACTGTTATCTGGTGAAGTCCGAAAGCGCCGCCGTGCTTGTCGACGCCGGCATCAGCGCAAGGAAAATCCTGAAGGAGCTGGACCGCACAGACACCCCGCACGAAAGCGTAAAAGCCCTTTTCCTGACGCACGAGCACCACGACCACGTGAAAGGAGCGCGCGTCCTCCTCAAAAGGCTGGCGGGCGCGGACGTATACGCGTCCGGCGGCACCATGGAAGGCGCCATAAGGCGCGACGCCGGCAAAAAGCTCTCATTCGCAAAAGAGATCGCGGAACGCAGGCGCGTCGCCATAGGCCCCGACTGCCCCGTAAAAATAGGCGACCTGACCGTCCGCGCCTTCCGCACCCTGCACGATGCCGCCGAACCCTACGGATACAGCATCGCTTCAGGCGAAAAACGCATCGCTATATTGGCGGACACCGGCATGGTGACGGAAGAGATGCTCCACGCCGTCGCGGACGCAGACGTTCTCGTCCTTGAGGCAAACCACGACACGGAGATACTGCGCCACGGCCATTACCCCCACTTCCTGAAGCAGCGCATACTCAGCGAGCACGGCCACCTTTCGAACGCCCAGGCTGCCGACGCCCTGCTCCGCCTGTTCAGCCTCACCGAAAAAAAGCGCGTCGTCCTGCTTGCCCATCTCAGCCATGAAAACAACACCCCCGTCATAGCAGAGCGGACAGTCCTGACGGCCCTCGCCCGCGAAGGCCGCTACACCGGCAGCGATCTTTACATGGGCGTCCTGCTCCGCGAAGAGGCGAGCCTGCTCTACAGACTGTGATTATCGCGAATTATCTCAAAAAGCTCGGGGTGTTATGGTAATCCCCCCCATCGTCCTCGGATTCGTCATAATAGTCTTGGTCTAGCTCCATGCTCAGGTCGGCGATGACGTTCGCGTCATCCGCGTCGTAGACGCCGGCGCGCAGAAACTCCGGGATATCGCTCGTATCCGCAGGCAGCTCGAACCTTTTCAGCACCTCCATGAACATCGAAAGACGCCCGATGCGGGCAAAATAGCAGGAGCTCGTCCCCCGCTTCCGCATTTCCAGCAGCCCGCCGACCAAAAGCTTCGACACATGCTGCGAAATCGTCGCCTGCGCGTAGTCAAAGATCGCCACAAGGTCCTTGTTCGTCACCGTCCGCCGCGCCAGGTTCTCCGTCAAGATATATCGCAGCATCCGTATCCGCGCCGGGTGTGCCAGAGCGTCCGCCACCTTCGCCGCGTTCAGGACATCTTCATCTTTCATCGCCTCATCAGGCGGCCCTTCTTTTCTGATTCGCATTTTGCCCCTCTGTCAGTCCGCTGTGCATCGTAAATTGACAATAGGCAATATACCCCGCCCCCACGAAAAAGTCAACCCCCTAGCTATCGCTCTTGTCCCACCCCCATATCAGCGTGACGATGAACAACACAGCTATAAGAAACAGCCCGATGGCCTCAAGATAAAATGCGCGCGAGAACACGATAGCCGCTATCCCCATCACGCCGCTGATGCCGTAAAGCATGAGCGTGGCGCGTCTTTGGCCTATCCCTATGCGCGCGAGCTGATGGTGCAGATGCCCCTTGTCGGCCTCCAGCACGGACTTGCCGCGCAGGCGGCGGCGGATCATGGCGAAAGCCACGTCGAAGGCCGGGACGCCCAGCACCAGCACGGGCGCGATGATAGACACGATGGTGGCCCCCTTCGCAGGGCTTATTATCGAGACGGAAGCGATGGCGAAGCCGAGGAACATCGCGCCGCAATCGCCCATAAACACCTTCGCAGGGTAGAAATTGAAAGGCAGGAAGCCCAATGCGGACCCGCCCAGTATAGCCATCGCGAAGGCGGCCGTGGGGTATTCATGGATATAAGCGGTGTAGGCGATGGCCAGGGCGGAAATGCCGCCCACGCCCGCGGCGAGCCCATCGAGCCCGTCGATCAGGTTTATCATGTTCGTGATGGCGACCAGCCATACTATGGTGACGAGGTAGCTTACAAAGAGGTCGCCGGCAGACCCGTCCGTGAATTGCCAGCCAAAAAGCGCCACAGCCGGTATGCGCACCCCCAGCGCGAACGCAAGCGACGCGCACCCTATCTGGCCCGCCAGCTTCAGCGGCGCCGGGATGGCCTTGAAATCGTCTACAAGCCCCAGCACGAATATCAAGCTCCCCGCGATAAGGATGGCCGTGAGCTTCGCAAGCATCTCCTCCACATCCGCCACCGTCTGCCCCGGCATATAGGCGCCGAACAGATGCCCGCCGGATATGAGCGCGCGCAAAACCAGCGCGCCCACCGTAAACGAGACAAATATGGCGATGCCTCCTAGCCTGGGTATGGGCTGCGTGTGCATTCGCCGCCCGTCCGTCGGCACGTCGAGCGCGCCCGTGCGCCTCGCTACGAAAATGGATATGGGCGTCATGCCCAGCGAGATGAAAAAAGCCAAGGCTATGCACGCGAATGCAGAAAGCACGATAAGCGACGAGGCCGTCATTGCGATGCCCTCCGCCCCGCCTTAGCCTTCCAAGGCCTCGATCGCCACTATTTTGAGGCCGGCCTCGCCCAGTATCTCCGTGGCGAATGTGTCGGGATAGTGCTCCGCGACAATAATTTTGCGAATCCCCGCATTGATGATCATTTTGGAGCAGATGACGCAAGGCGAGTGCGTGACGTATATAGTGGCTTCCTCGATGGAATGGCCGAACGCCGCCGCCTGGATAATCGCGTTCTGTTCGGCATGCAGCGCGCGGCAGAGCTCGTGGCGCTCGCCGGACGGGATCCCCATCTCCTCCCTCAGGCAGCCCCCGCGCTGAGCGCAATGGTCGATGCCGCGCGGCGCGCCGTTGTAGCCCGATGCTATGATATGCCGGTCGCGCACGATGACAGCGCCCACGTTGCGCCGCAGGCAAGTGGAGCGCCGCGCAGTCAGCTGGGCTATGCCCATGAAGTATTCGTCCCAGGATGGTCTTTCAGTCATAGTCTTGGTTCCTTTCGTTCCGTCTGTCCAGAGTCTATTATAGCACGAACTTCGGCAATCATCTCGGGCGTCGTCCCGCAACATCCGCCGACGGCGGAAACGCCCAGCCCGAGCAGGGTTTCGATGCCAGGCAGGAAGGCGTCGGGGGAATCGGCGTTGTTCGGCTGCGCAATAATTCGCAATGCCCCCCTTGCATTTTCCGTCAGCGCGTCGATGATGGGCGGCATTTCGTCGGGAGTGAGGGCGCAGTTCGCCCCGATGGCGAAAAACAGCGGCTCAGCCCCGCAAGACACGGCGTTCTCCGCCATGACGGCTTGGGCAAAGTCGGCGGGCGTCACGCCCATATACGTGTGCCCGCCGGCATCGAAGGTCATCGTGGCGATGATGGGGAGATCGCAGACCGCACGGGCCGCACGGGCCGCGCACATAAGCTCGTCCAGGTCGGCAAATGTTTCGAAAAGCATGAAGTCGGCGCCCTCGCGGGCCCCCGCCCCCGCCTGCAAGGCATACGCCTTCGTAGCTGACTCATAACTTATGTCGCCAAGCGGCCCCACTATGGAGCCCGCAGGCCCGATGCCGAGGGCTACGAGCACGCGCCCCCCGTCGGTTCCGCCCCCCGCCCCCACATTTATGCGCTGCCCTGCAGCCGCCGCCTCGCGAGCAAGCCGCACACCGGCTTCCAGCGCCAGAGCCGCCCCCTCGTCGCCCCCACGCAGCAATATCCCCGTCACCCCGAAAGTGTTGGTAGTGATGACATCGCACCCCGCCCTTATATTATCCAGATGGACCCCCCGCACCACATCCGGCGCCAAGGCGTTCATCTCGGCCGAATCCGTGCCAGGCGGCAACCCCGCCGAGATCAAAGCGGTGCCCATAGCGGAATCGAACAAAACCACCCCGCAGGAGTCGAAAAACCCCGCAAGCGCGCCATTGCCCAAAGTTTCGCCCATTGCGCTATTGCCCAAAGCTGCACCTATGGAACTTGTGGATGTTTTCGCTCAGCTCGCCCTCGGCAAGAGGCACCGAGAACAGATAGCCTTGCAAATAGTCCGCGCCGTTCTCCAGCAGCGCCGCCATCTGGCCAGGCGTCTCCACCCCTTCGGCTATAAGCCGCATATCGGCCGCGTGCGCAAGGTCCACAAGCACCTTCGAAAGAAACTTCTGGTAATCGTCCTTTTCTATGTCGTCGATAAACTGCTTCTCGGTCTTGAGGATGCTGACAGGCAGCGTGCGCAGGCTGTTAAAGTTGGAATAGCCAGTGCCGAAATCGTCCAAAGCTATCTTCACGTCGAGGGACTTAAGCCGCTCGATGGTGGTGCTGGAAAGCCTGAAAGATTCCAGGTCCTGGCTTTCCGTGACCTCCAGCGACAGGCAATGCGCCGGAAAACCATGCTTCTGCAAAGACATCAAAACCTTGTGTATCAACGTTTCATCGCTTATCTGCGAAGGACTCAGGTTCACATCTAGGAAAAAGTCGTCTATCTGCGGAAGCCCGAGCCGCGAGCATATCTCTATGGCCGTGTCCAGCACCCAATATCCTATTTTGTTGATGACCCCTATCTGCTCCGCCATATGTATGAAGACCAGCGGCGGGATGCGCCCGAACTCCGGGCTGTCCCAGCGGCATAGCGCCTCCACCCCCACCCACCTCTCGCGCCGCGGATCCACGATGGGCTGGAAATAGACCTCAAAGCCCCTCATATCGTCCTGCGTGCAATTCTTCAGGCTTATTTCTAGCGCGAGGTCGTGCTTTATCGCGGCATCGAGATCCTTGTCGTACACCGAAACCATCCGCGCGTTCTTCGCGATTTCCAGAGTGCGGTCCGATATCGCGAGCAAATCCTCCGCGCCCTCAAAACCGAGCCTGCCGTCGATCACGCACACAGCGATATTCGCCAAAATCGTGGTCCGCTCATTGCCTAGGCTTATCTCCCAGGACTCGTTGAAACGCTCCTGAAGCCGGTCAGCCAGCCCGCTCGCGCTTATCATGTCCGTATTGTCGAGCAAAATGGCGAACTGGTCGCTGCCCACGCGGTAAATCTCGCAATTCTGCAGATCGAACCCCCTTATCCACGCTATGACGGCATCGAGCAACGCATTGACGATCGCGCGCCCGTAGGCGTCGTTGAGGAAGCGGAGCGAAATGTAGTCGAACGATACAAGGCAATAATTCCCCTTAGGGCGGGCTGCGATGTCCTTTTCGAGCTTCGCGCGGTTCGGGATGCCCATGCGCATATCGTAATAAGCCAAGCGCGAAAGCTCTTGGCGCAGCAACTCCTCCTCGCTGGTGTCCACAATGGTGACGATATGGGCCGCCCGACCGTCCACCCATGCTACGCTGCGGCTGGTGAACTTCCCCCAGATCCCCAAGGTCGGATTGTAGCCCTCGGCGGTGAGAGCGCCGCCGGCCTCCTCCCCGTCCTCATTCCCCTCAAGCTCCCTGGGGCAGAAAGCGCAGCGCCCCCCGTCCTCGCCAGTCGCGAACTCCCAGCACTTCCGGCCGGCCATGGCGCCCTCCGGCACCCCAAGCAGCTTCGTATAATGCCTGTTTACCATCAGGATCTCGTCCGTGGCATAATCGACCACGTACGTGTAGACAGCAGTGGAGTCGATAAAGACGCGAAGCGCGTCTGCGGATTCTATGCGGTCCATCATCCCATCTCCCGAAAAAACACTTCTTTGAGGTACAAGCCCTGAGGCGGCGCGGTAGGCCCCGCAAAAGCGCGGTCACAGGACGCGATGACGCGATCCATCGTTTCGGCAGGGGCGCCTTCGGCCCCGCCCAGGCCGATCTCCGCCAGGGTACCCGCCATTATTCGCACCATATTGTACAAAAACCCATCTCCTGTCACCTCAAACTCGATTGCCCCGTACTCGTTCCCAGCCACGTCCACCGCCGTCCGCTCGCGGACATCCGTGCCGAAAACAGTTCGGACAGTCGTTTCGCGCGGCGTGCCGCCGGCCGCCTGAAAGCAGGCAAAATCGTGTGTGCCCACCAGCCGTTCCGCCGCCTCTGACATCATACTCGTGTTTAAAGGCCGTTTCAATATGTATGCATAGTTTCTGAGAAATAATTGCGAAGGGTGGGGAGCGCTATCGAGAGCGCGGTGCGGAGAGTGGAGAGCCTGTGGGGACAGAACGGCGAAGCGGTACACATAAGTCTTGGCAGTGGCGCTGAAGCGGGCATGAAACCCTTCCGGCATCTCCTCCGCCTCAAGCACCACCACATCCGGCGGCAGCTTTGGGTTGACCGCAAGCGGAATGCGGTCGACGGGAATACGCCCCCCGCCCCCCTCGCGCCCTGCCCGCAGCGTCGCGCGCTGGCCTAGCGCATGGACCCCAGCGTCGGTGCGGGAAGTGCCGTCCAGCTGCGCCGGCCCCCCAAGCAGGCCACCCAGCGCATCCTCAAGCACCCCCTGCACCGTGCGGTCAGCGGGCTGGCGTTGCCAGCCATGGAAAGCGCTTCCGTCATATGCGATTTTCAACAAAATATTAGCCATGTCACACCCGACATTCTAACAGATATCCCCCCAGACTTCGACTCCTCGAAAAAAACCGCAAAAAACATCCCTTCCACATATTGACAGCCCCTCCTATGCATGGTATATTATCCCATACAACGCTAATATTGCCATGCCATCGTACCGCGATGCACACGCAGGCAGGCAGGCACACAAACAAACAGGAGGGCAACATGCCAAAAACAAACAGAGAGTTCAAAGACAGTCTGTTCAAAGACTACTTCGCAGACGAAGAAAGGCTTATCGAAGCCTACAACGCCATCGCCGGCACGGACTACCCGCTCACTGCAAGAGTGGAGTTCAAGGAGCTGAAAAAAGTCCTGTTCCAGTCGGCGAGCAACGACATAGCGTTCCTTCTCGAGGACCGCTTCATCGTGCTGATAGAGCACCAAAGCACAATCAACGAGAACATGCCGCTACGTATGCTGCAATACTACAGCGAGATAAGCAAGGGGCTCGTCGCCGAGGACGCGCTGTACGGCAAGAAGGCCGCCAAGATCCCGACGCCTGAGTTCTTCGTCATATACAACGGGCTTGACGATTACCCGGACAAAAAGGTCTTGCGGCTGTCGGATGCGTTCATCGGCCCGCCCGCCAAGCGCCCACAACCCAAGCCCCCGAACCTGGAGCTCATCGTGACCGTCCACAACATAGCAACGGGTCACAGCGAGAAGATGCTACAGCGGAGCGCGGCCCTGTCGGACTACGCCAGATTCGTGTCTGTCGCCTACGAATGCCTGAAAGACGCCAAGACCGAAGAGGAGAACGAGGAAGCCATCAAAAAAACGGTACAATACTGCCTCAAACGTGGTATCATGGTCTCATATCTGAAAAAGAAAGGGTCGGAGGTCGGAAGGATGCTCAGCTTGGAATGGAATGACGAAGTATACCGCAGGGTCCTCTTGAAAGAGGGTCGCGAAGAAGGCCGCGCGCAAGGCCACGCACAGGGCCGGCTCGAGGTCGCCCGCAACATGAAAGCCGAGGGCGCCGAAGCCGCGTTCATCGCCAAGGTCACCGGCCTGTCCGAGGACGACATCGCCGCCCTTTAAGGGCGGCGGTTCGCGCCCCCTCACCCAA
>WRMW01000013.1 GCA_009776955.1 Clostridiales bacterium | reverse complement strand
CAATCGCTCTGGAATGTTATACTTGTGTCGGAAGGGAAGAAAGCGAGAATGGCGGCTTGAAAATGCACAGGGGCAACAGTAGAAAGTGGACTAAGAATCGGGGGCATGTCACGGCGAGACCACCCGAATAGGCTACGAAAAGTACGGTGACCCCGCCGACCCGCACCACGGTGGCCTAGTCCTCGCCCGCACCGGCGAAACCACTTACGCCCTCAGCTTCGAGGACGGCATCGCCCCAGGCGCCATCCTCCACAGAAACTACCCCACCACCAAAACGACCTCAAAGCTAAACAGCAATTATCCAATCCGCGTGGAGTTATGGGCCGAAGGGACGTACAAGGTCGCAAGGAAAGACAACGATCCGAACGGCGAGATTATTATCGACGAAATCACCGGCAAGCCCCTCCCCGCCCTCGACCCCGCCACCGGCAAAGTCATCCCATTACGCAACGCCAAAAACCGCCCCATGACCACCCCCACCGTCTACAACATAAGGGTGAATCTGCGGTAGCCCCCTCCCCCCACTTGACATTGCACGCCATAATGCATATAATGATGCACATAGCACGACAATAGCGTGCAAAACACGAAAGGGGCGATTGCTATGGAAACAATAAACATAACCGTGCGGGTTGACAAGGAAACGAAAAGGGACTTCGACACCTTTTGCGAGAATGTGGGAATAAACGCAACGGCAGCGGTCAACATGTTCATCAAAGCAGTTTTGCGTACCCGGGAACTGCCATTCATGGTGACCGACAGCGGCGAGCAGGAAAAACGGGCTTACGGGGTGCGGGCTGTAGAGGCCATTAAAAGAATGAGGGAAGCGTCCGCATTTACCGGCAACTCAGACTTGAGTTTGAACGAGATAAACGCTGAAATCGAAGCAGCCCGGCAAGAAGCGAGAATGCAATAATGCTAAAAATCGTTATTGACACGAATGTCGTCGTTTCGGCACTGCTTTCGCCCGCCGGAAACGCCGCACAAATCATAGACAGGGTTTTTCGCGAAGATCTGAAGCCTTGCTATTGCCCGATGATTCTGGCTGAATATGCGGCAGTATTGGCAAGACCCCGCTTTGTCTTTGACGCAGAAGACCAGCGGCACTTGATTGAGGGCATTGAGAAATATGGCGTACAAATCGAGCCTACACCATGTGACATATTTTTCGCTGATGAATCCGACCGTGTTTTCTACGAAGTCGCCAAGGCAGCCGATGCGTATCTTATTACCGGAAACAGCAAGCATTTCCCGGACGAGCCGCTTGTCATCAACCCGGCCAAATGCGTCAGCTTGTTGTCAGTATTGTAAGCACACGGGTGTGCCCCCTCTATTCTTGCAAAATTCATGTGTTAAAACCCCGCAAATAGCACAACTTCCCCATTGACTTACCCCGCGGACAGGCATAAAATCTGCGTTATAAGGTTTCCTTGATTGACATTCGGCGTTGCCGCAATGTCGGAAACCTTTGAACACACTCGACTTCGCTCGTGTGTTACGGCAAGATAGACGAGGGGTAAGAAAGATTTTAGCGCTGAAGAAGGAGATGACAAAATACACAATTATCGCCACGGCAATAGCGGTGGCGGTTTCTTTGTTGTTTGCGGGGCGGTCGGGTGCCCTCTTTGCCTACGGGCTGGCGCTGGGCGTCTGCGCCGCGGTCATAAACATGAACATCCTCTGCGCGTCCATCGAGCGGTCGGCGGCGAAGGGGGGGAAGGGGCCTGTGCAGGCCGGCTTTGCGGTAAGGGCGGCGATATATGCAGGGGCGTTCTGGCTGGCTGTGACCACGGCGGGGGTGGCGGGGGTCGGCGCTGCGGTCGGGTTTTTCCTGCCGCGGGCAGCCATGTACATCGTGCTCGGTCTGCGTCCCGCCGTAAGGCGAAAGCTCGGCAAGGAGCCGCGGGCGGTGTATGTGATAGACACCCGCAGCAAGGTATTCTTCAAGGCTCCGCGTTTCGTGGCGGAGAATTACAACGACGGCGCGAGGTCGTATGTCACGCACAGGCATTTCAGACGGATAAGGCAGGCGGAAGGATAAGAAAGGATAAGGAGCGGGACGGCAATGCACCTGGAGCTTGGGCCAAGGGTCATAATACAGTTCTCGAACGGCGTGTACATCACGGAGTCGGTGTGCTGGGCTGTGATCGTTGCCGTTGCAATGATTGTGGTTGCCCATATAGCCACCCGCAATATGCAGAGGAACCCCAAGGGGCTTCAGGCGGTGGCGGAGCTGATAGTCGAAACCACCTACAAGTTCGTGAAGAACACGATGGGCAGCCACAATGTCGGATTCGCCCCGTTTATCGGCACTTTGTTCCTGTTTCTGCTGTTCTGCAACGCGCTTGGGCTTCTCGGACAACGCGCCGCGTCGGCGGACATGAACTTCGCCTTCGCATTGAGCATCATGGTGTTTTTCGTGATACAGGGCAGCTCTATACGTTCGCAGGGCATCAAGGGCTATTTGAAGCACTTCGCGGAGCCGGTGCCGTTCATGGTCCCCATAAAAATCATCGAGGAGTGCGTGTTCCCGGTCAGCCTGGGCTTCCGCCTGTTCGGAAACATCCTGGCGGGCTTCATCATCATTCACATATTCATGTACATGATGGGCGGGCTGTCGGCTAATATAGGTTTGCCCATCCCGCTGCTCCAGGCGGTGACGCCGCTGCCTGCGATGGCGTTCTTCGACGTGTTCGAGCCGGTTTTGCAGGCTTTCGTGTTCTCGATGCTCACGATGGTGTTCGTCGCGAAAGGCATAATCGTACACGGCCACGGCAACAGCAACGGCAATGCAAAGGAAGCAAGCTAGTTATTAATTATGCAATAATTATTTATATAAACAAAAAGGAGGAACAAAAAATGCCAGCAGTATCACCAGAAACAATACTCACCATAACGCCGCAGGCGTACGTGCTCGGGCTTTCCGCGATCGCCGCGGGGATAGCGATGCTCACGGGCATCGGGGTGTCCATAAGCCAGGGGATGGCGACGCGGAGCGCGCTCGAGAGCATCGCGCGGCAGCCGGAGGCCAAGGGAGACTTGCAGCAGACGCTGTTCATCGGCCTGGCCATGCAGGAGACGTCGATAATCTTCCCGCTTATCATCGCCATACTGCTCGTGGTGGTCAACCCGCTCGTAGGGATGCTGTAGGTCGGTCGTAAGGCCGGTCTGCGGGCTAGGCTGTAGGGTCGGATGTAGGGTCGGACTGCAAGGAAATACCATAAATGGAAATAGTTGCACCGTTAATAGGCTTCGACTGGACGCTGGTGATGTTCCTCGTCACCTTCTTGGTCCTCTTTCTCGTGCTGAAGAAGTTTTTCTTCGAGAAGGTGCGGGCGTTTATGGACGCGAGGGCGCAGAAGGTGCAGGACCAGTTTGACAGCGCGGAGGCGGCGGAAGTCCAGGCAAGGGAGCATCTTGCGGAGTACAAGGCCAGGCTCGACGGCGCCGAGCTTGAACGCCAGGCCGTGCTAAAGGACTCCAAAGCGGCCGCAAACGCGCGGGCGAAGGACATCATCAAGGAAGCGAACGAGCAAGCCGACGAGATAGTGGACGCGGCAAGGAAGAAGATGGAACAGGAGCGGGCGAAATTCGCCGAGTCCATGCGGGACCAGGTGGCCATGCTCGCCATATTCGCGGCGGAAAAGATTATCGAGAAAGAGCTAAAGGGCAGCGAGCACGACCTCATTATCGACAATGTGCTGAAAGAGAACGGCGGCAAGGCATGGAAACACTAACGATAGGCCAGACCTATGGCAGGGCGCTGTTCGAGGCGGCAGCAGACCTTGGAAAGACAGCCGAGATAGGCGCGGAGCTAAAGGCGGTGAATCTTGTCTTTGAAGCGGAGCCCATGCTGAAAAAGCTGCTTCTTCTCCCCACTATTTCGGCAACGGAGAAGAAAGACGCCGCGGAAAAGGTCTTTGAAGGCCGCGTTTCCCGAGAGCTTTTGAACTTTATGCGGATACTTATCGACAAAAGCCGCATGGGGTCGTGGGAACGGATAGGCAGGCAGTACGAGAAGCTTGCATCGGAGCGGGACGGGGTCACGCACGGGATATTGTATACTGTGGCGCCTGTGGATGCGGGGCGGCTGAAAAGCCTTGAGGAAAAGACGTCCGCGACGCTCGGCAAGGCTGTGGGGCTCGAAAACAGGACGGACAAGACCATTATTGGGGGGGCGAAGATCTACGTGGACGGCAAACTTATAGACGTGAGCGTGAAAACGCGGCTTGAAAGCATGAAGCAGAGGATAAGGGCATGAAAATGAATCAGAGGATTGGAAGAACAAAGCGGAGAATAAGGGCATGAGTCTGAAACCGGAAGAAATAAGCTCTGTTATCAAGGAGCAGATAAAAAAGTACAAGAACGAGGTCGAAATATCGGATTACGGCTCAGTTATTCAGGTCGGGGACGGCATCGCGCGGGTTTTCGGGCTCGAAAACTGCATGTCGGGCGAGCTTTTGGAATTTCCGTGGGACACTTACGGCATGGCGCTCAACCTCGAAGAGGACAACGTGGGCGTGGTCATAATGGGTTCGGACATGCACATCAAAGAGGGCGACGTGGTGAAACCGACGGGGCGGGTGGTCGAGGTGCCGGTCGGCGAGGCGCTAATCGGGCGGGTCGTGGACCCCTTGGGGCAGCCGCTTGACGGCAAGGGGCCGGTGGAAGCGCACGGGACCAGGCCCATCGAGAGCCCGGCGCCCGGCGTGCTCGCGCGGAAGTCCGTACACCAGCCGCTCCAGACGGGCATCAAGGCCATAGATTCCATGATACCGATAGGCAAGGGGCAACGCGAGCTTATCATCGGCGACCGGCAGACGGGCAAGACGGCGATAGCGGTGGACACCATCCTGAACCAGAGGGACGCGGGCATCATCTGCATATATGTGGCGATAGGGCAGAAGAAGTCGACGGTGGCGCAGATGGTGCAGCACCTGGAGGACTTGGGGGCGATGAAGTACACGATAGTGGTGTCGGCAACGGCAAGCGACGTCGCGCCTCTGCAATATATAGCGCCCTATGCGGGGTGCGCGATGGGCGAGCATTTTATGGAACAGGGCAAGGATGTGCTTGTGGTGTATGATGACCTCTCGAAGCACGCGGTCGCGTACCGTGCGATGTCGCTGCTGCTTAGGCGCCCGCCAGGGCGCGAGGCCTACCCCGGCGACATATTCTACCTGCATAGCCGGCTGCTTGAGCGGGCTGCCAAGCTGTCCGACGAGCATGGCGCAGGGTCGCTTACGGCGTTGCCCATCATCGAAACGCAGGCCGGCGACGTGTCGGCGTATATCCCCACCAACGTCATATCCATCACGGACGGGCAGATATTCCTGGAGCCCGACCTTTTCTTCGCAGGGCAGCGACCCGCCATAAACACTGGAATTTCAGTGTCCCGCGTGGGCGGCAACGCGCAGATAAAGGCGATGAAAAAGGTCGCAAGCTCCGTAAAGCTGGAACTTGCGCAATACCGCGAGCTGGCGAGTTTTTCGCAGTTTGGCTCGGATATCGACAAAGAGACGAGGGACCGCCTCGACCATGGGCATCTGCTGATGGAAGTGGTCAAGCAGCACCAGTACAGCCCCGTGCCTGTGGAGCATCAGGTGATGATTTTCTACGCGGCGGTCTGGCGGCTTATAGGCGACATACCGCATAGCAAGCTCGCAAGGTTTGAAAAGGGGCTGTTTGAGCATATAGACGCGGTGCATCCTTTGGTGTCGGACTCGATAAGGGAGACGGGCGAGCTTTCCGAGGAAGCGGAAGCGGAGCTGAAGAAGGGGATAGAAGAGTACCGGCATGAGTTTTTGGAGAGGGAGAAGGCGGAAGCTGTGAAGGGTGCGGAGGCTGTTGGGTATGTGAAGAAAACGGGTCGAGGCGCGGAGGATATAACATAAATGGCCGGAACTTCCATGCGCGATATAAAGCACCGGGTGCAGAGCGTCAAAAGCATCGAGAACATAACGAATGCGATGAAGCTTGTGTCTGCGGCGAAGCTGCGTAGGTCTATGATGATGTACGACAAGGCTCAGGAAAGCCTGCCACGCATAACCGCCAGAATCGACGAGATTTTTCACAACCCGCATGAGGTGCCGAACCATTATCTGCTCGGCGGGCGGGAGATAAAAAGGACGTGCTATGTGGTAGTGACGAGCAACCGTGGGCTTGCAGGCGGCTATAACGCAAACGTCATCAAGACGGCGGAGCGTGAGCTTGCCGCCCACGAGGAAGAAGAAGGCCGTGAAACCCCGTTGCTCGTCTGCATAGGGAGCAAGGGGCGCGACTATTTTGTCCGCCGGGGCTATGAGGTGTTTGCGGAGTATCTTGGCACGCCCGAAGGTATAAGCTTTTCGGAAGCGGCGGAGCTTGCGGCCCCGCTGATAGAGCTTTTCGAAAGCGGTGAGATAGATGAGATCGTTGAGATAAGCACGTTCTTGGTGTCGGCGATAGAGCACCAGCCCCAGATAAGGCGGCTGCTGCCGTTTGACGCGTGGGGGAGCGCCGATGACCACCCCCCACACGACCATCCCCTCGACACATGGCGGGTGGAATACGAGCCGGACGCAAAGAGGGTGCTCGGCTATTTGGTGGGAAAATACACGGAAATGATGCTTTTTCGGTGCATTATCGAGGCGGCGGTCTGCGAGCATGCGGCACGGCGAACGGCGATGCAGCACGCAACGGACAACGCGCACGATATGATGGAAGCCCTAGGGTTTTCGTTCAACCGTGCAAGGCAGGCGGCCATAACACGCGAAATCACGGAGATAGTAGGCGGTGCAGACGCAGTGACGCATTAGCGGACGCAGCAACGCATTAGAGGAGCAAGACAAAATGGGCAAAGGCGTAATCAACCAAATAATCGGGCCGGTCATCGACATCAAGTTCGAGCATCATGTAATGCCAGGCATACTTTCAGCGGTGCGGATACCCTGTGGCGACCGCGAGATCATAGCTGAGGCGGCACAGCACCTTGGGGACGATATAGTGCGGTGCATCGCGCTTTCGTCGACGGACGGGCTGAAGCGCGGGATGGAGGCGATTGACACGCTCGGGCCGATCACTGTGCCGGTGGGTCCCGAAGTCCTAGGGAGGCTTTTCAATGTCGTTGGCGATGTCATCGACGAAAAAGGACCCGTCGTGACGACCGAGAGGCACCCCATACACCGCGAGCCCCCCTCGTTCGAGGACCAGGATACGTCTTCCACGATATACGAAACGGGCATAAAAGTCATTGATTTGATTGCGCCCTACACGCGCGGGGGCAAGGTGGGGCTGTTCGGCGGGGCGGGCGTCGGCAAGACGGTGCTTATACAGGAGCTTATCCGCAATATCGCAAAGGAGCACGGGGGGATTTCCGTGTTTTCCGGCGTGGGAGAGCGGACGCGTGAGGGCAACGACCTTTATTACGAAATGATAGAGTCGGGGGTCATCGAAAAGACGGCGCTCGTGTTCGGGCAGATGAACGAGCCTCCGGGGGCGCGTATGCGCGTGGCGCTGACGGGGCTCACGATGGCGGAGTATTTCCGCGATGTAGAGGGACAGGACGTTCTATTGTTCATAGACAATATATTCCGATTTACGCAGGCGGGGTCGGAGGTGTCGGCGTTGCTCGGCCGCGTCCCGTCCTCCGTCGGCTACCAGCCCACGCTCGCCACGGAAATGGGGGTGCTGCAGGAGCGTATCACCTCTACAAAGAAAGGGTCTATCACCTCGGTGCAGGCCATATACGTGCCCGCGGACGACCTGACGGACCCCGCCCCGGCTACGACATTTGCCCATCTGGACGCGACCACGGTGCTTTCCCGCTCGATTACCGAGCTGGGCATCTACCCGGCGGTGGATCCGCTCGAATCGACGAGCCGCATCATGGACCCGCTCGTCATAGGCGACGAGCACTACGACACGGCGCGGGCGGTGCAGGAAGTGTTGCAGCACCACAAGGACTTGCAGGACATCATCGCCATACTCGGCATGGACGAGCTTTCGGACGAGGACAGGCTGGTGGTGAACCGCGCGCGGAAGATACAGCGATTTTTGTCGCAGCCGTTCTCGGTGGCCGAGCCGTTTACTGGGATGCCGGGGAAATACCTGCCGATAAAAGAGACGGTGCGTAGCTTTCGCGAAATTCTTGAGGGCAGGCACGACGATATTCCAGAGCATCTGTTTTTGTTCGCGGGTAGCATCGACGAGGTCGTGGAGAGGGCGGAAAAGCATGGCTAAGGGGTTTATTATGGGGACAGAACGGGTGGTGAGCCGTGGCTAAGGGGTTTATGCTTGAAATACTGACGCCCGAAGCCCGCTTTTATGGGGGCGAGGTGGAAGTGGTCACCGTCCGAACGCTTTCTGGCGAGGAAGGCTTTATGGCCGACCACACCTGGGCGTGCAAAATGCTCGGCAACGGCGAGATACGCTTCCGCGAAAAGGGATCGAAAGAGCAACGCCGTGCCCACGTTTCCGGCGGCTTCATAGACGTACGCGGGGAGGCGATGATATTTACCGAGGGGGCGAAGTGGATGTAGGGGGAGGCGGGGCTTTTCGTTGTAATGCATGGGTTCAGAAAGATGCCTTGCCTTGAAAAATCAACTGTGCTACAATCCTGATAACGAAAGCAGAGAATTGTCGCGGAGGGATACATCATGCCAATACTATCGCTGTTCTACGGAATTGTAGTACGTATGTACAAAGAAAACGATGCCCGACATAACAAGCCCCATGTCCATGCGGAGTATGCCGGAGAAGAAGTCGCTGTTTCCTTGGATGGCGAGATATTGGAAGGCAGCATACCAAAATCGAAAATGAAGCTGCTCATGGCATGGTTGGAAATTCACGGCGATGATTTGCAGGCCAACTGGGAATTGTTGTCCAAGGGCGAGCAATTTTTCAGAATTGACCCATTGAAATAGGCGCGGGGGCGTTTGAAATGTTGTCACCAAAAATAACTGAAGTCAAGCCAATGGACGAGTTTCGGTTGCTTATTTCCTATTCGTCCGGCGAAAAAAAGGTTTTCGATGTGGCTCCGTACATTGAGGGCTCTTGGTACGGGGAATTGAAGAACCCCGAATACTTTCGCAGTGTACACATCATATCGAACGGCACGGGCATCGAATGGGCGAACGGTCAAGATATCGCCCCCCATGAGCTTTACGACCTAGGCGCCACAGTGTAAGGCGCGCGAAGTGGATGTAGGGGGGCTAGGCCGAGGTAGCATAGGCTATCATTTGCTGTGGGGCTGACTTGTCACCCTGAGCGTGAATAATGGTTGACAACACCGTCCGCCTACGCTATACTCGCCCTATGGAAACAACGAATAAAGCAACGAACACAGAAACCCTGGGCGCCTCTCGCCGTCCGTTCCTCACCACGCGCGACCTGTGCCATATCGGTATATTCGCCGCCATCATCGCGATTTTGGCGCAGATTAGCATACCCATGCCCCTCGGCGTGCCCATCACTTTGCAGACGTTCGCCATACTTTTCGCCGCCATCGTGCTGGGCGCGAAAAAGGGCACCATAGCGACATTGGTCTACGTGGCCGTCGGCGCCGTTGGCCTCCCTGTGTTTGCGAATTTCATGGGCGGCATGGGGGTCATCCTCGGCATGACGGGCGGGTTCCTGCTTTCGTTCCCGATTATGGCCCTGCTTGCTGGCCTCGGTAACGAAAAAAGCGACAATTCTGACAAAAAATCCGCCATTCTGTGGCTTATTGTGGGGCTCGTGGTCGGCGTAGCCATCAACTTTTTGTGCGGGATGCTCTGGTTTAGCATGGTGACGGGCAGCTCCATATCAGTCTCGTTCGTGGCCGCGGTCCTGCCATTCATCCCGACTTCCATAGTCCAGATCGGCATAGCGGCAGCGTTTGGGCGACATGTAAGAAAAACATTGGTGAAGAACAAGATTATTGCATAATTTTCAAAAGCGGCACGGCTTGTTTGTGCTATACTCCATCATATGATAAACAGCGTTCAGAAAAAGGTGCTCATCCTTGCCCTGTTTGCGGGCGAAATAATGATGAAAAGCGGCGCGGAGATCTACCGCGTCGAGGACACGGTGGTGCGGATCTGCAAGGCGTGCAAGATCGACTTCGTGGAGTGCTTTGCGACGACTACGGGCATTTTCCTTTCGCTCGACAGCGGGTACGTCGACGAAGACATGCACACTTTCATCAAGCGTATCAAGGGGTCGGAGATAGACCTAGCACGGATTTCGGCGGTGAACACCTTCTCTCGCGTATTCACGACGACAGACCTTTCGGTGGACGAGGGGTTTTTGCAGCTTCGCAGAATAAATACGGTGCCGCGTTACCGCCCGATTCTGCGCCTCCTCGGTGCCCTCCTCGTCGGCGCATTCTTCTGCCCGTTTTTCCACGGCTCGGTGGGCGATATGTTCGTGGCGGGCGGCATTTCGGCGGTAACTTTCCTCGTGTCGCACGGCATTATGCGGACGGATTTCCCCGATTTCATAAGGATTTTCATAAGCTGCGCTGCGGCGGCAGGGCTTGTGCTTGCTGCGGGTGCATTGGGGGCGAGCGCAAGCATTTCGCCCGTGATAGTGGCCGCGACCACGATATTTTTGCCAGGCGTAGCAATTACGAATGCGGCACGCGACCTGCTTTCGGGCGATATGCTCGCAGGAGTGGCAAGGCTCGCGGAGGCGTGCTTATGCGCGGTCGCGATAGCGGGGGGAATCGGCATAGGCATACAGGTGTGGATGCTCGGCGGGGGGACGGTGGCGGTCGAGCGGACGGCCTCGTTCGAGACGCCGTGGTTTTTGCTGTTCGGGTTCTGCTCGACGCTCGGCTTCGGCCTGCTGTTCAACGCGCCCAAGAAGCATCTTGTCGCGGTTTCCTTGATAGGGGCGGCGGGGATGTTCATCTTCGTTGCGTTGACGCCTGTGTACGGCATGATAGCCGCCACGTTTTTCGGCACCTGCGCCATAGCCATACTCGCGGAAATATGCTCGCGGGCGGGCAGGGATGCGACCACCATATTCATTATTCCCGGAATCATCCCGTTCGTGCCCGGCGCCCTGCTCTACGAAACCATGAGCAATCTGTTGGTCGGCAACTACAACGAGGCTGTTTCCATAGGCATGCAGGCGCTTATAATGGCGGGCTGCATCGCGCTTGCGCTGATACTCGTCGCTACCGTCACAAGGTTGGTGAGCCCGTTGGTGCGACGGGTGGAGGGGGGCGTGCGGAAGTGACGTGGGGGGGTCTTATCAAAAACCACCGCAAAATATAGAGATTGCTGTTGCTTTTATTGATATTTGCGGTATAATGGTTCTATTAAAACCGTGAGAAATTGCGGATGTCGCCCCTTTGCCGTAAGGCGGGGGTGAATTTTTATCCCTCAATAATTTGCAGAACCGACCCCTATCTCTTGCGAGATTCGGCTACCATACGGCAACTCTTTCGGGGTCGATTTAACTGACTGGGCACAGTTTAGCACACTTATGCTTTTGCTGTCTATACTTTTTTAATTATTGGCTTAAAAGGGATGCAACACGCTGAATAGAAAATCTGTATAATGTACCCATGATAGAATACAACGATTTTGAGAAAGTGGAGATACGGGTCGGCACGGTGCTTGAGGCCGAGGACAATGTCAAGGCGCGCAAGCCCGCTTACGTGCTGAAAATCGACTTCGGCGAGGGGATAGGCGTCAAGACGTCGAGCGCGCAGCTTGCGACCTCTTACGAGAAGGGCGAGCTTGTGGGCAAGAAAGTCATCGCCGTGATGAACTTCGGCCCAAAGAACATCGCAGGCGTCGTGTCCGAGGTACTTGTGCTGGGCGTACCGGCGGCGGGCGGCAAGACCGCGCTGATGGAGCCCACGGCGGGCTTCGAAGTAGAGAACGGTGCGAAGCTGCACTAAGGGGAGGGCAAACCCTCGTCTGTTTGCGGTGGTGGCTTTTTTCGCCCTTGTAGCCGTTGCGATGAGTTTTATTGCGGGGTTCAATGAGCCTGTGCCGGTCGTTTCAGTACAGGCGCCAGTGGGGAACGTGGGCGAGGACTGGGCCTCCAATCTGCGGGGCTTCGACTTCGCCTCAAACACTGCCTACACGGACGAGGCGGTTATTATCCCCGACCAGGCAGCCGATTACAGCACCGTCACCGTACGCCTGCTCGTGCCGGACAGCGCCCACAACAACTACGACACCCCCGACCCCACCACCCCCAACCCTCCTAGCGACACCCCCAACACCCCCAACGCCTACATCATCTACGGAAAAAGCCCCGGCTACGCATCAAGAATATTCATAAACGGCGAACTTGCGGCCGAAATCGGCCATATCGACGAGGAAAACCCCGAAAACAACACATACCAAGAAGCCCAATTCCGCATCCCAACCCGCCCAAAAAACGGCGAAATCGAAGTTGTTTTCCATATGGCGGGCATTATTCGGGATGACCCCGCCTACCACGGCCTGTACATTGGCGAATACGGCCTCGCAAACGCCGCATTGCTCCGCGACACAGTGTACGGCCTGATTCCCGTGTTCATATTCCTGACCTGCGCCCTGTTCTACATCGGCTACTTCCTGTTCGTGCCGTCGGTCAGGACAAACCTGTGGTTCGCGTTCATATCGCTTATCATCGGCGTGTTCATATCGTACAACTGGCGGATAGGGTTCAATCTGTTTCCCGCACTGGAGTACCGAACCGAATACCTGGGGTTCCACATATCGCTGTTGCTGATCTGCGTGTGCCACTCGTTTTTCGCGCGCTCGCTGTTCGGCGTGCCGAGGGCTGTCCCCATCGCCGCGTGCATCGGCAGCTTGCTGATGGCGGTCTGGCTTGTCGCTACCCCCGTCAAAATCACGGCGCAATATTCGTTCCTGTACACGGCTTTTGTGTTCGCGGTAATGGCCGCCAACGTGGTTTGCATAATTGCGAGAATGAGGCACTTTCGCATAGAGCAAGCCATATCGTTTTGCGGGCAGGTCGCATTCATGCTTTGCGGCGTTTTCGACATGTTGGGGCTGGAATCCGGCAGTTTGTGGGACTTTTCGATATTCGGGATGCTGATATTCTTGTTCGCACAGATGGCATCGTTGTATTTGGTGAACAATCGTGCCGTGGAGAGCGAGCGGCGTCTGGCTGCCGAAAAAGCCTCGCTTGAGAGCCTAAATTCCATGAAAACCGAGCTGCTTGGCAATATCTCGCACGAGTTCAAAACGCCGCTGACCGTCATATCCAACGTGTCGCAGCTCGCCGCGCGGCATACTTCGGATGTCTATATCCGCGACAAGATGGGGATAGCGGTCACCGAGGTCGAGCGGATGAAGAACAAGGTGGGGCAGCTTCTGAAATTGACGCGGATGGAGGACGAGGGGTTGCGGCCTGAGTTCCGGCCGGTGGACGTCCGGGAGTTCATACAAGGGATGGCGCAGACCTATTTCCAGGCGCTCGACGAAAACAACAACACGCTCAAAATCGAGCTGCCCGAAAGCCTCCCCGCCGTCAACGCCGACCCGACGCACCTGACCGGCGTAATCGTCAACCTTATCGAAAACGCCATCCGCTTCACGAAAAATGGCAGAATAACTATCAAGGCGCGGAGCGATGGGGGTTTCGTAGCCGTGTCGGTGGAGGATACGGGCTGCGGCATGACGGAGGAGCAGCGGGAGCGTATCTTCGAGCGGTATTTCACCGGCGAAAGGTCCACGGGTACCGGCTTGGGGCTTTATATATGCAAAAAGACGATAGACACGCACGGCGGCGAGATTTTTGTGGAGAGCGAGCCAGGGCGGGGCACGGCCGTGAGCTTCACCCTGCCGGTGAACAAAGGAGCGGATGGTGCCGAAGCTGAGGACGGCGAAACGGAGGGCGGCGCATGAACACAATTATGAACACAATACTGCTGATTGAGGACAACGCAAAAATACGGGAATCCAACAAGGAGTATCTGGAAACTGAGGGGTACGCCGTCCACGCAGCCGCTACCCTGACGGATGGCGAAATTATTCTACAATCCGAACAGGTGGACTTGATTGTGCTTGACATTATGCTGCCCGACGGGTCGGGCGTGGATTTCTGCGCCGAAATACGCAAGCGGCACGACATACCCGTCCTGTTCCTGACCTGCCTGGACGAGGACGCCGCCCTCGTTGACGCGCTGAAGGCCGGCGGGGACGAGTACATGACCAAGCCGTACAGCTTCGATGCCCTGCTTGCCCGAATCATGGCGCTTTTGCGGAGGGTCAGGATCGAACGGTCGGCGCCGGAGGTGTTTGGCGTCGGGCCGCTGACGGTGGACTGCGGCAGGCGCGTGATGCTCCTCGATGGCAGGGACATGAGGCTGAAGCCCAAGGAGTTCGACCTGATGCTCGCGCTCGTACGCGGGATAGGGCAGCTTTTCACGGCCGATGAATTGTATGCCCTGGTCTGGCTTGAGGCGGCGGTCGACGTGCGGACCGTGGCGGTGCATATCTCGTCGCTGCGGAAAAAGCTGGAGGACTCGTCGTTTTATATCGTTACAGAGCAGCGGAAGTATTATAGTTTGCGTATGGACTGAGGGGGGGGGCATTTTACGCCGAGCTCAACTTCTTTTGCATTTCACGCAATGTTTCAAGGTACGCCTTTTCCACTTCTGTCAATTCGTCGGGGAGCTGTGCGCGATAGGCTGCGTATTCGCCTATGGCCTTTTCCGCCGCTTCAATGTGGCTGACGCGCCCCGCATCCATCAATACGCCCACACCGAAATCGCGTGAGAATTTGTCGAGCGTTTCAAGCCAGTCGCGCATATACATGGGCTCTTGCGTTTCAGCCTTCATTTCCGCCATGTCAAAAAAGGCGTTGACCATCCGGCGCAGAGCGAACAACTCCTTCTCGCTCAGGTAATTCTTTGCGACAGTCACTTCGCTTTTTTGAGGACGAGCGCCCTTGAATGTTGTCAGCCCCATAAATGGCAATTCGGCGTTGGCACGGTCAAAAATCAATTCGCTTGCCGTATGTCCGCTTACAGCATAATGCAGTTTGTTCTGCACAATCTTGAAAAACTCCAACGTTTCAGGCATTGTGGCATCGTAGTCCAAGCTGGTCGCATACAAATCGAGAATTTGGCGATACATCACCTTTTCGCTCGCACGGATATCGCGGATGCGGTCCAGAAGCTCTTTCCAATAAACACCCCCACCCATGTTTTTAAGGAAGTCGTCGTTCATCGCGAAGCCCTTTTGCAGATATTCATGCAAAATGTCGGTCGCCCATTGCCGAAACTGTGTGCCCCGCGAGGATTTTATGCGGTAACCGACTGCAAGAACAAGGTCAAGGTCGTGGTATTTGACACGACGTTCGACATCACGTGTGCCCTCGTGCTGAACTGTCAAGTATTCCTTGACAGTTGCTGACGGGTCAAGTTCGCTTTCATTGAAGATATTTTTGATGTGCAGGCTTATATTTTGCTTTGATGTCTGAAAAAGCTCTGCCATCTGTGCTTGGGTGAGCCAGAGCGAATCACCTTCCATGCGCACGTCAATCTTCGTCAATCCGTCTGTGGTTCTATATATTATGATGCTTGCATCAGCCATTGCAGAATAACCTTTCCATATACAAGTAATTGTATCAAGAACCTGTGTTCGCGTCAAGGGCAAATCGCCCCGCCCCTCTCGATTAAATTTTGTTGAACGAGCGGAAAAGCTGCTTTTTTGTGCTATGTTCCACTATGCAATTGTTATTGCTTGTTCTATATAAAAAATAGTTGCGTCCGGTTTGTTTGGGGCGTGGCAGGAGGGAGGTGAAATCAGCATGGTAGCATTGGTAATAGGCATAATCGCGTTGGCGCTTTGTGCGTTTAGCTTTACTGGCATTGGTGCCCCGTTTGTGGCGATAGTCGGCTTGGTGCTCGGCATCGTCGCTTGGGTGAAGGGCAAGAAGGCCTACGCCGCAGACCCCACGGACGGCAAGGCGAAGGCAGGAAAGACCATGGGCAAGGTGGTCACGATTATCGGGATCATAGCCATAGTGATAAGCGTATTGTTCGTGGTCGGCATGATGAGCTTGATCGGCAGCGGTGCGCTTGACTTGGGCGCCATTATGGTGGAGTAATCGCACCATAAGCAGCAAATGGAGTGCAGAAGGGGCGGCTCAGGGCGGATATTCGCCCTTCGCCGCCCCTCACCATAGCAAAATCAAGAAACGAGGGGAATAGGGATGGATGTAAACGAAAAAGACAAGGTTGCGGGCACGGACGCAGGCGTAGGAGACGAAACGCAGGGCACGCCTGCGGCAAACACCGTCACCGTCAAGAAGTGGCAATTTGGCACGATAGTGACCGCATTGGTCGTATGTGTGGTGCTTGTGGTGGTGATGGTGGCCTCCCCGAACGCAGGGGGTTTGCTGGGCACCATGTTCGACGAGGGCGAGGTAGGGGCACCTGGAGAAAGCGACGGAACCTATTATAAAGTTACTGTCATCGATGGATATATCAGCGGTCGTATGATAAGAGAAGGCTTTTTTCAAGCTGGTAATACGTTATTCCTCTATTCTGACCCCAACCCTAATCTTGAACACTTGAAACCCAAGTGGCACTTCAGCCTCAATAGCATAAACAAAAAGATGTCGGATTTCGATAAAGAAAATCATAGTGTGATGGTTAAAATGCCCGCACACGATTTGACAATAATGCTCGTCTACGAGGACTGATGACTATGGAAATTCTTTGTGCAATGATAATAGGCACGGCGATAATCGCCATATTCGGGTTCTTGCTGGTTTTGGCGCTGACAGGGGAGCCGGCAACGAGAACCACAGCAGTGACGGCCAGCGTGGCAAAGGCCGGCAACTAAAGCCGCAGTAGCGGCAGGCCGACAGCGAAACAAGAAAAAGGGGAAAGCGGAAATGGATGCAAACGAAAAAGACAAAGCCGCAAGCACGAAAGCAAACGCGGCGGACGCAGGCGCGGCAAACACCGTCACCGTCAAGAAGTGGCATATAGCGATTGCGGCGGTTGCGACCGTTGTATGCGTGGTATTCGCGGCAATGGCTTCCCATGCCGTAGGGGAGCGGCTTATCGGCACGATGTTCGACGACAATGCCTTAAGCAGCCCCGAATATCGCAAGGTGACCATAAACGGCGGCACAGGCCCCGATGAATGCCCGGTTGGCTGGGCCGTATCGATTTACGCCAATGCCAAGCCGGAAGGGCAGAGGTTCAAAGAGTGGGAAATCAGCCCCGATGTGACGTTTTTGAATGGCACGAGCACGACCGATATAGTGGCGACGTTCATCATGCCTGACAGCGACGCCACGGCGACCGCAATCTACGAACCCATACCCGAGCCAGAAAAGGCAGTATATGTCTTGACCATAAACGGCGGCACAGGCCCCGATGAATGCCCGGTTGGCTGGGCCGTATCGATTTACGCCAATGCCGAGCTGGAAGGGCAGAGATTCAAAGAGTGGGAGATCAGCCCCGATGTGATGTTTTCGGGCGACGCGAGCGCGACCGACAGAGCGGCGACGTTCATCATGCCTGCAAGCGATGTCACGGCGACCGCAACTTATGAACCCGTATACTATACGCTGGACGTAGCCGATGCCGACAGCACGGGCGGCGGCAAATATGCGTTTGGCGAAGAAGTCACAATAACAGCCATCCAGCAGAAAGAAGAAGGGCTGCAGTTCGGCAGATGGTCTATTGTCCCTGATGTTGTTTTTACCGGCGGCACGGGTGCCAACAGCGACACGGCGAGCTTTATAATGCCAGCGAGCAATGTAAAGGCTGTGCCGCTTTACGGGCAAGGGCTACACAGATTGACCGTCACTGGGGGCAGTGGCAGCGGCAATTATACACTAGGCCAGTCCGCAACAATCGCTGTGAATCGCCTTCCCGAAGGGCAGGCGTTCGCAGAATGGGAGTTCAGCCCTCCTGTGGAGTACGACTGGATATACGGACCCGACGGAATCGGCTGGCCCTACGCAGTGAAATTCAAAATGCCTGCGAACGATGTTACAGCCACGGTCATATATAGGCCGATACAGTCAGCCATAACCGTGATGTCCGAAACGGACATAGCAGGCAGAGGCGAAAGCCTGCCGCTTCGCGCCATTGTAAGCGGGACGGACAGCCCTGCGCAAGGAGTGGCGTGGACAGTGATAGGCGGCTCCAGCGGAACAACGATAGACGAGCACGGAACCCTCCACATCGCTGAGGACGAAACAGCAAAAGTGTTGGAAGTCCGGGGCACATCTACAATCGACGACACAGAATACGGGGTTTTTTCCGTGATAGTCGCCCACCCGCCAGAACCATATGACAACACAAGCGGCGGCGGCGCAGACCCCGTGCAGCCTTATGCCTCAAACATGATGTGGCTATGGATTGTATTGGCAATAATGGCGGCAGCCGTTACATTCGCGCTGCACCGCAAGCATTTGGGGCAAAGGAGGTAAAGCCATGAATGAAACCATGGGTGTGGAAATCATTACAGCATTAATAATAAACCTCGCGATCCTGATCGCGTTGATCGCGGTGCTTCTGCTGTGGGCTCGCAGGCAGGAGAAAGGCATGACGTCCGACACATTCGTCGTCAGGCGGAACAAGATACCCGCCTTTCTGGGCGTAGCGATTATCGCCGTGTTCGGGTTTCTTCTGTTCGCGATGCTGCTTGGCGGTGGCGGCGAGGAAATCGACTACTCGATCCTGCCCATCATATTCGTGTTCCTGGCGGCAGGCGTGTTCATCATCGCGGACTTCGTCTATTGGCGGGTCAGCGTCTACAAAAACCGCATAGCCTACCGCGCCCTGTTCCGAAAAAGCTGGGTGATAGAGTTTGGCGACATTACGCACGCAAAGTCCGAGGGGCTGAGGCTGAGCGTCTACGCCGGCCCAAAGAGATTGCTCCTTATCGCCGCCACATACCCCGGCCACAAAATGATGCTCGAAAGGCTGACGGCAGAGGGCATATCCGTGGAGCACACGGGGTATCATTTGTAGGGCGTATATAGAGCGGCAACGACCAGAAAAACGAGATTTGACAAACCCCTCTTTCTGGGATATTCTAAGGATATTCTCGAGAAGGAGGGGCACATTATGGTCCAGACGGTAGGAGTGTGGGGCAACAACCTCGCTATAAGGATACCAAAGACTATACCTTTTATAGAAAAAGGGCAAAAAGTCGAACTCACAGTCAAAGACAACGTAATTCAGATTTCCCCGCTGAAAAAAAGGCGGTCGATGGCCGAGCTTTTACAGTCATCAGCGGACACGGAACACCCCGCTCTGCTTGTGGATTTCGGCCCTGATGTCGGGGAAGAGGTCTTGCCGTGATAAAGCAGGGCGACATTATTTCAATCTCTTTCAACCCGACAAAAGGACGCGAGCAACAGGGGAAGCGGCCTGCGGTCGTGGTATCGAACGACGATTACAACAAAATATCGGATTTTCGCGTTGTTTTCCCCATTTCGACAACGGACCGGCGATTTTCGCTTTATGTCGATTTGGATGACAGAACAAGAACGCAGGGAAAGGTTCTTGGGGATCAGCTTCGCACTGTGGATATAAAGGCAAGAAACCACGAATTTATCGAGGAAATCCCTTCCGATATCTTGGACGATTTGCTTGAAATCGCACAGGCTACTTTTGACAAAAGTGAAGCGGCAGAATAAATAATAGTTATATGTGTAATGCATGATGTGGGAAAAGGATAGGCGAACAATATGGTGAAGCGGGTATTTGTTGAGAAAAAGCAGGGGTTTGACGCAGAGGCGCAGGGCTTGGGGCGCGAGCTTCGGGAGAAACTGGGGCTTACGGGGCTCGGCAGGGTTCGCATCGTCGATAGGTACGATGTGGATGGAATAACCGAAGAATTGTTTGAGAGGGCTGTGGTGTCGGTGTTTTGTGATGGTGACAAGGATGAGGTTCTTGGTTCGGAATTGCTGGGGGCAGATGGGGCGTTCGTCTTTGGCATGGAATATCTGCCAGGGCAGTTCGACCAACGCGCGGATTCTGCGGAGCTGTGCATACGCCTGCTCGCGGCAGAGGACAGCAGCGGAGACGAGGGGGCGGCGTCCGTCAATAGCCCGCACCCGACGGTTCGCACCGCCAAATACATCATCATCGAAAGCGATTTGACCGCCGTCGACAAAGCCCGCATTAAAAAATACATCATCAACCCCGTGGATACCCGCGAAGTATCTGTGGGGGCGGTCGGCGGTGACCATCCCGAGGCGGAGGCACCGCCGATTACCATCCCCACCATCAGCGACTTCCGCACCATGGACACCCCCGCCCTGCAAGCCCTCGCAGCAGACATGAACTTTGCCATGTCCGAGGACGATTTACGCTTCGTCCAATCGTACTTTGGCGATGAAGGGCGTGAGCCCACCGTTACTGAGCTTCGAGCCATCGACACTTACTGGTCCGACCACTGCCGTCATACGACGTTCAACACGCATCTTACGGATATCAGCTTCGGCGAAGGGGCGTTTCCAGCCTTGGTCAAGGAGGCTTTCGACGAGTACATGACCCTCCGCCACGAAGTCTACGGCGACGAGGCACCCTTGTCACGACCAATTACATTAATGGACGTGGCCACCATCGGCGCCAAGGCCATGAAACGCCGAGGCCTGCTCCCCGACCTCGACGAATCCGAGGAAGTCAACGCGTGCAGCATCAAGGTCAAGGCTGAAATAATCCCCGAGCCCGACGCGGCCCCCGCCACCGAGGACTGGCTTGTGATGTTCAAGAACGAGACGCACAACCACCCCACGGAGATAGAGCCGCTTGGCGGTGCGTCCACCTGCCTCGGCGGTGCCATAAGGGACCCGCTTTCCGGCCGCGCCTACGTCTATCAAGCCATGCGCATCACCGGCAGCGCAGACCCACGCACGCCCATAGAGGACACCCTGCCCGGCAAGCTGCCGCAGTACCAGATAACGCGCACGGCGGCAAAGGGTTATAGCTCCTACGGCAACCAGATTGGCGTCGCTGCGGGGTTTCTCGACGAGATATACGACGAAAGCTACGTGGCGAAGCGTATGGAGCTAGGCGCAGTCATAGCGGCCGCGCCCGCGGCGAACGTCGTACGCAAAGAGCCTGTTACTGGCGATGTCATCCTTATGGTCGGCGGCAGGACAGGGCGTGACGGCGTGGGCGGGGCGACGGGCAGCTCAAAAGAGCAGACCGAGGAATCCGTGCAAAAGGCCGGCGCCGAAGTGCAAAAGGGCAATCCCCCGCTCGAACGCAATATCCAACGTCTGTTCCGCCGTGGCGAAGCCGCGCGCCTTATCAAGCGTTGCAACGACTTCGGGGCGGGCGGCATATCGGTCGCCATCGGCGAGCTCGCCCCCTCCATAGACGTGAATCTTGACAAAGTCCCGACAAAATACGACGGCATGGACGGCACGGACCTCGCGCTTTCCGAAAGCCAGGAACGCATGGCCGTGGTCATCGCCGCCGAGAACGCCGCCGAGTTCATAGCCTACGCCGCCGAGGAAAACCTTGAGACCGCACAGGTCGCTGAGGTCACGGACACCGGCCGCTTCCGCATATACTGGCGCGGCGAAGCCATCCTCGACCTCGCCCGCGACTTCCTCGACAGCAATGGCGTCCCCCAAAAACGCACCGCCGTTGTTTGCGGGCGTATGTTCGACAACAATAATCTTGCAATAGGGACGTCTGGACAAGGTGCGTCGTGTGTTTCGCTTGCGGACTTGAATGTCGCAAGCCTTCGCGGTCTGGCCGAGCAATTTGACAGCACAGCAGGCGCATACACCTTGCTTATGCCCCTTGGTGGCGTGAACCAATTAACGCCGGCACTCGGAATGGCGGCAAAATTGCCAATAATTTCGGGCGATACCAACACTTCATCGCTTATGGCCTATGGGTATGACCCAGAGATAGCGAAAACCAGCCCCTTCCACAGCGCCATGTACGCCGTCCTCGACAGTTATACGAAAATCTGTGCCATGGGCGGCGATCCAGAGAGAATATGGCTGTCGTTCCAGGAGTATTTTCCGAAACTGGGGAGCGACCCTGAGCGTTGGGGGCTGCCGCTTATGGCATTGCTCGGCGCGCTCAAGGCGCAAATGGCTCTGGACGCCCCTGCTATCGGCGGCAAGGATAGCATGTCCGGCACGTTCCACGACATAGACGTGGTGCCGACGCTCGTGTCCTTCGCGACCTGCGCCGCAGACGCGCGGCACACCACATCGCCTGAGTTCAAGAGGTCGGGCAGCCATATAGCCCTGCTCGAATGTCCAAGGGACGAAAAATCCGTGCCGGATTTCGAGGCGGCGAAACGCAATATGAAACGTGTCCACGAATTGATATGCGAGGGGAAGATATTGGCGGCGAGCACCATACCGCAGGGCGGCGTATTCGCGGCGGTCGCAAAGATGGCGTTCGGCAATGGCATCGGGGCGGAGATTTATGCGGGTGAGTGCGGGCAAGCCACAGAAGCTGCGGTCTGCCCCCCATCCGCCCTTACGAGCGAGGCCTACGGCTCGCTGCTGCTTGAAATAGACTCCGCAGACGATCCCGAAGCTCTGTTCACCGGCCTCGCCTGCCGAATCATCGGCAAGACGAATGACAGCGGCAGCCTGACCATTGGGACGGTCACAACCCCCCTCGCAGACCTGCTCGAAATATGGGAAGCCCCCCTTGCAGAGGTTTTCCCAACGGTGAGTGCGTCAGAGGGCATAATACTGAGCGGCGGAGATTTTTTTGCAGGTCAAGGCGCACCGAGCGTGGGCGACGGAGCGTACTCAAATGTACGCGAGGAAGCACACGCAAGGAGCAACGCAGAGATGCGGAAAAAGAACGCCGCGAAGCCGACGGCTTTTATCCCCATTCTCCCCGGCACCCATGGCGACACCGACGCCCGCCGTGCCTTTGAACGCGCCGGAGCGGACGTCCGCACCCACACCCTGCTAACCACAGACCCCGCCGCCCTAAAAACCTCAATAAAACAGCTCGCCGACGAGATAAAGAACGCACAGATACTTGTGCTCCCTGGCGGCATCACAGGCGGCGATGTGGACGGCTCGGCACGGCTTACCACCATCATCATGCAAAACCCATATGTCGCTGAAGCCCTGGCGGAGCTTATCGAAAACAAAGACGGCCTTATCCTCGGCGTCGGCTCAGGGTTCCGCACGCTCCTGAACCTCGGATTGCTTCCGTATGGAAAAATCGGTAACGCCCCCGTCACCCCGACCATCACCTTGGCATCCCTCCCACACCACGTATCCCGCATCGCCCGCGTGCGTGTGGCGTCCACGCTTTCCCCCTGGCTTGCAAATGCCCAGGTCGGCGATATCCACTCCTTGCCCATATCGACGAACGAGGGTTGCATCACCGCCGACCCCGCCATCCTCGAAGCCCTTGCGACATCAGGCCAAATCGCCACCCAGTACGCGGAGGCCACGGAGACATCAACCCGCCTCGCTACCAACGCCCCCGCCCCGCAAACCGCCGCCATCGAGGGCCTTACCTCGCCAGACGGTCGCATATTCGGACGCATAGGCCACCCCGAACGGAACGCCCCCGGCCTCTACATGAACGTCCCCGGAGATTACGACGATGGTATCTTCGCTTCCGCCGTCGCATATTTCAGATGAAAACCTGACGGAAACCGCCAAAACCCCGCAGATAGACAGGAGAAACAAAATCAAACTCACGATTACGCCCAAATTCATAGCCATTATCACAGCGCTCCCATGCGTGTACATAGTGCTGAGCCTGCTGCACGTCGCAGGCGTCGGCTCGGAGTCGGGCGGCGCCGTGTACAGGCTCATTATCGTGGGCGCCCTGATATTTGCATGCGTCCACGTCTCCACGCATGCGCTCCGCAGGGAAGGGGGCGTGGCGCTCTTGGAGGGCGCTCTCGCCTTGGGGCTGATAGCGGTGAACGAGGTGTTCTACTTCGCGTATATCTATCTGCTGGAAGGCAGCCACACCGACCTGACCGTCGCGTTTTACAGCCGCGTATGCGCCTACATGTTTTTCATGGCGACATTCATGGTGCTCCTGCCCGACCGCGAAAAACGCAAAAATCGGTTCGAGGACGTCGCCAGCGTCGTTTCGGGCATAATGGTGGCGGTCATCCTCTATGCCGTGATTGTCGACAATGGGGGGCTTTTGTACCTCACTGTATTGTTGCTGACGGTTCTGTGTGCCGTGCCCGCTCTGTATCTGCTGTCCAAGGGCGGCGATAAACTTTTCATTCTGTCGGTGCTCGGCTTGATATTCCTGGACTTGGTGCGTCGCTTAGTGCTCGCCTTCTCGCCCGATGACTTCGGCGGGCATTGGTACGATATCACCATGTCGTTCTACCCTGTCATCCACTTGCTTATCGGGTTCTCGCTTGTCCGCATAGGCTCACCCGCACAATCCGCACAGCCCGTACAGCCGACACAGCCCGCACAATCCGAAAATTCGCATAGTTCGCACAGCTCGACCGATTCGCATAAAAAGGAGGCCGCCGTTGGCTGAACTCCAGTTCCAATTCCTTAGCGACGTCATAGCGATGGCCATCCCGCTGTTGTTCGTCGCCCTCATGCTCGACGACCCGAAAAGCCGGCGCGTCATCCTGTACTTCTGCTGGGGCACGGTCGCTGGCCTCATCTCGTTCAACATAGACAACCACCTCGGCATCACTTGGGAGCAGGCGCAGAGGATGTCCATATCCATCGCCCCCATAGTGGAGGAACTATGCAAATGCCTCCCTCTATTGCTGTTTTTCAACAAAAAATTGTTCCCGGACATCACAAAGCAGATAGTGTTTTGCGGCATGGCAAGCGGAGTCGGGTTTTCCATAGTGGAGTCGATGTACTATTTCGCCGCCTCACCGCAAGGGATTTCGGACGTGGGCACTCTCGTCGCCAGGACGCTCACGACCTCGCTGATGCACGGCATGACCACCGCCGCGTTCGGCCTGGGCCTGCTGCTTTTGTACAAGCAAAAGCACCTGATAATACCGCTCGTGCTAGGGCTGCTGTCGCTCTGCGTAAGCATCCACGCACTGTTCAACCTGATGCTGCAGGCCAGCCTCGTGCCCGTCGCCGTAATAATGCCCATCATTATGTTCCTCGCCGTTTGGGTGTCAATAAGGCGCCTAGGCACGCCAGAGCAAGACATAGGCACGCCAGAGCAGGACGTGGACAGACCGCCGGACAGCCCCTAGCCCGAAAATTATCAGGCTCCCCCTAGTCGGTCGCCCTTACAAAAGTAGTCATGCCTGCGTGCATGTCGTATGAATCGTTTACGACGAGGAAGTACCAGAACATAAACCCTTGGTGGAAAAATACGACGGCGGGAATCGAATCGTACCGCGTGACCTGCAGGTTCTCCCGCCCGACAATCTTCTCAAGCTCCGTGAAATAGACCCGCTCGCCCATGTTGGGGAAAAACACTTCCGCCGAAGTGCCGGTCAGCTCCACGTCGGGGGTCACGTACTCGCTCATATAGCGGGCGGCGTCCCTGTCCAATTGCAAAAGGCTGCCCAGATGCGGCTCGCTGCCGTCATACACCTTCCTGAAAACACGTCTTTCCTGCGGAACTCTCACGTCCCGCAAGACAAACGAATCTGGCCTTGCCATTTCCGCCGAATAGAAATGAAAACTGTACTCCCTTGTCGCCCCGCTTCTGGGATAGTAATAGAAATGCAGCCACATCAAGCCCACGGAATGGTCGATCATCATTGACCTGCCGGCGTTTTCGTCCGTATAGCCAAGGTGTGCCTCCAACGCCTCGCTCAGCACCACATTGTCCTCAAAGACCTCAAAGAAAAAGGACGGCGTCTCCTCGCACACGTACTTGCCCGCAAAATGGCTCTTGTATACCCATATATCGTGCCGCTTGTATGCGGAGCCTGTAATGGAGCCCGCCACGGGCTGCTCGTCTGAGAGCGGGGCATCATCCAAGAGCGACCCTTCCTCGGTTGCCTCGTCCACGGGCGGGTCATCGGAAGCAAAAGCGGGCACGTTCCCGAATGAAGCCACGACCAACAACAAGCACATTATTGTTATTGCAATTTTTTTCATTCCCGCACCTCCTTTCCGACTACCGCCCAGACCTCACGAACACCTGGGTCCAAGGGAGCAAGTCGAACGAGTTCCTGGGGTAGTACCAGAAAGTCCACCCATTATGCGAAAAACTCACCTTGGCGCCATTGTAGTAGTCCTGATATTGCAATTCCCGGTCCACAAACAATTCTTCGCCGATTATTTCCTCGATCTCCCACGAGAAAAGCCGGAGCCCCATTTCCGGAAATATTTCCGATGCCGACACTCCGAACGCTGCCGCCAAGGAATGGTCGCTGATGCTAGAAGTGTAGAAACAATAGTACATTTCTGCTCTTGGCGAATAGTAGTACGTATAGGGCGTCGGAAACGGGATGGCAAAGCGAACGTAAGACGGCTTGAAGTACACCCCGCCCGCCGTCATACGCCCAGATTCAAGGCTTGGGTCCTCTCCCATTAGCTCGCCGAGGGATTTGCCTAATGCGGTAAAGGTATCAGGGTCGAAGTCGAGTCGGCCCTTTAAGGCGGGATTGATTTCGTAATCATTTTCGCTGTCGTTCTGGGTCCCGATTTTTGTGTACATATTGCTTTTGTAAGGTTCGACTGAAATGTCCTCATGGGCAAACATTTCGCCGTCTGTGGAGAACAGGTTCAAAATGTTTCCCGCCCTGCCGTCCGAGATCCTTTCTATCCTAAAGCATATCCACGTCATCCCCTCGACCTCGTCGATATACACCACTTTTCTACGCGTCCCGCCCATGTTTCTGTCAAGGTTCTCGCTCACCAAGGCATAATCGTCAAGGATTTCAAAGCTGTGTTCCTCTGCAAAGGTGGGCTCGCCCCGCCGCTTGTTGCCCTCGCATACGTACTTCCCCACAAGCGACGTCTTGACGCTTCTGTTGTCCCGTATTTCAAACGCGCCGTCGGGCATGGCATCCTCCATGTGGTCGTAGGGCAACGCAGCGATCCATCCCGGCGGGTCATCGCCGGGCGCGATGACCACCCGCTCTATTGGCGGGACGCAGGCGGTCAACGCCGCGGCGAGTGCCAGGGTCACGGCGAGCGTCAGGGCAGCAAGCGGGGTTGTTATTGTGCTTGAATTTTTAACCATAGTTCAAAACACCTCACCGCTCAATTATACACCAAAAACAATCGAACACTGCGTGTAAAAAATATTTACACAAAACATTGATTTTTCTGCATATATCCATTAAAATGCTATCAGGGAAACGAGAGGAGCAAAACCATGAACGAAAATCTGCCAAACAATGTGGAGCAGGCTCGTCTGGCACGTGGGTACACGCAGGAGCAGGTGGCGCATGCCTTGGGCATCAGCCGGCCTACTTACGCAAACATCGAGTCTGGCAGCAAGGAGTTGACCATCGGCCAGGCAAAAGCCCTGTCCTCCATGCTACGGATAAGCGTGGACGATATGCTGGGTGCGGCAGACGGGACGGCGGTCTTTTCCGATGTCCTTGCCTCTACAGAGAAGTACAAGCAAATCATTCTGAACTCCCTCAAACACGGGGCGGACGAGGACGGCAAAATTCCCAAGACGAAGCTTGCCAAATTGGTATATCTGGCGGATTTTATATGGTACTACGAAAACTCCGCATCCATGTCGGGCATGACTTACCGCAAGCTGCCGCGCGGGCCGGTTGCGGACGTGTACTTCCGAGCCTTGGACGAGCTGGAGGAGGACGGGACGATAATCCGCGAACCAAAGGGGCAGGCGGTTCTGTTCTCGCTGACAGAGAGGGAGGCACCCATCGGCAAGCTGTCAGGCGCCGAGCTCGCCCTTATAAAAAAAATCGGCGCGGCATGGCAGGGGAAGTCCACCGCCGACATCGTGAACTTCACGCACGAGCAATTGCCGTGGCAGATATGCAGAGAGGGTGAAGCCATCCCCTACGGATTTATCACACAGGAAGAACCCGAGCACGTCTATGGAACAGTACAACTATAGGGTCGAGTTCGAGCCTTTTACGGAAAGGCATTATATAAAGAAGTTCCAAAAGGAGCACAAGGACAAATGGTTGGCGACGGAACGCACCATAACAGCGGTCTGTGAGCGTATAGACAATGTGCTGCAATACAGTCGTGCCGACTTGATAGCCGTTTCAGGCTGCTACAAGCTGGTCAAGCTGGATTTTGCCGTCTGCGGCACCCGCATATCGCCAAAGGCATCCGGCAACAGGTGCATCCTGTTTGTGGATGAGGACGCACGAGCTGTAAAAATACTGCTTGTCTATTCAAAAGACGAGATATCCCCGCCAAACGAGACCCAAAAGTGGAAAGCCGTCATCAAGGACGAGTATGCAGAGGTCGCTGAGATTTTCGGGCTGTAGGATAAAGGGCAAGTTTCTGTCGCAAAACCGGTCCGCGAACAAAAACCGGCTTCCAAACCCGACCCCGCACCATTTCAATTACACAATCACAATAATTATATAATTACAATAATCATAAACCGTGCAACTCCGCAATTATGCAATTATGGATTGTGCGATTATTATAGTTATGCAAATAATTTTGAGTGCGGTGTAGCTTTTTGCCCTTCCCGCGGGTATTAGTAGTGAAAGGAGGCATGACGGGTGGCAATACAATCGTTTCGTACGGACGACGACATCGACGAAGTGGTCGAAAGGTATTCAAGCATGGTCTACCGGCTGGCGCTCGCGCACACGAAGCACGCGCACGACGCCGAGGATGTGTTTCAGGACGTGTTCCTGCGCTATGTTTCGAGGCCGCGCGGCTTTGAGAGCGAGGAGCACCGAAAAGCGTGGCTGATACGCGTGACGATCAACCGAGGCCGCTCCCTGTGGTCGGCTTGGTTTCGCAAAACGGAGCCTCTAAGCGATGATATGGTCTTTGAGACGCAGGAGGAGGGCGACCTTTACGAATACTTGAAGCTGCTTCCGCAGAAATACCGCACCGTCATACACCTTTTCTATTGTGAGGATTTGAGCGTACGGCAGATCGGCGAGGCCCTTGGCGCCAAGGAATCGACGGTCCGCACCTGGCTCACCCGCGCACGCGCCATTCTTGGCGAGAAACTGAAAGGAGGTTTTCCTGATGAGCAGGAACGTCTATAAGGAAATGATGAATCGGGCTGTGCCGAGCGCGGCCCTTGTCCGGAAAACCAAAACACGCATGAAAAAGGAGGAATCCATTGTGATAAAACAATCATTGAAACTTGCCTTCCGCCCTGCCATTGTTGTTGTAATGGTAATGGTGTTGGCGACCGGCACTGTGTTCGCGGCAATAAATCTATTGGGGGCTGGCGATGTGGCCGAGCAGCTTGGGAACCCGTCGCTGAGTGCGGCGTTTGAGGGCGAGAGTGCCGTCGAAATCAACGCTTCGCAGACGGCAGGTGGCTATACGTTCACGCTGATGTCCATGGTGTCGGGCAGCGACATATCCGACCAGAGGGTCACGCGGAACGGGGAAGTGCTAAGCGACCGCACTTACGCAGTCATCGCGATACAGAAAGCGGACGGCAGCCCGATGGCGGACTTTGACGACCCAGCCGCAGACGACGAAAGGTTCTTTATCTCGCCCTACGTCAAAGGGTATGCCCCGCAGGAGCTCAACTCGTATATGCTGAGCGGCGGCGGCTCCATGACGATAATCGACGGGGTGCTGTACGTCCTCACCGATGTGGACAATATAACGATGTTTGCGGACCGCGGCGTGTACATAGGAATAAGTTCGGGCGTGTTTTTCTTCGGTGAGGCGTTCATTTTTGACGAGGGCACGGGGGAAATGGCGCCCAATCCCGCGTTCGATGGCGTCAGCGTGCTGTTTGACCTGCCGCTGGACATATCGCTCGCAGACCCTGAGAAAGCCGAGCAGTATATGGCAGGGCTGCTTGGGGCGGATGGCGAAGATGGCGAAGGGGCGTCAGAGGGGGCGTATGACGAATATGGCGATTATCAAAGGGAGGTCGTTGTTGAGGTCGATGATGGAAACAGTGGGTATTGGCTGGAAGTCGCGAGGGATTAGTGCTGATGGACGGACGTCAGAATAGGCGGGAGAACAGTAAGACAGAGTGCTGATAAACTAGGCGATGAAACGGGTCAATGACACGATGCAGAGCAGGGGAGGATTATGCGAAAGAGAGGGGGCTGCCTACGGCCCCCCCCCTTGCTGACCCGTCACCTTCCCAATGGCAATAATTTTTTGCGTGCCAATCTTTCGCGAGTCTCAGCAAGTATCATTTGGATTTTTTGTTCAAATTCCGCTTTCGGCGGAAGTATTGTCCAATATTCCGCAACTAAAATCCCATCCCTATCCATTTCCAATAGTTCTATCTGCTCGCGGTTTCCACCAGTGCAAAGAATCAATCCAATGGGTTCGCTTTCGCCTTCCTGACGTTCGTAACGGTTCAGCCATCTCAAGTATAATTTCATTTGTCCGTTATACTCAGCCTTGAACAACCCTTGCTTTAGCTCTACCGCAACCAAGCGTTTCAGATAACGGTTATAAAAAAGCAAGTCGAGATGAAAATCCACACCGTCAATTATCATTCGCTTTTGTCGTTCAACAAATGCAAATCCCTTTCCAAATTCAAGAATGAATTTTTCAAGTTCGCGCAGGATTGCCGCTTCATTCAAATAAAACATTTTTGCCTCTTGCGTTTTGAGCGGCAGTATTTCAACAAAGTGTGACCAGCTTAATTGTGTCGCGGGCGGCGACACAATTTCAAAATCCAAAAATTGCTCGGCGAATTGCATCATGCGCCGAAGATTCCTCTGTTCAAAACTGCGACCATACTTCGCCGTCAATTGTGTCGCGAGCCGCGACACAATTTGTTTTCCGTAATCAGCGCGTTGGTTATCAAGGACTTCGTCATTGATACGCCTGCCGACCTGCCAAAAAATAAGGACAGTTTCACGGCTCGCACGCATTGAAATTTCACGGCGACCCTGTTCGATAATGGCGGAAATTTCTTCAAATAAAACTTGCTCGGAGTTCATCAAATCCATGTTGTTGCCCTTTCCTGTATAATCCCACGCATATATTTTGCGGGAATTGAATGCCAATAATTTACAATCAATACTATATCAGGAAATGGGAATGTTTGTCAACTATTATTTTCAAATATTGTATTAAAATGTCATATAAAGTTTAGTGAACACAAATTTTGCATCAAGCTTTTTCTTCATTACTTTAGGCACTTCGGGGCGGGCCACTTTTTCCGCCCGACCAGGAGGTAGAATATGCAAAGCCCGGCCACCACGAGCAAAATCACCCAGAGCAGCATATTACTGAAGTCCCCAGTCCTGAAAAGCCCGCCCGCGACCTCGGTGTTCGTGAACTCGACGGAGGTTTGCCCCAGAAACTCAAAATTTTCCGTAGCACCCCCGTGCGTGCTGACTTGCCGCCCGCCCCCTATAGTATACGAAGCGGCGTACCGCACCCCCCTCGGCAGTTGGCCAAGCAGCTCCACTACCTTGTAATGACCGGCGGGCAGCCCTCTTATTGTGGCGGTTTCGCCGTGCTTGAGGTAGAGGACGGAATGGCCGCTCGCATCCGTTACGATACGCTCAGCGCCCACGCCCGTGACCGCAAGCGACTCGCGGACGCTGCCGTCCGAAAGCGGGATGGGCTCGTTGTAGTTGAGCAGGCCGTCATGGTTCATGTAATAGACCTGGAACGGGAAAAGCGTGTCCGTGTCCGCCTCGGACGTGCGACGGAAGGCGGATTTGCTGAGCGAGAGGTCGTAAAGCCCCACATCCAGGTTTGTGAACATCATCAGATAGTGCTCGCCGTCCTTTACCGCAAACGCCCCCGATGTGTACGAGCCGCCCGCCCCGAAAGTGCCAGGGGCATCGTCGCTGCTCATCACGGGCTCCCACGCCCGCACCCCGCTGCCGCCGCCACCGTCCGTATAATGCACGAGCGCGTACATAGGCGTAAATCTGCTCCCTGGGACCTCTGAAACGCGGTATAGCAGCTCCGGATCAAGCTCGATAAATGCGTTTTGTTTTGAGTGCAATGAGAAAACGCCGCCGTTCCCGTCCGTGACCCGCCCGCCGTTGCTCGAAAACCGTCCCGCAAGGTTCACGGCCTGCCAAGTGGAGCCATTGTCCGCGGAGCTTTCAAGCTTTAGCTCGAATGACAGGTCCGTCACGTTCTCGACAGGCCCCTCGCCAATCCGCTCTTGCGCCACTTTCCCGATGGAGAAGTGTGCTTTTTCAACGTTTCTGGTATTGTAATAGTTCACCATCGCGGTGGGCGCGTCCACCAGAAACATAGAGTTGATGTCCCCGTCCTGGTTGCCCTGCGTGGGGGAGGCCGACACGGAAATCTCGTGCTGCACCGAGGAGTATTCGTCGGGCACGTCAAGCTCCCTGAACCAATAATAATCGTCCACAGGCAGGTGGTCTATCATGGCAAGCGCCCCTTTTCGGAGCGTGAAGGTGTTTTCGGCGGTGTTCACGCTCGCCGCGCTGTGGACGGGGTGGGTGGTCAAATTCACCCGCGTGGCCGTGTCAGGGTCGGGCTCCGTGGAGTGCAGCAACTCAAAGCGAAACTCCCTGTCGAGGTCTACGGTGGAGGGGTTTTCCACTTGCTTGGCAATGTACAATTGACCAAGAACGGTGTCGCCGGTAGTGAGCCTTGCCTCTGCGTAAATGTTTGTAATCAGGCCGGAGCGGGCCGCGCCGACAAACGCCTGCACACGGTTCCAGTCATACACCCCGCCTTGTTCAAACACGTAGACGAGCGGCGTGCCCTCGATCAACGGCACGTTCACCGCCATGCCCATGGCGTGGACGGTCAGCCTGTCGCCATTTGCGGGATTGCGTCCTGACGGGACTTTCATGTAGATGTCGCCACTCGCCCCACCTGTAAAATCGGCCGCTGAAAGGTATTGCATCGTCCTTGCCGTACCGTAAAGCGTGGAGGACGGAAATTCATTGTCGCTAGGCGATAGACCGCTGACAAATCGCACTCCTGAAGTGTCCGGCCCCTCCGCTGACAAGAAAACTTTGTCCAAATCGAGGGCATAATCGGAATAAGGGCTGTCCACCGAGGCGTTCACGCGCAGAGGGCCGTAAAAATCGAAGCCGCCCTCCTCGGCCCTAAGCCCATAGCCCGCCCCCTTGGTCAGCTCAAGGCTCATGGTGGTCGCGCCCAGTGGCGGACGCTCCTCCTGCTTCAGCGAGGCGTAGGCTTCCGCGTCCCGCACCAAACTGATTACCAAGGCATCGAAAGTCCTTCGCTTGGCGGCGTTGCTGTCGAGGCTTGTGCCGAGTATCTGCACGCTGTCGCCCGCGAGTATCTTCCACACCGCGACCTTGGTCGCCATCAAAGCTATGGTCGAGTCTATCGCCCCCACCGAGGCGGAGTAATCCGCATTCAGTCTCGTAACGCTTTGCCGCGCCACGCCGTCGTTCGCCAGGTAATTGCCGCGGAATCCGTGGACGGCAAGCCAACAAATCGCGTCGTAATGCCGGTTCATCGCGGTGGACGCCACCCACGGCGGGGCTATCGCATAGCCCACAACGGTATCGACCGTCGCCTTGTCGCCGGGACTCCAAACAGACGCCGCCTCTGGGTGGAACGGTACGAAGGGGTCCGCGCAGTAAATCTGGTCGGACGCTCCTGTGCCCCCGACAGGGATGTCGGCCGTGACCGTGTGGTTGTCGCCGCTTATCAGCAGGCCGCCGCCAGGATAGGTGAGGGAATACTTTATCTGTACATTGTCGTAGTACCTGACCGTGGCGGTGTAGGGCCCGTCCCCGACCAGCCCGCCCGAACCCATTGCCATAAGCATCCCTTCTTCTGGCTCCTCGTCGGCCGGTTCCTCATCGACTGGTTCTTCATCGCCTGGCTCGCCGTCGGCTTCACCGTCGGCCTCGCCCGTGCCCTCAGGGTCCGCTTCCCCCTCTGCCTGCGGCCCATTCGGCGTCCCGCCGCCCACAGCGGCCAGCCCCCCGCAGCGTTCATCGTGCACATGGTTGCACCCCACGCCTTCCACAAAACCGCACGCAGCGTCGTGTACATGCGAGCAGGTGCCCTCCTCGGTCGCAATCCCGGACAGCGGCATAAGCGACAAGACGACCATCAGCGACAAAACAATTGCAATCACCTTAACAGACAGCTTTCCAGACATTGGTTTCCCCCCAACATTTTCAAAATTAAGTTAACAATTATTGGGGGTATTTTAACACTTTGCCCGAAAAAAACAAAGCTTTTGCGACAATTGCCCGGTAATTTTTGAAAATGTCTGGAATACTGAGAATCTGTTATTGTTTTTTGTGGGGAAATTGGGGAGGGGGCTTGTGGGATATGGCGAAATCATTGATTTATGTGTGAGTTTTATCTACAATAAATTCATTGAGGAACCCCGTTACAATTATGGGGGCAAGCAGAAGGGAGAGGTTATGAAAGTTGGAATTTTGATGGGAAGCAAGAACGATTATCCGGTGGTCAAACGGGCGGAGGAGGTGCTGGATGGCTTCGGGGTCGAGTACGAAACACGTGTCATCTCGGCGCACAGGACGCCGTCGGTGGCGGATGCGTTCGCGAAGGGCGCGGAGGCTGCGGGCATCGAGGTGTTTATTTGCGCGGCGGGCAAGGCGGCGCACCTTGCGGGGGTCATCGCTGCAAACACGCCGCTGCCTGTCATATCGCTGCCGATAAAGTCATCGACGATGGACGGGCTCGATTCGCTGCTCTCGATGGTGCAGATGCCCAAGGGCATACCGGTCGCCTGCGTCGCAATAGACGGCGCGGAGAATGCGGGCCTGCTCGCGGTGCAGATAATGAGCGGGAAGCACCCGGCGTTGCGTGAGGCCATGCGCGCGTACAAGGTCAAGATGGAGCAGGATATCATCGCGGAGGATAAGGCGTTTCAGATAGAAAAGGCGAAATAAAATTCCGGCGCATTTGCGCTGGCGCTAAATGGGCAGCCATAGCATGAAAAAGTTCAATATCAAACGTGCGTATCCGCAGGCAAGGCACCCTCGCCTTTGGGCGTTGTTTCTGGCGTTCGTCCTTGCCCTGTCCTTTGCGGGCTGCGGGTGGCTCGATGATGACTGGGATGACGATCCGCGTGGCGCCCCGCCGCCGGTCATCGCCGCCGATACGACGGGGTTTGAGAGCAATGACGGCTTTGTGGTCGATTTTCATGCGATCCAGGTGATGGCAAAGGGCCTCGATACGGACACTGGCGAGCTCTTCGACATGACCCGCTTCGTGGCAGGGAAGCACACGATGGTGCGGGCGGCTTTTGCGGACGCCGTGCATGTGGAGCAGGACGGCTCCATGTCCGTAGCCGTGCATCACGAGGGCGAGCTGCTTATCGAGCTTCTGCCCACAAGCCACGGTGATGCACACGAGGCGTATTTTGTGCCCCGCAATATGGCGGACGTGGGCAATTGGGAGGCCGGAGAGTACACTCTCGAGTTTTCATACGGCGAGAGCGTTGCCACCCGCACATTCACCGTACGCGAAACCAAGAACATCAAGGTGCTTGCCGTCCCCATCCTCGCCAATTATGGTGGCAGGGTGGTGGGCTGCAATGGCGAATGGCAGACCGCGATACAGTTCACGCGCGACACATTCCCGCTTGCGAGCGACGGAATAGAGTACGTTCTCGGGGCGGAGCTGGACCTTTCGGACGAAATGTACGACCTTATGACGGACGACGGCGGCTACGAGGTGTGGGAGGCGTTGCGGAATTTGCAGACGCCGGACAAGGATTATGAATTGATACTGGGGTTTGCCCCCGAGCGGCAAGGCGAGTACGGCGATATACAGGGCTACACATACGGCAAGCCCGCCAGCATCATCACGGAGAGCGACGGCGATATGCAGCCGACGGTCGCCCACGAGATAGCGCATTGCTATTATATCGGCGACGAATACCCCGGCGGCGCGCTGAACATTGACGTGAACACCCCGCCATACGGCATGGACGGCATCGACTTCAACAATATGCGTTCCTATGTGATTGCGATGAAGCAGGCTGTCGTTTCCGCGAACGATTACGGCAACCCGAACACGGGTGCAGTGATTTCACCTGAGCAAGTGCCGGTAAACTCCACAGAAATGAGGGTTTTGGGCAATGTGGGGAGCTTTATGGGTTCGGGCGGCGATAGCACGGAGGATTATTGGATAACGTCGTGCATTTGGGAGCAATTGTTCAGGGCGTATGCCGTGGGGGATGACCGCACCCCCACCCCCACTTCAGACCCCGTAATCCTCACCTGCCCTGAATGCTACCATACGGATGCGGCCGGAGAGTTCGGCATCTACGCCCTATGCGACGGGTGCGAATATTATTGGCTTATCGACTGGGAGGACGAATATTTTGAGTGCCCCGACTGCGGCATAGAGAACGACACGCCGCCGTACAATATCTTGGTCGAGTGCCCTGTGTGCGACTCGGACTTTCATCTTTTGCAGGGGTTGGGCAAAACGGACGTGGGTGCGGCGGGTGCGGGTTCGGGCATGGCGGGAGCGGGCTTGTCGGGGAATCGAGTTGCTGCGGGGGCACCCCTCGCAAAGACGGCGGACGTGCTTGCTGCGGCAACGGCACAGGATATCCGCGTGCTAGACATAATCGGGCGGCTGTCCAAAAATGGGGAGTTCCGCGCAAGCCCATGGTATAGCTACGAGGCGGAAAGCACGGACGTGATACCAGGACGCATCGGCGAGTATGCCGTAGTGATGGAGGGTGCGGGGGGCGTTATTCTCAGCACGCAACACTTCGACGTATCGTTCCGCACGGGCTCAAACCCACCAAGAGAGAGCGATTATGCACCATTGGACATTACGGTACGATACCCCGACGGCGTGACGGCCATCAAGATTGTTCACGGTGCGGACACGCTTTATTCCGTGGGCGTCAGCGCGAATGTGCCGCAGGTCTCGTTTGTCGGCATCGGCGAGGACCAATTGTTCAGCGGGCGGGCGGAAATCCGTTGGGCGGGGAGCGACCTCGACGGCGACACGATATATTACGAGCTTTGGTACTGCCCGTCGGAGGGCGAGTATGTCAATCTGGCGGCGGACATCACGGAGACGAGCTTTGTGGTCGATTTTGATGCGTTGCCGGGCACTGATGCGGGCTTTTTCTATCTGTTTGCGACGGACGGCGTGAACACGGGCGAGGCGGACAGCGAATGGATACGGGTGGACTATCTGGCGCCGGAAATCATTTCGTCGCAGGCGTCTGTCCCAGAGTACAGGATAACGGATGAAATCGTCTTTGATGCGGATATTTATGACGCGCAGGACGGGTGGCTTTTCGATGAAGGGGTGTCGTGGGAGCTTGACGGGCGCGAGTTTATGAGCGGCAGCTTCCTCTGGGTCTGGCCGTACGAGTTGCCGCCGGGGGAGCATGTTTTCACGCTTACGGCGGAAAATTCGCACGGCAGAACGTCATCCAAGGATTTCACGTTCCTGATAGTGGACGATGAGAGCGCGCTGCCAAACGACTGGTCGAGGGACGATGTAAGGGGGGTGCTCGAAAACGGCTTCGTAGCACCGTTGCACAATGTAAATGCGGCCATCACGAGGGGGCAGTTCGCCACGCTCGCCGCAAATCTCTATTGGTCGCTATGGGAGGAATGGATGCCGGAGCCTGACTACAGAAACGGCGTGGTGACGGACTGCGGGCAGGACGATTACGACCAATTTTTGATGGTGGAGCTAGGCCTGATGGAGGCGACTGGAGGGCGGTTCCGCCCCACCGGAAACCTGACGGAAGAAGAAGCGGCGGTGATTTTTTATCGCATATGCGCTATGTCCACGCCAGAGGGCGAGGACCCCACGGACACGGTGGGCGATATGGTGGAGGCGTGCATCGACGCAGGCGTGATGGACCTCTCAGGGGAGAATGCCTACAATGCGGGGGAGAATATTACGGGGCGGCTCGCGCTCGTGCGGCTGAACCGTCTGTTTGAGTATTTGTTCGGGGATTGATTGGGGGTTGATTGGGGTTTGAGGCGATTGGTCGGGAGGGTTAGGGTTTGGTCGTGAGCTGTTTGTTGGTTGTTTGAAGATGTTTGGGGCGGTCGGTCGGGTGTGGTATAATTCGTGATTATGGATGAGAAACTGACGTACAAAGACGCGGGCGTTGACACGAAAGAGGGCGAGCTCGCCGTAAAGCTGATGAAGGAGCATGTGCAAAAGACCTTTGACAAGGGCGTGCTTTCAGGGCTTGGCGGCTTCGGCAGTCTTTATATGCCGGACTTGACGGGCGTCAGCGAACCCGTGCTTGTGGCGGGGGCGGACGGCGTCGGCACAAAACTGATGCTCGCCTTTATGATGGACAGGCACGACACGGTCGGCCAGGACTGCGTGGCGATGTGCGTCAACGACGTGCTCTGCCAGGGCGCGCGGCCGCTATTCTTTCTGGATTATATAGCCACGGGCCGCGTGGACGCCGCAAAGGTCGCGGATATCGTGCGTGGGGTCGCGGACGGCTGCGTAATAGCCGAGTGTGCGCTCGTCGGTGGGGAGACTGCGGAAATGCCAGGCCTCTATGGGTCGGACGAGTACGATATGGCGGGATTTTGCGTCGGGCTTGTGGACAAGAGCCGCATAATAGACGGCAAGGATGTCAAAGCGGGGGATGCCATCATAGGGCTTAAAAGCAGCGGGCTTCATAGCAACGGGTTTTCGCTCGCCCGCAAGGTGCTGTTTGAGGTGGCGGGGCTAAAGGCGGATGATGCTGTTGATTTTTGTTGTGGTGGGGGGACGCTCGGCGAGGCGTTGCTTACGCCTACGCGAATATATACAAAGCAGGTGCGTGCCATCCTTGGGGCGACGCAGCCCAAGGCGTTTGTCCACATCACGGGCGGGGGGTTCTATGAGAACATACCGCGCGTTCTGGCGGACGGTCTCGGCGCCCGCATAGACAAGGGGGCGTGGGAGCGTCCTGAAATCTTTGGGCTGATACAGAAGCTTGGCGGCATAGAGGAGCGCGAGATGTTTTCTACGTTCAATATGGGGATAGGGCTTATGGCGGTCGTAGCCGCCGAGGACGCCGAAGCCGTTCTTGAAGCATTGGACGGCGGCGGCGAAGCCGCCGCCCTTATCGGCGAGGTGGTAATGGGGGAAGGGGTGGAGGTGCTGTGAGGGGCAACGCAGATATGCGGGAAATGAACGTCGCTGTGATGGTTTCCGGCGGGGGGACTAACCTCCAGGCCCTCCTCGACGCCGCCGCAGACGGTCGCCTCCAGCACGCCCGCATCGCCCTCGTCCTTTCGAGCCAGGAGGACGCCTACGCCATTGAGCGCTCCCGACGCGCCGGCGTGCCCGTCATCGTCGTCAGCAAGCAGACCCACCCCGATGACGAGGAAAGGGCTGACGCCATCCTCGCCGCTCTCGCCGGCGCCGAGACGGATCTCGTTGTCACCGCCGGATACATGAGCATACTCGCAAAGAACGTATGTTCGCATTACGCAGGCCGCATGATAAACATTCACCCATCGCTCCTGCCTAAGTACGGCGGCGTCGGCTTTTACGGCCTGCGTGTCCACGAGGCCGTGCTTGCGGCCGGCGAAAAGGAGACCGGCGCGACCGTCCACTACGTTGATGACCAGGGCGTCGACTCTGGCGCCATCATCCTGCAAGGCCGCTCCCCCATCCTCGAAGGTGACACCCCCGAAACCCTTCAAAAACGTATCCTCGCGGAAGTCGAGCACCCCCTTATAGTCGAGGGCACGAACCTAGTTATTCAAAAACTCCGAGACAAAGATTTTTCATAGCCTGTAATGTGGTATAATTGGGAAAGCAATAACGTGAGAGGTTTAGAATCATTATGAAGATCGCATTGATAGCAGTTGTGGCAGTGTTTAGTTTTTGGGCGGGCAGCGCGTTCACGCTTTCCGGCCAGAGCGAGAGCGTTGTGCCAGAGACGGTCTCTACGGAATCTGCGGAAATAGTGTTGGATTCCGATATTATGCCCACGGAATCTGACCCCGTCATCGAACCCCCATATTCAGCTTCCCCCGATGACGACACAGTCTACTATTGGTATCGTTGCCAGGACGCGGACGGACACCACTTCCACAGGGAAGGCCGCCACCACCAAAATTGGCGAGAATGCCCTTATTACGACCAAAACCAAAACACAGACCAAAACCGCTACCAGAACCAAGCACCAAGCCAAGACCAGGAAAATTATTATAGGGGCGGGCATCACGGCGGGCACGGGCGCCACGGGCGGCAAAACTGAAGCAACCACCCAAATTGTCCCCAAATCTCTGATATAATGCGTCTATTATGACAATGGCATCTGATATTGTTTTGTTTGCGTTCGCTGTGGTGCCCATCGCATGGCTGTTTGTGTCGTTTTGCGTGCTGCGTCACCCTGGGCACATCGCCTGCGCGTTCGGGCTCGCGTTTGCGGGGGCGATAGCGTTCTTTGTCAACGGCATGGCGCCTGCGGCGCTTGGGGCGGCGGCGCTTGAGGGCCTTGTACTTGCGTTGTGGCCCATCCTTATCGTCATCGTTTCCGCGACGATTCTCTATAAATACTCTGCCGAGACGGGCGGAATGGAGAAGATAAAGCAGATGCTCACGGGCATTTCACCCGACAGGCGCGTCCTCGTGCTGATTCTGGCGTGGGGGTTCGGGGGCTTCCTTGAGGCGGTCGCGGGCTTTGGCACGCCCGTGCTCATACCTGGCGCCATCCTCGTCTCGCTCGGCTTCAGCCCCATGCTCGCGGTGGTGGCCTGCCTTGTTGCAAACAGCACGCCGACGCCGTTCGCCACCATCGGGATACCCGTCCTGACGCTTTCCGACGCAACGGGGTTGGACGCCAGTGTTTTGGGGTTCGACATCACCTTGCAGCTTTTCATCCCCACAATAATAATGCCGTTTTTCTTGGTAATGCTCGTGGGGGGCGGCGTTCGCGCCATAAGGGGCGTTTTTTGCATCACATTGATTTCAGGACTGTCATTCGCTCTGCCCATGCTGTTTGTCGCCCATTTTATAGGGCCTGAGATGCCCGCGCTGCTCGGCTCGCTATGCGCCCTAGCCTGCACCGCCGTGGCATGCAAGCGTTTTTGCAAAGACAGCGAGCACAATAAGAAACACCCCCCCTCCCCTTCCCCCTCCACGGTCTCGGCTTTTCGCGCCTGCCTGCCCTTTGGCGTATTGTTCGTCCTCGTTATTGTTGCGAATCTTGCAGGGCTGTCGGTCAACCCAGGCATCCTGATATTGTTGGCGATCGTTGTTTCGTGCCTTGTGCAAGGGCAGGGGCTCGCCGGGTTTTTGCGAATCGCAAGGGACACCGTTCTCGAATCGCGAAACCTGTTCATCACCATTATCGCCATTGTCGCGATGGCTAAGATCATGGACCGCAGCGGGATGACGGAGGCCATCGCGCTTATGCTTATCGCGGTTTTTGCACGCTATTACCCGCTAGTGGCGCCTGTGATAGGGATGCTCGGCACTTTCATCACGGGCAGCAACACGGCGGGGTCTGTGCTTTTCGGGCCTCTGCAGGTGGGGGCGGCACAGGCGATAGGGACGAATCCCGCATGGATTGCGTCGGGGGGGCTGTCGGCGGCGGCGATGGGCAAGATGATATCGCCGCAGAGCGTCGCCATCGGGCTGCAGATAGGCGGCCTGGACGGGCGCGAGGGCGATATCATACGGGCGACGCTGAAGTATGCGCTGTTCTGCACGGCTATTGTCTGCGTGATTACTTATGCTGCGACGGCGCTGTGGTTTTGATGACTTACGCCATGCTTTCTATATAGCTCAACAACCGAGCCGATATTTGCTCTATTATCGAAACCGTCATGGCGTTCCCTGCTTGCGACAACAAACACTGCTCAGCCACCTTCCCGGTTGTTTGCCTGGCTCTATCCTTGTCAAAGCCTTGCAACAACAAGCTTTCAAAGCCAGATAACTTATGCAGCTTGCCATTTTTCACATACAGTATGCCGTGTCTTCCCGTTCGAAGCGTCGGGACTTTCCACTCATAAGTCCTTAAATCGGATTGTCTTGTATCTATAACGAGATATTCCTTTTTCAATATTTCGTTTATGTCGACCCTGCCTTTATTGTACTTGTTGCCTAGGTACTTCTGGAATGTTTTGTCATTCGGATCCAAAAACGTAGGGTTCTCATTGCATAGGTATTCTCTTACATCAGGCGTTTCTACTTCGTCAGGCCAAACGAACTCGCCTTGCTTGGCCTTTTCTTTCCTTATGCCTACAAAGTAAACCCGCTCCCTCATTTGGGGGACGCCGTAATTGACGGAATTCAGTATTCTGTATTCGGTATGGTAGCCTGCTTCTTCCAACAATTTGACAACAGTCCTCAAGGTGTTTCCTTTGTCGTGGTTTATCAAGCCTTTGACATTTTCCAATATAAAATATGGGACAGTTTTGTTCTTCAAGATTTTTATCAAATGATAAATTATTTGCCCCCTATCGTCTTCAAGCCCCTGTCGTTGCCCTATAATTGAGAATGTTTGGCATGGGAAGCCTGCAATCATAACATCAAAATCAGGTAATTCATCAGTGCTTATTCCAGTCAAGTCGCCAAAGTTCTTTTCATCAATAGCATCGTGGAGAAGATTGTATGTTTTTATGCTAGATTGCATTATTTCAGAATAGCCAACGCAAACAGCATTCATTCCGCGCTCGACGCCAAGGCGGCCTGCGCCAATACCTGCACAAAAATCCATGAATTTCAGTTTAGATTTTACATCTGCTGCCATTTGCATTACCTCTTGCCATTATAGCATTCCAAAGCGATTGATGCATGGGTTTTTCATCCCCATATCGTTCCGTGCTGTCGAAAGCATGGCTTTGCGGCATCGTCGGCCTGCCGTCGGGCGATGAGTTAGGGCGAGGTGCTTGTCGGAACTTGACCCCTGACAACCCAAGGGTTATCATGTTGAAAGAGGTTGTATGATAACAAAAAATGCTGAATCTTGACCACTTAAATGAACAGCAGCGTGAGGCGGCACTCCACGGGGAGGGGCCTCTGCTTATACTGGCCGGCGCGGGTAGCGGCAAAACCAGCGTTATGACGCACCGCATAGCCCGTCTTATTCTTGACGAGGGCATCAACCCAAGGAATATGCTGGCGGTAACTTTCACGAACAAGGCGGCGGGGGAGATGCGTGAGCGCGTTGCGAAGCTGATATACGGCGCAGAGGAGATGGAGCGGGAGGGCGAGTCGCTGCTGAAGCGGATGTCGGGCTACGGCGGCCTCTGGATCCTCACGTTCCACTCGGCCTGCCTCCGCATACTCCACTCATACGCCGACCGTCTTGGTTATACCAACAATTTCGCCGTCTACGACCCTACCGACCAAAAGGCCGCCATCAAGCGATGCGTCAAGGAGCTCGACCTCGACCCCAAGCAGTTCAGCCCCCAATACGTGCTCGCTGCCATCGGCGGATTCAAGGAGGACGGCAAGACCCCCGAAGCCCTGCTTGCCGAAACCGAAGCGGCGGGCACATACGTCGGCCCCCGCAGACGCCACCTCGCCGAGTTGTACCGGAGTTATGCAGAAACCCTGAAACGCAACAACGCCATGGATTTCGACGATTTGCTCACGAATGCCGTGCGTCTGTTCAAGGAGCACCCGGACGTGCTCGAATATTATCAAAATAAATTCCATTACATAATGGTGGACGAGTATCAGGACACGAACCACACGCAATATATGTTCGTGAAGATGCTCGCCGAGCGGAGCGGCAACCTCTGCGTGGTCGGCGACGATGACCAGTCGATCTATGGGTGGCGCGGGGCGGATATCCGCAATATCCTCGATTTCGAGAAGGATTTCAAGGGGGCGTGCGTCATCAAGCTTGAGCAGAATTACCGTTCGCATGCCAACATTTTGGATTGCGCCAATTCCGTGATTCGCGGCAACAAGGGGCGAAAGGACAAGGCGCTTTGGACGAGCAAGGGCGCGGGCGACAAGGTCATCTATCGGCAGGTTTACGACGAGAGAGAAGAAGCGCGGTTCGTTGCGGGGGAGGTCACGCGCCTGGCAGCCGCTGGACGCCCGCTCAGGGACATGGCTGTGCTGACCCGCACGAACGCCCAGTCGCGGACCTTCGAGGAAGCCTTTATTTCGCACGGCCTGAAGTACCGCGTGCTCGGCCAGGTCCGCTATTACGACCGCAAAGAGGTGAAGGACATGCTCTCGTACATGGCCCTCGCCGCCAACCCCAAGGACGATGTGGCGTTTATGCGAATAATCAACGAGCCCCGTCGCGGCATCGGCGAGAAAAGCGTGGCGGCAATCGCGGCCGCTGCGGGGCGGGCGGGCGTGAGCATGCTGGAGTTCTTGGCTGCGGAGGGGGGGGGTACAAGGGACGGCGGAGCAGGGGACGGTGCAAGGGACGATTTATCGTTAATAGGCGATAGAGCTGCCCCTTTGACCGGCAAAACCGCGGATGCTGCTTATGGGTTTGCGGCCATTATGACCTCCTACGCCGACATTATCGACCAGATGAGCGTCTCCGACTTTTACGACGAGCTGCTATTAAAGACGGGCTATATGAAGGCGCTTGAGGAAAAAGGCGCAATAGAGGACATGGCGCGGGTGGAAAACCTGCTTGAGTTCCGCAGCGCCATAGTAGCGAGCGAGGCCGAGGACGAAAACCTTACGCTCGCCTCGTTCCTCGAAAAGACGGCTCTTATGAGCGACGTGGACAATCTGGACCGCGATGCGGACGCCGTGGTCGTTATGACGATGCACAGCGCCAAGGGCCTGGAGTTCCCGGTGGTGTTCCTGCCCGGGATGGAAGAAGGCCTGTTCCCGTCGCTGCGAGGGCCTGCCAGCGATGACGAGATAGAGGAAGAACGCCGCCTTTGCTACGTCGGCATGACCCGCGCCATGGAGCGGCTATATCTGCTCCGCGCGAAAAGCCGCATGATATACGGGCACCGCGATTACACGATGGAGTCGCGTTTCCTGAACGAACTTGACCAAGGCGTCCTCGACCCGGATGCGGACATGCCTGGCGGCGAGCTTTCGGGCTATCTGCACGGCAATCCCGCAGAGGATTGGGGGGGTGCCCGCCCTGCAGGGGGTTCGCCATGGGGGGGCCGATCTGGAGGGGGTTCGCCACGGGGGGCTAGCCCTGCCGCCGGGACGCCACGGGGGGGCAACAAGGGCGTCGGGTCTGCCGCCGGAACGCCACGGGGGGGCAACAGGGGCGTCGGGTCTGCCGTTGGGACGCCACGGGGGGCGTTTGAGACCGCAAAAGCGGAGGTGAAACAACGCGGCGGGGCAGTTTTGGATCTTAATGTAGGTGACCGCGTCGCACACCGCAAGTTCGGCGCCGGCCTCGTGATTGAGTCGGAAGGCGGCTTCGCCACTGTCATGTTCGACACCGAGGGCCGCAAAAAACTCGCCCTGGATATTGCTCCCCTGGAAAGGCTTTAAGAAATCGCAAACAAATATGTTGAAACAGTCAATTTCCTATGATAGAATGTGGCAAACGTACGTTTGCGAATAGCAAAAAGAAAGGTTTCGGTATGCATAGGTTCACATTCATCGACTTGTTTTCCGGGATAGGCGGCTTTCGAATAGCACTCGATGCTTTGGGGGGCAGATGCCTTGGTTTTTCGGAGATTGACAAACCTTGCATTGGTGCGTACATAGATAATTTTGGAGATAGTGCAAATGACAACTTGGGCGACATAACGGAAATAAGAAGTATACCGCAAACGGATTTGCTGGTAGGGGGAGTCCCTTGCCAGTCATGGTCTGTGGCGGGCAAAATGCTTGGCTTCGCAGACCCGCGAGGAAAGTTGTGGCATGATGCTGTAAGGCTTGTAAGGCTGTCCTTGCCCAAAGTGTTTATTTTTGAAAACGTAAAAGGCTTGTGCGACCCAAGAAATACGCAAAACCTTGATCTGATCCTAAACAGCTTCAGGGAACTTGGGTATATAGTCAAGGCCGACATCCTAAACTCTTATGATTTCGGCGTGCCGCAAATCAGGGCGAGGATTTTCATAGTCGGTTTTCGTGATGAATATGCCTCCAATTTTTCCAATTTTGCGTTCCCAATCGGCTCGGCTGTGCATGACAATTTGGCAAAATATCTGGATGGTGTGGAAAACAGGGATGTCGACAAAAGGAAGTTTGCACCCGAGGAACTTTTTGGAGAACATATCCCAAAAGCCCGCAATGCTTTTCAAAAAGAGGATGAACTCAACGATTTTTTCACGTTGTGCGATACGAGAAACGGGCATTCAACTATACATTCCTGGGACCTTGCGGATACTACGACACGCCAAAAGGACATAATGATTGCAATAATGAAAAACCGCCGTCGCAAGCAGTATGGCAACAAGGATGGCAATCCGCTGTCATCGGAAGACATCAGGGAATTCGTGCCAGACATATCGGAGGAGGAGCTAGGAGAGCTTGTCAGCAAAGGCTTGCTGAGAAAGCCGAATGGCAGATACGAATTTACAAATTCGAAGAATTCATCCGGGATTGGCGGAGTTTATCGTATGTATATGCCGTATTCGAAGATTTTTTCGACTCTTACCGCATCAGGAACCCGTGATGTCGTGGTTACCGACTACATCAAGACGGACGTAGCCCCGGACGAATACAAGAGGGAGTTTTTGTCACGGATTATTGCACATAAAAAATATCGGCCGCCATCGGTCGCAGAGACACAAAGGATACAAGGCTTTCCTGACAGCTTTAGACCGCACCACGATGAGCGTGTAGCGAAAAAGCAGTTCGGCAATGCCGTATCCCCGCCTGTTGTTGAGGCGTTGACCAGGCAGATTCTAGACACGGGGGTGTTTGAAGCAGACTCCCGCAAACCTAGGCTATAAGGAGGTTTTGCAATGAAAAAGGCGGAAAAGAAAAAGATTTTGAAAAAGGCCAAGCTGTGGATGCAGGAGAATATTGTGGCTCCGCATGTGATAAACACAAAGAAGCTGGCCAATCTTGACGAGATAAAAATAAATCCTTTTCTGTGGCCGTATCTTGCAAATTACTATTGCGGAGATTCCAGCTATCGCTCACTTGCGACAGTCGCTGTATTGCCACGGGTGTTGGGAACTTCAATAACCACAACCTTCGGAACTCAAATGCAGGGCTTCATCAGCACCGTTCTTGACAGTTCGCTCGGCTCAACAGTCCCAGGCATAGATATTGAATTCATAGACGCTGTAGATGGTCGCAAAAAATATTGTCAGGTCAAGTCCGGCCCGCAGGCGCTAAACAATGATGACATCGAAACAATCAGCAATCATTTCAAAGGCATCAAAAATCTAGCCAAGACAAACCGCCTTCCTCTGCAGGCAAACGATTTGGCTCTCGGCCTTCTGTATGGCGAGGAAAAAGAGCTGAATGCCTTTGTGAAGAAGTTTTCCAATGATTACGAAGTCTATATAGGCGAAGAATTTTGGCACAGGCTTACCGGCGACAAAGATTTTTACTACGACTTGGCAAAGGCTATGGCTGAAGTTGCGGAAACCGTAGACTCCCAAGCCTTGGTAGACGACACAATAGACAAATTGGCAAAGGATATAGAAAAGAAACAGCCAAAGCCATAGGGGTTTTGAAAAACGATGGTAATAAACAACACTCTTGAAAAGCAGGGCGGGCTGACGGAACGGCTCAAGGAAGCGGCGCGGGCGTACTACGACGGCAACGCCGAGATTATGGGCAACCTGGAATACGACAGGCTGTACGATGAGCTTGTTGCCATGGAGCAGGCGAGCGGCGTGGTGTTTGCGGGCAGCCCGACGCAGCGCGTGGGGTATGAGGTGAGCTCGGAGCTGGTGAAGCAGACGCACCCGGCGCCGATGCTCTCGCTCAACAAGACCAAGGATGCGGGGGAGCTTGTGGCATGGCTCGGCGAGCAGGCGGGGCTGCTGTCGTACAAGCTTGACGGGCTTACCGTGGCGCTGACCTATGAGGGCGGCGAGCTTGTGGGGGCGGTGACGCGCGGCAACGGTGTGGTTGGCGAGGTGGTGACTGCGGGAGCGCGGACTTTCGCGAATCTTCCGCTGAAAATACCGTATGCGGGGCGGCTCGTGCTGCGGGGCGAGGCTGTCATAAGGTATTCGGACTTCGAGGCGATAAACCGTGAGATAGAGGATGTGGGCGCAAAGTACAAGAATCCTCGGAATCTGGCGAGTGGCAGCGTTCGGCAGCTTGACAGCGCCGTCACATCCCGCCGACGCGTGCGGTTCTACGCTTTCGCCCTTGTCGAGGGCGGGGGCGGGGAAAGCCGCAAGGATAAAATGGATTTTCTCCGCACCCAGGGCTTTGAGGCGGTGCGTTCCGAGCTTGTGGCCGCCGCCACGCTCGGAGACGCCATCGCCCGCTTCTCGCAGGAAGCCGCCGCCGGTGGCCTGGACCTTCCTGTGGACGGTCTGGTCCTCGAATACGACGATACGGAGTACAGTGCGTCGCTCGGCGCGACCGCAAAGTACCCGCGGGACGCGATGGCGTTCAAATGGGAGGACGAGGAGGCCGAAACGGGGCTTGTCGAGATAGAATGGAGCGCGTCACGGACTGGCCTTATCAACCCCATAGCCGTGTTCGAGCCGGTCGAGCTGGAGGGCACCACCGTCTCGCGTGCAAGCGTCCATAACGTGAGCATACTTGAGGAACTTGCGCTTGGGAAAGGCGACCGCATCAAGGTCTACAAAGCAAATATGATAATCCCGCAGATATCGGAGAACCTGACGAGGAGCGGCACGGAGCGGCCGCCCTCCGCCTGCCCTGTCTGCGGCGCCCAGACCGAGATAAACGATGCGGACGGCATCAAGACGCTGCATTGCACGAACGGCAATTGCCCTGCCAAGAGGCTGAAGGCGTTTACGCACTTCGTAAGCCGCACATGCATGAATATAGAGGGGCTGTCGGAGCAGACGCTCGAAAAATTTATCGCTGCCGGATTTTTGCACGAGCTTGCCGATGTGTTCCGGCTTTCGCAGCACCAAGATGTAATCGTGGATATGGAGGGATTTGGCTATAAGTCTTACGAGAACCTTATCGCGGCGATAGACAAGGCGCGGGCGACGACCGCGGATCGCCTGCTTGTGGCGCTTGGCATCCCCGAAATAGGCACGGCTACGGCAAAGGCGATCGCGCGGTCGTTCGGAAACGACTGGGATCGCATCGAAAGCGCCGATTTGGATACGCTTACGGGCGTCCCCGGCGTGGGCGGCACCATAGCCGACCTTTACACCGCCTGGTTCGCCGACCCCGCCAACCGTGCTGCCGTCTCGAATGTCGTTTCCGAGGTCCGCTTCGCGGATCCGCCCGCCCCCAGCCATTTATCGTCAATAGGCGATGAACCCTTGCCCCTTGCAGGCCTCGCTTTCGTCATCACTGGCTCCCTAGAGGGCTACAAAAGCCGTGAACAACTTGTCGACAGGATAGAGTCCCTAGGCGGTCGCGTCTCTTCCTCCGTCAGCCCCAAAACCGACTACCTCATAAACAACGACGCCTCCTCTCCCTCCTCGAAAAACAAAAAAGCCCGTGCCCTCGGCATCGCCGTCATCACCGAACCCGAGTTCGAAGCCCTTGCAACACAGCTCTAAACATCAAAAAGCACCAGAACCTCCATAAACACCAAAACCCTCCCCCATAATTACCAGAACCCTCGCTCATAAACACCAGAACCCCCCTATAAACACCAGACCCTCCCCCAACAATAGCCAAGAAGCTTCACAAGCCAGCTTAAAACATTCTAAAATAATAATATAATTCCATTATATATACCAGACCTTACCTCTTAACTGTCCAAAAAACCGCCAAAAATCTCACAATTCAACTTGAAAACATTCGAAAATAGTGGTATAATTCCAATATATAAAATGACTCGCACTTTTTCGTCATTTTACATTTATTTTAGCGGCAAATTGGTAAAAACAGATTACCGGCAAAGGAGGACAGGACTATGTCAGAAGAAAAAAACACCAATACCGAAAGCGCCAACGCCAACACCGCCGAAGTCAAGCAAGAGTACGCAGTCGACGAAGTCGTCCCCAAGGCCGCCCGTCACTACGGCTTCTGGGACATGGTGGCCACATGGTTGGGCGCAAACGCCACCCCGTCCTCATGGTACACGGGCGGCGTCATAGCAGCGCTCGGTCTGGCGGGCGGCCTTACCATCATCCTCGTCGCAAACCCGATAGCCTACGCGGTCATGGCGCTGGTCGGGTACATGGGCTACAAAGTCGGCACCTCGACCATGGGGCTCGCCCGCGCCTCGTTCGGCATCAGGGGCTCGCTTATGCCCACAGTCCTGAACGCCATCCAGTTCGTGGGCTGGTGCAGCGTCAACACCTACTTCGCGGCCGTAGCCATGACCTTTATCTTCCAAAGCGTGTTCGGCACGCCGGCGTACGGCGAGGAAGGCTACAAACCCATTATGGTCGCGGGCGTGCTGATATGCAGCGCCATCCAAGTCCTCATAGTGGCCGTCAGCGGCTCCCACTCCATCAAAATCGCCGAACGCTTTGCCATGGTGCTGCTTATCGGGCTCACCATATGGCAGACGGTCATCCTCGTGCAAAACTACGACCTCTCGGTCCTGCTCACTTGGACGCCCCCCGCCGACATCCATATCCCGTTCGGCAAAGGCATGGACATCATGGTGGCCTTCAGCTTCGGCTGGATTCCCGCCATCTGCGACTTCACCCGCTACACCAAGAAGAAATCAGGCGCAACAATAGCCCCCATGATAGGCGCAAACGTCGCGTTGTTCTGGTTCGCCATAGTGGGGCTGATAGGAGTCATCGTCACCGCCTCGGAGACGGGCATCTTCGACCCCGACGCGTCCGACCCCTCAAGCGTCATGAACGCCCTCGGCCTCGGCTGGGCCGCCATGATCATCCTCGTGGTCGCGACCTGCACCACAAACTGCGTAAACATCTACGCCGCCTCGATGTCGATAAACAACATCATCCCGCGCGCAGGCGCCAGGAAAACAATAATAATTGTTGCAATAATAACGATAGCAGGGTCGCTTTTGCCAGTTGCGTCTGGTAGCTTGGTATATTATTTTATGACCTTCCTAGAGTACATCGGCATGATTTTCGCCCCGTTCCTGCCCATCCTGCTTATCGACTTCTACGTTGTAAAAAAGCGAAATTACGACTGGTCGCAGGCAGCCAAGGTCGGCGGCGCATACTGGTACAAAAACGGCTTCAACCCCCGCGCGGTCATCGCATGGTTCGCAGGAATGGCATTCTACTTCCTGGCAAACAACACAGGCTTCATCATGGACACGATAGGCGCCATTTACGCCACCACCATCGTGACTGCCATCATCTACCTCGTCATCGTGAAAATATGCCCGGAGACTCCGGCAGAAAGCATCAAAGCAAGCCAGTAAAAAACAAGAAAGGACGGTATCGCCATGAGCAAGAAATTATTAGGAAAAATCGAAAAAAGCCTGTACGAGGACTCGCGGGAGAAATCCACAGTCGAAATGGTGCAGGAAGCCCTGGCAGGCGGCGAGACGGCGCTCGACATCGTAGCGTCGCTCAGCGCAGGCATCACGGAGCTTGGCGTCAGGTTCGAGAGCATGGAGCTCTTTCTGCCCGACTTGATGATGGGCGGCAAGGCAATGCAGGAATCCATGGAGCTTCTGACCCCCGAATTGGAGAAGATATCGGGCAGCGGCTCGGTCGCAAAGCCGGTCAAAGTCGTGATAGGCAACCTTGAGGGGGACATCCACGACATCGGACGTGATATTTTGGCAACAATGCTTCGCGTGGGCGGCTTCAACGTCGTGAACATCGGCAACAACGTCAAGGCCGACGCCTTTATCGACAAGGCCGAGGAGAGCGGCGCCGACGTCATAGGGCTTTCGTCCCTGCTGACCACAAGCCTGCCCTTCGCCAGGGAAGTCATGGGGCTGCTCGAAGTGCGTGGCCTCAAGGACAAGTACCGCGTAATAGTGGGAGGCGGAGCAGTCACGCGCGAGTTCGCCGAGTCCATAGGCGCCCTGTACGGCAGCACCGCCATAAACGGCGTCGACGTGCTGAAAGAAGCCTTCGCATCGTAAACGTACAAAGGAGAAGAACAATGAACATATTCGAGGTACTGCGCCGTGCCGAAACCGGCGACTATATCAAAGAAGACGATTTCAACATGAAATTGTTCACCGAAAACAAAAAGCTCATCGCGAAATACGGCATCAAATACGACAAGGACAACGTGATAGTCGATAGCGACGAGATGGCGGACAGCCTGTTCCAAGCGGCCCTGGAGCTGTGCGACATTATGGGCTTTTTCTGCATCGACACAAACCGCATCATACGGTTTTCGAGGGAGGAGCTGCTGCTTGCCATGGAGACCGCGCCCAAGGAAATGGTTCTCGGCGTGGGAAAGGACGCCCGCACAATGCGCGCCCGCAAAGTGAACGATGGCTACAAAATGACCGTCTGCGGCGGCTGCCCAGGCACGCCCCTGCCCGAAGAACTTTTTCTGCCCATCATGATGTCGTACGCCGCCGAGCCGCTTCTGGACATCATCATACCCGGCTCGTTGGTCAGCATCGAGGGCATGGAAGTAAAGACGGGCGGCCCATTGGAGATACGCGCCACGCGCCAGGAGCTTATATGGACGAGGGAGGCCTTTGAGCGTTACGGCCGCCCTGGCACCCATATCTACGCAGCGGGCGAAAGCAGCGCCACCGCGCTCGGCACGCTCGCCATCTGCAACGACCGCTATATGCGTACAAGCGACTCGCACATGATACCCGTCCTCTCCGAGCTCAAGACCGACAACATCCGCCTCGCGCGCGTTATGACCGGGCTTGAATACCCCGCCTACACCACAAGCCTGATGGATCCCATCATCGGGGGCTTCGCAGGCGGCCCCGAAGGGGCCGCCATCGTGGGCGCCGCAGCCATCATATTCGCCACCGCCGCTTACGGCGTGCAGATGCACTGCCTGCACGCCATACACAACAAATACGTGGCGGTCAGCACCCGTGAGGGCATGTGGATGAACAGCGTCATAGGCAGGGCGTTCGCCCGCAATGCGCCCATATCCATCCTTGCGGACGCCTGGACTATGTGCGGCACGGGCACCGACGAGCTTCTTTACGAAACGGCGGCGCTCGCGCTGTCCCAAGAGCTCAGCTGCCTGCACACCGACGCCCTCGGCGCCACCAACGGCGTCTATCCAAACTGCTCAGGTCTTGAAAACAGGCTATTTGCAGAGGTCGTCGATTCGGCGTTCCACCAGGGCATGACAGCGGAGCAGGGCAACGGCCTCATAAGGAAGCTCGTCGCAAAATACGAGCATACCTTCGAGAATCCGGACTTCGGCGTACCGTTCGACGAGGTATACGACATACGAAAGATAGTGCCGCTCCCCGCATGGCAGGAAAGGTACGACCGCATCAAAGACGAATTGTGCAAAATGGGTGTGGAGTTCCGCTTCTAGCAAGACAAAAAGAAAAAAGGTATACTTGCAAAAGAGAGGCTTTAGAAAATGATAATTGAAAATGCAAAGCTCCGAGGGGAAACAGGCCTGAAGCGCATTGAAGTCGATGGACATGGGCTGATTTCAAAAATCAGCCCTATTCCTGATGCAACGGGGCGGCCGCAAGCGGCCGCCCCCGCCCCCCCCCCCCCCCCCCCCCCCCCCCCCCCCCCCCCCCCCCCCCCCCCCCCCCCCCCCCCCCCCCCCCCCCCCCCCCCCC
>WRMW01000012.1 GCA_009776955.1 Clostridiales bacterium | reverse complement strand
ACGCGCCCCCCCCCCCCCCCCCGCCCCCGCCCCCATCGATGCCTGCGGCAACCTGCTCATCCCCCCATTCATAGACCCGCACGTCCATCTGGACGCCGTACTGTCCGTCGCCTGCCTTACCCGCCCAAACCAGTCCGGCACCCTGCTCGAAGCCATCGACATCTGGAACGAATGGCAGGCCGGCCTGACCGAGGACATCCTGCTCGAAAACGCCCGTGAAGTGATGAAATGGTACATAGCGAACGGCGTCCTGTTCGTCCGCACCCACGCAGACTGCACCGACCCTAGCCTGCTCACCGTCCGCGCCCTAGCAAAATTACGCGAAGAAATGCGCGGCATAGTCGATATCCAGATCACGGCATTTCCGCAAAACGGCGTATTCACAACGCCCGACGGCACGCTACAGATACAAAAAGCCATAGAGCTCGGCGTGGACGTCGTAGGCGGCGCCCCCCATATCGAGTACACCAGGGAGGACGGTGTCCGTGAGATAGAATACGTCTTTGACCTTGCGGAAAAGCACGGCCTGCTTATAGATGTCCACTGCGACGAGACCGGCGACCCGCAAAGCCGCTTCTCCGAAGTCATGGCGAAAGAGTGCATAAACCGCGGCATGCAAGGCCTCGCCACAGCAAGCCACACCACAGCCATGCACAATTACAACAACGATTATGCATTCAAGCTTATAGGGCTCCTGAAAAAAGCCGAAATGAACATGATAGTCAACCCGTTCGACAACGCCGTCCTCCAAAACAGGCTCGACGGCTACCCGAGGAAACGTGGCATCACACGTGCCGACGAGCTCACCGCCGCCGGCGTCAACGTCTGCATAGGCCACGATTCCATCATGGACCCGTGGTACGCCATGGGCAAAGGCAGCATGAGCGCCGCCGCAAACCTGCTCGCCCACATAGGCCACCTCAACGGCCACTCCCAGATGGCCCTCTTGATGGACATGGTGACCAAGAACTCCGCCCGCGCCCTCCGCATAGACGACAAATACGGGATAGAGGTCGGCAAGCCCGCAAATTTTGTTATAATTGACGCAAAGGACGAGGCGGAAACAATTCGGTTGCTGCCGGAGTGCCTTTATGTGGTCAGAAACGGCAAGGTCATTTCCGAAACAACGCCGGCCAAACGGAAAGTGACAGCCTTCGGCGCCACGGAATGGGTGGATTTCCGTCATTAGCATAGAAAACATCAACTCTCTGACAGAAGGGCAGATAAAAGAGCTCAGGCAAAAGGCCAAGGCCTACCTGCCCGCCCGTGTGCAGCACTTCGCCGCCATTATGGGCGTCCGGCCTACGGGCGTAAAGATTACTTCGGCCACGCGACGCTGGGGTAGCTGCAATTTCAAAGACAGCCTTTGCTTCCCCTACCGCCTTATGCTTATGCCCGAAGATGTCATAGACTATATAGTCGTCCACGAACTCGCCCACATCGCGGAAAAAAACCATAGCGCCGCCTTTCACGCCGTTGTCGCCCGCTACATGCCCGACCACAAAGCCCGCCGCAAAAAGCTCCGTGCCATCGAACGCGAGATGTTCTCCCTCACTTCACGTGGCAGATAAGCCTCTACCTTGACATATCCCGTATAATGTTATTTAATTTTCAATAATAAATAAACGATTTTTGCATAATTTACGTAGAGGGGAAAGGAGATCACAATGGTGATAAGTGAAAAAATGGCAAAAGCCTTGAGCGAGCAGGTGAACGCAGAGCTTTATTCCGCGTATCTGTATCTTTCGATGTCGGCCTATGCGGAGGACGCAGGGCTGAACGGCATCGCAAACTGGCTGTACGTGCAGTCGCAGGAGGAAATGGCGCACTCCATCCACATGTACCAATACATCCTGGACCGTGGCGCCATCCCCGCCCTTGCCGCCATAGACGCGCCCGACACAGACTTCTCAGGCATCGACGACATCTTCAAGAGGGTACTTGCCCATGAAGAGATAGTCACCGCGCGGATAAACGCCATAGCGACCCTTGCCATGCAGGAAAACGACCACGCCGGCTACCAATTCATCATGTGGTACGTGAACGAGCAGGTCGAAGAAGAATCCGATGCCGGCGACATCGTCAGCAGAGTGGAATTGATAGGGGAGGACAAAGGCAAACTGCTGAACCTCGACACCGAGCTTGGCGCCAGGGTGTTCGTAAACCCATTCCCCGGGGACAAAAAGCTAAACGGCGGGGCAGGGGCAGGCCTGTAGAAAGCGCAAAGCCAGAACTTGTGTTACGATAATATTACAGCCGAAAAACGCCCCCGAAAAAGGGGCGTTTTGTGCTATAATCTAATGTAGGGTTTTTGCGGTCAAAACCCCGTTCATTATTGGAGAAACCGGAGGAAAAACTTTATGGCGGCCGACGTCGAACAGCAGAGATACGATGCAGAACAAATAACAGTGTTAGAGGGCCTTGAGCCCGTCCGGACCAGACCGGGCATGTACATCGGGAGCACAGGCGCAAGGGGCCTGCACCACTTGGTATACGAAGTAGTGGACAACAGCGTCGACGAGGCGCTTGCTGGATATTGCAAGAACATTGACATAAAGATACAGGCGGACAACTCCATCATGGTAGAGGACGATGGCAGGGGCATGCCCGTCGATATCCACCCGAAGCTGGGCATACCGGCCGTCGAGGTCATACATACCGTTTTGCACGCAGGCGGCAAGTTCGGCGGCGACGGCGGCTACAAAGTCTCAGGCGGCCTGCACGGCGTCGGCGCCTCTGTGGTCAACGCGCTCTCCGAGTATATGGAAGTGGAGATAAAGCGCGACGGCAAGCTCTACAGGCAGACGTATTCGCGTGGCGAGCCGACTTCAGGCCTCGAAGTCGTGGGCGAGTCCAAAAAGACGGGTTCGAAAACCATGTTCCGTCCCGACCCTGAGATTTTTGACGAGATAGAATACGACTTCGGGACGCTCGAGCACAGGTTCCGCGAAATGGCGTTTCTCAACAAGGGCGTTCGCATAAACATCGTTGACGAGCGTGACGGCAAGAAACGCAAGGAATCTTTTTTCTACGAGGGCGGCATCCGTGAGTTCATCAAGCACCAGAACGCAAACAAGGAGCCCATCCACGCAGATATCATCTACTTTGAGGCCTCCCGCCAGTCCGAGGAGGGCGGCGGCGACGCCGAGCTCGAGATCGCCATCCAGTACACCAAGAGGTTCAACGAAACCATTTTCACGTACGCAAACAACATAAACACCATAGAGGGCGGCATGCACCTCGCAGGCTTCCGCTCGTCGCTCACGCGCGTGTTCAACGATTATGCCCGCAGGACAGGCGTGCTCAAGGAAAAAGACGACAGCTTCACGGGCGAGGATGTCCGCGAGGGCATGACAGCCATAATTTCCGTAAAGCTAGTAAAGCCGCAGTTCGAGGGCCAGACCAAGGCCAAGCTCGGCAACAGCGATATCCGCGGCTTCGTCGAGAGCACCACGAACGAACGCCTTATGGCCTTCCTTGAGGAAAACCCCTCGCAGGCAAAGACCATAATGGAAAAAATATACGGAACTTACAAAATAAGGCTCAAAACACAGAAAGTCCGCGAAGCCGAGCGCAAAAGCCTTATGGACGGCGGCTCGCTGCCCGGCAAGCTTGCGGACTGCTCCGAAAAAGACCCCGAGCTTTCCGAGATATTCCTGGTCGAGGGAGACTCGGCGGGCGGGAGCGCCAAGCTAGGGCGCGACCGCCGCAGACAGGCCATCCTCCCCCTCCGCGGCAAGATACTCAACGTCGAGCGGGCAAACATCGACAAAGTGCTGTCCTCCGACGAGATAAAGAACATGATTACCGCATTCGGCTGCGGCATAGACGACAACTTCGACCTCGAAAAGCTCCGCTACCACAAAATCATCGTTATGACGGACGCAGACGTGGACGGGGCGCATATACGCACCCTGCTGCTCACGTTCTTCTTCCGCCATATGACGCAGCTTATCCAGAACGGCAACGTCTACATCGCGCAGCCGCCCCTTTATCAGGTCAAGCGCGGCAAGGACGTGCATTACACCTATTCCGAAAAGGAGCAGGACAAGCTGATGCGCCGCCTTGGCGAAGCCTCGCCGAATGCAAAGTACGACATTCAACGCTACAAAGGCCTCGGCGAGATGGATGCGGCGCAGCTTTGGGAGACCACGATGGACTTTGCGACCCGCACGCTCATACAGGTGACGATGGATGACTACGTGCTTGCGGACGAGACCTTTGTGACGCTAATGGGCGACAAGGTGGAACCGCGCCGCCGCTTTATAGAGGAAAACGCAAAATACGTGAAGAATTTGGATATATAAGGAACGGTGAACAACAAACATGGAACAAATAGATGAATTGAAATTGATACAGACAGAGATCCACGATGAAATGAGGGACTCGTTCCTCGACTATTCGATGAGCGTCATCGTGGCACGCGCCCTGCCCGATGTCCGTGACGGCCTCAAGCCCGTACACCGCCGCATACTCTACGGCATGGAGGAGCTTGGCGTCACCCCCGACAAGCCACACAAAAAATCCGCCCGTATCGTCGGTGACGTCATGGGTAAGTACCACCCCCATGGCGACAGCTCCATCTACGACGCCATGGTACGCATGGCGCAGGACTTCTCCACGCGTTACCCACTCGTAGACGGCCACGGCAACTTCGGCAACATGGACGGCGACGCAGCTGCGGCCATGCGTTACACAGAAGCCCGCATGAGCCCGCTCGCGCTCCAGATGCTGCGGGACATCGACAAAGACACAGTGGACTTCACGCCAAACTTCGACGGCGAGGAAAAAGAGCCCTCCGTCCTGCCCGCGCGATTCCCGAACCTCTTGGTCAACGGCAGCAACGGCATAGCGGTCGGCATGGCGACGTCCATCCCCCCGCACAACCTCACCGAAGTGATAGACGCCACGATAAAGCTTATCGAAAACCCCGAAACCACCGTCGAGGAGCTTTGCAAGATAGTGAAAGGCCCGGACTTCCCGACCGGCGCCATCATCCTCGGCAAGAAAAGCGCCCGTGAGGCCTACAAGACCGGCCGTGGCAGCGTCATGGTCCGTGCGACCCACGAAATAGAGGAAACGAAAAAGGGCAAGCAGCAGATAGTGTTCACCTCCACCCCCTACCAGATAAACAAAGGCAACCTGCTCGAAAAAATGGGCGAGCTCTGGCGGGAGAAAAAAATAGACGGCATCGCAGAGGTAAGGGACGAATCCAGCCTCGAGGGCACTCGCATAGTTGTCGAGCTGAAACGTGACGCAAACCCGCAGATCACGCTGAACAGGTTCTTCAAGCAGACCCAATTGCAGGCAAGCTATTCAATGATAATGCTCGCGCTCGTGAACGGCGAGCCCAAAGTGCTGAATCTGCGTGAAATGCTTGTGCATTATATAGCGCACCAAAAGGAGATAGTCACGCGGCGGACGAAGTTCGATTTGGCGAAAGCCGAAGCTCGTGCCCACATCCTCGAAGGCCTGCTTATAGCGCTCGCAAACATCGACGAAGTGATAAAGACCATCCGTGAGAGCTACGATGACGCCAAGGAAAAGCTGGTGGAACGCTTCAAGCTGTCGGAACTCCAGGCGCAAGCCATCCTCGACATGCGGCTCGCCCGCCTTCAAGGCCTCGAAAAGGAAAAAATCGAGAAAGAGTACGCCGAGCTCAGAAAGATGATAGCTTATTTCAACAGCCTGCTCGCCGACGATGAAAAGCTGATGGGCGTAGTGAAGGACGAAATAACCGAGATTCGCGAAAAGCACGGCGGCAAGCGAAAGACAGTCATAGCCCCCGCCGCCGAGGACATAGAGGAAGAGGATCTTATAGAGGAAAGCAACGTGGCCATCACCCTCACGCACCTCGGCTATATCAAGCGGATAAGCGCCGACGAGTACAAGCTCCAAAGGCGTGGCGGCAAGGGAATCAAGGCGCTCACCACAAGGGACAACGACTTCGTGCGTGACCTTATCATAACGTCCACGCACGACTACATGATGTTCTTCACGAACACGGGCAAAGTCCACAAGATAAAGGCGTACGAGATACCCGAAGCCCAACGCACGGCGAGGGGCACGCCTGCGATAAACTTCCTCAGCCTTATGCAGAGGGAACGCATCACGGCTCTTATGCCCATCCGTGAGTTCCCCGATGACCGCTACCTTATCTGCGTCACCAAGAAAGGCACAATAAAGAAAACCCCGCTGTCCCAGTACGACACAAACCGAAAAGGCGGGCTTATCGCCATCAGCCTCAAGGACGGCGACGAAATGATAGGCATCAAGCAGAGCAGCGGCACGAATGTGGTCATCCTTGTGACGAAGCTCGGCAAATGCATATGCTTCCACGAAAACGACGTCCGCAGCATGGGTCGTGTGGCGGCAGGCGTGCGGGGCGTACGGCTCGAAGCAAACGACGAAGTCATTGCGATGGATCTCGCCGAGCAGGACGAGCAGCTTCTTGTGGTCACCCAGAACGGATTCGGCAAAAAAACTCCGGTTTCCGAGTACAATATCCAAAAACGTGGCGGCATGGGCGTCCTCACCTACAACAAAGCCATGTTCAAAAAGACAGGCGAGCTCGTCGGGGCCGCCGTGGTCAGCGACGAAGATGATATAATGCTTATCAATTCCGACGGCATACTTATAAGGATAGAAGCGTCGGAGATTTCAAAATTGAGCCGTGCCACCAAGGGCGTCAAGATAATGAGGGTAGGAGAAGAAGGGCAGATAATAGCGATGGCGAAAGCCGCAAAAGAGGAGGAAGAGGGGGAAGAGGAAGAATAAATGGCATTTTCAATCGGCGTAAACAACAACAAGGAGAAGAGCGCCTGGGAAATCAAGCTGTCTGGCGAAGTCGATATCTCAAACGCGCATTTGCTGAAGCAGCAGCTTGACTCTTCACTGGCCGAGGCAATGCAGAACATCGAAATAGACGCGGAAAGCCTCAGCTATATCGACAGCACAGGGCTTGGCGTTATCATCGGCACGTATGGCGCCATCAAAAAAGAAGGCCTTTGGGTCAAGGTGGCCAACCCTAGGCCTAACATAAAAAAGCTTTTGAATATTTCAGGACTTGAAAAAGTTCTTTGTCAGTAGCTGCGGAAAGGAAAGAAAGATGACCGAAGTATTAAAAATCAATGTGCCGGGAAAAGCGGAATATGTAGGGACAGTCCGCCTTGCCACTGCTCACGTGGCAAGCTATGCGGGCTTTGATATCGACACTGTCGAAGACATAAAGGTCGCCATATCAGAAGCATGCACAAACATCATTTGCCATGCCCACGAAAATCCAAACTTTGTATACGATGTTGTTCTTGAAGTGGGAGGCAATGTGCTGACGATAACAGTAAAGGATGACGGGGCAGGCTTTGGAATCGAAGAATATGTGACGCCTGTCCTCGGCGAATTGCAGGTCGGGGGACTCGGCATATTTATCATCAGGGCGTTGATGGACGAGGTGGACATACAGTCCGAACCCGGTACAGGCACAAATATCCGCATGACCAAGCATTTGCAAAGCATAGCGGTATAGCTTTTGGTTTTTAACGGAACAGAGGACCCTGTATTGGCCCAGTCGTATGAAAAACTTACAACGGAGGAGCTCTTCCGCAAATATCGGGAAAAAGAATCACCTAAGATACGCGACGAAATAATCAACAGGCATCTTTACCTCGCGGAAGTGCTGTCCCGCAAATATGTGGGTCGTGGCATAGACTATGAAGACCTATATCAAGTAGCCGCATACGGGCTGGTTTTGGCGGTTACGCGGTTTGATGTGGAAAAAGGCACGGCGTTTACGAGCTTTGCGATGCCGACGATAATAGGTGAGATAAAAAAGTATTTCAGGGACACGAGATGGTCGCTGAAAGTCCCGAGGCGGCTCAAAGAGATTTCCATGAAGATTATAGAGTTCAGGGAACAATTTCTTGAGGAAAACGGGCGTGTGCCCACGGTGCGTGAGCTTTCGGAGAGCATTGGGGTCGCGGAAGAAGAAATCCTGGAGGCGCTTGAGAGCAGCCAGGCCTATTCGGCCTACTCGCTCGAATATGACATCGAGAGCATTACGGAAGGCGAGCCTTCCCAGCTTGAAAAATTCCTTGGAAGCAAAGAGTATGGCTACGAGACTTTTGAAGACGAAGAAGTTCTTGAGAGTGTGATAAAAGATCTTTCACAGACGGAAAAAGAAATAATACGCAAACGGTTTTTGCAGGAAATTTCACAGCGCGAGGTGGCCGAAGCGCTTGGCATAAGCCAAATGACAGTGTCCCGCATCGAAAAGGCGATGATAGAGAAGTTTAGAAATGAGTATAATAGGTAAGGAGGCAAAATGCGCGTATTTTCGGGCGTACAGCCCACAGGCAACATACATATCGGCAATTACTTAGGCGCCTTGAAGCAATTCGTCGCGCTGCAGGACGAGGGCGATTGCATCTATTGCATAGTCGATTTGCACGCCATCACTCTGCCAAAAGAGCCGAAAGAGCTAAAAAACCACATTTTAGACGTCGCGGCGCTCTACTCGGCGGTCGGCATCGACCTCAAGAAGTCCATCGTGTTCGTGCAGTCCGACGTCCCTGGGCACGCCGAGCTTTCGTGGATACTCACCTGCTCGTCCTACACTGGCGAGCTTTCCCGCATGACCCAGTTCAAGGACAAGGCGAAAGGCGACGAATCCACGCCGACAGGCCTCTTTGTCTACCCCGCGCTTATGGCGGCGGACATCCTGCTCTACGACGCGGACATAGTGCCTGTCGGCAACGACCAGAAACAGCATATCGAGCTGACCCGTGACATCGCCATCCGAATCAACAATAGGCTCGGGGATGACACTTTCGTGGTTCCTGCGGGGCGGTTTCTCAAAGAGGGCGCGCGAGTGATGGCGCTCGATGACCCGACCGCAAAGATGAGCAAGAGCGCCGAGTCCGAAATGAGCCGCATATCGCTTCTGGACGATGACGGCAAGATAAAAAAGGCCATAATGCGATCCACCACCGACTCGGACGGCGAGATACGCTACGACATAGAAAACAAGCCAGGCATAAGCAATCTGCTCAGCATATACAGCGCTTTTTCAGGCCGGAGCATAGAGAGTCTTGAGCAGGGATACGCAGGGCAGGGCTACGGCACGTTGAAAAAAGATTTGGTGGAGGTTGCGGTGGACGCTTTATCGCCGATACGCGATAGATATGCGGAAATACGGCATTCTGGCGAGTTGAAGGCGGCTCTGGAGGACGGTGCGGAGCGGGCGAACGCCATCGCGGAACGCACCATGAAGCGTGTGAGGGAAAGGTTTGGGCTCGGAAGATGAAGATAGACGACGCACAGATGGCGAAGCTGGCGGACGCGGCCAGGATCGGGCTCGGACCCGATGCCGGGGCCCTCGCCCGCGACCTCGAACAGATAGCGGCTTACGCCTCGGTGATAACCGGCGACGATTCGACGCGAAGCCCCGCTCAATCATCTGACGCACAGAATCTGTCCGCCCCCCTCCGCCCCGATGTCGTGACGAACGCCCCAAACGCCGAGGCTCTGCTTGCCGGAGCGCCCGACGTCAAGGGTACGTACATACGCGTCCCCCGCACCGTAGAGGAATGACGCATGAACATACACCACTTAACGGCATTAGAACTCGGTAGCCTCATAAAGGCGAAGCAGCTTAGCGCCCCGGAAGTCGCTCGCGCTTTCCTTGACGCGTCCGCTGCCGACAATGCCACACTCAACGCCTACACCGAAATCCTCGAAGAAAGCGCCATGGCCGCCGCCACCGCCGTCCAAAAACGGCTCGACGCGGGCGAGTCCTTATCTCCGCTCGCAGGCGTCCCCATGGCTCTCAAAGACAATATCTGCTCCACCGAGGGAACCACCACCGCCGCCTCGAAAATGCTTGGCGGCTACCGTTCCCCATTCGATGCGGCCGCCGTCGAAAAACTGAAAGCGGCAGGCGCCGTCATCATCGGCAAGACGAACATGGACGAATTTGCCATGGGCAGCTCCACCGAAAAGTCGTATTATGGCCCCACCCGCAACCCATGGGGCAAAAACCGTGTTCCTGGCGGCTCGTCCGGCGGCTCCGCCGCCGCAGTCGCAGCGGGGCTCGCCCCCTACGCCCTTGGCACCGACACCGGCGGCTCCGTCCGCCAGCCATGCGGATTCTGCAACCTTACAGGCGTCAAGCCCACCTACGGCAGCGTTTCACGCCACGGGCTCATATCCTACGCCTCGTCACTCGACCAGATCGGGCCTATGGCTCGTGACGCCGCGGACTGCGCCGCCATACTGTCCATACTCGCTTCGCTCGCCGTCGACACCCCGCACCCGCCCACCGACGCTCCCCGCCCGCCCCTGAAAATCGCCATGCCCACAAACCATTACGACCTCCCAGGCCTCGCCCCCGCCGTTCGGGCACAAGTCCTCAAAACCGCCGACACCCTCCGCTCCCTAGGCGCAGAGATAGTGGAAACGACCATCCCGCTGCTCGAATGCACAGTCCCGACCTACCTTATCATAGCCTGTGCCGAGGCAAGCTCAAACATGGCTCGCTACGACGGCGTCAAATACGGCTACCGTGCCCTCGAAACCCCCACCATAAACGACGTTTTCTGCAAAACACGCGCCGAGGGCTTTGGCGCCGAAGCAAAAAGACGCATATTGTTCGGAACATTCGTGCTTTTGAGCGAAAACTACGATACATGGTACCGCAAAGCGGTGCAGACTCGTGAAATGATAAAAGCGGCATACGACGAGGCCTTGAAAGCCTGCGACCTTATACTCACCCCCGTCAGCCCGACCCCCGCCTACGAAATAGGGGCAAATATAGAGGACCCGCTCGAGATGTACCTCGGGGACATATACACCGCCTCCGCAAACCTCGCAGGCCTGCCCGCCGCCGCCGCCCCATGCGGTTTTGACGGTGACGGAATGCCCATAGGGATGCAGCTGATAGGCCGCCCATACAGCGAAAGTCTTATTCTTGACACCCTCGCCAGTTATCAGGAGGCCACCGATTTCCACAAAAAACGCCCACCCTCACCCGATTCCATGGAAAGGGGGGCAGCCAAATGACTTGGGAAACAGTGATAGGCCTCGAAGTCCACGTTGAGCTTTCAACGAAAACCAAGCTTTTCTGCGGCTGCAGCACAGAATTTGGCGGTAAGCCGAACAGCCACACCTGTCCCGGTTGCCTAGGAATGCCTGGCACCTTGCCCGAACTCAATACAGCTGCCGTAGACAAAGCCATAGCAGCCGGCCTGGCGCTCGGCTGCACCATAAATGAGCGCAGCGTTTTCGACAGAAAGAACTATTTCTACCCGGATATCACGAAAAACTATCAAATATCGCAATTCTTCTTCCCGATTTGCGAAAATGGCAAAATTGTTATTGAAACCGAGGGCGGGCAGAAAGACATCCGCATAAACAGGATACATATAGAGGAAGACGCAGGCAAGCTCGTACACGAAGCGGGCGTGAGCCTTGTCGACGGCAACCGTGGCGGCGTCCCGTTGATAGAGATCGTGTCGGAGCCCGATATGCGAAACGCGGACGAAGTGGAGGCGTACATCGAGGTTTTGCGCGAAACCCTCGTCTACATAGGCGTCTCCGACTGCAAGATGCAGGAGGGCTCGCTCAGGGTCGATGTCAACATTTCGGTACGCGAAGCGGGCAGCGAAATCCTGGGCACGCGCACCGAAACAAAAAACATGAACTCGATAAAAGCCATCCGCCGCTGCATAGAATTCGAAGCCGACAGGCATATCGCCATACTCGAAGCAGGCGGGGAAACCGACCAAGAATTGGTCCAAGAAACCCGTCGCTGGGACGACACATTGGGCGAAAGTTTTTCCATGAGGACAAAAGAAAACGCACAGGATTATCGCTATTTTCCCGACCCAGATCTCGACCCTCTTTACGTCGACAAGGAGTGGATTTCGCGTATACAAAAAACCATTCCAGAACTCGCATCGGAAAAACGCGAGCGCTATATAAGGGACTATTCGCTGTCCGAAAAAACGACCGCCGTCCTTACGTCGGAGAAAAATATCGCCGAGCTTTTTGAAGAAATCGGCACCGTGCTCACCGCCAAAAACACACCCGAAACCGACCCCAAAAACGACCCAAAAGCCATGCCGTTTTTGGAGGCGTGGACCGAAGCCGCCAACATAGTCACAGGGGATATTTTGCGTCTCGTCCGCGAGAGCGGAGACGAGGCAGACCGCATAAAAACCGACGCAAAAAAACTCGCGGCGGTCATCCACATGGTTCATGAGAAAAAAATAAACCGTGCGGCGGGCCGTGAAGCGACCGAAGCGATTTACAAAAACGACACCGACCCAGAAACCTACATCGCCGAAAAAGATTTATCGTTAATAGGCGATGAAAGCAAAATCACCGAAATCGCCGCAAAAATCATCGAGGAAAATCCGCAAAGCGTGGCAGATTTCAAGGCAGGAAAAGACAAGGCGTTTGGCTTCCTCGTAGGCCAAACCATGCGTAATTTCAACGGAAAAGCGGATCCAGCCCTCGTAAACAAGACACTGAAATCCCTGCTTGAAGCGGCAGGGATACCCGTAGCCGCAAAGGAGCCCAAAATGTCAAGCAAAAACATTGACAACACCTCGTCAACCCAAAACATTGACAGTAAGCCAGCGTCAACAAAAACAATTGACACCACAGCGTCAACCCAAACGGTTGACACCAGGCCCGACACTACCCCCGCACACCCTCCCTTAAAGACATCGACCCGTTACCGAGACCTCACCTGTGGCGAGCTCCGCAAAAACCACATCGGCGAGACCGTAAAAATCGCTGGCTGGGTCATGGGAATACGCGACCACGGAGGCATAGTTTTTGTCGATCTCCGCGATCAATATGGCATCACGCAAATCTCATGTACGGACGAGCAGATATCGTCCCTCGGAAAGGAATATTCAGTCTCCATAAAAGGCAAAGTCCTCGCCCGAGCCGAAGAGACTTTCAACCCAAATATTGCGACCGGCGAAGTCGAATTGCGTGCCGAGGAAATCGAAATTCTTGGCTCGTGCCGACAGGCATTGCCCTTCGAGATCGACCAGTCGAGAGAGACGCGTGAGGAGCTTAGGCTCAAATATCGCTACCTCGATCTACGCAATCCTGAGCTCAAAAAAATCATCGTGCTACGGGCGGAAATCATCAAGCATCTTAGGGACGAAATGGAGGCGCTAGGCTTCCTTGACATCCAGACTCCCATACTCGCGAACTCGTCCCCGGAGGGCGCGCGCGACTATCTTGTGCCGAGCCGAAAACACAAGGGAAAATTCTACGCCCTGCCCCAGGCGCCTCAGCAGTTCAAGCAATTGCTGATGGTGTCCGGCTTCGACCGCTACTTCCAGATCGCGCCGTGCTTCCGTGACGAGGACGCACGTCTCGACCGCTCCCCCGGCGAGTTCTACCAACTCGACTTTGAGATGGCTTACGCGACGCAGGAGGACGTGTTTGCGGTAGCCGAGCGTGTGCTCACATCGACATTCAGGCGGTTTTCAGACAAAAAAACATCGGAACCGCCATACAAAAGGCTCACATACGCCGAGACCATGCTCAAATACGGCACCGACAAGCCAGACCTCAGAAACCCGCTCGAAATCATTGATATATCAGCGTTTTTTGCGGAAGTGGACTTCGAGCCGTTCAAAAACAAGACAGTACGCGCCATACGTGTGCCGAACGCAACCGGCCAGAGCAAGAACTGGTTCAAAAGCATGGAGAACTTTGCCTTTGAAATAGGCATGAAAGGGCTCGGCTACGTCAGCGTCCAGGATGACGGCACGTATAAAGGCCCTATAGACAAATTCCTGACGGACGCACAAAAGGAAACGCTTAGAAGCCTTGCCGCCCTTGAGCCCGCCGATGTCCTCTATTTCATCAGCGACGAGCCCGCCCAAAAAGCGGCCGGCTTCGCCGGCCAGATACGCACTGAGCTCGGAAAACGCCTCGGCCTTATCGACACCTCACGTTTCGACCTCTGCTTCATCACCGACTACCCCATGTACGAAGCGGACGAGGAGACTGGCAAGATAGACTTCACGCACAACCCCTTCTCCATGCCCCAGGGCGAGATGGAAGCATTGAACACAAAGGACCCGCTCGACATCCTCGCATGGCAGTACGACATCGTCTGCAACGGCGTCGAGCTTTCGTCGGGCGCCGTGCGGAACCATCGCCCCGACATCATGGTCAAAGCCTTTGAAATAGCGGGTTATACGGAAAAGGACGTGGAAGACAAGTTCGGCGCCCTCTACAGCGCCTTCGGCTACGGCGCCCCCCCGCATGCAGGCATGGCGCCAGGCGTCGACCGCATCATCATGCTTATAGCAGGCGAGGAAAACATCCGAGAGACCATAGCGTTCCCGCTGAACTCCAACGCGCAAAACCTTATGCTCGGCGCCCCCTCCGACGTCACCGAGCAGCAGCTACGCGAGGCTCATATCAAGATTCGGTAGAATCGTCGTCCCCCCCCGGCCGCTCCATCTTCCACGGCCGCCGCTTCTTGGGGAACTCAAGCATCTTCGACGGCGCCCGCTTCTTCGACGGCGCCTTCCAGACCCGCTTTTTCTCCGCGTTCCTTGGAATGGCGTCCCACTCCGGCATATTGTAGGTCACACGCCACTTATACGGCCAAAAATTCTCATAAAAAGCAAATGAAACCATCAATACCCCTCCCGCAAGCAGCCACCCGCCAAGCACGTCCGTCGGATAATGCACTCCGAGATAAAGCCGCGAAAACCCGATAAGCACGGCAAGAACGAGAAAAACAACGCGCAGAAGGGCGGCCGCGAGCCTGTTGTCCTGCAAAATCAGGACGCGCCCCACAAGTATCATCAAAGCCACCCAAAAAATCATGCTTACAACGGCATGTCCAGATGGAAAGCCATAGCCAAACGTGTCAACAAGCCAGTCCGCCGTATCTGGGCGCGGTCGCCCCACAAGCCCCTTTATCACCGTACCAGCAAACCACCCCGCCGCCACCATGATGGCGATGGGCACACCTATCTTCATCCGTCCCGGCAACAGCATAAGAAAGACGCAAAGCCCCCCAATGACTACCAAGTCTCCGCAAAAAGTCAAAACGCGGAAAACCGCCGTAGCCCCGTCCTCGCGAATCCCGAAAATAGCCGACAAAGCGGCCTCGTCGAACTCCATAGTCCGCCCAGTCGCCACAAGCCAGGCCAAAAAAGCAAAAAGCGCCACAAAAACGCCCAAAAATATCCAAAACAGTGAATTATTGCCACGCACCCCCATCAAAATATCCCCCGCAACCTACACCCGCCATTCCTCTAGCTTCGCACGTATCATCGCCTCGACCCGTTCGGCCACGACCGCCTCGTCGCCTTTCCCAAGCCCTGCCGTCTCGATGGGCTCAAACACATGAAAACGTATCACCCCAGGCCTCGGGTATCCGTGCGCCTCGAAGCACTCCCAGCTCCCCTGCATCGCGACCGGCACTATCGGCGCCCCCGCACGGAACGCCATGCGCAGGCTTCCCTTGGCAAAAGGCTTCATTCCGCCGCCCTTTGCCCTCGTCCCCTCTGGGAAGATCACGAGCGAAAACCCCCGTCGCAGCCAGTTCGCCCCTTCTTCAAAAACCTTCACCGCCACCCGTGGGTCCTCCCGCAGCAGCATCAAGGAGCGGATCCGCTCTATCCATTTGGCGAAAAGCGGCAACTTCCCAAGCTCGCCCTTCGCCACGAAACCGAACTGCTTGTCCCGCACAGCGTCCATGAACGCCGGGATGTCCCCATACCCTTCGTGGTTGGACACAAAAAGCGCCCCGCCCGCCGGCATCGCCACATCGTCCGTCCGCTCAATCCGCACCCCCCAGTGCGAAAGGATCCGCGGCCCCCAGTCATTTTCCGCCAGCCGTATCCACTCCTGCTCGTCCGCGTCGCGCCCCTCGGCCCTTGCGCGGTCGATTCCGCGCCGCATTTTCGTGAGCGGCGGCAGCGTGGACAGTATGAATGTGGCAAACCGTATAGTCCGAATAATATTCATGCGAGAATTTTATCATATTCCTGCAACATTTTGTTCACGCGAATTAGTCTATGATGAAATAAAATGCTACAATGAAGCAAGGCAGTCGCTGTGTAATCGCATAGGGAGGGAAACAATGGCAAAACCAGTATTGGTAGTGATGGCTGCAGGCATGGGCAGCCGCTATGGCGGGCTCAAGCAGATAGACCCCATCACCGAACAGGGCGAGATCATCATAGATTTTTCCCTCTATGACGCCATGATGGCGGGCTTTGAGGACATTGTGTTTATAATAAAGAAGGAAATCGAAGCCGATGTCCGCGCACGGATAGACTCCGGCGCAGGCCAGCACCTCAATATCACCTATGTCTTTCAAGAGCTCACGGATCTGCCCGCCGGCTACGCCGTCCCCGAGGGCCGCGTGAAGCCCTGGGGCACATGCCACGCCATACTCGCCGCAAAACCCGCCCTTTCCGGCAACTTTGCCGTCATCAACGCCGACGACTACTACGGCCCGCAAGCCTTCCAAGCCATGTACGAGCAGCTCTTAAACTCCGAAGACGGCATGCTATACGATTATTCCATGGTCGGCTACCGTCTTGCAAACACCCTTACCGAGCACGGCCATGTGGCGCGCGGCGTTTGCGTCATAAATGAGGACGGCAAGCTTGTCGGCGTCGACGAACGTCTTAAAATAATGTGGAAAGACGGAGTCATCCAGTACGAAGACGAGGGAGGCGCATGGCGTGAAGTCCCTGCGGACTCCACCGTTTCCATGAATTTCTGGGGCTTCACCCCCTCATTCCTCGAAGAATTGGAAGCAGGTTTCAAGCCCTTCCTGGACGACGCCATCAAAAACAACCCGGAAAAAGGCGAATATCTGCTGCCGCGCAAGATAGACGAGCTACTGAAAGCCGGCAAAGCCTCCGTAAAAGTCCTGCCGACCGACGAGCGTTGGATCGGCGTCACATACAAAGAAGACAAAGAGCACGTCATCGCTGCCGTCCGCGCCATGAAAGACAGTGGACTCTACCCCGAAGCCCTTTGGTAGCCCATATCGTCCATTCAAAATATCGAGATATGGTTGCAGAACATGGTAGTTCTGTGGTAAGCTATGTCCTGCGTAGAGTGCTTATACTTATTTTTGCTTTTTCCTTCGCGGCGGCGCCCCCCCCCATGTGCGCCGTCGCTTCTGTTTATGCAGGAGGCCATTCTGCAGAAAAGGCTCCCTCATTTTCCGTCCCCCCAATAGAGCCTCTCTCCGCCCCGCCCGACATCCTTGTCGGCGAAAGGTTTCAGTTCGAAGTGACCATACCCGCCTCTGGCGGCATCTTCCACATCCCCCTGAGCGGCTGGCTGAACCGTGGCGGCACGGACGCCGACGACTGGAACAAGCCCTACGATTGGGACATCGACTGGGGCGACGGCACCCCTATGGAAAACATCCGCCATAACGGAAACGCTGGCGATTCTGGCAACACCGGCGCCGCAAACACCATCGACAGCCCTGGCATACCGCATGCTTACGCAAATTCCTCAGAGCAAACCTATACCGTCACCATCACGCCAGGCATCGGCTCGCCGCAGGGCGCTTGGCTTGCCGCGTTTGGCTTTTCCGAAAACCCAGATGGCGCAAACGCCCAGGCAAACAAAAACATGCTCACAAAAATCGTTGCCCCGCTCACCCCGCTGATGACACGCACCCTGGCGCAGATAGACCATCCTGATTACGCCCCGCCGCCCGCCCGCGAATGGGCGCGCGCTTTTCGTGACTGCGTAAATTTGAAGATGGGCGAAAACTTCGCGTTTTCCGGTGGATGGGAGCGCATCGCGTCTGTGGGCGCACGCTTTGCCGAGTCTATGTTTGAAGGCTGCAGCGGCGATGCCTTCACAATGAACGAAATATTCAACCTGCCTCAGCGCATCACGTCCGTTGGGCATGATTTTGCCGCAAGCATGTTCTATGAATGCTATGGCTCCGCTTTTGCCATGAACGATGTCTTCAATCTGCCCCAAGGCGTCACGTCTGTCGGCGACCGTTTCGCCAGAATGATGTTTCAAGGCTGCAGAGGCTCCGCTTTTGCCATGAACGATGTCTTCAATCTGCCCCAAGGCATACTATCCGTCGGCGATCATTTCGCATCCTGGATGTTTTGGGGAGTGAACAACGACGACTTCGCAATGAACGACGTCTTCAACCTGCCGCCTCGAATCACGTCCGTGGGCAGCCATTTCGCAAGGGCTATGTTCTATGGCTGCGCAGGGGAAGGCTTTCTCGTCAACGATGCCTTTGTTTTCCCCTTTCTTAGCGATGCAGACCTCAATAAGGAAGGCGTGCTTCACGAAGTTTTCCGGGATGCAGGCCCTTATTCCCCGCAAACGCGCACCGCCTCCTCCATTATCGGGAGGAATGCCGCGCCTGATCACGAAAAATTCACCTTCTGGGGAAGCGATGGGTTTCCCGACCGCCAAAACATTCCCGTAAATTGGGGCGGGGACAGTGCTCCAGGCCTTGAAAACATATTGTCCGCCAGCTATGCAAACCTACGCTTCACGGATAGGTTTGAGGGATATGTCGCGGCGGAAAACGCCCGTGCCATCATGGTCCACAATTTCGGCCTTTCGGAGATAACAGGCGTCACCGCCGCGTTCTCATATGGGGGCAACTTTACAGTTTCCGAGCCTTTGTCCGCTTCCTCCATACCGCCGGGGGGCGGCGTCAGCCTTACAATAGAGCCCATGGCCGGGCTTGCGCCAAGCGAATACGCGGATGCCGTGATCATCAAAGCGGACAACTGCGAGGATGCGGTGATAGGCCTGATGTTTTCAGTCCATGCGCTTACGGCTCTCAATACAAGGCATATCGAGATCGCCGCGCCTGCGAGAGGCTTCACACCTCAGGCTTCCGTGTCGGGGGCGGGCTATAGCGGCTGGATATCCTGGCACAATGTCACAGACGGCGTGCCCCACAATGTCGGGCGCGCCTTTGAAGGCGGCAAGGAGTACAAGGCGGCCGTAGAGCTGGTCGCCGCACGAGGCCATTTCTGGCCAGTCGAGCCAGCCATCACCACGCCGAGCGGGATTGTGAGGAATGTAGAAGTGACAGGCCCCACACAGGCCGAGGGCAATGTCTTGACTTTTGAAGTGGATTATGAAGCGGTCAGCAGAGAGTATTTTCAGTTTCAAGCAAGCATCCCAGACGGCGACAGCACAGAACGCACGTTCTCGATTCCGCTCGGCGGGGGCCTTGACCCTGACGGAGGCGCAGACCCCGTGTGGGGCAAGCCCTACAACTGGCATATTGACTGGGGTGACGGCATCGCGTTCCAAACCATTGCCGACACCGGTTTTGAAACCCCGCAAAACCAGGCCGACAGCCCTGGTATATCGCATACATACGCAAAACCAGGCGTATACACAATCACAATCACCCCTGCTGGCGTGGAGGAAGCTTGGCTTGCGGCCTTCGGGTTTGGCTTTGGCACGGTGGGTGCAGCAGCCCAGCATAACAAAGACAAAATCACAAGGGTCTTGGCTCCTCTTACTCCGTTGATGACTCGCACGGCGGCGCAGACAGACGGAGCGGAGCCTCCACCAAGCCATGAGTGGGCGGGCGCCTTTTATGGCTGTGCCTTCCTTTCAATGGGCGAAGACTTCACGTTTTCAAGCGAATGGGCAGACATCTCGGACGTAGGCTCGAATTTTGCCCAAAGCATGTTTGCGCAATGCGACGGAGGGGGTTTTCTGGTCAGCAATGCATTTACCTTCCCTATGCTCGCGCCTGCCGCTGTAGACAAAGCGGGAGTGTTTGAGCATGCTTTCCAAAACCTTGGCGACACCCCCCCCCAAACGCGTGCCGCAGGCTCGATTATCGGCGGAAACCCCATTCCCGCCTCCGCAAAAAACACATTTTCGGGCAGCCCCGGCTTTCCCGACAGGCTATATATCCACGCAAACTGGGGCGGCGGCTCCGCCGCCGCCCTCACAGCCTCACCGGCGGCCAAAGCCTTTCCGGCGGAACCCATAGGCTACAACCCCCCGCCTGTGGAAACCTTCACTCTGCAAAACGAAAGCGACATCCCTATCGAAAACATCGGGATTGCCCTGAAAAGCGGGACGCATTTCACCCTAGGCCCCCTGTCCCCAAGCTCCACCGCCCTTGCAAACGGCAGCCTCACGTTCACCGCCGCGCCTAAGACCGGTTTCGCCGCAGGCGATTACGCAGATACCGTAATAGTCAGCATGCCTGGCCGCTCCCCATTGGAAATACCCTTGTCCTTCACCGTGACCTTCACCCCGTCCGGCAGCGAGTATTTTCAGTTTCGGGTCACAGTGCCGTCTGGCGGCGACGATGCGCAAACCTTCAGCATCCCCCTCAGCGGCCGGCTTGACAACATATGGAACAAAGCCTATGACTGGGAGATAGACTGGGGCGACGGCAGCCCTCCGCAGAACGTTTTTCACAATGGCAGGGCTGAAGGCGAAAACAACGGTGTCGCGAACGCGCCGGACAGCGAAGGCATTCCTCACACATACGCTGCCGCAGGCACGTACGTCATCACTGTTTCCCCTAAAAACTCCGAAAACGCATGGTTCGGAGCCTTTGGCTTCAGCAACAACGAAGGCGGCGCCAACGCGCAGGCGAACAAGGACAAAATCATAGACGTAATCGGCCCGCTCACCCCGCTTATGACACGCACAGAGCCCCAGCTCCAGAGCGGCCAGACGCCCTCGTGGGAATGGGCATACACTTTTTACGGTTGCACGAACTTGGCAATGGACGACAGGTTTGCGTTTTTGCCGGACTGGGACGCCATCGAAACAGTGGGCGATTTCTTTGCGTATTCCATGTTCAGCGGCTGCAGCGGCACGGACTTCGCGATGGGCGCGGCCTTCGGCCTGCCGCCGGCCCTTATGTCCGTAGGCGATTTCTTTGCGTATTCCATGTTCAGCGGCTGCAGCGGGCAAGCCTTCACCATGAACGATGCGTTTACATTGCCGCAGGGTATCGAGGAAGCGGGAGAGGGGTTTGCCGGATATATGTTTTCTGGCTGCAACGGCGGGAATCTCTTGGTAAACGACATCTTTGAGTTTCCGCTCCTCGCACCCGACATCCTGAACAGGCCAGGGGTTTTCGAAGGCGTTTTCAACGGCTTGGGCGAGGCTCCGCCCCAAACGAGGCTCGCCGCCTCCATTATCGGCGGCAACGACGAGCCAGACACCCCGAGATTCACCTTCTCAGACAGCCCCTGCTTCGACGACCTTGAGGACATACCCGAAAACTGGGCGGAAGGCGGCGACGATGTTGATGCCATCCTTATAATCAGCCCCACGTCAAAGACCTTTGCCCGTGAATTTCATGGATATTCGTTTGTAGAAGCGCAGTCTTTCAACGTCTACAACGCCATTGGCGTCGAGCTTACAAATGTCAGCGTTGTTTTTGAAAAAGGCGGGTATTTCGCCATCGAGCCTACGCCCAGCACCGTTCCGGCCCGCAGCAGCTTCACGATCACGGCAGCCCCTAGAGCCGGCCTTATGCCAGGCATATATGAAGACACCATCATTATCAGCACTTCAAGCTCTGGCTACGAGGAAATCCCTTTGTTTTTCAGCGTAGCCGGCATGACTACTTCCTTGAACCTCTCGCCAAGCCAGATCATAATGACGAAGGGCAGGCCTCCAGTCGATATAAGGGCTGTCACAACCCCCGTAGAATCCGATTTTGAAAATATATCCTGGTATATAGACACAGAGGGCAGCGGCGTGGAAGCCCTTGCGCTTACGCCGTCTTTGGACGGGCGACGGGCGACCGTGGAGCCGACTCCAGCGTGGGAGGCCGCCCCGAAAGCGCATACCGTCCGCGTAATAGCCTCCTATGACGACGGGCGGTATGTGGCTGTGGCGACCATAGAGCTGATGCCGGACGCAAGCCTGCCCGTGAGGCCGCCGGGCGAAACGGAGGGGCTCCATACGTCGGTGCGGGTGCTAGAGCCGACCGTGGCGGTGAACAGGGCGTTGGAGCGTGGCACGCTCGTTCCCATACTTATCACCCAGCAAGAGCCGGCGGATATGGGGCTTGCGGCTTTCAGCGGCGATGGCGGCGGGACGCCCGCCGAGTCCGTGCCTATAATGCCGTCGCTACGCGAGGTGGGAGGCATGCGGCTTGTGGCCGGCTCCGGCACGAATGTCCGTGAGGTCCCAGGCTACAAGGTGGAGATACCGCCGGAGGGCGACAGGTTTATCGAGATATCGGTGCCTGACGGGTCCGAAAGGCTTGCGAAGAACACAAAGAACGTACGCCTGCAAATACTGCGGGCGGGCATCGGTAGCGGCGAGGGCGGCGCCGTCACGGACGCGGACTGGGCGGACGAGGCGAACCGTGTGCCAGTTATTGGGCAGTTCAACCTAAGCGTGTCGAACAAATTCCCCAAAGTGACCCTGCGTTCCGGCGATTTGAACCTACGTTTCCCGAACGAAAGCGCGACCGTGGCCGCCACAAGCACGGCGGGGGCGGTGGACGTGCTGAACATAGAGCCAAGCAAGCAGGCGTTCAGGAACAACATCGTCCTGAAGCCGAGCGGCGACGACCCGCCGACTGGCGGCCCCCGCCCGCCTGCTACGGTGAACCTTGTGCTTCGGGCGGACACGAACCCCACCGCCCCTGAACCCGTGCTCACCAAAACAGGCACCCAAAGGGGCAAGGCGACAGTCCAAGTCGAGGGCTTCAAACCGCAAGCGGTGAACCTGAACGTTCGCGTGGTGAGAGCCGTGCCCAACGTGCGGCTCGCCAGAAGCTCCGTGGCGTTGCATTACCCTGGCACGCCGATAGACGAGCTGCCGACGGAGCAGCCCGACCCCGAAAACCCGAACAAACTGCTTAGGGATGACTTCACGCCCTCCGTGGTCAACCTTATATCAGGCGTGCGGAACGGCGTGTTCGAGGACGGTTACAAAGTCAAGCGTGTGGAGATAAACCATACGGACACCGCCCGATTCAACCTTGAGGTCGATTACGACCCAGACGAGCCAGGCGTGGTGAAGCTGACCCCGCTCGGCGCCGTACCCAAGAACGTTCCGTTGCGTGTCATATTCGAGGATCCGGCGTTCGGCGATGGCCAGGATAACCCCGACAGCGACACCAAGTTCCGCAACCTAAGCCTAAAGGTGACCATGCGGGCTTCCACCGCCCTGAACGTGACAAACAAAGCCACCCCAGTCACCGTCAACCGCAACCATGTGAGCAGACTTGCCGACGGCAGCCCAGACGAATACGAAACCGAATGGATTATCCGGGAGATACCCATCGGTCTGAACGCCGACAATATCATTCTCGACGATTGGAAAGCCCAGAGCATCAGCGAAACGACCAAGACACGGACGCCTTGGCTCAACCCCGTGGCGGGTGACCCCGACCCCGACAACCCTAGCAACAAGCTGTTCCCTGAACTCGTCGACGCAAACAACGAGAAGATACCGCCAGTGCGGGTAGAGGCATATAGGGGCGGCATAAAACTCTACGCCCACAAAGCGGCGCTAGAGGATTTGATGGAACGTGGCAAGACCAAGCCTTACGACGAGAACGTCGCACCCCGCAATATGACCTACCGTATGCTTATCGGCTCGGACAAGATACGGAACAACAGCGGAGTACGCACCTTCGCCGTCAACCTGACGTTCCACGCAGGCGACCCGACATTCACCGTCAGCCTGAACAGCCGAACCAGGATAGACGTGGCGAACCCTGCATCCTTCCAGACCGCCACCGTACGACTTTCACGCACTACATCGTCTATCGACGATGTAAAACTCTACCCCGTTGTCGGAGGCGCCGTAAGCACGGAAGAAAGCAAGGATTTCATCGCCATACCCACCGACAACCCCCTTGCGTTCAACATCATGACGCGCCCCGACAACCCGGAAGTGGTTCCGAAGGCGGCCCACCGTCTGTCCGTAGAACTGCTGCTAGACAACGGGCAGACCGTGACAGGGCGTGTCATATCCGTGACCGCCTTGCAAGCCGTCCAGCGGGCTACATCCCGCACCGTCACCCTCTACCGTAGCCAACCCTTGCAGGGGGCGGCGTTCGATGCGGTCATAGGCACTCCCGCGGGCTCGTCCCTCGGCTATTACGCAATAGACCAGGCTCGCCTCGACAGCTTCCGCTTCGGCAAGCCCGTGAACGTGACCGAGGGCGGCACCACCCGCATGGAATACGTGAAGTACGGTGACCCCGCCGACCCGCACCACGGCGGCCTCGTCCTCGCCCGCACCGGCGAAACCACTTACGCCCTCAGCTTCCAAGACGGCATCGCCCCTGGCGCCATCCTCCACCGAAACTACCCCGACAACAAAACGACCTCAAAGCTAAACAGCAATTATCCAATCCGCGTGGAGCTCTGGGCGGAAGGGACCTACAAACTCGCCCGCGACGGCCAAGGCGACCCCATACCGGACCCCATCACCGGCAAGCCCCTCCCCGAAATCGACCCAAACACCGGCAAGGTCGTCCCACTCCGCAACACCAAAAACAAAGCCATGACCGCCCCCACCGTCTACAACGTGCGGGTGAACCTCCGTTAACACCCCCAACAATTTCCTCTTGCAACGCCCCGAATAATACGCTACACTATCGTAGCGCTTCAAAGAGGCGCGGCAGAGAATTGAATATTGGGGCAGCAGCCCCGACTCTCTGTGCCGGGAGAACCGGCGCCATTCAGTCCGGAGGGAGGTGAAACAGTGAACAATTATGAGATATTGTTCGTCGTCGCGAATGCGCTTGACGACGAAGCGAAGGAAGCTACCGTCGAGTTGGTGCAGACCATTATCGCAGACGGCAGCGGCGAAGTGGAACGCGTGGAAGCAATAGGCACGCGCAAGCTCGCATATCCTATCGACAAGAAGACAGAAGGCTATTATGCGCTTATTGAATTCAAAGCGCCGCCCGAGCTGCCAAAAGAGCTCGACAGAAGGCTCAGGATTTCCGATGATGTGATAAGGCATATCATCATTAACAGAGACGAAAAGTAGAGGTGCGAAATGAATGTAGTATTGCTAACGGGCAATCTCGCCAGAGATCCCGAAAAGACTTACACCACTAGCGGCATGGCCGTCACGCGCTTTACCATAGCGGTCAACCGCAACTACAGCAAAAAGACGGAAGGCGGCCAGGACGCGGATTTTATCCGCATCACGTGTTTTGACAAGCGGGCTGAATTTGTCGAAAAGTATCTGACGAAAGGCCGCAAGGTCGGCGTCGAGGCTAGAGTGCAAACGGGCAGCTATCAAGGCAAGGACGGCAATACTGTCTACACGACAGATTTTATCGCGAACAACATCGAATTCCTCGACAGCAAGCGCGATGCAGGCGGCGGCGGAGGCTTCAGCGATGGCGGAGGCGGCTTCGGCGGCCAGTTTGCAGCGCCACCCGATGCAGGGGGGCCAGAAGCGGGCATGCCAGACGCACCCCCGCCAGCCCCGACAGGGTTTGCGGAAATCGACGATGACGACGATATGCCATTCTGACCCGTCATTGCGAGGAACGAAGCAATCCAGCAATAAAACAAAACAAGGAGTAAAGGATTATGGAAAAACAAAGGCGGCAGAGCAGCCTACGGCGCAGAAAAGTGTGCCCGTTCTGCACTGACAAAGTACAAAAAATAGACTACAAGAACGCCGACCTGCTCGGCAAGTACATCTCGGAACGCGGCAAAATCGTGCCAAAGCGCGTAAGCGGCGTATGCGCCATTCATCAGCGCGAACTGGCGACGGCCATCAAGCGTGCGCGCATCGTAGCCCTGCTACCGTACGTGAGAGACTGATTGTGGCCCTGAACATCTTCAAAAGGCTTGCAAAGCCGTATATCGCGGCTGCACAGGGCGAAATCGAAGAAACCCTGCGTTTTTCTGTTGCAAACAACCCGCTTCCACTCTGTCTTGTCAACAGCGAAGGGGAGATAGCCATGATGAACGAGAAGTTCAAGGCGATCTTTCCCGATGCGAAGGTTTTCAAAACAAGCATAAGCGACATACTTGTGGATGAACGCGTGGCGGCGCTCAGGGCGGACTCGGACAGCACGGCGCGCATCGCTGTAAAAGATTCGGAATACGATGTACGCGCTGCTTATGTGAGTCCGGCTGAAAACAGCGCAGCCATGTACTATTTCTTTGATGTAACGAAGCATGAAGAGCTGAGAAAGGCCTATGAAGAGGCGAAGACCTCCTATATGTATCTGGTGGTGGACAACTATGAGGATATCCTTCAGGCATCCCCCGACCAGACCCGCGGCGTACGCGCCGTCGCCATCGAGAACACAGTGAGGCACTTTGCGAGCGAGATAGAAGGCTCGCTCCTGCCATATCGTGGCGGGGCTTGGCAGATTGTCTTTCCAAGGAAGCATTACCATAGGATGAAAGACGGCAATTTCGCCATTCTCGATGCAGCTCGAGCCCTCGAAAACGATGCGGACTTCCCGACATCGTTCAGCATAGGGATGGGTCTTGCAGACAGCCCTGCGCTTGCCGAGGAGTATGCGGACTACGCGCTGGACCTCGCCAGGGGCCGCGGAGGCGACCAAGCGGTCGTAAAAACGCCGGATCGGGTTTCGTACTACGGAGGCAAGGTGCAGGTGATAGAGAACCGCAGCAAGGGCAAGTCGCGTGTCATGTCGCATGCGATAAGGCAGCTTCTCAACGATGCGGAAAAAGTCTTTATCATGGGGCATAGAAACGCAGACCTCGACTCGCTTGGCGCCGGCATCGCGCTCTACCGCATGGCAGTGACGCATAACGCGGACGCGGCGATAGTGATGGCAAGCCACAACAGCTCGCTCGATGAAGTCATGAAGATCGCCAAGGCTGACGGAAAGTACAAGTTTGCGCGTCCGGAAGAAGCCCTTGCCCAGATGAGCAGGGACACGCTGCTTATCGTCATTGACACGCATATACCGGACATGGTAGAGGCGCCGGAATTGCTTGGGAAAGCCGAGAAAATGGTGCTCATCGACCATCACAGAAAGAGGGAAAGCGTCATAGAGGGCGCCACGCTCTCCTATATGGAGCCAAACGCCTCGTCCACCTCGGAGCTTGTCACCGAGATGCTGCAATTCGACGAGGACATCCGCAAGCTGAGCAAGTTCGAGGCGGAGCTGCTTCTCGGCGGGATTTTTGTCGATACAAACAATTTTTCCACCAAGACAGGCACGCGCACCTTCGAGGCTGCGGCATGGCTAAGGATGAACGGTGCGGAAACGACGACGGTGCGCCAATTCCTCAGGAACGATATGGAAGACTTTCTGCAGCGCGCCAACATCACGGCCAATGCGGAATTCACTGCGAGCGGCATCGCAATTTCCAAAAATGACGGCGTGCACGGAAACGCGCAGATAATAATCGCGCAGGCTGCAGACGAACTTCTTGACATCAAAGGCATACGGGCCTCGTTCGTCGTTGGCGCCACGAAAAGCGAGGTGGTCATAAGCGCCCGCTCGCTCGGCGACATCAATGTACAATTGATAATGGAGAGGTTTGGCGGCGGCGGGCATTTGACGATGGCCGCAGCGCAGATCAAGGACACAACCATAGAAGAGACTATTGAAAAACTAAAGAAATTCATTCGAGAAGCAGAAGGAGAGGACAAATGAAAGTAATTCTTTTGGAAGACATTATCGGTACGGGGCGTGCGGGCGACGTGGTCGAAGTGAAGACTGGGTACGCACGCAACAAGCTGCTCCCGTCGGGCATCGCCATTGAGGCCAACAAGACCAATATGAAGACGCTGGAACATCGCCGTGCCCAGATAGCCGCCAAGAAAGCCGCCGACAAGGAGATAGCGCAGGAATTTGCGGCGGTGATAGAAGGCAAGCAGGTGGACTTCATGGCAAAGGCCGGCGATTCGGGCAAGCTGTTCGGCTCGATTACGGCACACGACATAGCGGAAGCCGTACATAAAAACTTCGGATACGAAATCGACCGCCGCAAGCTGTTGCTCGACTCGCCGCTCAAGGAAGTGGGGATGCACACGGTCAGGTACCGTATCTTCTCGGATGTGGAGGCAGTCATAATGGTAAACATCACGTCCGAAAGCGCCCCGACGCTGCCGGAAGCCAGAGTGCTGCGCGACACGTATTCGGACGAAGCCCTAGAAGCCGACGAGGATGTGTTTGTCATGGCCAGGGGGATCGGCGAAGACGTGGCGAAGGCTGCAGAGACGCCCGCCGCCGAGGAACCAGCCGAGGAATCGGCTGAGGAACCAGCCGAGGAGTCGACCGAGGAGTCGACCGAGGAATCCGTCGAGACGGAAGACGCAGAGGCGACCGTTGAGCCAGACGATGTCGATGCCGAGGACGACGACCCCGACCCCGACGAGGCCTAGCCCATGAGCGACCTTCCCCGTCCTCACAATATTGACGCGGAACAGTCGGTGCTGGGCGCCGCGCTGCAAAACGAGTACGCCGCCGACGAAGCGACCGAAATCCTGCAGGCGGATGATTTCTTCGCCAGACATCACGCTGAGATTTTCAGCGCGATGGCAGAGCTTGCGCAAGCCAGGACTGCCATCGACATCATCACGGTCGCCGAGGCGCTCATGCGTCGAGGCACGCTCGAAGGTATCGGAGGCGCCCTATATCTTACTGAGCTTGTATCGGCAGTCCCTGCCCCTTCGAATATTGCGCACTATATAGACATAGTGCGTGAGCATGCCACTAGGCGAAGGCTGATAGAAACGTCCGAAAAGGTGATACAGCAAAGCATTTCAGGCGAGGACGATGCGGATGTAGTGCTTGATTTTGCGGAACGCGAGATACTGGAAATAGGCCAACGGGAGCAAAGGGCGGACTATAGCGCCATCAGCGATGTGGTAAAAGCGAACATCGAGAGGATGGAAGAGCTAAGCACGCTGGCCGCAGGCGACCTTACGGGTTTGACGACAGGTTTTACGAGGCTCGACAGAATGACGCTCGGCCTGCAAAAATCAGACCTTATAATTCTTGCCGCAAGGCCGGGCGAGGGCAAGACCTCGCTTGCGCTCAACATCGCGCTCAATGCGGCGCTGAAAGCAGACGCGGTCGTGATGATTTTCAGCCTGGAAATGTCCAAGCCCTCGTTAGGCCTGAGAATGCTCTCTACCCAAGCAGAGGTGGATTCCACGCCCATAAGAAGCGGAAAGGCCATCAAGGACTCAGCCAGTGCCGCTCGGATAGGGGAAGCGGCGCAAGAACTGGCCGAAGCGAAAATATTCATAGACGATACGCCGGGAATCCAGATAAGCGAAATAAAGAACAAATGCCGCCGGCTCAAATCGCAGGAAGGCAGGCTGGACCTCATAATCGTGGACTATCTGCAGCTTATGGATATGGGGGGCAGCGCGAAGCATTCGTCAAGGCCGGAAAATCGCCAACAGGAAATAGCGACGCTTACACGCATGCTGAAACAGCTTGCCCGTGATATGGACAGCCCCGTGCTTGTGCTGTCGCAGCTTTCGCGCGCAATCGAGGCGCGCAGCGGCCGCAAGCCCGTGCTGTCGGATCTGCGCGAATCGGGCGCCATCGAGCAGGATGCGGACATCGTCATGTTCATCCACAGGGAAGACGACAAAGACGATGGGGAGGGGCCTGATGCCAACCTGACCAGGCAATTGATCATTGCCAAGCACCGCAATGGCGAGACAGGGTCTGTCACAATGCGTTGGCTCGGCCAGTTCACAAAATTCGCGAACTATGACGCCTCGGCAGACTGGCTTGTCAATATTGACGTCCCTTATACGGACGAGAACGAATAGGGAAGAGAGAAGCGGATGGCGTATTCCATCGAAAAAGCGAGAAACCCGAATCTCGAAGACACTCCCGTTCCAAATCTGTTCATCACGGATTTCATGCCTGACGTCCCCGACGGGGATATGGTCAAAATATATATATATGCATATATGTGCTGCCGTCAGGGGATTGCGCTTACGCATGCCGAGCTTGCGGACAGGCTCGGGCTGGGGATTGAAAAGGTGACAGCGACATGGCGGTATTTTGCAGACCGCTGCATTGTAAGGCTCGTACCGCAGGCCTCGGGCGATGAAGCGCGCTTCGACGTAGTGTTTGTCGATGTCAAGGGTGTGCTTTACGGCGGCGGGGACTCGAGGGGCGATGCCGGAACAGCGGGCGGCAAGTCGGCAGCTGGCCTTGGCGAACCTGTGTTCGCAGCGCTCTTCCAAAAAATCGCTTCCATCTGCGGAGCGCCTACAATAGACGGCGCGGATGCCCAGCTGATCATTTCATGGATCGAAGAATATGGCGCCACTCCTGAGATCATTGAGTTCGCGTGGCTTTTTTGCCGCGATGAGCGCGGCGAAAAGAATGCAAAATATGTCGGCAAGGTCGTAAAGGAATGGGCTGAAAAGGGGCTGAAAACCGTTTCGGAAGTACGAGATCACCGTGCAAAGACCGATGCCCGCAGCGGCGTCCACAAAGCTTTGATGGAAGCGCTCGGCCTAAGGTACAGCGTTATTACGAACGCCGAGGAAAAATTGTTCAACCTCTGGATCGATGACTATGGCTATACGGCGGAAAGGCTGCTCGAGCTTGCGGAAAAGACGGTGGGCGTCGGAAACAAACTGAAGTATCTCGAAGGCATCATACGCAAGGAAAGAGAGAAAGAAGGCAAATCGCCAGGAACGCGGGCGGCACGAACCGGCATGAAGGACCGTGACGAATATTATCGGAGAGCGCGCGAGAAGAACGAAGATGCCGCCGCCGCCCGCCGTAAAGAGGCCTACGCCGCCATTCCTGCCATAAAAAGCATGGACGACGAGATAACCCTGCTGAACATGGAGTATGTCAAAATCCTTTCGTCTACTGACATGAGCGACAAGCAAAGCGCCGTCAAACGCCTGAACGATGAAATCAAAACCGCCAACACCAACAAGCAAAAGCTTTTGAAAGAGGCCGGCTTCGCGCCCGACCACATGGACGTAAAGCACGACTGTCTGCTCTGCCGGGACACGGGAATTCTCGAAAACGGCACATCATGCAATTGCTTTCTGTAAATCTTAATAAAGATGTGTTATCATAATGGCACAGAAGGAGGAGACTGCCCAGATGGAAACAAAAAGAGTATTGATCATCGAGGATGAAAAACCTATCTCCGATATAGTCAGCTTCAATTTATCGAAAGAAGGTTTTGAGACAGAGGCTGCGTACGACGGCGGCGAAGGCCTCGAGCTTGCGCTCAAGACGGATCCCGACCTTGTATTGCTTGACGTCATGCTACCGACGATGGATGGGTTTGAGATATGCAAGAAAATTCGTGAAAAGAGCAATGTGCCCATAATCATGCTGACAGCGAAAGAGGAGGAGGTCGACAAAGTGCTAGGCCTCGAGCTTGGTGCCGACGACTATATCACAAAGCCTTTCGGCCTGCGCGAGCTTATCGCGAGGGTCAAGGCCAATATACGACGCACCAGCATGGCCGACGTCGTAGGCGCAGACCCGTCCAATGTGCAAGAGTACGGCAGCATCGCTATCGACACAAACCGTTACGAAGCGCGCAAAAACGGAGGGTCGCTAGACCTTACGCTTCGCGAGTTTGAATTGCTGAAATATCTCGCCGAGCGCGAAGACAAAGTATATTCGCGGGAGCAATTGCTGGAAGATGTCTGGGGCTATGAATACTATGGCGATATCCGCACAGTGGACGTTACGGTGCGCAGGCTTCGCGAAAAGCTGGAGGACGACTCCAGCGATCCGAAGTACGTTCTCACAAAGCGGGGCGTCGGCTATTATTTCCATAGGTCGTGAAGTACAGGAAAGATGATTTAATCGGAATCCGAAAGGCGCGTTTCGCGTCTTTCGTTTTGCTGCTGGTCTGTTTCGCATCCATGCTTGTCATACTTGTCCTGTCAGGGGGCGGTACGCAGGCATACATAGCGTCGTCGGTCGTCATAGCCATACTCGTGCTTTGCTGGTGGTTTTTCTATCGTCAGATATTGTTCGGCGAAGCTGTTTTTTATGACGCGCTCAGCACAGACATGGACATCCGCGAAAGACGGCTTCTTATGCTTGACTCTACCGTCAGCCGGGTGCCGGACGGTATCGTGATTGTAGCAGAGGACGGCAGCTTGATCCTTGTGAACGAAACGGCAAAAAAACTGCTGGCCGTTTTTGACGGTGACATTGATGAAGCGCGATACGACGAGTACGTGGCAGGAATAAAAGAAAAAGCTTTTAGCGAAAAGCTTGAGCGTGCGATGATACTTGAGGCGGCACGGGACGGAAGGCCATCGGTGACCGTAAGCGTGGACGGGCAGCATTACAATATCAGCTACGTCGCCCTTGTACAGGAAAAAGACAAGAAGCGCGGCGCGGTCGTCTTGATAAGCGATGTGACCGAAAACACAAAGGCGGAAAAAATGCAGATAGACTTCGTTGTCAATGTAAGCCACGAGCTGAAAACCCCGCTTGCTTCGGTAAAAAGCTATGCGGAGACCCTGATGACGGGCGCCGTGGACGACCCCGAAACCACACAGGAGTTTCTCAATATAATAGTATCCGAGGCCGACCGCATGGATCGTCTGGTAAAAGGCCTTCTGTCGCTCGCGCGTCTGGAGTCCGAGGGGTCGGCCATGGAGACTTTTGAAATAGACCTTCCATCGCTTACCATGCTGTCAATGAAAAAGCTTGACATAGTTGCAAAAGAGAAAGCCCTGTCGGTCAACCAAATGTTTTCTGACAATCTCCGAATACCCGTCGAGATAAATCGGGATCGTATCGAGCAGGTCATCCACAACATACTCAGCAACGCGATAGACTACACCGACGAAAAGGGCAGAGTGGACGTTGACATAATTAAGGGACAGAACTGTGTCCAAATCGTAATATCGGATAATGGCATCGGAATCCCCGAAGAAGACCTCGCACACGTGTTCGAGCGCTTGTACATGGTCGATAAAGCACGTACCGGAAGGATGGGTGGAACAGGCTTAGGCCTTGCAATTTCAAGGGATATCGTTATCGCACACGGCGGGACCATCGGTATCGAAAGCAAGCTCGGACGCGGCACGACAGTGACAGTCACCCTTCCTGCAAGCCGCCCGCGCGGCATACCCGGAATCTTGTAGACATAATACATTTTTGGTAGAATATCTGCATTCGGAAAAATGCGGATATGAAGAAAAACATTATCGAAATTGAAGACGCTCACAAGAAGCGAAAAGCAAAAAGGGCAGAGCTGGCAAAACAGGAAAAGGTGCAAAAGCGCCGCGAGAAATCCTTGGAGAAGGCAAGCCGTCCGAAAATGTCACGTGGCAAAAAACTTATAGCGTGTGGCGTGGTCGCCATTGCTGTCCTTATTTTTGTCTCCAGCGGGTATCGGATTATAGACCTCAACTTGAATAAAAACGTATATGAGAAAAGGTACGAAGAAAAGCTCGCTGAAAAGGCACGTCTCGAAAAAGTGCTAGACCTTATCGATGACCCTGATTATGTCGGGCAGCAGGCGCGCGACCGGTTTCATATGCTGCGCGACGGAGAGATTTTGTACGTATTTCCCGAGCAAGAAGCCCTCGAGGCGCAGTAGGGCGTTCGCCGGCTTTCAATGATCGAAGTATGGAGAAGAGCAGAACTCGAAAAACTTATGCGGAAGCATAGGATTCAATTGTCCAAGTCTTTGGGGCAGAACTTTTTGATGGACAGGAACATACTCGAAAAAATCGTGGACGCCGCAGGGCTTTCGCCAGAGGACCATGTGGTCGAGGTGGGGGCGGGCGTCGGGGGGCTTACCGTGCTGCTCGCACAGGCGGCGGGGCGAGTGACCGCCGTGGAGCTGGACAGGCGGCTTGTCCCCGCGCTTGAGGAAGCGACGGAGGGGCTGTCAAACGTAGAGATTGACAATGAGGACTTTCTGAAATATGACCTTGCGAAAGCGGCGAGGCGAGGCGGGGACGGGGCGTACAAGGTGGTCGGGAATCTGCCATACTACATCACGACCCCCATTATCGCCAAGCTGTTTGAAAAGGATGGGGGCGGGGCGCCCCCGCCGGTCACGTTGCCCGCTTCACCGCCTGCGCTCGCCGTCCTTATGGTCCAAAAGGAGGTTGCTGACCGCCTTCTCTCCCCCCCAGGCAAAAAAACCTACGGCGCCATATCCGTGCTCGTGCAATATTACGCCGAAGCCGAGCCGCTCTTTCCCGTTTCACGAGAGGTCTTTTTCCCGAAACCTCAAGTGGACTCGGCGGTAATACGCCTGACGCCGCGGGATATCTCCGCCGACGAATCCGCCATCACCGAACATATGTTCCGCCTAGTGCGTGCTGGCTTCGACCAACGCCGCAAGACCCTCAGAAACTCCCTTGCCGCCGTTGGCCATCCCGAACCCATACTGCTTGTCGCGCTCGAAAAAGCGGGCATAGACCCCATCCGCCGCGCCGAGACCCTTTCCCCCCGCGATTTTTACGCTCTCGCCTCGCATCTTATGTGATAAAATAATCACATGGACAATAAAATAAAAATCGGCATATGTGGCTACGGCAACCTCGGTCGTGGCGTTGAATCGGAGATTGCGAAGAATCCCGACATGGAACTCGTCGCGATTTTCTCGCGTCGGGGCGGCAACCTTCCGTCCGGCGCCGGCGGCAACCCCCCCATGGTTCACATCGCCTCCGCCCCCGAATGGCAGGGCAAAATGGACGTTATGATTCTATGCGGCGGCTCCAAAAGCGACCTCCCCTCGCAGGGGCCTGAGTTCGCAAGGCTGTTCAACACGGTAGACAGCTACGACACGCACGCAAAAATCCCAGGATATTTCGAGGCGGTAGACAGTGCGGCAAAGGCCGGAGACCACCTCTCCATCATTTCAATCGGTTGGGACCCTGGGCTGTTCTCCATCTTGAGGTTATACGCAGGCTCGATAATCCCCGACGGAAAAACTTACACGTTTTGGGGCAAGGGCGTCAGCCAAGGCCACTCCGAAGCGGTTCGTGGCATAGACGGCGTGGAAGGCGCCATCCAGTACACGATACCCGTGGACGCCGCGATGGAAAGGGTGCGAAGCGGCGAAGCCCCTGAGCTGACAACCCGCGAAAAGCATACAAGGGTGTGCTATGTCGCAGCGGCGGCAGGCGCCGACACCAAGCGAATTGAAAACGAGATAAAGACCATGCCGGATTACTTTGCGGACTACGACACGACCGTGCATTTTATTTCATTGGACGAGCTAAAGAAAGACCACGCGAAGATAATGCACGGCGGCAACGTGCTACACACGGGCGAGACCGGGGTCGGAAACACCCAGGGGATCGAATTTTCGTTGAAACTGGACTCAAATTCCGAGTTCACGGCATCGGTGCTGCTGGCATACGCAAGGGCGGCGTACAGGCTGTCCGCCAAGGGCGAACGTGGCGCCCGAACCATATTCGACATCCCCCCGATAATGCTCTCGCCCCAAGAACCTGACGAGCTTGTAAAGGAATTATTGTAAATTATGAAATACATCAGCACCAGAGGGCACGAAGCCCCAATCACATCCGCCGCCGCCATCATCCGTGGGCTCGCCCTGGACAGGGGACTCTACGTCCCCGAAACCATCCCCGCCCTTCCCCTGTCATTGCGAGGGGCGAATGCGACGAAGCAATCCGGCACACCAACCCCCTACGCCGCCGTTGCCCACTCCACCCTCGCCGCTTTCTTCACGGACTTTGCCGATGACGAGCTAAACGCCTGCGTCACCGCCGCTTACGACGAAAAATTTGACGCTCCCGATATTACGCCCATAGTCAAGACCGAAAACGCCTACTTCCTTGAGCTCTGGCACGGCAGCACGGCCGCATTCAAGGACATGGCGCTCTCGATACTCCCCTGGCTGCTGAAAACGGCTGCCCGCAAAGAGGGCGAGGACAAGAAAATCGCCATACTCACCGCCACTTCGGGCGACACCGGCAAGGCGGCGCTCGCAGGCTTCGCCGATGTCCCCGGCACGGAAATAATAGTCTTTTATCCCAAGGACGGCGTGAGCGTGGTGCAGGAGCGCCAGATGCTCACCCAAGAGGGCGCCAACGTCCACGTATACGGTATACGCGGCAATTTCGACGAGGCTCAGACAGGGGTAAAAAGCGTCTTTGCCGATGCCGCCCTTGCAGAGGGGTTGGCGGACAGAGGCGTACGGCTTTCCTCGGCCAACTCCATCAATATCGGGCGGCTCGTCCCGCAAGTTGCCTATTATATAAACGCTTATGCGAAGCTCGTCGCACAAGGCGAGGTTGCGGACGGCGAGCGTATCAACGTCTGCGTCCCCACTGGAAACTTCGGCAATATCCTTGCGGCGTGGTACGCAAAGCAGATGGGGCTGCCCATCGCGAAGCTTATCTGCGCCTCCAACGAAAACAAGATACTTACGGACTTTATCAATACAGGCGTTTATGACACGCGACGCGATTTCATCCTCACGTCCTCACCGTCGATGGACATCCTCGTGTCGAGCAACCTTGAACGCCTGCTTTTCCACCTTTCGGGCGGCGATGCAGAACGTATCCGTGCCTTGATGGGAGGATTGGAGGAAAACGGTGTCTACGATGTGGGTGCAGAGGCAAAATCCTCGTTTTCCTCCGATTTTTACGGGGGCTATGCGGAAATGGCCATGTCCCATGTGTCGCTCGCCAGGCTCTGGCGTGAGGAAAGCTACCTTATGGACACGCACACCGCCGTCGCTTACGCCGTATATATGGATTATAGGGCGCGGACGGGCGACACCGCCAAAACCCTGATAGCTTCGACGGCGAGCCCCTATAAATTTGCGGGCAGCGTTGCGGGCGCTCTTGGCATCGAGGCGGGAGCAGACGAGTTCGCCACCTTGGGAAACCTTGAAAAATCAACGGGAATAGCCGTCCCAAGGAGCCTGCGAGGGCTAGAGGGCAAGCCCGTCCTGCACGATGCGGTCATAGAGAAAACCGCCGTCAAAGCCGCCGTCACCGACGCTTTGTTTGCATAGGGAGGAGAACCCCGTGTTCGAGATAAATTGCAATCCCCTCACCCCCGAACGCCGCAAGCTCCTGTCAAAAAACGAGATACCCCCCCTAAGCAAGGCCGTACGCGGAATCCTCGCCGCCGGAGGGTTCTACTTGTTTTATTACGGCACGAGCCCTGGCATACCTGATGCCGTACATGGCGCCGCCATCGCTTTCGCCATTGGCGGGCTCGTTGCAGTAGTGCTCGCAATTTTCTCGCAAAAGCTTATAGAATTACACTATTTTTCAAAGGCTATGAGGCAAGGACGCTTCCCCAAAAGCGTATCGGTCGGCGAGGGCGGATTATTCATAAAGCACCAGGGCGCAGACGCAAACGCCGCCACAGGCATTACGAGCGTCAACGCAGAGCGTTTTGTCGCTTTTGCGGAGGTGGACATGGTCGAGGAACAGGAAGCATACCTCAAAGTATGCCTAGGCTACGGCAAAACTCCTGAGATATTTTTGTTCAACGATGACTTCGTGAAAGGGAGGCCGGAAGCCCTGGCCGCCTACTTGCGGTCAAAGTAGACGCTCTTGCCCTTTGTCGAGATCGGTATGCCGTAACACGCACGCACCTTAGTGTTGAAAAGACCGAGACGCGACGCCGCCATGCCCACCGTATACATCAGTCTGTTGTCAACAAAGTGGTTCGACGCCACCACGCAAGCAGAGCATGCCGCCGTCCCCAGATCGCTTATATTGAACGCGCAGGGCGCCCCCGCAGCGGTGGCCGCCGCACAATTTTCGAAACCGCAGAGGCTGCAAAGCGAAAGACCCACAGGTTTGTCGGTGGCGGCCAGAAGCACCACATACTCCGAGGCATCGACATTCCCTGCGTCACGCCCGAACGACGCAAAGTTCTCGCCGCCCTCCGCGATCTTCCGCATTTCCGCCGCAATAGCGTCTTTTTCCGCGCCGTCCACGACCATGGTCAAAATGGTGTCCACGCCTTTAGCCTTGGGCGCCGTCCGCGCCGCCGCAGCCATAAGCCCCGCCACCGTCCGCAAAGCATCCTTTTCCACAACATCACTCGCATAAATCATATTAGTATCTCCTTTTTTCATATAATAACATATAATATACGCATGAAAAGCGGAATAATTACACTGGCGCATGGCAGCGGCGGGGCGGAATCGGCCGCATTAATGAGGGATGTGTTCCTTCCATCGTTTAATAACGATGTATTGGGGGAGCTTGGGGACAGCGCGGTTGTTTGCGGTGCGGAGCGGCTTGCGATAAGCACGGACACCTTTGTCGTGACGCCTCTTGTATTCCCTGGCGGGGATATCGGCAAGCTTGCGGTTTGCGGCACGGTCAACGATGTGCTTATGAGCGGAGCGACGCCGCGGTATCTTACGTGCGGGTTTACGCTTGAGGTTGGACTGTCAATCGAGTTGCTTGATACCATCTGTGCGTCGCTCGCAAAGGCGGCGAAAGAGGCGGGCGTCGCTATCATCGCCGGCGACACCAAGGTGATAGAGGGGCGGGGCGAAGGCGGCGGCCTGATGATAAGCACCACCGGCGTCGGGACTTTCGGCGATGGGGCGGGTGAAGTGATGCCCGCCGGAATCCTGCCTGGCGATGCCATCATACTTTCGGGCAATCTCGGTGACCACCACGCCGCCATATTGTCCGCCCGCATGGGGGTGAAAAACGACATAAAAAGTGATTGCGCTTTGCTCACCCCCATCATCCGTGCCCTTGATGAAGCGGGCGTCGATATACACGCCATGCGTGACGTCACCCGCGGCGGGCTCGCCACGGTCTTGAACGAACTCGCCATAGCCTCTAAAGTTTCTATCATTTTAGAGGAAGGGGATATCCCCGTCAGCGCCGAAGTGAAGGCCTTCGCCCGCCTTATGGGACTCGACCCGCTCTATATGGCGAACGAGGGAAAGGTCGCGCTCGCCGTCGCTCACGCCGACGCCTCGCACGCCCTCACCGCCGTCCGCTCCACCGAGATCGGCCGCGCCGCCGCCATCATCGGCCACGCCGCCCCCAGTTCCGCCGCCCCCTCCGCCCAACCCCCACCCCCTAGCCCAAAAAGCCAGACCTTCGCGTCGAGCGCCGACTCGCCCATCCCCTCATCTATACACTCAACTCCGCCCCCCCTCTCCCTACGCACCCCCCTTGGCGGCACCATCCGCCTCGACGTCCTCTACGGCGAGGGCCTGCCCCGTATCTGCTGACCCCCTCCGCTCAACCCGCCCATACCCCCCTAGCCCAAAAAGCCAGACCTTCGCGTCGAGCGCCGAAGGCGCGAGGCGGAGCAAGAGGCCTCCTAAAGCGAGGCGGAGGCGAAGCCGAAGCGAGCCTTTAGGCAGCGTCCCTGCGGATGCGTCGCAAGGTCTGGCTTTGCCGCCGCCTCCCCTCCTAAAACACTCCAAACCCTCGAAAACCTAAGCTTTTTTACCGGATTTCGTGCCCCCCAACCCCCTTCTGCCCCCAAAAACCTACCCAAAAGGGTAGGTTTTTTTTAACTTTTTCAAACCATGACTTTTTCGAAAACCACGCAAATCCAATACTTTCCGCCCTGCCCCCTCCAAAACCAAAGCAAAAAAATTAGAAAAACAATAAATTTTTCGAGAATACCTATTGACTCGGTAGTAGGTACGTACTTCATTATTCTTTTTGCAGGGAGAAATTTTTTTTGAGGGGAGAACCCCGGAAAGGAAAAAGTCATGGACACTACAAGCAATACCAACAAAAAGAAAGTTACCGCAATTGTCGTTCTCATCGCGCTAATTGTGTCGATGGTCCTAGGAGGCACTTACGCCTTCTTCGACTTCAATCAGCACAAGAGCAATGAGCTCGGCGGCTTCGGCATAAAGTACGAAGCCAGACTGGTCGAAGACTTTGTGGAGATTCCAGACTGGAGGGTCGAGGACGGCGTCATCGACAAGAAAATCCACGTAGTCAATCACGGCAAAGAGGAAAACGGCTTCGGCGACGTCTACGTCCGCATCCAGCTCAAAGAGTACATGGAGATAGGGAAGGTGGCGTACATCGAAACCCCCAAACGCTACAAGATCGACACCGAAGGCCACTTCGTCATCTACGATACCTTAGATGAAGTGACGGCGGCGGTAGCCATCGGCGGCGAGTTCGAGGGGCACAATTACGCATACCTGACCGATTTTGTAACCGGTAATTTCGGCTACTTTATCGAGACTCAGGACGGTGATCGCGACGGCCAAATGGGTAAGCATGTCGTTACCGATATAAAGGTAGGCGATCCTGAAAAAGTCATCAAGAACGGGCCGGATCGCGCTACAAGCACCAACCACCACGGCCATCCGAGCGAGGAGTGCGATTATGCCATCCACTCATGGAAGGACGGTTCCGAGCTTGAGACCCGCGACTACGTCGATTGGCATCTCAACACGGGCGCCATCATCAAGCTCAGCGAGTGGCTTGACCCCGCCGGTGCGTACAAGGGCCTGCCCATCGCCAAGTGGATTATCGACGATCTGACTGACGAGGGTTGGGTGTATTGGGGCCAGATGCTCAGGACTGACGGCGACGAGACGGCTCTCTTTATGGAGGGCGTGTCCCTTATCCAACAGCCAGACGGCAGTTTCTATTATGTAATACACACGGAAATGGAAGCGGTGTCCTTTGACGAGCTTCTTACCGGCAGCATCGACTGGGGTGTGGCGGGCGAGAACATCGTCTTGAACGCTCCGTCGGCCGCATGGCTCGGCGAGACCCCCAAGATCGTCCAGGTGGGTAGCACGGTGGCGGCGCCTGGGCTCGTAATAGGGCCGGAAGGCTCCGAGATTGCCCCGATTGTGTGGAGTTCCAGCAATCCCGCAATCGCCAAAGTAGACCAAAACGGCAATATCACTGGCGTGGCCGTGGGCGGCCCTGTCACGATAGTGGCGAAAGCCCCCAATGGCGCGAAAGCGATGTTCACCATCAAAGTTGTGCCAGAGGAGCCCGCAAAGCCCGACACTGATCTCCCGATAAAGGAGACGGCAGGCGGCTTCTTCACGCCCATTATCGAAGCCAACGCCTTCAATGGCGACTCCTACTACGGCGTGGTCAACTTCGAGTTCCCTGAAAAGAACAAGATACATCAGCACGGCTCCATCCACCTGTCGGACATCATCGCCGACGGCAACTACGAGGGAATCACAGTCACGCCGGTAGACCCCAAGTATGACGGCATGTTCTACATAGCCGAGGACAAGCACAACGAGCTTTCCCTGTTCTACAGCTACTTCCCCACCAACGACGAATGGGTCGATTGGATAACGGAGCACCAAAGCTGGGCCATCACCATCGCGGCTGAGGTGGAGCTGGTTCGCGACGACGGCATGAGCGCCATCATCACCGTCCATATGACATACGACAATTGTTTGGTTGACATAATTTATAACGGATAGTGCGTAATAGCGTGCGTAATAGCGAACAATCAGACTACGTTTGGTTTACATAATACGCATTGCTATACAGGCAAGCAAACATATTTAAGGGGGCGCCGGCGGGACGGCAGGAACAGGACAGGCAGCAGTCCGGCGTTCCCTCAAAACAACGGAGGACAATGTGATGAATACTAACGTTAGAAAAAAAATAAGGGGAGTGAAACTTGCGGCGCTGCTGCTTACCGCGGCACTCGTACTTGCCGCTATCATACCGCAGATAGGCACCACCCTGGCCGCGGCGGGCGACATAAATGTCGTGTTGGAATGCGAGTCAGGGATAGGCGAGGCCCTTACCGTGGAAGTCGGGCAGGCCAAAGTCCGGACGGTTTCGGGCCTGATCGACGCCGAGAGCGGTGACGCTTCCGTCATCAAGGTGGAGGCCACCCCAAGCCTGTTTTTCAACAATCTGAGAGCCATCGGCGTCAAAGCCGGGGTCGCGTCCATAGGCTACGGCAACAATCTGGGCAGCGTGACTGTGCTCACCTACCAGGTCACGGATTCGGACAACGTGAGCGCATACAGGATATCCAATGGCGGCGAGGTGTATTTCACCAGTCCTGGCCACACGAAAGCCAGTCCCGTGAATGTCACGGCAGGCAGATTTGACAGGATTAACTGGGGCGTTATGAACGAAAACGTGGCAACGGTTGCCGCAGACGGTGCCATCACTGCTACCGGGTATGGCGTAACTGTGATAATAGGCAGTTTTGCGGACAAGTGGGGCGTTGACAGGAATCTTCATCTATTGGTAGGCGTAGGCGTGAAAATAGGCCTGAGCGACCTTGGGGACTTGATAGACCTCCTGACCGAGGCAGAGAGAATCCTCGCCGAAGATCCGAGCCCGTACACGGAAAAAGAGCTCGCCGCGCTGCAAGAGGCGGTGGACAACATCAAAGACATGCTCAACACAGGCACTCCCACAGAGCAGGAGATACTGGATGCCATAAAAGAGCTTGAAACAATAATCGAAAACCTTGGGAAAGGCCTCCCCGACGGCGTTGTGGAGGGCGAGGACGGAAACTATTACAAGGGCGTTGACGAGAATGATGGCGTGTTCGTGGTCGTTGACAAGGACGGCGAGCCCGCTACCGAGCCCCCGGGCTATGTATGGGCAGGCCCAGATGGAGTGCCCGGCACGGAAGACGACCGCCCAGCTGTCGAAGTAGACGGTAATTTCTACGTCGAAGAACCAGAGGGCGGCAATATCTGGCGCGAAATCGACGAAAACGGCAACCTGAAAGACAAGCCGCTTGTATGGGGCGGCCCCGACGGAGTGCTCGGCACGGAAGACGACCGCCCGGTAGTCGAAGTAGACGGCGGCCTTTACGTCGAGGAACCGCAAGGCGGCAACGTCTGGCGCGAAATCGACGAAAATGGCAACCTGAAAGACAATCCGGTCATCTGGGGCGGTCCCGACGGAATCCTTGGCACAGGCGATGACCGCATAGCCGTCGAAGTGGACGGTGGCCTCTACGTCGAAGAACCAGAGGGCGGCAATATCTGGCGCGAAATCGACGAGAACGGCAACCTGAAAGACAAGCCGGTCATCTGGGGCGGACCCGACGGAATCCTCGGCACGGACGATGACCGCATAGCAGTCGAAGTGGACGGCGGCCTCTACGTCGAGGACCCGCAAGGCAGCAACATCTGGCGTGAGATAGGCGCGAACGGCAAGCTAAAAGACGCCCCACTTATCTGGGCCGGTCCTGACGGCAAGCTCGGCGGCGGCAACGACGAAATCGTCGAGTTCTTTGACGGCGAGTATTGGGCGCACAAAGGCCAAAACGTATGGCGTCAGGTCGACCTCGCGAACCCCACAGCCCCGCTCGGTGCGCTCACAGGCGGCGGCCCGACGAAAAATCCCGCACAGCACGGCGTAGTGCCGATATTCGACAACACGAAGAAAGACGGCAAATACTACATAGGCCCGCTCGGTTTTGACGATTGCCTATTCTACTATGGCGACGGCCCGGACGGAAACGGCCTACTCGACAGCACCACCGAGGAGCCCATAGGCGATGACATCGTATACCTTATGGATAAGGATGGCAACATGGTCACAGCCCCCACCGGCGTGGTGATAGGGCTAGTGATAAGCCCGGCAAACGCCAAAGTGCCCAGGGGCGGCACGCAGCAGTTCACGGCGATGGCGCTCACCGGCGACGGCTTCCTGATTGAAGCGACCAACGTGGTCTGGGGCATATCCACGCCCGGCCACAAGTCGAGCATCCACACCCTGAACGGCCTGCTCACCGTCGGCGCAAACGAGTACCTGAAAACGCTTGAAATTACGGCGTCCCTGTTCAGCGCAGGCTCCGTCAAGGGCACAACGATAGTCAACATCGCTGGATGGAACGTATAGGCAGCAACAAAGGCAACAATAACAGTAATAGCAACAACAATAGCAACAATTACCGAGGCCCGTTAAAGGGCACGCAGAAAAGTGGTGGAAAGCATGACCGATAGCAGGACAAAAAAAATAATAACAATAAGCCTGATCATATTGGTTGTGCTTTCCGCCGCGACATTCTCGTTCGCGATGCAGGACATGCAGCACAAGAGCAACGAATTCAGAGGCCTTGTGCTGAGAGACGCAGGAGATGCGGATTTGACCATCACCAAAACAGTGGTGAACCTGGAGGATTCGGAGCCGTCCGACGAAAAGGGGGACAAATTGGGGGATGAAGAAGGGGCCGTAGGGGCACCCGACGACGAGGGGGACGAAGAAGTGGGAAATGACGGCGAAGAAGGGGAAAGAGAAGAAGAGGCTGCAGGCCTCCCGCCCGACGAAGAAGAAAGCGATATGGGCGAGGACGAAGAAGGGGCTGAAGAAGCGGGGAAAGACGGCGAAACAGACGGCTCCGAACCTCCAAACAACGGTAACCCTCATGTCATTGCGAGGGGGCTTGAACCCATCGACGATAACCACGAGCGTGCCCCCGAAGCAATCCATGACAATAACATACCTATGCCGATAAACAATATCACCGATGACAATCTCGCTCCTATCGACGATACATCGCCAATAGGCGATACACCGCCCACTCCCGACGGTGACAACCCCGTAGGGGCGACCCCTGCGGTCGGTCGGGAGCTCGCGTCCGACAATAACCCCGTCGGCAACAACATGACCGCCTTCGACGGTGACCCCGCTCCCGACCCAAACCAAACCTTCACCTTCACCGTCACATTCACAGGCCTGTCCGACGGCCCAATCACCGTATATATCGACGGTGACCCGCATGAGATGGAAATAATCGACGGCAAACTGACAATAGAATTGAAAGACGGCCAGACGGCCGTCATCAAAAACCTACCCGTCGGCACGGGATACTCAATAGTCGAGACGCCCGTGGAAAACTACGCCGTAGGAGGCGAAAACCACCACGGCATCGTCCCCGAAGAAGGCATCACAGCTTCCTTCATAAACTACTACGGCGGAGAGCCCGACGAGCCCGACGAGCCAGAGGGGCCCGAAGAACCAGAGGGACCCGACGAGCCCGAAAAGCCCGAAAAGCCTGAAAAACCGAGCAAGCCGAAAGACCCCGAGAGGCCGAAAACCCCAAGCGGGACCGACAGGCCACGCACAGGGGACGACAGCAATATCTGGTTGTGGACAGTCATCATGGTAGGAAGCGCCGTAGCGCTGCGATTCCTCCTGCGCAATAAAAACAACAAAAAGGAGTGAGAACAATGGGCACAACACCAATCAAGATACCCTTTGCGACGCAGTCGATGGGTTATGACCGAAGCCAGGTAGACAGGTACGTCCAGAAACTGGCGGACGAGTACAGATCGCTTCAATTGAAGTTCAAAGTGCTGTCCGAGAGGTTTGAGAAGACGGAAAGCCTTGCAGCGAGCCGGTCGGGGGACGCAATGGACGTAGGTACGCAGGCCATCTCGAAAGCGATGGTGGATGCGGAGGTCAAAGCCATCGAAATAGTCGCGGAAGCGAAAAACGAGGCGTCGAAAGTGGTTGACAACGCACATGCAGAGCTGGCGAACATCCAACGCGAGAGGGAGCGTGTGGTCGCCGAGGTCAGCACCCTTATGAATAGGCTCAGGGACGTAATGCCGACGGCAAGCGGCAAGAACGCATAATGCTTGGAGGCCTGCAATAGGGATATGCGGGCAGAATCAGGGGAGACAATGAAATTATGAAAACAATAGATGAAATCAACCAGGAGTTCGTAAAGGAGCTTCTGCACGAAATGGACGCACCCGCCGACAACCACGTCATAGGGGTGGCAACCCTTGGTCGCCCGCACATTTCCGACAATAATCCCGTCGGTGAGGCTCCGTCCTACACCCCGGCCCCTTGTCGCACCACGGCAATCGTCGGCGATGACCCGCCTCCGCCCATAATCCCCCTTTCCCACAAGCCCGCACCCGTAGGCGCCTCTTGCGCTTGCCGACGCCGCGCCTCCGACATCATCTTCTACGCCGTCATCGCGCTTATCCTCGTCGCGGCTCTGCTCTACAGCGGCAAGACGAACGACGCCTACCACCTGTTCGGCTATTCCGGCTTCACCGTGCTTTCTGGCAGCATGCAGAGGGAGATACCACAAGGCTCCCTGGTCATCACCAAGCAAGTCGTGCCGCGAGACATAAAGGTCGGCGACGATATCACCTTCGTCAGAAGCGACAACACGACCGTCACCCACCGCGTCGTGGCGATTATCAGGGATTTTGAGGAAACGGGGCGGACGGTTTTCCAGACGCAAGGGCTCGAAAATGCCGAGCCTGACGAGGAATATGTCCACGCCGGCAATGTTATCGGCGTCGTGAAGCACACCATCCCGAACCTCGGCTTCCTGCTTGCCTATGTCTCCGAAAACATCGGGTTGGTGCTGCTGATGCTTGGGGGCGTGCTGATAGCCACGATAATGATAGGGAGGCTCAGCTGTGGATAATATATTACGCAACCTTCCCCGCAATCTTCTCATAGGCGGGCTGATAGCGGTCATGGCCGTAAGCGGCCTCGCAGCCGTGCAGATGCAGAACGGCTACAAAGCGGAAGGGCTTGTGTCAAGCGAAATGGCTGCGTACAAACCCCCTGCCCCAATCGTCGGTGATGCGTCCGCAGGGGCGGCTGACCTTGCCGCCCGCACCACTCCCGCCCATATAAACCACACCATCGTGGGGCTGCAAGAGCGATACCCCGACGCAGTCGGCTGGATCAACATACCCCATACCGGCATAGATTACCCATTCGTCCAGACCTACGACAACAGCTATTATCTCCACAAAGACATCGACGAGAATTATCTGGCGGCAGGCACGCTCTTTATGGATTGCGGGAACAATGGCGATTTTTCCGACTTCAACACGATTATTTACGGCCACCATATGAAAAACGGCTCCATGTTCGGCCCGCTCGCCCTTTACGAGGACAGGGCGTTTTTCGACACGAACGCCACCGGCCATATCTTCCTGAGCGACAAGACCTTCGAGTTGGAGTTTTTTGCGTATATGATAGTCCATTTCGAGGACCTTGCCATATACGACAGCCCCACGGACCGCGCCTCGAAGCTCGGTGTCATAAATTACATAAAGGACACCGCCCGCCACTACCGCGAGGACATCGACGTCTCGCCGAACGACCAGATCGTCACCCTGTCCACCTGCGCGTACGAGTTCAAAGACGCCCGAATGCTGCTGATAGGCCGGCTCCGGCGGGTCTAATAGCCCATTTCCAAGTGCAAAATCGACCCTTCCATTACAATTAAACGCAATTGCCTATATACAAACGCCACCGTATATTGTTACAATTGTCCAAACGGAGGCAGGAAAAATGATAGCAGTATTGAAACCAGGCGCGACAAAGGAGCAGATCGACAATTTGACAGCGTGGCTCGAGGGCAGGGGGCTCAGCGTCCACCTGTCCGTCGGCGAGTTCCACACGATAATCGGGCTGATCGGGGACACGAGCCAAGTCGACACGGAGTTGCTGGAAGGGCTCGACATGGTGGAGTCGGTCAAGCGAATCTCCGAGCCGTTCAAGAGCGCGAACCGCAAATTCCACCCAGACGACACCGTGGTGGAGGTCGCAGGGCTGAAGATAGGCGGGAAGAATTTTCACATGATTGCGGGGCCTTGCTCGGTGGAATCGGAGGAGCAGATAACGGCAATCGCGGAGAGCGTGCGTATCTCAGGCGCGACGATTCTTCGAGGTGGAGCGTTCAAACCGCGTACATCGCCGTACGATTTCCAGGGGTTGCGGGCGGAGGGCATAGAGTTTCTGCTCGAAGCGAAAAAGCGGACGGGCATGCCCATAGTCACGGAGATTATGAACGTCAACCACATACCCATTTTCGAGGAAGTGGACATCATCCAGGTGGGCGCGCGGAACATGCAGAACTTCGAGCTGCTCAAGGAATTGGGCACGACCCAGAAGCCTATATTGTTGAAGCGAGGATTGGCGAACAATATGCAGGAGCTTTTGATGAGCGCGGAGTATATCATGGCAAGCGGCAACCATAATGTCATATTGTGCGAACGTGGAATCCGCACATTCGAGACCTATACGCGGAACACGTTGGACCTTTCGGCAGTGCCGATGCTCAAGGAGCTTTCGCATCTGCCGGTGGTGGTCGATCCGAGCCACGCTTGCGGGATTGCGCGGTTGGTGGAGCCTATGGCGATGGCGGCGGCGGCGGCGGGCGCGCACGGGCTTATGATAGAGGTCCACAACGACCCCGTGAATGCGCTGTGCGATGGTGCCCAGTCCGTGACGCCCGAGCAATTTGATGAGATCGCGGGGAAAGTGCGGAAGATACGCAAGGTGATGGAACAATGAACATAGGAATCGTAGGCATGGGGCTGATAGGCGGCTCGCTTGCCAAGGCGTACAGCGGTGAGGGGCACACGGTCTACGCTTTCGACAAAGACGACGCCATTCTAGGCTTTGCACAGCTTTCCGACGTCGTGTATGGCGTGCTCGACGAAAACGCTCTAGGGCTTTGCGACGTGATATTTCTCGCCATAAATCCCGAAGACGCGGTGGCCTATCTTGAGGGCGCCGCCCCTAACATCGCCAAAAATGCGATAGTAATCGACTGCTGCGGCGTCAAGCGGTTTGTCTGCGAAAAGTGCTTCCCGCTCGCCGAGAAACACGGCTTTGTTTTTGTCGGTGGGCACCCCATGGCGGGAAGCCACAAGGCGGGTTTCAAAAACAGCAGCGCAAACCTTTTTTACGGCGCGGCCATGGTGCTTGTGCCGCCGATATACGACGATGCGGCTCTGTTTGGGCGTATCGAGGACGTCCTGGCCCCCGTCGGGTTCGGGCACCTGACCATCTCTACGGCAGAGGAACACGACAGGCTGATAGCGTTCAGCTCGCAGATGGCGCACCTGGTCTCAAACGCATATATCAAAAGCCCCTCGGCAACCGACCACAAGGGTTTTTCCGCAGGCAGCTACAGGGATCTGACGCGCGTGGCACGGCTCGATGCCGCCATGTGGTCGGAGCTTTTCAGCCACAACAGCGACTGCCTTATAAACGAATTGGACACTCTTATCGACTCCCTGGCGAGCTACAAAAACGCCCTTGCGGTAGGAGACAGGGTATTGCTCAAGGAATTGCTTGAGGAAGGCAGCCGGCTGAAAAAGGAGCTTGACCACTCGTGAAGAAAATCACCGTAAACGCATCTAGGGTCTACGATATCCATATCGGCGATGGCCTTTTAGGTGAGGCCGGCGCGCTTGTCCGTGATGCTGTGGCGGGCGGGCATGTCGCCGCAATAATTTCAGACGACATCGTGTGGGGGCTGTACGGAAAACGCCTTGCCGAGACCCTTGAGGGGAGCGGATACCGAGTGGTGGAGTATGTGATATCCCACGGGGAAATCTTCAAAAACGGCGATAATTTTCTCAGAATCTTGAATTTTCTTGCGCTGAAGAAGCTTGCGCGGACAGACGTGGTGGTTGCGCTGGGCGGCGGGGTTGTGGGGGACCTCGCAGGCTTTGTCGCCGCGTCTTATATGAGGGGCGTGCCGTTCGTGCAGATTCCCACGACATTGGTCGCGGCGGTGGATTCGTCCGTCGGTGGCAAGACCGCCATAAACCTGGCGGCGGGGAAAAACCTGGCGGGCGCTTTCTATCAGCCGAATATCGTGATATGCGACACGTCGCTGCTTTCGACGCTGACGCAGCAAGCTTTCCGCGAGGGCTGCACCGAGGTGATAAAGACCGGCGCGCTTGGGGACGCAACGTTGTTCGAGTCACTGGAAACGCCCATAAAGCAACAATTGGAGGGCGTGATCGCCCGCTGCGTGGAAATAAAGCGTGACATCGTGACGCAGGACGAATTTGAGACAGGCAACCGCAAACTGCTGAACTACGGGCATACCGTTGGCCACGCCATAGAGCTACTGAGCGGTTATGAAACACCGCATGGCTACGCCGTGGCGGCAGGCATGGCAATCGTTACGCGTGCGGCCGCCCGCCTGGGAATTTGCGGCGAGGACTGTCTGCAAAGCGTTTTGCGGATGCTGCGGCTGTACGGCTTGCCTGAAAACACGGATTACGATGCGGAAAGCCTTGCGGAGGCGTGCCTGTCCGACAAAAAACGTGACGGCCAGAGCCTTACCATGGTCTTTCCCGCCCGAATAGGCGAGTGCATATTGAAGAAAGTCCCTGCTTGCGAGCTGGAGGGCATAATAAGCATGGGGCTTGAGGAAATGTAAGGTGGACGTGCGGATAGAAAAGCCCATTCGTGGCGGCACAGTTCGGGCGATTTCTTCAAAATCCGAAGCGCATAGGCTGTTGATTTGCGCCGCGCTTGCGGAGGGGGCGACCTTCGTTGCCTGCCCGCAGCGTTCGGAGGATATCGACGCGACCGCGGCGTGCCTTGAGGCGCTCGGGGCGAAAGTGCGGTATGAGGGCGAAGGGTTTTATGTGGAGCCGGTTGGGGGGGTGGTTGACGGTGCGGCACATTTACATTGTGGCGAAAGCGGCTCTACGCTGCGGTTTCTGCTGCCGGTTTGTGGCGCGCTAGGCGTGACCGCCGCCTTGCATATGGACGGCCGCCTGCCCGAACGCCCGCTGTCACCGCTGTACGAGGAAATGGCGTCGCACGGCTGCATCCTGTCCGAGCCGGGGCGCTCCCCGCTAATCTGCGAGGGTCAGCTCCAAAGCGGGACATACACCCTTGCGGGGAATATATCCTCCCAATTCATAAGCGGGCTGATGTTCGCGCTTCCGCTGCTTGCGGGCGACAGTAAAATATGCGTGACGGGCGCATTGGAGTCGCGCCCCTATGTGGACATGACGCTTGAGGCTCTTGGCTTGTTCGGGGTAAATATTTCGGAAGAAGTCGGCGGCGGCGATGCTGAACGGGTCTTCCGCATAAAAGGCGGGCAGCGGCCACGTTCCCCAGGGACGGTTCGTGCTGGCGGGGACTGGTCAAACGCGGCGTTCTGGCTTTCGGCGGGGGCGCTTACACCGCAAGGGGTCACCGTCACAGGGCTCGACCTCAAATCCAAGCAGGGCGACAGAGCCATCGTGGATTTGCTGCCATTGTTCGGGGCGGAGATAACGTGCGAGGGGGATGCGGTGACGGTTATGGGGGGCAGTACATCGTCAATAGGCGATGCACTGCCCCAACCCATCGAAATTAACGCCGAAGATACGCCCGACCTTGTGCCGATACTTGCCGCCGTAGCTTCCGTCACTCCAGGCAAGACCGTCATACGTGGCGCAGGACGCCTACGCATCAAGGAAAGCGATCGGCTGCGTACGGTGGCCGCCACCCTTTCCGCCTTGGGCGCGGACATCGCCGAGACCGAGGACGGCTTGGTCATCGTCGGGAAAGAGAACTTGTCTGGCGGTGAGGCGCAGTCATTCGGTGACCACCGCATAGCCATGACCGCCGCCATCCTTTCGTGCGCTTGCACCGGGCTGGTGGTGATACGTGGCGCCGGAGCGGTGCGAAAATCATACCCGACATTTTTTATGGATTTCGCCGACGTTTTGGGCGGCGAGTGTGATGTTTTATAAGTGAAAGGAGCCAGACCATGTCATCAGTATACGGAAAGAACATAAAGCTCTCCATATTCGGGCAATCACACGCGCCCGCCGTGGGCGTGTGCATAGACGGGCTGCCGGCAGGCTTTGCCATAGACTTCGACGAGCTGAACGCGTTTATGATGCGGCGGGCGCCGGGGCGCGCCGCCCATGCCACCCCCCGCAAGGAATCCGACGAAATAGAAGTTTTATCTGGTCTGAACAAAGACGGACTTACCTGCGGCACGCCCCTCGCCGCCCTCATCCGCAACACGGATACCCGACCCGCCGACTACGAGCAGCTAAAGGACATCCCCCGACCATCGCACGCCGACTACACCGCATACGTCAAATACGGCGAGTCGCACGACATACGAGGTGCCGGGGCGTTTTCTGGGCGGCTCACAGCGCCTCTATGCATCGCAGGCGGCATCTGCCTACAGCTTCTAAAGAGCGAAGGCATAGACATCGCCGCCCATATCGCACAGATCGGTGACATCCTCGACCTGACATTCGACCAGGTCAAGGCAGACGAGAACAATATACGCGCCCTGCGTGAAGCCGACTTCCCCGTTCTGAGCGGGCTCGCCAAAGAGCTGATGCTCGAAGCCATCGAATCCGCCAAGAAAGCAGGCGACTCGCTCGGCGGCATCGTCGAATGCCGTGCCACAGGCGTTCCCGCCGGTCTCGGCGACCCGATGTTCGATGGCATGGAAAACAGCATAGCCTCAATCATTTTCGGCATACCGGCAGTGAAAGGCATCGAGTTCGGCAACGGCTTCGATGCCGCCGTGCTTCGTGGTTCACAAAACAACGACGCATTCTATATGGACGGAAACGACGTAAAGACCCGCACAAACAACCACGGCGGCATCCTTGGCGGCATCACCTCTGGAATGCCCCTGGTGTTCCGTGTCGCGTTCAAGCCGACCTCGTCCATCGCCATCGAGCAGGACAGCGTCAGCCTGTCCAGACGCGAGGACGCAAAACTCACCATAGAGGGCCGCCACGACCCCTGCATCGTCCCCCGCGCCGTCCCCTGCGTGGAAGCCGCCGCCGCCATCGCCCTTTACGACGCCCTGCTAGACCTCAACAAAAACCACCCCTAAGCAACCACCCCCACCCCCAGAACCAAAGGAGACCCCCCATGGACCTGCAACAACTTCGCAAAAACATCGACGCAATCGACGAAAACCTAGTCCGCCTATTCGAGCGACGAATGGAAATCGCCGCGGAAGTCGCAGCCTACAAGCAGCAAAACAGCCTGCCCATATACGACTCCGCACGCGAGCGTGAAAAATTATACGACCTATCCCAAAAGGTGGAGCCAGGCCACGAATCCTACGTCACCGCACTGTACTCATTGTTGTTCGAGCTCAGCCGCTCCGAACAGGAACGCATCATAAACCCGGTTTCCGTGTTGGCGGACAGGATAGGCGAAGCCGTCCAGGACACCGACCAGGTCTTTCCTGAGCGGGCTGTCGTAGCCTGTCAGGGCGTTGAGGGCGCCTACGCCCAACTCGCAACCGAAAAACTGTTCTCCCTGCCGAGCATCATTTACTGCAACACCTTTGAAAGCGTCTTTTCCGCGATAGACAGCGGGCTCTGCGCCTACGGCGTGCTCCCGTTGGAAAACAGCACCGCCGGCTCCATCAACCAAGTCTACGACCTTATGATGCGATACCCGTTCTTCATCGTCCGCAGCGCAAGGCTGAAAATCGACCACTGCCTGCTCGCAAAAGAAAACGTGGAAATATCCTCGATAAAAGAGGTCTACTCGCACGAGCAGGCCATCGCCCAATGCACTGAGTTCCTGAAATCCCTAGGCTGCAAGGTGACCGCCTGCGAGAACACCGCCGAAGCCGCCAAGATGGTCGCAGAGTCCGAACGCAGCGACGTGGCCGCGCTCTCATCACGAAATTGCGCCGCGCTCTACGGGCTGAAACGCCTTGAGGACTCCGTGCAGGACCAAGGCAACAATTATACCCGCTTCATCTGCATATCAAAATCGCTCGCCATCTACCCCGGCGCAGACAAAACGAGCCTGATGCTGACCCTCCCGCACCGCCCAGGGTCGCTATACCAAGTGCTGTCGCGATTCTACATCCACGGCATCAACCTCATCAAGCTCGAAAGCCGCCCGCTGCCCGACCGAGACTTTGAATTTATGTTCTATTTCGACCTCGAAGCGCCCGTCCACTCCCCCGCATTTTCGCAGGTTTTGCGGGAATTAAAGGATATTTGCGACGATTTCTACTACCTCGGCAGCTATTCAGAGGTGGTCTGATGCCGAATAATTTGGGGAAAAATGCACAATCGTTCACTAAGGGGTGGCGGTTCGTGCATAATGGAGAGGTGGCCGTATGCTAAAATGCGGGGTGCTTGGCGAGCGGCTTTCGCACAGCTTTTCGCCTCAGATACACGCCGAGCTTGGCGGCTACGAGTTTCTTCTTTACGAGAAAAAGCCGGAGGAACTGGAGAATTTTGTTCGCAACGGGGACTTTGACGGGCTAAATGTCACCATCCCGTACAAGAAGGCCGTCATCCCATTTTGCACGGGGCTTTCCGAGACCGCCCGCGCCATCGGCAGCGTGAACACGCTCGTCCGCCTCAAAGACGGTGGGCTTTACGGCGACAACACGGACTATTTCGGCTTTGAATATCTGCTAGGGCAGGCAGGCGTGGACATCGCAGGCGGCAAGGCAATAATCCTCGGAAGCGGCGGCGCGTCGCTAACCGTGCAGGCCGTGCTACGTGACAAAGGGGCACGCGAAGTCATCGTCGTGTCCAGAACTGGCGAGAACAATTACGAAAATGTCCACAGGCACAGCGACGCAATAATAATCGTCAACGCCACGCCGGTGGGCATGTACCCGAACAACGGTGCCTCACCGTTTACGGGTTTGGCAAATTTCCATAATTGCCGAGCCGTAATAGACCTTATTTACAACCCCGCAAAAACGGAGTTGCTTCTTGATGCCGAGGACTGCGGAATCCCAGGCTTCGGCGGGCTTGCGATGCTTGTGGCACAGGCGAAGCGGGGGGGGGGGGGTTTTTTTTGGTCGAAAAAAACCCCCCCCCCCCCCCCACCCGTCACCACACCCCCCTACCCATCCCCTCCC
>WRMW01000011.1 GCA_009776955.1 Clostridiales bacterium | reverse complement strand
CCGGCGTATAGTTCCTCTTTGGCATTCTGCTTCCTCCTTTTTAAAACTGGTTACGACTATCATATCCTATCTTAAAAAGTGGTATGAATCTTGGGGGGGAGGTCACACGCCGTCGCTCTGCGGTGCACTGGCGTTGGCACCGCTTCGCTCTCCAAGGGGGCGCTGCCCCCTTTTGGCGGGCTACGCTCATTCGCGTTGCTCATGGGCTACGCCCTGTTACCCCCGAAATTGTGGTCCGGCTTCGCCAAGGCTGAGCCTTGGCTTGCCTATAATGGGGGAGGTTTCCTCCCCCATGCCCCCTCCAGGCGTGTCGGTCCGAGTTCGTTTGCCCCTACTACGTGAATGGTCGGGCCCCCTTCGGGGGCCCGACCATTCATGGTGCGGTCAAGAGGACTTGAACCTCCACGCCTTGCGGCACACGGCCCTCAACCGTGCGCGTCTGCCAGTTCCGCCATGACCGCTTGCTCGCCTTTTTCGCTTGATGCGGCGTTGCTCCTCGCTCGGACTCCTTACGTACCACTAAGTACGCTGCGTCGTCCTCGCTCCGGTGCGCCTTGCCTGAAGCGAAAAATGCTTCGCAATGCTCTGTGCCCAAAGCCGATGGTACCGGCGATCGGGGTCGAACCGATACGATGTTGCCACCACCGGATTTTGAGTCCGGCGCGTCTGCCAATTCCGCCACGCCGGCTCAGCGAAATATATCCTAACACGATATGACACACTATTGCAAGAAAAACATATGGTATGCAGGAAGTTTTTCATATATAATGTCATGGTATGTTTATTCGGGCAGCCGTGCTGCACGCAATTATCGGATGTTTGATTGTAAGGGAGAAACGAGAAATGTTCAAGGGAACAAAGAGAGCTGCGGTTTTGATGGTGATGATGGCTGTCATGGCTATGATGGCGCTTACGGGCTGTATGCCTCCGGCGGGCGCTGAGGGGGGGGAGGGGAACGCTTTGATGAGCTTCCTGCCGCTCGTCCTTATCATCGCCGTTTTTTATTTCATACTTATAAGGCCTCAGAACAAGAAAAACAAGCAGGTCAACGAGATGAGGAGCGCGTTGAAGCGCGGCGACTGGGTCACGACCATTGGCGGGTTCAGGGGCCGCGTGGTCAAGGTTACGGATGAGATGCTTACCATCGAGGTCGGCAAGGACAAGGTCAAGATGGATATAATGCGTTGGGGCATCTCCAAGATCGAGGAAGGGACGCCAGAGCGCAGCACCACAAGGAAGAAGCGTGACGAGGAGCCGGAAGAAGCAGGTGAAGAGCCCAAGCGCAAGCCCAAGAAGCTTGCCCCTGCCCCGAAGAAGGATTCGGAGCCAGAAGAGGATCCAGAAGGCGAGGATGTCGACGGCATCGACGAGGATGACGAAGAATAGAATAAGAATAAGTCATAAGGAAGTAACGGCAAGATGAAAAAACTTGGAGCAATTATAGTTATCGTGGTCACCGCCTTTGTGTGGGTGATAACAGTGGTAGGCATAGGGCCTCTAGGACCCATACAGGATGATATAAAGCTAGGGCTGGATATTTCGGGCGGCGTGTACGTCGTCTTGGAGGCGGACACCGATGCGACAGGCAGCGAACTGGCAGAGCTGATGGAGCAGACCAGGGCTATTATCGACAACCGCGTCAACGAGATGGGCTTGGCTGAGCCGTCGATCACTATCGAGGGTGAGAAATATATCCGAATCGAGCTTCCGGGCGTGGACGACCCGGAAGAAGCCATACAGACCATAGGCACGACGGCAAGGCTGCAGTTCCAGCTTGCGGACGGCACGGTGATGCTTGAAGGAAACGATGTCACCGGCAGCACGGTGCAGGTAGACCAGGACAATGGCGGCTACCTTATCACGCTCGAGTTCACAAACGAGGGCGGCCAAAAGTTTTACGAGGCGACGACAAGGGCTTTCAACAATGATGTGGAGGAGCCTTTTATTGAGGGCGTGTTTGACGCGAACCAGATAGCCATAGTCCTTGACGACGACATCCTTTCGGCGCCGTCGGTCACCAACGGACCCATCTCGGGCGGCAGCGCCGTTATCACGAGGGGAGGCGGCTTCGGCCAGGACGAGGCTATCAGGACCTCCACGCTTATACGCGCTGGCGCCCTGCCTGTCGATTTGCACGAGATAGAAAGCTCTGCGGTGGGCGCAAGGCTCGGCATGAACGCGCTTGAGAACAGCATTATCGCCGGGATCATAGGCGTATTGCTGGTGTTCATAATCATGATTTTGATGTTTCGCTTTATGGGTGTCGGGGCCTCGCTTGCATTGCTGCTTTATGTCCCGATAATCCTGTGGATACTTGTAGCGGGTAACGGCGTGCTTACGCTGCCTGGCATTGCGGGCCTTATCCTGTCCATAGGTATGGCGGTGGACGCCAACGTCATAATATTCGCGCGCATCAGGGACGAGGTGGCGGAAGGCAAGACTATACGCGTCGCGGTTGGGTCTGGGTTCAGGAAGGCTATCGGAACGGTGTTTGACGCCCAGATAACCACGCTTATAGCGGCCTTTGTGCTTTATCAGTTCGGTACCGGACCGGTAAGGGGCTTCGCGCTCATGCTCATTATAGGTATTGGGATAAGCTTAGTTACCGCATTGGTGATAACCAATATATTTGTCCGCGTATTTGCAGAGAGCAACTTTATCGTGAAGCGTGGCCTCTTTGGAGTGCGCGAAGGGACAAGCACCGGCTCAAGGCTGTCCGTATTTTTCAGATTTGTCAAGAACCGCAGGATATTCTATCTTGTGAGCGTGGCATTGCTTGTGATAGGCATTGGCCTCGGCGTTGGTCGCGGTTTCAACCTCGGTATCGACTTTACGGGCGGCACCATGATGCAGATAGACTTCGGGCAGGCCGTGTCAACCGAACAAGTCACCAATGTGTTTGAGGAACACGGCATCACCGACGCATCTGTCGTCACAGTAGGCGAATATCAGGAAGGCGCTATTATCAGGACGACCCAGGCGATGACGAGCCCGGACAGGGATGCGATAATGGCGACGTTTACCGAAACCTACGATCTTCAGGACGATGCGCTTCAGACCTTTGAACAATTTGGGCCTTCGGTCGGGCAGATGCTCTTGAACAATGCGATACAGGCGGTGCTTCTTTCGATAGGGCTGATGCTGATATATATAGTGATACGGTTCCGTTTCAAGCTCGGGCTTGCGGCCATTATCACGGTATTCCACGATATCGCCATGCTTATCGCGATGTACGGCATTTTCCAGTTCACGATAAACAACCCGTTTATCGCCGCCGTGCTTACAGTGGTCGGTTATTCAATCAACGGCGGGATAGTCGTTTCCGACAGAGTGCGCGAAAACCTTGCGGAGATGCGAAAGCAGACGCTTGAAGGCATTGTCGATACGAGCATAAACCAAACGCTTGTCCGCAATATAGTGAGTACGGGGACGACGATAGCGGCCATTATACCGCTTATAATCTTGGGCGGCGATGTTGTGAGCCAGTTCGCCATACCTCTTGCCATAGGCATACTTCTCGGCGGCCTGTCCTCGCTCTTTATCACTACGCCTGTATTCTACGACCTCGCCAAAGCGACGCATCGCTACGGCGGGAAGTACAAAGGTGCAGCGAAACTGACCGATGCCGAACGGGCGAAACTCGGCGCCAAGATACCCAAGGGTGACGATGGCTCTGACAGCGGGCTGCACCAGAGCGGCGGCAAGAAGAAGAAAAAGAACAAGAGCAATGACGAGCGCAGGCCGAACGACGGCGCAGTAGTATAGCGTGGATGCGGAAGATGAACGCCGCATTGCCTTGAATGGACCAGCTAGAGCAGTTCATCAGCGACCTTCTTGATATCAACCCAAACGTTGATATCGGGTTGATAGAGAGTGCCTACAAAAAAGCCGACCAGATGCATGCAGGCCAGCTCCGCAAGTCAAAAGAGCCATATATCATACATCCGATAGGGGTGGCAAAGATACTCGCAGAGCTTGGCATGGACGACATGACAATCGCCGCGGGGCTTTTGCATGATGCGGTGGAAGACACGCCGTATAGCATGGAGGAATTGCAAAAGGACTTCGGCATGCAGGTGGCGTTTTTGGTGAACGGCGTGACCAAGCTCGGCAACATAGTGTATGACACAAAAGAGGAGCGCCAGGCGGAAAACCTTAGGAAGATGTTCCTCGCAATCTCAAAAGACATACGCGTGCTTATCATCAAGCTTGCGGACAGGCTGCACAACCTCAGGACTATCAACTATATGAGCGATGAGCAGATCATAGGGAAGTGCGAGGAGACGCTTGAGATATATGCGCCCCTTGCCAGCAGGCTCGGTATCTATACCGTAAAGTTTGAGCTTGAGGACATCGCGCTTAAATATCTCGACCCGGTCGCATACTATATGCTGGCGGACGAGCTGAAGGAGCGAAAGAGCGAGCGGGAGGAGCGTATAGGCAATGTGATCGAGCAGATCAAGGCGGCTATAGACGAGTATAGTGTCAAGTACGAAATAACGGGGCGGTCCAAGCACTTCTACAGCATATACCTCAAGATGAAAGACCAGAACAAGTCGGTCGAGGAGATCTTTGACCTGACGGCGGTACGCATCATCGTCGAAACCGTGCGCGACTGCTATACGGTGCTGGGCGCTGTGCACACGCTGTGGCGGCCTATGCCAGGGCGGTTCAAAGACTATATCGCAATGCCAAAGCCGAATATGTACCAGTCGCTGCACACCACGCTGGTAAGCGAGAGCGGCGTTCCGTTCGAAGTCCAGATACGCACGGAGGCGATGCACAGGGTGGCGGAATACGGCATCGCGGCACATTGGAAATACAAAGAGGGCATTGGGGAGGACCAGGAGGAGCTGAAGCTTGCGTGGATAAGGCAGACGCTCGAATGGAACCGTGACATGAACGACCCGCGCGAGTATATGGAGGCGATGCGGACAGACCTCTTTTCGAACCAGGTTTTTGTGTTCACGCCGAAAGGGGACGTGATAGAGCTGCCGACAGGCTCCACGCCGCTGGATTTCGCGTTCAAGATACACAGCGACATAGGCATAAAATGCGTGGGCGCGCGCGTCAACAAAAAGATGGTTCCGATAGACTATGTGTTGCAGAACGGCGAGGTTATCGAGATAGTCACGTCGAAGACCAGCAAGGGGCCGTCTCTGGACTGGCTGAATATAGCAAAGAGCGCCGGCGCAAAGTCGAAAATACGGCAATGGCTGAAAAAGCAGGACAAGAGCCATAATATTGAACGAGGCCGCACCTTGCTCGAAAAGACGGTGAAGCGCAAGGGCTACGATGTCGAGGATATTGTGCGTACGCATTGGCTGGCAAAAATTGCGAAGCAGCAAAACCATGCGACGGTCAACGAGCTGTATTCGTCTCTGTCGCACGGTGGCGCCATGGTCGGCAAGGTTATCGCAAAGCTTGTCGATATGTATCAGGAAGAGTATGACAAGAAAGCGCTGACTGAACCAGATGACAAAGCCCTTGCTACAGCAAAGACGCACGAGCATACGAAAAAGGGCTTGGCCGAGCGCAACGAAACGCGCATCGTCGCAGACGGGCTTGAGGGGATGCTGGCACGGCTGTCAAGGTGCTGCTCGCCCGTACCTGGCGACGAAATCGTGGGCTTTATCACAAAGGGGCGCGGCCTTAGCGTGCATAGGGCGGACTGCCCGAACATAGTGAGCCTGCCAGAGGCCGACCGCGAAAGGCTTATGCATGTAGATTGGGACGGCTCCAAGGGGTCAGGCACATACAATGCGGACATTTTTATACTTGCAAACGACCGCAAGGGGCTGTTTTCGGACATCTCCAGGGTCTGCCTCGATATGGATGTCAATATATCGGGCGTAAACCTCAAGACGAACGATGACGGCAGCGTCAGCATAAACATGACGCTTTCCATCGCGCACCTTGGGGAGATTGCAAAGATCATGCGCACGCTAGGGCAGGTTGATAGCGTGCTTGAAGTTTATAGGGCGAAAGGTTAGGGAATGACATGAAAGTCAATGCGTATGTGGTAGGCATGATAGGGACGAATTGCTATCTGGTGTGGGACGAGGAGAGCAGAGAGGCGATGCTTGTCGACCCGGGCGGTTACGATGCGGCAATCTCCCGCACCGTTGCGGACGAAGGTTTGACGTTAAAGTATATCGCGCTGACGCATGGGCACGGCGATCATGTCGATGGCGTGAACGATTTCGTGGCGGAGTTCCCTGAGACGCGGGTCGCCATGAGCGAGGCGGATATGAGCTATGTGAGCGATACGGACGAAAATATTTCCGGCAGGTTTTTTGGCAGGAAGATAATGATCGGCAAGACGGGGAGCGAGCTGTACCTAAAGGACGGTGACAGGCTTATGCTTGGGGATATATGCTTCAAGGTGATATCCGTGCCAGGCCATACGCCAGGCGGCCTCGCTTTCTATGCGGAGGGGCATGATGCGGAACTCGTGGCGGGCCAGGCATTCTCCGGCACGGTTTTTTCCGGCGACACGCTGTTCCACCTTTCCGTAGGTCGTACAGACCTTATCGGCGGGGATGCCGCTACGCTCGCTAAATCCATAAAGGAAAGGCTGTTCACGCTGCCGGACGACACTTTGGTGTTGCCAGGGCATATGGACGCGACCACCATAGAGACCGAAAAGCGGCACAATCCTTTTGTCTAGGACGCCGGCATTCCTAGGATGCCAGCATATAGATCTCTCTCACAGCCGCTTCGTCAAGGCGGATAAAGCCGTCGATAAGCGAGCCACGAGCGGCCATGCACCTTTTGACGGCATCGGGGATGTCTTCTTTCGGTATCCCGAGTTCGGCGAGGGTGGTGGGCATATGCAGGGTCTTGAGCCAGCCCAGAAACCGCTCTATCCCAAGCAGGGCGGTCTTTGCCGCATCTGCCGTGTTCGCCGTGCCTCGTTCGACGCCGAATACATTTACGGCAAACCTCGCTACGCGGGCGATCTGCTCCTCCGAGCCGTGCCTGACGAAATATTTTAGCAGTGCAGGCATTATGGCGGCCAGCCCTGCGCCGTGCGTAGTATTGTAATGGCCGCTAAGCTGGGACTCGAGCGCGTGTTCGCCCCCTGAGCTGCCCTCTGGGCGGCCTATCATCATCAAATCGGAATGGCTGAGCGAGCCCGCAAGCATAAGCTCCGCCCGCGCTTCGTAGCTTTCCGGCTCGGCGAGGGCTATCGGAGCGTACTTTACGACGGTTTGCATGGTCGATTCGCAATATCGGTCGCCCAGATGGCTTGGATGGTTCGAGAAGTAGCGCATAAAGGTGTGCGAGAATATGTCTACGGCGCCGGACGCTGTCTGCCATGTGGACAAGGTATAAGCAAGCTCAGGGTTCATAATGGCGAATCTCGGCCGTGCCGCCCATAGCCCTTTCTTCTGGCCGGTGTCCACATCATCCACCAATACGGCGGAGCGGCTTGTCTCGCTGCCGGATGCGGATATGGTGGTCACTGTCCCGATAGGGAGCGTCCTTTCAAGCTTTTTGCCGAGGTAAAACTGCCAGAAGTCCCCGCCGTTCGCCGCTCCATAGGCGATGGCCTTGGCTGTGTCTATCGCGCTACCGCCGCCTACGCCAAGCAGAAAGTCCACCCCCTCGGCTATCGCCGTCTGCACGCCTTTTTCGGCGTGGGAGCGTTTCGGGTTTGGCTCCGCCCCGCCGAAGCCTATATGCTCGATCCCTGCATCGCTCAACGAAGCCGCAACTCGGTCATACAAGCCGCTATTTATTATATTGCCGGAGCCGTACACGATCATGGCCTTTGTCCCGCCGTACTTCTTCACAAGCCGACCGACCTCGCTTTCCGTACCCCTGCCAAAAACGATTTCAGAATCAAATTGAAATGAAAAATTATTCACGAAACGCCCTCCTGACACAACATCAAATGATAGAAGATAAGTGTATCATAATAGGCTATAATTTATCTATGAAAACTGATTTCAAGCTGACGCGCATCGCATGCTATCTAGGATATATCACTCAGGCAATCGTCATAAACATGGCGGCGGTCCTGTTTATCGTGTTCCATGAAACATATGAGGTATCTTACAATCAACTGGGGTTTCTCGTATTTTTGGCCTTTGTGGTGCAAATGGCGGTGCTTGCTGTAGGGGCAGGGCACGTTGACCGCTTGGGATATCGCTTCTTTGCGGTTTTCGGGCATGTCGCTGTCGCAGCCGGGCTTGTCCTTGTGGGCGTGCTGCCAAGCACGATGGACGCCTCTTATGCTGGGCTTTTGATCGCCGTTGCGGTATACGCGGTCGGCGGAGGGCTGATAGAGGTGGCGATCAGCCCTCTGGTGAACGCCCTTTCCGGCTCCGCCAAAAGCGCGACGATGAATTTCCTGCATTCGTTTTATTGTTGGGGGCAGGTGCTTACGATCTTGGGGACAACCATGTTTTTGCAACTTGCAGGGCGTCAGATGTGGGCTGCAATCCCTATGATATGGGCTGCAATCCCTGTGATCAATACGGTCTTGTTCGCTAAGGTCGCTTTGCCCGACACTCTGCCTGAAAGGGAGCGGATGCCTGTAAGGAGCCTATTCACATCGAGAACGTTTGTTCTTATAATTGTAATGATACTTTGCGCCGGGGCTGCGGAGACGGTAATAGCGCAGTGGTCGTCGCTTTTTGCGGAGGAAGGGCTAGGATATCCAAAGATGGTAGGGGATTTGCTTGGCCCGTGCCTTTTCGCCGCATTGATGGGAGTGAGCAGGCTGTTGCAGGCGCTCAGAAAGAATCAGTCCCGTCCTGAAACGACCCTGCTTTATTATGCTATCGGGTGCGTGGTGTGCTACGTGCTGATAGTGGCGGTGAAGCAGCCGATGATAGCGTTGCTTGCCTGTGCGGCGTTTGGGTTTTTTGTGGCGATAATGTGGCCAGGCTTGCTTGCGCTCAATGGGCTGGCGTTTCCGTCTGGCGGGGCTGCGTCCTTTGGGATACTGGCGGTCTTTGGCACCCTTGGCTGCGCAGTGGGGCCGTGGGGCGCGGGGATAATGGCGGATTTTTACGGCCTTCAGTCCGGGCTTATGGTGGGACTTGTCTTTGCGACGCTGTTGGCGGCGCTGTTGGCTGTCAGCAAGCGCAAAAGTATTTGAAAATCTCAGCAATCCCATTTTTGTCTATATCTATATACCCTCCTATCATTCCGCCGGTGTCCTGTATGCAACGCTCAATGGCGGCGTCCACATCCCCCTCTGGTACGCCAAGCCCGGTGAGCGTGGTCGGTAGCCCTATTGAATTCAGCCAAACCTCGAAACGTTCTATTCCATCAAGGGCGACAAGAGGGCTGTGTCCCATTTCTGTATCGGAGCCGAAGACGCGGACGGCAAAATTTGCAATGCGGTCTATCTGCTCTGCCGTGCCGTGACGCAGGACATATCTTAGGAGTGCTGGCATCATAACGGCCAGGCCTGCGCCGTGGGCTGTGTCATAGTGTCCGCTCAACTGATGCTCAAGCGCATGCTCGCCGCCACCATGCCCGATATTCTTGCCTATTCCAGTAAGGTCGTTGTGCGAAAAGGCGGCGGCCATCATCAGCTCTGCCCGCGCTTCGTAGTTATCTGGCTCAAAGACTGCGATCGGCGTATACTTCCTTGTCGTTCGCAATGTGGCAAAACAGTATTCGTCGCCAAGATAACAAGCATCATTGTTGAAAAAACGCATGAATGTATGTGAAAATATATCGGCGCCTCCCGCTGCGGTCTGGTGGCTGGGGACAGAGAACGTCAGCTCTGGATTTAGGATTGCAAAGACTGGACGGCAAGGATCCCACAAGAGGCCTTTCTTCAGCCCTGTATCAATGTCGTCCACAACAACCATGGATCTGCTGGTCTCGCTTCCTGCTGCGGCAATCGTGTTTATCACACCGACAGGAGCCATTTTTGGCGGCTCTGTGCCATTGAAATAAGGCCAGTATTCCCCATCGTTGGCAACAGCGAGTGCTATGGTCTTGGCTGTGTCGATTGCGCTGCCTCCTCCTACGCCGAGGAAGAAGTCCACGCCTTCTTCATTGGCGCGCTGTATGCCCTTGTCCACAAAGGAGCGTATAGGGTTGGCCTTGACTCCTCCAAACTCCACGAAGGGAAGTCCATTGTCATTCAGCATCGAGACTATGCGGTCGTGTAGCCCGCTGCGCTTGATGCTACCGGATCCATAAATGAGCATCACCTTTGTCCCGCCATGCTTCCGAATCAATTCGGCAAGGCCGAGTTCGGCATCCTTCCCGAAGACTATCTCGGTATACATATTGAAATTGAAACTTGAAATGGTTTTCATGGCATCCCCTTTCTTTTTATCAAAGCCCGAGCTTGTTTATGATGGCTATCGCCGCGATCTCATCTATTATAAGCGTGTTGAAATACTTGCCCCTTGCGGCGGCGATGATGGAAGTGACCTTGTCCTCGCCGCTTGCGATGGCGATGACGTCGGGGACGTTCTTTAGGGTTTCAAGGCCGATGGACATGACGCGTTCGTTCAGCGGTATGTCCGCCAGCGAGCCGTCATCGTGGAGTCGGAAACCGACGATATCCGCTGTATAGCCTTTTTCGACCAGCTCAATGGATTCTTTGAGCGAGATATAGTCTGCCATATAGGTGCTGCTTTTGGCGGGGTCTGAAGAACCCATGCCTACAATCGCGATGTCGATCTGCTCGAAAGAAGCGAAGTGCTTTTGGATTTCCGGCTCCTGGAGCAGAAGGTTTTTCATGAGCCCGCTGTTCACGATGAACGGCGCGTTCAGGACATGGTGCTTGGCGTTGAGAACCCTTGCGAGCTGTTTTGTGGCCTCGTGCCCGTCAAGAAACAGGTTTTGGGATGTCAGCCCTGCGCATAGCTGGTATACCTGCACATCTGACATATTGCGGTCGGGGATATGCTGTATAAGGCCGGTTGTGGTTGAACCCCAGGCAATGCCGATATTGCATCCGTCCTTGACAAGCGACGAAAAGTAGTTTGCCGCAAGATTGCAGACGCCGGACTTCGATTTTTCAGGCAAGGGTTCGGAAGGGGCGACCAGGACTTTTTTCAGGGAAAATGCAGACTCTATTCTTTGCTGGAGGTTTTCGTAATGGGATTCGGGCGTTGTGATGCTGAACTGCACTATCTTCTTTGCCCGGGCGTCTTTCAGCATACGTGAGACTTTTGGGCGCGACAGCCTCATCAGCTCGGCAATGTCGCTTTGATTCATATTGCCGATGTAATAAAGCTTGGCTATAGCGATAAGAGTGTCTCTTGTATGCAAAAAAGGTGCAACCCGTCCTTTCATATCTTTTAACGTATACGCAACAACAAGTCCCATTCTTGCATTGACTTGAACGATTGTCAATAAAAACCTGAAAAAATAATTGAACAAAATTTCAAAAATGTTTGAAATATTATTGCAATACTGACCACCGCATTGTAAAGTTTGCCTATCTTGTATTGGTAAAAAGGTGAGGTGGATGGACAGCAGAGAAAGAGTAAAAGCCGTTCTTACAGGAAACTTGCCCGACGTTGTTCCGACAGATATGTGGGGCAGTGCCTCACGGATACACAACGAGCTCTATCTTAAATTGCTGTCGCTTCTCGAAGTCGAGGATGAAGGCGATATCATTCGGCCAGTTCAAGTAACAAGCTACGAAAACTATGCGCTTTCTGATTTGCTGGGGTGCGACTTTCGCCATTTGAATCCTGGCAACCCCGATTATTTTGCGAGCCGCAAGGATGAAAGAGGGCTTGTATATGATGAATGGGGGGTAGGGCGCGACTATTCGGCTTTGTATCCGACAATCGCAAAGTTCCCTTTGGCCGACGCAACGGTGGATGACATCAAGACCTACGCATGGCCTCTTATAAAGGACGAGGGACGCATCCGCGGGCTTTACGAAAAAGCAAAGGACTGGCACGAAAACACGGACAAGGCAATCACGGCTACGGCAGTCAACTCGGGGCTTTTCTTCGAGCTGGGTCAGTTTCTAAGGGGTCCCGAACAATTTTTCATGGATTTGGGGCTGAACGAAAGGTTTGTGGCCACGCTTTTCGACAAGCTTGCGGAGCTTTTTATCGAGCTGAACCTATATTATCTGGAGCCTATAGCGCCATATATAGAATGGGTTGAGTTCACAAGCGACCTTGGGACGCAGAACGGGCTGTTCTTTTCAAGGGAGATGTTCCAGGCGTTTTTCAAGGAGCCGTATACGCGGCTGTTTTCAGCCATCAAAAAATCATATCCGCACCTCAAGATATTCTACCATTGCTGCGGCGCCATATATGACATCATCCCTGACCTTATCGACGTGGGCGTTGACATCCTGAACCCGATCCAGCCTCTGGCGGCCGGGATGGACCCGGCGCGCATAAAGAAGGAATACGGTGGCGACCTGGTCTTTCATGGCGCCATAGACATCCAAGGCGCGATGCGCGGCAGCGTGGAGGATGTGAAGAACGAAGTGAAGCTAAGGATCGACCAAATGGGTGGCGGCGGTGGCTATATAGTCTCCCCAAACAACCATTTGCTGCCCGACATCCCTGCCGAAAACGTGATATGCCTTTATAGGTATGCAAAGGAGTACGGCAGGTATTGATGTGGCATTGATTTCGCGTGGCTTTGCGGAATTGATTGATAGATATATAAATAGCCCGATTGTGTTGTGTAGCATGTAGTAGGAGGAAAAATTATGAAAACCAAGAAAAAAGCTTTGATTGCAGCGCTGTTGTGCATCGTATTGGCTGCCGGGGCTGCATTCGGCGCCTGCGGCGGCGGCGGTGGCGGCGGTGGCGGCGGCGGGGTCGAAGGCAAGGTGGTCGGCGTCATCCCTATCACGTTGAGCAACGGGTTCCACCAGGCCGAGAAGGTATGGCGCGAGACTTTTGCGGCGGAGTATGGGCTGACGCTCAAGTATCTGGACGGCGAGTTCGACCAGACCATCATCGTCAACAACCTTGACCAGCTTATCGCTGAGGGCGTTGACGGCATCATCCTGCACACCGCCGAGGTCGACAGCGTTATCGCTGGCGTCAATGAGGCCCGCGCGCAGGGCATACCCATCATCCATTACTATCTTGAGGTGCCGAACGAGATACCGTTTGTGGCGATAAATGAAGCCGAGGCTGCATTTGTGATGGGTCAGGTCGCCGCGGAGAAGTGGCTCGAAGCCCATCCTGGCACGCAGATCGTGTATTCGGTGGTCGACTATATCGACAACGCCTCCGTACAGATGATGCGTACGCAGCCGTTCATCGCAGGCATCTTGGATGTAGCCCCGGATGCGAGGCAAGGCCTTATAATCGACGGCGGCGGAACGCGTGATTCGGGCTATAGGGCGGCACAGGACATCATCCAAGGCGCGCCCGACACCAACATCTTCTATGGCGCGTCTTCCGACTATTCGCTTGCGATATGGCCAGCGCTTCAGGAAGCCGGGCGCGGCAAGGCCGTCAATGGGATGCCTGACACGGAAATCCTTGTCGGCACCGATGCGACAGGCGAAGAGATGAAGCTTTTGTTTGACCCGACATCCTCGTTCAAGGTGACGATGGGCCTTACGCCGAAAGACAACGGCAAGAAGATCATCGACACCATGGTCGCGGTGATGCTTGGGGACATCGATCCCGACACGAAGGTGACGATAGACACCTATGACAAGGAGTTCGACTTCTGGAACACGACCATAGAGGAAGCCAGGGAGTGGTATATAGAACAGTATGGCATGGAGCCTGACTTTTAGAGCATCAGCTACTGAACTGCCTGCGGCGCCCTATGGAGCCGCAGGCAGGGTTTTTGGCAAGTTGTAAATCGTAACGGAGGGCTGCTATGGATCCGATACTGCAAATTCAAAATCTGACGAAGAAATATCCAGGCGTTTTGGCGCTGGATAATGTCAGTTTTGATATCGAACGCGGAAGCGTCCATTGCCTTTTGGGGGAGAACGGCGCAGGGAAGTCCACCCTGATAAAGATACTGACCGGTGCACAAGTCCGCACGGACGGCATGATTCTTATGAATAGGAAGCCGATAGACGCGCACACCACGAAGGAGGCACGGGAGCTTGGCATAAGCACATTGTTCCAGGAGCTGAACATAGTCGACCAATTGACGGTCGAGGAAAACCTTTCGCTCGGGATGGAGCCGATGAAGTTCGGGTTCTTCACGAAAAACACAGAGCTTGAGCGAATGGTCGGCGCCTTGAAGCATATGGAGCCGTCAATAGACCCCAAGCAGCTTGTGTCGAAGCTGTCGGTGGCGAAAAAGCAAATGGTGGAGATAGTGAAGGCTGTTGAGACAAAGGCGGAAGTGATCATAATGGACGAGCCGACTGCCGCCCTTTCAGAGGGCGAAACAAAGCGTCTGTTCGAGATCATCGACCAGCTCAAGCAAAACAGCGTGACAGTGATATATATTTCCCATAGGCTTGAGGAGGTTTTTGATATTGGCGACAGCGTGACCGTGTTGCGTGACGGTTGCCATATCGCCACGAAGAAGATATCGGAAGTCGAAAGCAAGGCAGAGCTCATACGCATGATCCTGGGCAAGACCGTCGTGGAGACATATACGCCACGGGCCGTGGACAGGACGACGCCTTTCATCGAGGCTAGAAACATATCGAACGACAAGCTGAACGATGTGTCGTTTGATATTTACAAGGGGGAGATAGCAGGGTTTTACGGCCTTGTAGGGGCGGGAAAGACGGAGCTTGCAAACGTGCTGTTCGGCCTTGACGCCTACAAGGGGAACCTGAGAATCAATGGCGCGGAAGCACGTTATGCCTCTGCGTCGGAAGCTGTGGAGAACGGGATAACGCTCGCCCCCGAGGAACGCCGCTCGCAGGGGCTGTTCACGATGCTTTCCATAAGGAAGAACATAGTCTCCATGAATATGAAAAAGATTTCAAAAAATGGGATCATAAACGCCTCTGCGATCAAAAGGGTGTCCGGTGAGTATGTCGAAAGGCTGAATGTTGCGACTGACACCGACGAAAAAGAGGTAGGCTTCCTGTCGGGCGGAAACCAGCAGAAGGTGGTTTTCGCAAAGTGCCTGAACTCCGAGGCGGACATCTTTCTGCTCGACGAGCCGACGCGTGGCGTTGACGTAGGCGCAAAGGAGGAGATACACAACATAATCAAGCAGCTTGCCGACGAGGGGCGGACATGCCTTGTCTTTTCTTCGGAGCTGCCGGAGGTGCTGTCGTGCTGCGACCGCATCTTCCTGATGCATGAAGGGGAGTTGATGACTATTATCGACAATGCGCTCGATATAGATGGCGACGAGATCATACATATAGTGGCGGGAGGTGATGCCTGATGGACAGGGTGAGAACGCGCGGTGTGCAGTTCAGCGACCAAGCCCAGCTGACGCTTTGGATGCTCGGGCTGCTGGTCGTGGTCTTTGTCGTGCTGTCCATTGTGCAGCCGGCCTTTCTGACGCAGGGAAACCTGAGAAACGTGATAAACCAGAACTCGGTGCTTATCATCGTCAGTCTGCCGGTGACAATGTTGATGATTACGGGCAACTTCGACCTTTCGATCGGCGGGGTCATAGGGATGGGCGGCGTGCTTGCGGCATGGTTTTGCCAGTCCGTGGTGCAGGGCGGCGCAGGCCTTCCGTATTGGGTGGCCGTGATCCTGGCATTGCTGGCGACGACGGCCATCGGCTGGCTCAATGGTTTTCTTGTCACGAGGCTAGGCGTGGCGTCCGTAATAGCGACGCTCGGCACGATGTCCATCGCACGAGGCATAGCCTATATAGGCGCTTCGGGCTCGATGGTCGAGCTTGGCCTTCCTAGGGTGTTCCGCTTCTTCGGCACCACGGAGATCGCAGGGTTCTTCTCCTTGTCGATGATATTTATGATCGTCGCGATCTTGGTGTTTTTCTTCATCCAGAGCCAGACGGTGTTCGGGCAGAAGATATACCTTATAGGCGCAAACATGAAAGCGGCCCAGCTTTCCGGTGTGAGCGTCAGGAAGCAGATAAACACCCTGTATATCGTAAGCGGCTTTGTCTCCGGGTTTGCCGGCATACTTCTCGCCTCAAGACTCGGCGCGGGCGACTGCAAGGTCGGGCTTGAGTATGAGTTCAATGCTGTTGTTGCCATCATCCTTGGCGGAACAAGCCTTTATGGAGGCCGCGGCTCGGTGATAGGCACCGTCATCGGTGTGTTCATCATCGGGATGATCGCGAATACGCTCAATATGTTTGGGGCGAACACGGCATGGCAGCCTATCATAAAGGGGCTTGTCATTGTAGGCGCCATCCTGTTCCAGCGCTATGCTATGGGGCTGAAAGACAGGCGCAAGCTAAGGCTTGAGTAAGGGGGGGCAGGACAATGAACAAGCTAAATATCAATCTGAAAGAGGTCTCTTGGCGAAGTGCAGTCAAAAATGTGTATGTCTTTGGCATCCTTGCGATATTCATCATAGTTTTCACGGCCATATCCCCGAGATTCATCGGGGGTCCCAGCCTTGCATATATCATCCAGAATGCCGCGCCTCTGCTTGTGGTGGCACTGCCTGCCACCCTGTTGATGATTTCAGGGAATATCGACCTTTCGGTAGGCAGCATAGTGGCTTGCGCCGGCGTAATAATGGCGATGCTTTCACGGGAGGGGATGGCCGCATGGCTTGCCGTGCTCATCGTTGCCGTGATAGGGATGGGCGTGGGATGGATCAACGGCCTGCTCGTGTCAGGCCTCAAGATAAACTCCGTAATAGCGACATTGGTGATGAACTATGTCTTATTGGGAGTGGCGAAGATGCTATGCGGCGACACCATCCCGTATGTCAAGGGCGTGCAGGATGATTTTTCGTTTATAGGCAGGTCGAAGATAGAGGGTTGGCCTGTGGCGATATTCTTCGTGATAGCGGCGATTGCCATCTTTGTGATACTTCAAAAGAAAAGCGCGCTAGGTAAATATTCTTTTGCGATAGGGGGCAACCGCGACGCATCCACGCTTGCCGGCCTGAACACGGGAAGGATGGTTTGGATATTATACCTGATCGTCGGCATCGCGGCGGGCATCGGTGGCTGCCTGATGGCGAGCAACCAAGGCATCGGCAACGCGCTGTCCGGCTCGGGGTTTGAGCTTGACGTGATAATAGCGATTCTGATAGGCGGGACGAGCTGGGCTGGCGGCGAGGGCTCTGTCGTGAGAACAATTGTCGGCGTCTTTATCCTGACAGTGCTCACAATAGGGCTGAATATGGCCGGCGTGCCGTCTTTCTACCAATTCATCGTAAAGGGCGGCGTGTTGATCGCGGCGGTATACCTTGACAAGATCGTCAAGGAAAAGATAAGCGCATAGGCACGGGCGTGTTTTGTGGAGGTGGATGCAGTGGACAAATATCTTCTTGGGGTGGATGTCGGGACCACGGGGACCAAGGCTATGGTGTTCGGGCTGTCGGGCGAGGCGTTCGGGACTGGCTATGAGGAATATATCTGCGACTACCCTAGGCCAAACTGGGTGGAGCAGGATGCAGCCCATCTTGCATCGGCCGTAAGGCGCGTCGTGCGGGAGGCTGTAAAGGCCTCTGGCGTGCCTGCGGAGGCAATCGTATCCTTGGCGGTGTCCGCGCAGCGTGACTGCCTTTTGCTGATAGACAGCGAGGGCACGCCGCTGAAGATGATTTCGTGGCTTGACAACCGCGCCGGCGAGCAGGTCTGTAGGATAGAGCGCGAGCTTGGCGCCGACGAGTTTTACCGCCTGACAGGGCTGCCGCTCTCGACCGCTTGGATACTTCCAAAGATAATGTGGGTGCAGGAGAACGATGCGGAGCTGTGGGCAAAGACGGCGAGGGTGGCGCAATTGCACGATTTCATACTGCATTCGCTTGGCGCCGACGACTATTACAATGACGAGCCGGATGCCAGCCTGTGGGGTTTTTTCGATACGGACAATGTATGCTGGTTGCCAGATTTGATGGAAAAATTCGACATCGAATCTGGCAAGCTGCCTGTGGTGAAGCAGCCAGGCACGAAGGTGGGGCATGTGAGTGCCGAGGTCTCTGCGGAGACAGGCCTTTCAGAAAGCACGCTGCTGTGCATCGGAGGGGGCGACCAAAACTGTGCCTCGGCCGGTGCCGGGGTGGTGAGGCCGGGCCTGGCATCCGTGTCGCTCGGAACCGGCGGGATGGCCATAGTCTTTCTAGACCGGCCGTTTCGCGATCCTCAGGGGAAGGGCATCATCACCATCAATACTGTACACGGCAATTGGCAGATCGAAGGGCTTCAGAACGGGTCTGCCGGCATCATGCGCTGGTTTCGCGACCAGATCGCTTTGTATGACAAGACCGAGGCGGAGAAGGACGGGGAGGATGCGTACGAGAGGATAGGGCGGCTCGTCGAGGCGTCAAAGCCAGGCACGGACGGGCTTGTGTTTTTGCCGTTCCTTGCATCCGCAAACACGCCGAGGTACGACCCGGACGCAAGAGGCACGTTGGTGGGGCTGAGCCTTATCCATACGCGAGGCGACATTGCCCGGGCGGTGATGGAAGGCATCACCCTAGACCAGAAGGATATCCTTACCTCCATAAGGGAGGCGGGCGTGAAGGTCGACCGCATCAGGATCATGGGCGGCGCGACAAGGTCGGACCTGTGGAACCAGCTGCAGGCCGACTGTTATGGGGTATCTGTCGAGACGCTGAAGATCACGGATGCGGCGGTGATGGGGGCCGCCATATGCGCAGGCGTCGGTGCCGGGCTGTACCCGAGCATACCCGCAGCCGCGGATGCGCTTGTCCGTGTAGACAGAACGTATGTTCCTTCGCCTGAAATGGCCAAGTTCTATGACGAGTCCTATCGCCTGTATGTCAAGACATACGAAGCGTTGTCGGGAAAGGGCGGGGTGTTTGAAAGGGTGGCAGAGAGACAGAGGAACAGTTGAATCATTGGTGTTGCTAAAGGTGTTGTTGAAAAGGAGGTATTGAGATGTCGATGACAAAAGCAGAACGGGTTTTGAACCAATTTCTAAGGAAGCCGGTGGACTATCTGCCGAGCCAGATCACGTTTTCGGATAGGTCTCGCGATGGGGAGATCAAGCAATTGCTCGGACTCGACCCTGATATGCCGCTCGACGACTATCTTGAGAACCATATCCATTTTACGTTTGTGACCGACGACTGGCCATTGTTCTTCAGGAACGTGGATCCGGTGATCGAGGATGGGCAGGGCAAGGGCTTCATGTGGCGGGACAAGCCAGCCCGCACGGTCTTTGACCGCTTTGGGATGGGCACGATGATAGGCGAAGACGGCTTTTTCACGAACTACGGGGTATTGGCCGGCGACAAGGAAATGAACAAGGTGGCGGCAAAATACCTGCCAGACCACCTGACAAAGCTTTTCGATATGCCGGTAGAAGCGGCGGTGGAGGCATATGAGGCACCAGACCCGTTCACGCCCGGCAACCTTGAGTGGCTTGAGCGCGACAAGGACGGCGTGGCTGGCGACCTATGCGTGATACCGTCGGGGTATTTCGGGACATATGAGCGAGGCTATGCGATACTGGGCTTCCAGCAGTTTATGACAGAGATAGCCGGCAACCCCAAGGTGGTGTACACGCTGATGGAGAAGCTGACGGACTACAGGGTGAAGCTTGCGAAGGTGAAGGCAGACCTCGGCTACAAGATAGCGCACCATGGCGACGACCTTGCGATGCAGACGGCAGGGTTTTTCTCGCCCAAGATGTTCAACGACATATTGCTGCCGCATTTCAAGCGTCTGTTCGGTGAGTACAAGAAGCTTGGGATGTATGTCTTTCTGCATTCCTGCGGGCTAATGGCGGACTATCTGCCGCAGCTTATCGACGCCGGGCTTGACGGATGGGAGCCTGTGCAGCCATGCAACGACCTCGCAAAGATGAAGCGCGAATACGGCAAGGATCTTGTGTTTATGGGCGGCATAGACGAGCAGAGGCTGCCGTTTATGACGCCGGACGAGGTACGCGAGCTGACCAAGGAGACGATTCAGATACTCGGGAAGGGCGGCGGGTACATCATAGCGCCTTCGCAGGAGCTGATGTCCGACGTGCCTCTGGAGAATATAGCGGCCGTGGTCGAGACCGCCATAGAGTGGCGCGAAAAAGCTATGTAGCGCAGAGCGGAGAGTGCACGAAAAAAGGCGGCGCGGGTGCGTCGCCTTTTCTTATGAATGGATTTCCCTGCGGGCTTATTTGTTGCGGCTGGCATCAAGCATGATGGCGCCAAGCAATAGGGCGCCTTTCGCCGTGATTTGCCAGAAGGTCTGGACGTTCAGAAGCGCCATGCCGTTGTTTATGATACCGATGATGACCATGCCCAAGGCTGTACGTGGCACGCTCCCTGAGCCACCCGCAAGACTGGTGCCGCCCAGCAATACCGCTGTGATGGTGTCAAGCGCAAAGTGCTCGCCCATGCTTGGCATCGCGGTGCCGCCTATGCCGACAGCGACTATACCTGCGATGGCTGCCATGAACCCTGATATGGTGAACAGGATGATGGCGACCTTGCTCGTGTTGATGCCGGCGAGCCTGGCTGCTTTCACATTGCCGCCGCTGGCGTAGATATTGCGTCCAAAGACGGTTTTGGTGGAAATGAAATGGATCACGACGAAACTCAGCGCCAGTATGACTATGGACACAGGGATGGCCCCCAACCGTGCGCTTCCCAGGAATGTCAGGTTTGAGTCGCTGACAAAATGGGCCATGCCGTCCACCATGACGAACGCCAAGCCCCTGACCACGTTCATCATGCCCAATGTGACGATGAATGGGTTGAGGTTGAATTTCACGATGATGATCCCGTTCACGAAGCCCACCAGAAGGCCGACGCCGATGCTGACAAGGATGCCGACAAACCAAGGCATGCCATTGACAAGCACAAGGTTGGCCTGTATGCAGCCCATCATTGCCGCTATGGAGCCGACCGATATGTCCAAGCCCCTGCCGATAAGGCAGATCGTCTGGGCAGTGGACATGATACCGACCACCGACACGGCTATGAACATATTTATAAAGTTCTGTGGGTTCAGGAAGTATGGCGAGCTGACCGCAAAGAAGATGAACAACCCGACTAGCACCAATACTAAGGCATAGTTGCTAAAAAAGTCCCTTGGGCTGCTAAGGTGGAGCCTTGCTCCGTCAAATTTATGCGACATCTTCATTCCCTCCAAAATGTAAAAACTTGGCCACTGCATGCTTCATCAGGATATCCTGATCCGCCTCCGCAATCGGCACCTCCGCTATCACTTCGCCTTCGCAAAGCACGTATATACGGTCTGATATACCTAACACCTCTGGCAATTCCAAGGAAAACACCAATATCGCGACGCCTTGGTAAGCGAGCTGTTCAAGGAGTTTGTATATCTCCACTTTTGCGCCCACGTCCACGCCGCGTGTCGGCAGGTTGAGTATCAATAGCTTTATATCGTTAGAGAGCCATCTGGCGATCATGGCTTTTTGCTGGTTGCCGCCGCTAAGCAGGGCAATCTGCTGCAATTGGGTGGAACACCTGATGCCCAATTGCTCGATCCATTTCTCCGCCACATCGTACTCTGTCTTTTTCTTTATCAGCCCGGCTTTCCCGAACAGCTTCCTCATGGCTGCCAAAGTGATGTTGCCTTGTAACGGCATCACAGGGATAAGGCCTTCTTCCCGCCTGTCGCTGGTCACATAGCCCAGCCCCTTTCTGTTTGCCTGGCGTAGATTGGCTACTTTCAGCTCTTTGCCGTGCAACTTCATGGTGCCGCCTTTCAGCGGCGGGTCGCCCAGGATCGCCTTGCATATCTCGTCCTGCCCGGCGCCCATAAGCCCGAAGAATGTCACGATCTCGCCTTTGCGGATATTGAAGCTGATATTCTTTATCCGGTCGTCCACTTGAAGATCGTTTGCTTCGAAAATTATTTCCCCAGGTTCCATGCGGTTACGGGGATAGAGATCGGCCAGCTCGCGGCCGACCATCATCTTCACGAGGATATCGTCGGTGGCGTCCTTGATGTCAAGTGTGCCGACCGCTTCGCCGTCGCGCAACACAGTGATCCTGTCGGACAGGGCAAACTGCTCCGACAGCCTGTGCGTGATAAACACTATGGCGATGCCTCTGTCGCGTAGGCCGCGCACGATATCGAACAGCTTGTCGGTCTCCTGGTCGCTCAAAGCGGCCGTAGGCTCGTCCATTATCAGGACGCGCGCCTCGCCGCTCAACGCCTTGGCGATCTCGACCAATTGCTGCTCCGCCACCGATATGTCGCTTACCTTTTCTTTCACATCGACGAATATGCCCATATCGGCAAGCAGCTTCTCGGCGCGCTGGTTCATTTCTTTCCAGTCTACAAAGCCGTTTTTGTCGCGGGGTATATTGCCCAAGAAGATATTCTCGGCTACGGTAAGGGACCGTGCCAAGTTGAATTCTTGGTATATTATGCGTATGCCCAGAGCAAGGGAGTCCGCCGGCGTATTGATGCTGACCGGCTGGTCCTCATAGAACAGCTCCCCGCTGTCCAGAAAATAATCCCCGCCTATAATCTTCATAAGCGTGGACTTCCCGGCGCCGTTCTCACCGATAAGGCCGTGTATCTCGCCGGGTCTAAGGTCAAAGCTGACATCCTTCAGCACATGAGCCGTGCCGAAGCTTTTGTTTATGTTCTTTGCTGCCAGAATAGTAGTCAATTTCTTACACTCCTAACTTCAGCCTCCGACCGAACCGCACCCTATAAGGGTGCGATCCGGCCGGCAATATATCACCGATTTGCGTCTATGCCGCTGCTATTGAGGATAGTATTGATCCACGTTCTGCGGAGTGACAAGCTTGTAAGGCGCATTGTTCTCCATCGGGATCGGGGTGCCGTTGTTGAGGTACTCGATGATCTGCCCCATCATTTCATAGCCCCAAAGACCAAAGCTAAGGTCCACGCTGCCGATAACGATGCCATCGGGCTCCCTCAGCATGCCGATCATGTCGATCGTAAGGCCGTTGCTGACGAGGAGAGCGTCCTCGGAACGGTTTGCGGAACGAACGGCCGCCAAGCAGCTGCCCGTCACGTCGTCAGAATGCGTCCAGACGATGACCTTCTTGCCCGGGAAGCGGGTAAGGTTGTCGGCCATCCTCTGGTGCGCGGTCTCGGCGCTTCCTTCGGAGCTGGTCTCGACATAGTTGCCGTTTTCCTCGGATATGTTCGGGAACACGGACTGCACGCCCTCAAGGGCGGCTTCCGTACGCGTGATGAACACGCCGCCTGCCTCAAGGAAGCCCATGCTCACATAGACGATGTCGTCCTCGTCCCAACCTTTGTCCTTGGCGGCCTGCGCTACCGCAGCGCCTGCCATCTTGGCGGACTCGAAGTTGTCAGCGCCGACAAAGTAGTGAGGGGCCGCCGTGCCGTCGCTTGCGATGGCGGCGGTGCCGATGGTGTAGACCGGGATGTCCGCGGGCACCAGCTTGTCCATGATCTGCGGGTTGGATGCCACGTCATTGGTGTACAGGACGTAGAAATCGACGTCGCCCGCCGCTATTGCCATGTCAGCATTTGCGTTCATCTGGATGGGGTCGAGCTCGTTGTCCATCAGCCACAGGTCGATCTGGCCGGCGTCCGATGCGGCGTTGACGGCATGGACAGCCCCTTCAAAGCCTGACTCTATCGCCCTTGCGACAGGGTTCTGGCCGTTGAAGATGGTCATGACGACTCTGTAGTCCTCCGCAGGGAACGGGATTTCGAACCCTTCCGCCGTGACGCTGCCAAGCTCGGCCGGTGCGGCCGGTTCGGGTGCAGGCGCGGGTGCGGGCGCAGGCTCGGGTGCCGGTGCGGGCGCGGGCGCTGATGTGCAGGCGGCCAGCGAAATCGCCAAGGCCAGAGCCAACACTACGGCTAATACTTTAGAATACTTTTTCATTTTCTTCCTCCTTACATGTTACATTAACATTGTGAAAAGAATACCATCACATAATTGAACCAGTCAACTGCGACAACCGAGATTTGCTGCACATTTGTTCAGCAGAATGGCAGCGCTTTTGCACGCTTCATTTAACTTTTAAGGAGAAAGACAAGGCCGCTATAAATATGGGGCATAGGTTGAGTATGAATATCGCAGTATAAAAACTCACATTTTCAGCAATCAGTCCGATTATGCCCGGAACGGTCATAATTCCGAGCGCCACGAAAATGATGATTATGGACGAAATCCTCCCCGATGCGCCAGGAAACTCCTTGTTTGCGATCGCTATGCACAAGGGGACTACGGCGCCAGTGAAAAAGCCTGCTATCGCATATGCGACAGCGAGAAACTCGACAGTATTGACGACGGAGGCTGCAATGATGACCGCCCCCCCGACAAGGCTGCTTACAAAAATCAATTTCTTCATGGAAAACCTTAATGACAGCACCGAATATACGAAGCGGCCTGCTATGATTCCCGCCCATAAAAACGAAACGACAGAGGCGGCAAAAAAGCTGCCCATCCCCATTTCCATGAAATATGAGGGGATCCACGTGGCCATCGCTATTGCAAAGCCGACGTAAAGCGTGGTGCAAAGCCCCAGAGTCCACATAGTCCTGCTTTTCAGCAATACAGGGAGGGCAGGGCCTTGGTCACTGCTTTTGGGCGTTTTTTCGGCAGGCGATGTCCTTTTTCCGTTTTTGACCAGCAAAAGGCAGCATAGGAAAAGAACGGAACTCAGGCACGCTATCGACAAGAGCGACGAGCCTAAGCCATATCCGGTCAGCATCGCGCTCGCGATTATCGGGCCGACAAGCGCCCCTATCCCAAAAAACCCATGAAGCAGATTCAGGAAAAAGCCTTTCCTGTTTGCGTCCAATTCGGCCATGTTGGCATTCAGCAATGCGTCACACAGCCTTGCTCCTGTGCCAATTATAAAAAACAGCGCCACCAGCATCCAGTACGGCGGCAACAAAGCTGTTACATAAAGCATTGCATTATACACTGCGTAGGCCAGTATCATGGATTTTCTTTTATCGTATTTGTCGGCGACGAAGATGCCTATCAGCCCTGCGGCAAGGCAGCCTGCACCCTGGGCGAAAGGCAAAAGCCCGTTTTGCGCCAGCGAAACGTCATAAGTGACACGTATCACGGGAACCATAGGCCCAAGCATGGTCTGGGAAAGGGCGACGCCTACGAAAGCGAGGCAGAAGGCAAGCGCCGGCTTGGCAACGGTGCTGTTGGCTTTGTCTGCGCTATGCTTTATCAACGCTGAAAAGGCTTCCGAATTCTGGCCATACGCTATCCAGGGAAGCAAGCACCTTTTTATAGAGAGCGTACTTTTCTGAATAGAATCCCGTCATGTTCTTATCGGGATAAATGGTTTTTTCAATTTTGACGAATTTTCCGGCGGCCTCCTTCGCGTCGTTGTACAAGCCCGAGCCGATGCCCGCGCATATGGCAGAACCCAATATACCCAGCTCTTCGGACGCGGACACATCTATGGGAAGGCCGGTTATGTCCGCAAACATCTGAACCCATAGCGCAGACCTTGTAGCTCCGCCAGAGATGCGTATCGCATCGAAGGTATGTTTGGGCTTGACCTTGTATAACTTTTCCAAATGGTATTGGTGCGAGAAGACCACGCCTTCGTACACAGCCCGGAGCATGTGCTCCCTAGTGTGGATGCCGCTAAGGCCGATAAAAGCGGATTTTGCGTCGATGCTCGCGTTTGTGCCGAACAGGAAGGGAAGGAAGAGCAATGAGCAGTCGTGCGTGCTTACGCTTCCCACCATCGTGTTCGCGCTTTCGTATATATTGCGCCCGGTGGCCGTCGCCTCCTCTCTTTCCTTGTGCATGAGGCGATTGACGAACCATTCGAGGTTTGTGGCGGAAGTGGCGCTGTTTTCCGATAGGAAATAATAGTCCGGGTCGAAATAGCGTATGGACAGCATGATGTCGGACGATGGCTGTTTGTCAATGTATCCGTTTATGCTCCATGAACCAGCCACCACGCCCATTTTGGACGAGTCCAACACGCCGGTGCCGAGCGGACACGCAGCGATATCGAACATGCCGCCCATAACCGGCGTTCCTTCCGCCAGGCCGGTTATCTCTGCGGCCTGCCTTGTGACCGTGCCGCATATTTCAGCCGATTGCCTGACAGGCGGGAACAGATGTCTGTACGGAGCAAGCCCTACTGACTCAAACAATTCGTCATCGTAGTCGCCTTTGCGGATGTCCATAAGGCTCCAACCGGTCGATTCGGTGATTTCCGTAAAAAACTCCCCCGTCAGCAGATAGCGGAGGTAGTCTTTGCACGTCACCGCATATGCTGAGCGCTCAAGCGCCTGCGGGTCGTGGTCGCGCAGCCATGCCAGAAGCGCGACGGGCTGGCCTGACCAAATATCTTGGAATGTCTTTGGCATGAAGACGCTTTCGACAAGACCGTCAGCCTTCCACTTCTTCACATATTCCTTGGCGCGGATATCGCCGCTCATTATGGGATTATGGGCGGGCCCACCGTTTTTGTCAAAAAGGTAAAGCCCGTTCCCCTGGCCTGTGGGCGAGATGCCGGCTATGTCCTTGCTATCGATGTCCGACTGCCCCAGCACTTGCTTGATGACCCGGTATGTCGCCTGCTTCAACTGACCGGCATCGCGCTCGTTCATGCCCTCGGCGGGGAATATGACATCTATCGATTCCTGCGCTGTCGCAATCTCGCGCCCTTCGACATCATAAAGCCCCGCCTTTGTAAAGGTGCCGCCGCTATCGATTCCCAGTAAATATTTCATTGCCTCAGGCAATTACATTTAAATCTCGATCACTATTTTGGTGACAGTATTTTTGTCCGCTATATTGAGCGCGATCGCCTCGCCCAATTTGTCGACCGGGAACCTATGCGACACGATCTTCGATATTGGGGCAGTGCCGCTCGCTATCGCCGAGATCGCGACGGGATGGTTGTGACGATAGCGGAAGTTGGACGTGAAGGATGCCTCTTTGAATATGAGGCCGTTCAGGTCGACTTCCTGCTTAGGCGTGGCAAAGAGGCCAATCTGCGTGTACATGCCGCCCTTTTTGATCAACTGGACAGCTTGGTCGACTGCGGCCTGCGAAGCGCTGCATTCGTACACCACGTCCACGCCGCCGCCGCTTGCGTCCAGTATGGCTTTGACGACATCCTCTTTGCCTGCGTTGAATACGGCGGTCACGCCGAGCTCCTTCGCCTTTTCCAGGCGCGCGGGGGCGAGGTCTGTCATATAGATCTCCGTGATGCCCTGAGCTTTAAGCGCAAGCGCCACGCACAGGCCTATGCATCCGCTGCCGAGTATGGCCGCGCTCTGCCCAATCTTGATTCCGGACTGCTCGACCGAGCGGAACCCTATCGCAAGCGGCTCGGTAAGGCAGGCATCAGCGGTGTCCATGCTGTCCGGCACCTTGTAGACCAAACGCCCTGGCCATGCGACATATTCGCAGAACGCGCCCGGAACTCCCGGTACCGACATGAACAGCATATTGTCGCAAAGGTTGTACATGCCTTTGAAGCAGGTGGGGCAGACGAAGCAGGGCTTGCCTGGCTCGATGACCACTTTGTCCCCCGGCTTGAGGTGCGTCACGTTCTTGCCGACCTCGGCCACGACGCCGGCCGGCTCGTGTCCCAGCACATGCGGGAAAGAGAGCACCCACGCCCCGATGGCGCCGTGCTCATAGAAATCCAGGTCTGCGCCACATACGCCGACGTGCTTTACATTTACGAGGACTTCATCATCCCCATACGTGGGCTTGTCCATCTCTCCCATGACGATGTTTTTCGGGCCCATCATCAAGGCCGCTTTCATTTTTGCCATAGATTTTTCCTCCAATTCTATTCGTCTTCGATCAGCTCAAAGATAAGCCCGTTCACATCGACAAACGCGATCATGCGGCCTGGCCACGGCGCGAAAGGCGGCACTACGACAGTTTCGCCCTTTAGCGCCTCTTCGAGGTTGTCGACCTTGTAGGCAACGTGGGGGTTTTCCAACAGGACTGGGAAGAAAGTGCAGCCAGGCGCAGGGCGCAGGTACTCGATGAAATACTCTGTCTTGCTCGGATCTGTGCAATACAGCTTGAGCTCCTCGAAATACGTCTCACCCGGTTGCTCTTTGTCGGTAGGTACCGCTACGTGTTCGAACTTGTAATTTGCTGTTTTCATGCTTTTGTTCTCCTTTCGCTGCTCAAATAACACTGACTTCTTGATATATGACCGATTGCCTGAAAATCACAGGCCTAAAGGTTATCATCATTTGAGTGCATCAGTCAAATGCAGGGGTTGATTGGCTGCACATTTGTTCAGAGATTTGCCCATTGTCTTTAAGTCCGGCCCAGAATTGAGATGGCTGCCACTTCGTCAGTGACAAGCACGTTGAAAAACCCGCCCTTGGCAGCCGAGATTATTGTCTCCGCTTTTTCTTCCCCGACAGCGGCGGCTATTGTTATGGGAATCTGCCTTATATCCTCGGGAGCCATGGCCATAAGCCTGTCGTTCATGGCGTTGTGGCGTATGGAGCCGTCTTTGAAGATGCGGTTGCCGTTGACGTCTGTGACGAAGCCGTTTTTAGCGAGCGTATTTGCCTCCTCGATGGTGATATAGCCCGCTCGGTAGGCGGCCGAGTGTTCGGGATTGGTGGAGCTGATGCCGATAAGCGCCGCATCCAGCTTTTTCAGCAGCTTGAAATGCGCCTTGATCTCAGGCTCGTTCAGCAGCATGTCGCGGACCTTTTTGCTGCTTACGTATTGGGGGGCCTGCAGGATCGAGCAAGACGCGCCGAGTTTGTTGGCTAACCGCACGGTCAGCCCGCGGCTGTCCACATTGAACGAGGATGTAGGGGTCCCGCCGATCATCTGCACCACTTTGACGTTCTCATATTTTCGCTCGGGCGAGAGCTGCGATACCATGACATCCATTGTCGCGCCCCACGAGATGCCGATGCGCATGCCGGGCTTCAGGATGTCGATAAGGTATTCGCCGGCTCTGATGCCTGCCGCGTTCATCGAGCCGAGGCGGCCCGACTCGCTCGGCAGTATGCAGACGTCTTTCAGTCCAAGCCGCTCCTTAAGCTGTTTTTCCATGTTCTCAAGCTCTATCAGGGAGTCGGATATCTGGAACTCGACGATTTTCATCTCGCGCGCCATGGTAAGCATGCGCGAAACGCGAGGCCTTGAGTAGCCCATGATTCTCGCTATTTCGTCTTGGGAGCAATTGCCGTGATAGTAGAGCTTCGCTACTTTGATCAATTCATTGCGGAGATTTGTAGTCATGTTCCTAATAATACATCAATGGCGGCTGAAAGGCTAGTATGCGCATTTGCGGGCTTCGTCAAACAGCGCTTCGATATTTTGCCAGGGCATGTTTTTCTGTATGCTGTGGTCGGGTCCCGCTATATACCCGCCGCCTTTGCCAAAGACTTTGAAGCGCTCGCGTACTTCCTTGCGTACGTCCTCTGGCGAGCCGAAGGGCAGGGTTTGCTGGCAATTGATCGCGCCGAAGAATGTAAGGTCGCCGCCGTAGTTCCGCTTCAGCTCTGCGGGCTCGTTGTCTTTCAGGTGGGCTTGTACCGTTTCCCATACGTCCATGCCGCCGTCCACAAGCTCCCCAATGACAGGCGCGAAGGAGCCGCAGCTATGGAACCATACCATGACCCCGTAGGACTTTATCAGCTCGAAAATCCGCAAATAGACCGGTTTTAGGAATTTTCTCCACATCTCCGGCGATATCATCATGCCGCGTTGCGTGGCAAAGTCGTCGCCCCACCAGAAAAAGTCCATCTTGTCCGCGTCATTTTTGAGAATCCCTTCGATGGTGTCGGCGAGGAAATGCTCGATCCGCTCCAGGGCGGCTTCGATAAGGCGGGGCTCAAGGTGCATGTTCAACATGGTCGTTTCCATGCCAAAAAGGTCGCACAGCGTGCAAAACACCGCTTGGAACCCCACAGACCCGATTTTTGCACAATCATTCTCAAGCATGGATATTTGACGGGACGCCTCGGCAAAATCGACTTGCTCAAGCGTCGGCCAGGGGTGGTTTTCGATGTCCGCCACCGTTTCGGCGCCTATAAGCGGAAAAAACTTCGTGCTGCTGTAGCCTGCGTCCCAATCGTCCTCGCAGCCCCAGATAGTCCTTTCCTGGCGCGTTTTGAATATATCGGAGTAGGACATTTTGCGGCAGTCAAGGCCCCATAGCCTGCGCAGCTCCAGTTCGGAACCGACCCCGAAATTGTCAAGCCAATACTCCGAATCGTCTATTCTGCCGCAGAACATCGGCAATCGGTCCGGCTGCCTTTTTGATACGGCTGTGAGCACTCTCTCTTTTGAACCCATATCAATTGCCCCTTTTCCATTATCATTAAATTGTTCAACAAACGCGAATAACAAACGGTTCTAACGATAAATTATAAGGCATATAAAATATTTTGTGCGTTATGACAATAAAGAACTGAACGTTTGTGCAGTAAAATTTGCCATGTTTCTTGTGGCGCAAAAGCAAAATATGCTATTGTTTGACTGAGGAATACGGAGTGAAATGAGGGTATCGTGGTGAGTAGCGTAACAAAATTGCATCTTGGCGAGTGTCCGCTCGGGCTGTATGAAAAGGCGCTCTCTTTTTCATGGGATTGGGGCAGGAAGCTGGAGACGGTCAAGGAGCTTGGGTTTGACTTTATGGAGTTCAGCGTAGACGGGGAGCATATATCGAGGCTTGACATGACTGACGACGAGATAAGGGGGCTGCGGGATATGTCCGCCCGCCTTGGGGTCTCGATGCCCACGCTTGCGCTTACCGCGAACAGGGCGTACCCGCTTGGGTCAAGGGACGTGGCCGTTCGGGATATGGGCAAGTCCTTGGTGAAGAAGGCGATAGTCTTTGCAGGCAAGCTCGGCGTAAGGGTGATCCAGATCGCCGCATACGATGTTTACGGCGAGGCGGGCGATGAGGAGACGGACAGGTTTTTCCTTGAAAGCCTTAGGGAGTGTGAGCGCTCGGCAGCTCTTGCGGGCGTGATGCTCGCCCTTGAGACGATGGACACGCCGTATGCAGGAAGCGTGCAGCGGTGCAAAAGGATTGTCGATATCGTCGGGTCGCCATGGGTGCAGATATATGCGGACACAGGGAATATCGCCGGCGGCGGGCTTGATTTCGCGAAGGATATACAGAGCGGGGCATCGCATATAGTCGCTGTCCACTTGAAGGACGCAAAGCCGGGGATTTCCAGGGACATCGACTTCGGCACAGGGATTGTGGACTTTGACACGGACATGAAGGCGTTGCGTGAAATAAATTTTCGAGGGTTTCTTATAGCGGAGATGTGGTGGAAGGACGACCCTGGATATATAGACAAGGTAAAGGCCGCGAACAAGTTTTTGCGCGAAAAGATATGCGCGGCGTCAGTGTAGGGGTCATGATAGAGCAGGATAGAGTCAGTGTATAGGAGGGCGGAATGAGCGGTATTTCAAAACAGAGGGTGGTGGCGGCGCTGGAGCTTGATTATGCGGACAGGGTTCCGACCTTCGAGTGGCTGATAGACAAGAAGGTGTTAGGCGTCCTTGAGCCGGGGCTTGACTATGTGGGGTTCAGCGCCAAATACCTTGACGGCATATGCGTGGATCTGGACTACGCCAAAGAGAATCTTGGCGGCGGTCGCACGAAAAACGAGTGGGGTATAATAAGCGAGGACACAGGCGAGGAACATACGTTCCCGATAGACGGCGCCATACACAACCGCGCCGAGTTCGAGGCGTATACTCCGCCCCGCGCCGACAAGCCTGGCCGTTACGACACGTTGAAAAACATGCTCGCCAAGTACGGCGACGAGAAGGCGGTGGTGCTTCACCTAAACGATATCTGGTCGCTGCCTTCGAGGATGATGCCGTTCGAGGAATTTTTGATAATGATAATGGACGACCCCGGGCTGGTGGTCGATATAGTGAGGATGACGGTGGACGCGCAGATAGAGCTTGCCAAGGGGGCACGCGAGGCGGGCTGCGAGTTTGTATATACAGGCGACGACGTGGCGTATGTCAGCGGCCCCATGATTTCCCCTCCCATGTTCGAGGAGCTGTTCTTTCCGGAGCTTAAAAGGGTGGTGCAGGCGTACCGCGACCTAGGCTTCTATGTGCTCAAGCACGGCGACGGCTATATGATGCCGCTTCTGGACTATTACAAGGATGCGGGGATACATCTGTTCGACCCAATAGACCCGATTGCGGGGATGGACCTTGCAGAGGTGAAGGCGAAGTACGGGAGGTCGTTTGCGCTGAAAGGCAATGTGAACTGCGCGACCACTTTGGTGTATGGCTCTGTCGACGACACCGTGGCCGAGACAAAGCGTTGCCTTGAGATAGGAATGCCGGGCGGCGGGTATGTGATCAGTTCGAGCAACACGATACATTCATCCGTGAAGCCGGAGAACTACAAGGCGATGATGGAGACGATATTTGAATACGGCAAGTATTGATTTTTGAACAATGAGGTATATGACATGGAATTGCTTTTGGGATTGGATATAGGGTCTACGAGCGTCAAGTCTATCATTTACACGAAGTTTGGCGAGCCGGTGTCGCAGGCGTCCATTCGCTTGCCGCTGACGCATAGCCATCCAGACCGCCCTTCATGGTGCGTGTGGCGGCATGAGGATGTCTGGGCTATCGCGAAAAGCGTGATAGCGGAGTCGGTGGGCAAGCTCAACCCAGGCGATTCGGTGAAGGCGCTGGCGGTGACAGGGTTCGGGATGGACGGCTTGCCGATAGACCGTGACGGGAAAGAGCTTTCCGACCTGATTTCATGGCATTGTCCACGAACGCTTGAACAATATGAGGAATACAGGGAATACTTTGGACGCGAGGACATCGTGCGGGAGACGCTGCGGCGCTCCGCCACGATGATAGACTCGGTCTACCGCATCAAGTGGATGGAAAAGCACGAGCCCGCCATTATGGAAAAGGCGGACAAATGGCTTTTGATTGAGGACTATGTGAATTTCAAGCTATGCGGCGCCGTCGCCACGGACTACTCCATGGCATCGACCACGTCGCTTATTAGGCAGGACCTGCCCGGGTGGTCGGACAGGATTGTGGGTGATTTAGGTGTGAGGAAGTCGCTTCTGCCGCCTGCCATGCTTTCGGGCACGGCTTTGGGCAAGGTGAGGCCGGAGGTCGCCTCGGAGACTGGACTCAGTACGGACACCGAAGTGGTGCTTGGGGGGCATGACTATATAGTCGCTGCGTTTGCGGCAGGGGTCAGGCCTGGCGAGATACTGGACATCACAGGCACTTGGGAGATGCTTGTGGGAGTGACGCAGGATGCGGCGCAGATATCGCTTGACGATTTGTTTTATGTGGAGCCCCATGTGACAAAAGGGGCATGGTGCCCGATAGAGTCGGCGATATCCGGCGATATGATGGGATGGATGGTGGAGTACCAAGGCGGGAACTGGGACGATGTGATGAAAGCCGCCGAGGAGTCGCAGACAGGCTCACGCGGATGTACCTTCCTGCCGCATTTTTCGGGGTCGTACGCGCCGAATATCGAGCCGACATCGCTCGGGGCGTTCGTGGGAATGAGCAACGCCGTGACACGGGGTGACACATCACGCGCCGTGCTTGAGGGGCTCAATTATAAAACGAGGGAGATGTACGAAGCGATGAAACGCACCATGGCCTCGGATATCAAAGTTATCAAGGCGGACGGCGGGGCGACCAAGACCCCGTTGTGGATGCAGATAAAGGCTGATATACTGGGTGTGCCGATTCATATAGTGAACCTCTACGAAGCGACATCGCTCGGTGCCGCCATGCTTGCAGGGCTCGGCACGGGTGTGTACGAAAGCGAGGAGGACGCCATCTCGTCCGTGACGAAGCCGAGCGCGGTATATGAGCCAAGCGTCGAGGCGCACGCAAGGTATTCGGACATATACGAGAATGTTTATCTGAAATTGCAAGGGTCGCTTAGCGATGTAAACAAAGGGATATATGACAGATTCATCAAGTAGAAAATTATTTGATTGTTGATAGAAGGAGGAAGGAAATGTTTGAGAACGAAAAACGGGAATTGATAAAAGCGGGGATGAAGCTCGACCGCTATGGCTTGATTGCGCTGGGCGGCGGCAATGTGAGCATGCGCATGCCGACCAGGGAGATACTTATGTCGCCGAGCGGCATGATATATGAGGAGCTTGAGCCGGATGACGTCGTTGTGCTTGACATCGATGGGAATATCATAGAGGGAAAACGCAGGCCGTCATCGGACGTGGATGCCTTGCTGTATATATTGCGCAGCATGCCCGGCATGAACGCGGTGATCCATACTCACCAGCCGTACGCGACGGGGATAGGGCTGACATGCGACGAGTTCCCATGCAACCTGACGACGCTTGCAAACGCTACGCAGGGGGCTGTCACCGTGGCGCCGTATGCATCGCCGAACAGCCTGCTGATGGGGCAGAACACTGTGGATTACCTGAACGGCAAGCTTGCCGTGATACTCAAGCATCATGGAGTGGTGAGCGTAGGCGACTCCTTGAAGCAAGCGCTTTACGCCTGCGTCTATCTGGAAGAGGCGGCAAAGGCATATGTGGCCGCGAAGTCCATAAGCGTGAATATAGCCATGATGACGGAGGCGCAGGTGACCGAGACGGTGGAAGTGTTCAAGACATATGGGCAGAAGTAGATAAAAGAGGAAAAAATATGAACGAAATGAACGAATTGTTGAGGGACAAAGTTTTTCTTGAGGACGTGATGCGGAATATGATGCTTGCGCGGAAGTTCGAAGAGCAGGTGTTCGACCTTTTCGGGCAGGGGAAGGTGCATGGCACGACGCATTTGGGCATAGGCGAGGAAGGGACAGGCGTCGGCACGATTTTCGCGCTTGAGCCCCAGGACTATGCGCTTGTGACCCATCGCGGCCACGGCCAGGTGCTTGCGAAAGGCTCGCCTCCGCGCGATATGATGGCGGAGATAATAGGGCGCGAAACCGGCGTGAACAAAGGCCGCGGGGGTTCGATGCATCTGTCGGACATAAGGTACAACACGCTTGGGATGGACGGCGTGCTCGGGCAGTCCTGCCCCATCGCTTGCGGCATAGGCCTGTCGTTCAAGATGCGGGGCGAGAAAGACCGTGTGGTCGTGGTGTTTTTTGGCGACGGGTCCATGAACCAAGGGGCTGTCCATGAGGCGTTCAACCTTGCGGCGACATGGGAGCTGCCGGTGCTGTTTGTCTGCACAAACAATATGTACGGCATGAGCACGCCTTTGTCTAAGGTCGTGAATGACATGGATCTCACCAAGCGCGGATATCCGTACGGAATAAAGAGCTACGAGGTCGACGGAAATGACGTCTTGGCGACTTATCAGGTCGTCCGCGAGGCGAGGGAGTATATCATAAGGGAGCAGAAGCCGGCTTTTGTCGTTGAGCACACTTACAGGACAAGCGGGCATAGCAAGAGCGACGGCAATCAATACCGAACAAAGGAGGAGATTGCCGAGTGGAAGGCGAAGAACCCCGTTATACGGTTTACGGCGGTGTTGCTAGAGAACGGGTTCACGCAGGCGGAGATCGACGCGATGGACGCGGAGACGACCAAGATAATAGACGAGGCTGTGGTCTATGCGGAGTCCTGCCCGAACCCGACGGCGACGCCTGCGGAGCTGGAGATGGAAGCTTACGCGTAAGGGAGGCGCAAGCAAAGGGAGTCCTGATACGAGTGGTAAGAGGAGCGAAAGAAATCTAGGTAGAGGGAGCGGAAACAAAGGGAGCAAAAAATTTACATATAATGGCAAAGGAACGGTGACAATGAGAGAGATAACATACGCAGAAGCAATATGCGAGGCTATGAGCGAGGAGATGCGACGCGACGAGAACGTGTTCTTTATGGGCGAGGACATAGGCGTGTACAACGGGGCGTTCGGCGTGTCGAAGGGCATGATACAGGAATTTGGCGAGGAGCGGGTGCGCGAAACGCCTATTTCGGAAACGGGGTTTGTGGGCGCAGGCGTCGGGGCGGCGATGATGGGCATGCGGCCGATAGTCGAACTGATGTTCTCCGACTTTGTGGCGGTGTGCTTCGACCAGTTGATAAACGAGGCGGCGAAGGTGCGTTTTATGCTCGGCGGCGCGGTCAAGGTGCCGATGGTGATGCGGACGGCGTCCGGCGGGGGCACGGGGGCGGCGGCGCAGCACTCTCAGTCGCTTGAAAACCTGTACTGCCATATACCAGGACTCAAGGTGGTCATACCGTCCACTGCCTACGATGCGAAAGGGCTTTTGAAATCCGCGATACGCGACGATAACACGGTGATATTCCTGGAGCAGAAGAAGCTTTACCGCGTGAAAGGGCCTGTCCCTGACGGCGAGTATACCATTCCTTTGGGCGAGGCGGACATAAAGCGCCCAGGGCGCGACCTTACCATAGTGACTTACGGACGCATGGTGCAGATGAGCCTTGAGGTGGCGGCGAAGCTGGCGGCAGAGGGGATAGAGGCGGAAGTGATAGACATCCGCACGCTCGTGCCGCTTGACACAAAGACGATAGTGGAGAGCGTCAAGCGGACAAGGCGCTTGGTGATAGTGCATGAGGCGGTGCAGTTTTCGGGGTTTGGGGGCGAGATCGCGGCCCAGATCGCGGACAGCGAGGCGTTTTATCATATAGACGCGCCGATAAAGCGCGTGGGCGGGTATTATAGCCCTGTGCCGTTCAATCCTATACTTGAGGCGAGCATCTTCCCGACGCCTGAGCGGATAGAGGGGGCGGCAAGGGATGTTTTGGCTTCGGCCGCGGAAGCTGCGGCGGCTGTGTCGGGGTTGAGTGCGGGTTCGGCGGGTTCGGGTTTGGTCGGCACGGGGTCGGTCGGTGTTGCAGGGGGTTCTGGGGCAAGGATGACGACCTTGGCGCGGCGCATTGCGGTGGCGAGAGGCATAGATGTCACCGGCATTTCTGGGAGCGGGATACGGGGGCGGATTTTTTCCGCGGATTTGGATGGGGCGGTCTCGGGCGGTTCGTCTATAGGTGCGGGGGTGCAGGCCCCGGCTGTAGCGGCTCCGCAGGTGCAGGCCCCGCAAGGCACGGACTGCCGTACCGCACCCGTCACAGGAACGCCTGTGGCGGTCGATGGGACGGTCGTGAAGATGAACGGCATGCGCCGAATTATCGCAAAGAGGATGGCGCAAAGCTCGCTTGAGACAGCGCCTGTCAGCCAATATGTAGAGGCCGACGTGACGGGGCTGCTGAAAGCCCGTAAATACGTCAATGAGGGCAAGGAGAAAAACGACCAGCTTACCGTCACTTCCTTTATCCTCAGGGCGATGGCTATCGCGGTGAAGGAGCAGGAGCGTTTCAGGATGCAGCTTGGAGCGGACGGCGACTCATTCGTGCTGAAAGACGACGTGAACATCGGCATCGCGGTCGGTACTTCTGAGGGATTGACAGTGCCAGTGCTTCGCAACGCGGATGCCATGTCGATACAGGCGCTCAATGCGGAAACGGCGTTTGTGGCGCAAAAGGCCAGGGACGGCGAGCTTTCTCCTGATGCATACCATGGCGGCGTGATTACATTGACAAATATGGGAATGTTTGGGGTGACTGCGTTCACTCCCATCATCAACCAGCCGGAAGCATCGATCTTGGGGGTAGGGACTCCGGCTGAAAGGGTCGTGTTCAAGGACGGCGAGTACAAAAATCACAGTTTTATGACTCTGTCCCTGACGTACGACCATAGGATCATAAACGGCACCGAAGCGGCATTGTTTCAGCAGCGTATAAAGGAATTATTGGAAGAGCCGGAGCAATTGCTGTAGGGCCGGGCAAGGGGATTTGCAACGGATCGTGCAGGAATTGCGTAAGGGCCGCATAATGGTTATATAATGGGAAGGCAGGAATAATATGGCAAAAGAGATAATAATGCCGAAGAACGGCATGGACATGACGGAAGGCGTTTTGATTCGCTGGCTTGTGAAGGTGGGGGACAAGGTCGAGAAGGACGACCCCATAATGGAGATCGAAACGGACAAGGTGACGATGGAGAGCGAGTCGCCCGCTTCCGGGACGGTGCTTGCGCTGTATTACGACGAGGGGGCGACGATACCGGTGCTAAAGGTGATCGGGTATATTGGGGCAGAGGGGGAGCAGGTGCCGGCAGCGGCGCCTGACGCTGAGGTGGCTGGTGCGGGGGTTGCGGCTCCGGCGGCGGATGCTGGCGCGGTCGCTCCCATTGCTGCGGTCGCTTCTGGGGCTGTGACGGAGGGCTTGGCGGCTTCCGTGCCGGCTGTGCCGGGGTTGCCCGAGGCGGCTCCATCCGGGGTTGCAGCCGCTGGGCTTGAGAGCGTAGGGTTTGACTACGATGTCGCCGTGATCGGCGGAGGGCCGGCTGGCTATGTGGCGGCCATCAAGGCCGCGCAGCTTGGGGGCAGGGTAGTGCTGTTCGAAAAGGACGTACTAGGCGGCACGTGCCTGAACCGTGGATGCATCCCGACGAAGACCTATGTGAAAACGGCCGAATACATCGAGAATATAAAGCGCGCGTCGGAGCGAGGCATAGTGAACGATCCAAGGGCGATGGTTGATATGGCAAAAGTCCTTGCGCACAAGGATGCGGTTGTATACAAATTGACGAGCGGTGTGGCGAAGCTGCTGGCATCCAACGGCGTGACGGGCGTTTCAGGCACGGCGGCGGCGCGGAGCGCTCATGAGGTCGAATGCGAAGGCAAGGTCTATACCGCCGGCGTGCTGATATTGTGCGGAGGCAGCAAGCCAGCCGTGCCGCCCATACCGGGGATAGACCACAGGGCGGTCCTGAGCAGCGATGGGGTATTGGGCCTTGATACCCTGCCGGGCGAGCTGGTTGTTCTCGGCGGAGGCGTTGTGGGATGCGAAATCGCCTGTGCGTTCAACGCGTTTGGCACAAAGGTCACCATCGTCGAAATGCTGCCTGGGCTTTTGGACAATATGGGCCGAAAGGTCTCGGAAGCGATAGAAAAAGCGCTTGTGTCATCGGGGGTCAAGGTGTTTACAGGCACGAAAGTGGCGGCGATAGAGGACGCAGGCGGCAGACCGGTGGTCAATTGCGGCGATATGCGGATTGAGGCGGATATCGTGCTGGCTGCGACAGGGCGCGAGGCCGATTTGGGCTGCCTTGGGGCGCTGGCCGGCCAGGTTGCCACGGAACGCGGCAAGATAGCCGTAGACGACAGGATGCAGACCAACGTGCCCGGCGTGTATGCGGCGGGCGACGTGACGGGCGGGATGATGCTCGCGCATACGGCGTTCCGAATGGCCGAGACGGCGGCGGAGAACGCGCTCGGCGGGGACGCAAGGTGCAATCTCAAGACGGTGCCATCAGGGGTCTACACCATGCCAGAGGCGGCTGCGGTGGGGCTTGACGAGGATGAGGCATTGGCCAAGGTAGGCGCGGACAGGCTTTCCGTGGGCTTCTTCCCATTGTCCGCAAACGGGCGGGCGCTGGCATCGGGCGAGCCGGAAGGCTTTGTGCAGGTGATGGTGGACAAGGAGTTCTTTGAGTTGCTTGGCGTGCGTATAGTCGGCGCGGATGCGGTCGAGATGATCGCCGGGCCTGCGATGTTGATGGCCATGGAAGTGGCTGCCGATGAGGTCGTGCGCGGGATGGTGCATGCCCACCCGACCTATTCCGAGGCTTTTATGGAGGCGTGCGCGGACGCGCTCGGGGAGTGCGTACATCTGCCGAAGAAAAAATAGTATATAATTAGGGGAGCAGATACAGCAATTTTGATTGACGGCCTGAAAGGAGCGGCATAGTTATGAGAAAAGCGTTTATTTGTCCTCACAAGTATGTGCAAGGGGAAGACGAAATACTGAACCTTGGCTATTTTGTGGGCACGTACGGGAAGACGGCCTTGCTTATCGCGCATCCCGACGATGCGGCTCGCGTCAGGGACAAGCTTGACGCGACGGCGAAAAAATTCGGCGTAAGCTTTGTGGAGAGCGGCTTTGGGGGCGAGTGCTCGCGCCAGGAGGTCGCAAGGCTGATAGACGTTTCAAAGAGCGAAGGTTGTGCGTGCGTCGTGGGGCTTGGGGGCGGGAAGGCCATAGACACCGCCAAATGCGTGGCGCAGGGCGAGGCGCTTATCATAGTGCCCACCATCGCGGCGACCGACGCTCCGACAAGCCATTCCGCAGTGCTTTATACGCCCGATGGGGCTTTTGACGACTATGCCTACTTCAAGCAGAACCCGGACGTGGTCTTGATAGACACGACTGTAATCGCGAACGCCCCTGTGCGATTTCTAGTCGCGGGAATGGGGGATGCGCTGTCCACGTATTTTGAGGCAAGGGCTACGTCCGAATCGTTTTCCAATGTGAATGCAGGGCTGCCGTGCGGTTTCCGCGAGGGGCATTGCGGGCCTGCGAAGGGCACGAGCACGGCGATGGCGTTGGCGGAGCTCTGCTATGACACCTTGCTTGAGGACGGCGTGAAGGCAAAGGCGGCGTGCGAGTGCAACCAGGTGACTCAGGCGCTCGAAAACATCATCGAGGCAAATATATTGCTTTCAGGCCTAGGGTTCGAGAGCGGCGGGCTTGGGGGGGCACATGCAATCCACGACGGCCTTACTGCGCTGGAGGGCACGCACGGCTGGCTTCATGGCGAGAAGGTGGCGTTCGGGACGTTGTGCCAGCTTGTCCTTGAGAATGCGCCAAGCGAGGAGATAGAGGAAGTGATGGAGTTCTGCCTGGCGGTGGGGCTGCCCGTGTGTTTGGCTGATATCGGCGTGGAGCGGATAAGCCCGGCCGAGGTGATGGATGTCGCGGAAAAGGCGTGCATACCTGAGGAATCGGTCCATTCAATGCCGTTTCCCGTCACGGCGGAGGCGGTGGCGGCGGCCATCGTTACGGCCGACAGGCTTGGAAGCGCGTTCAAGGCGGACAGATAATCATGAAAAAGATAATCAACCGACCTGAGGCCGTCGCAAATGAAATGTTGCGGGGGTTTGCTTTGGCTCACCCTGAAGTGGAGCTTTTGCCCAAGTACAAGACCGTGGTGCGCAAGCGCCTGAACCCGAACAAGGTCTGCCTGATAAGCGGCGGGGGCAGCGGGCACGAGCCGACTCATGCGGGTTTTGTGGGTGTCGGGATGCTTGACGCCGCCGTTGCTGGCGACATATTCGCATCGCCGTCCCAGATACAGGTATATCAGGCCATCAAGGCCGTTGCGGGCGAAAAGGGCGTGCTGCTTATCATCAAAAACTACAGCGGCGACGTGATGAACTTTGAAAATGCGGCACATCTGGCGAGCGAAGATGACATAATAGTAGATTATGTAAAGGTAGATGACGACATCGCCGTTGAGGACAGCCTGTATACGGTGGGGCGCAGGGGCGTGGCGGGCACCATATTTGTGCATAAGATTGCGGGGGCTGCTGCCGAGCAGGGGATGAATCTGTCGGAGGTGAAGCGGGTGGCGGAAAAGACGGTCGCGAATGCGCGCAGCATCGGTTTTGCGCTAACATCCTGCACCACGCCGTCAAAGGGCAGCCCGACTTTTGATTTGGAAGAAGATCGCATGGAGTACGGCGTCGGGATCCATGGGGAACCTGGCGTAAGGCGCGAGCCTTTGCGCAACGCGGCTGAACTCGCGGAGGGCATGGTTGCAGCCCTTTGCGACGAGCTGGGGCTTGACGGGACGGCGGGAGCAGAGCGGTCGGAACGGGTGGCTTTGCTTGTCAATGGTTTCGGCGGTACGCCTTTGATGGAGCTGTACTTGCTACATCACGACGTACGGAAAGAGCTTGCGGCACGAGAGATAGAGGTCCATCGCTCGCTTGTGGGGAATTTTATGACGAGTATCGATATGGCAGGCGCGTCGGTGACGCTCTTGCGTCTGGACGATGAGCTTGCGGGGTTGCTCGACGCGCCAGCGCAGACGCCTGCGTTGCATATAACGGGGCCGGTGCCGTGTGTAGGTTATGAGGCGGCGTGGGATCCTGAGCAGAGCGGAGTGGGCGATATGGGTATAGATGTGGATGGCAGGGGGATGCCCGGCAGTTTTTCTGGTGACGGTATGGTTGTCGGCGGCGAGCTTACCCTGCAAAACCTGATATATATTGTGGATGTGATGTGCGCGAGCATAATCCGCAACGAGGAAGCGTTTTGCGAGCTTGACTCCCATGCGGGCGACGGCGACTTCGGCATGAGCATTGCGAAGGGGTTCAGGCAGCTAAAGCGTGAGTGGAACTCCATCATAGAGCAGGACGGATTGGATATGGGCGGTTTTCTCGATGCGTGCTCGATGGTGATAATGGAGCATTGCGGGGGGGCGTCCGGACCTATATGGGGGTCGGCGTTCCGTGCGGCAGGGAAGCAGGCAAAGGGCAGGCAGAGCATTGGCGTGTCGGAGTTTGCGGAGATTTTGCAGGCGGCCGTTCGCGGAATACAGGCGGTAGGGGAGCGTTCTTTTGGCAGGGGGGCTGTCGTGGGCGACAAGACTCTGATAGACGCACTCGTGCCTTGCGCAGACGCGTGGACTGCCTGCGGCGAGCATTCGGCTTCGTTTGCGGAAGCGTTCAAGGCGGGCGCGGAGGCGGCGGTGGCGGGAGCGAAAGCGACGGAGAATATAGTGGCGCGAATGGGGCGCGCGGGCAATGTAGGCGAGCGAAGCCTTGGGTATCCTGATGCTGGCGCCCATGGGCTTGGCGTGATATTTACGGATGTTTCGGAGGCTCTGTGCTTCAGATAGAGCTTGGGGCTATATACAATATAAACGACTATGATGAGCTGGCGCGGATGTTCTTGCCGCGCGGTGCGTACGAACTGGCGTTCGAGCAGGCTGCCGAGTTTGAGGGGGTTCCGGCGAAGCTGGCGAAGGCGCGGGAGATGTACGCTGTGTTGGTACGGGAAACGGGGCGCGAACTGCCGTGGGGGGTGCTGACGGGGGTGAAGCCAGTGAAGCTGTTTGGGCAGTTGGTGGAGCGGTTCGGAAGGGTGGCACTATGCGGCGCTCTCGATTTAGGTGCGGGTCGCCCCGATAGCTCCTCTACGATTTGCCCGTGCTCAACCTTATGCGACAAGGACAAGTTTAGTGAAGCGGAGTCAGGCTGGTTTCGCAATGCAAATCTAGGGAGGACTATCGGCTGCGCCCCGCAAGGGACGGAACGCCGCATAGCGCCATCATCGGATGTGCTTCAACTGGCGGTGGAGGCGCTCGAGCGGGAGTATTTGGTGAGTCGTGAGAAGGTGGGGTTGCTTGCGCGGGTCTATGAGCGGGAGCGCGCTGCGCTTGGGACGCCGGACTGGGGGGCGGCGGAGCCGGGGCTGCCTGCGGGCGGCGATGTACTTGTTTATGTGGGGATACCGTTCTGCCCGACGCGGTGTACGTATTGCACGTTTACGGCGGGGGTGGGGAGCGAGAGGCAGATGCGGGAGTACCTTGATGCGCTGTACCGCGAGATTGATTTTGTTGCGGGCGGGATGCGGGCGCGGGGCATGAGGGCGGAGAGCGTCTATGTGGGCGGAGGGACGCCCACGGCGCTGACGGCGGCGATGCTTGAGGAATTGCTTGGGCGCGTGGGGGAGGCGTTTTTGGCGGGGGGCGTGGAGTTCACGGTGGAGGCGGGGCGGCCTGACTCCATCACCTATGAAAAGGCGCTTTGCATTGCGCGCGCGGGGGCCACGAGGGCGTCGGTGAACCCGCAGACCATGAATGACGAGACGCTTGGGCGCATAGGGCGCGCGCATCTCGCAGCGGACATATATACGGCGTTTGAGCACGTTCGGGCGGCGGGGGCGCCCATCGTCAACGCGGACGTGATTGCGGGGCTTCCCGGCGAGGGCGTTGCCGACTTTGAGCATACGGTGGCTGAAATGCTGAAATTGGGTGCGGAGAACATTACGTTGCATACCCTATCACTCAAAAAAGGCTCGGCAATGCGCGAAAGCGATCCCGATTATAGTTATTATGCGGATGCAAGCACGGCGGAAAAAATGCTGCGTATGGGCGACGAAATTCTGTCCGGCGCGGGCATGGGGCCATATTACCTGTACCGGCAGAAGCAGACGGTGGGCAACCTCGAAAACGTGGGTTATGCCGGCGCGGGCACGGAGTGCGTGTACAATATTCGCATGATGCAGGAGCGGCAGACCGTGGTGGCTCTGGGCGCGGGCGCGGTGAGCAAGCTGTACTTCCCAGCCGAAGACCGCATCGAGCGCGTGTTCAATATGGCGGACACGGGGCTGTACATCGAGCGGATTGGCGAGATGATTGAGAGGAAGCGGAGGGTTTTTGAGGGTGAGGCCTTTTAGCTATTCACTTCTCTTTCAAATCGTTGCAAGTCGCTTTCGTCTTGTTCGGCAATAAGCTGGATTGAGAAAATCACATTTGAATTGCGCGTGTTTGACAGGATTGTCGTCCTATATGTGTCAGCGACTCTGGTGGCACGAAAATAAAATGTGATTCCGCTATCGTGGGGCATTTTTGCCTTATCAAGCCTTGCTGGGCTTTCCACCTCGGTCTTTCCCCCCGCAGTCTGTATGTTTGCGGAAACTCCATTTGCGGAAAGCAAGTCTTTCAGCAACGGAATATGCTTGGCGGACGGATTCCGTGAGCCGCTTTTCTTTTCCCTGTAGATCGCAGCAATAGAAAAATAGTGATCGAGCCTATCCAAAGGCGCTATTGCATAACCTCCAGTTTTTTCGCTTCGGCTGATAAAATACTTGACGCCTTTGGTCGCGTAGTATTGCTTTACCCAATCAAAAGCCGCAGGGGGCGAAATCCCAATCTCTTGCCCTGCCGTGCCAGCGTTTGCAAACCTGTCAAAATCGCTATCCATTGCGGATATGATAGCCTCTGTTGCTTGAAAGCGTGGCGTTTGGTTCAGGGGGCTGTATTCAAATCGTCTTGCTTGCTCGTTCGGCATCAAAACAAACTGACCGCATTGGGCTGACGGACACTTGCTTTCGATAAAAAAGCTGCCATTAGGCTTGACAACCATGATGTCTGCATATTGAGCATTAACCCCGCCTGTTTTTTGTATTCGGCTGCTGCCGTACTCTCTTCTGAGGTATTGCAGGCAATCTTCTTCAAACCGTTCCCATTTAGCCATTGAACAACCGTCACCTTCTATCATTCTCGTCATATATTCGCGACAAACTTCCCAAGTCGGGAATCTCGGTTGCAAGTATCAGCTTTTCAAATCCGTAAAACGCCGACTTTGTATTCCTTGCACGCAACATTTTCGATAGAATGAATTCATCGTTTTGATAATTGATCAAAACGCTTTTCGGTGCATATCCGCAGAAAACAACTGTTTCATCATCCACCTTGATGTTTATCAACTCGGGGCGGCTCACTTGTTTGTGAACTATTGGGAATTTCCCCGATTCAACCGTTTTAATACCGATATCCATGCCTTGAGAGCGAAGATCTGCAGAATTAAAGTCGCTTGAGCAGCCAACTGCCCAGTCTATGATGTCAACGCCAAAGTGTTCCTCCATGGCGGCTTCGCCCAAGAGACCGGTATAGAAACGTTTGTACTCATTTCCAAAGTCAATTCGGTGATGGCGTTCGCCACGCTTTTTTTCAATGATTTTGTCGACAAGCCCGCGTACCTTTTTGGCCTTGGTCTCTGGCACTGTTATCCTCTGCAATTCTTGGACAAAAGGAACAACCAGCCTTAAATATTCGCTTTTCAACTGTTGATCGCTTAACAATTGCCGCTCCTTTCATACATATGCAGATTATGGGACAAAGTTCCGCCGTTTCCTTCAAGCACTTGCTATTTTCCGATAAAACCAAAGCAATGTCAATGACAAGGGGAAATGGGCAGATTGTAAAGTCAAGCGCTAGATTTGTTTTATGGACTGCTTGACAGCAGGGGGGTAGGCCTATATAATGAATATATATTCAATGAAAGGAGATTCATCAATGAGCAGAGCGGAGCAAAAGGAAAAGCGGCGGGCACAGATACTTGATGCCGGACTGGGCTTGTTCCTGCGGAAAGGGTTTGCCGCGACAAAAGTCCAGGACATCGCCGATGCGGTCGGGATGAGCGTCGGGCTGCTGTTCAACTACTTTGAATCGAAGGAGAAGCTGTACGAAGAACTGGTCCGCATCGGTGTGTCCGGCCCGCAATCCGTCATGCCTGCCACGGACGCAGAGCCGCTTGAATACTTCGAGGCCGTGGCGGAAGGGCTGCTGCACGCAATACGGAGCCAGCCGTTCACCGCCAAGATGTTCGCTTTCGTGAATCAGGCCGTCCGCAACGAGGGCGCTTCCGAGACGGTCCGCGGACTTTTGTCGCAAATTGACACCATCACGCAATGCATCCCGCTCATAAAGGCGGGCCAGGCGAACAAGACCATCCGAGCCGGAAATCCCTACGCGCTTTCGATCGCCTTCTGGTCGGCGATAGTCGGCATCGCCGAGATGATCGCGCTTGAGCCCGCCGCGCCCTGCCCGGAAGCAGAGTGGGTCGTGGATATCCTAAGAGCAAAACCGCAATGAGCAAGGAGAAAACCGTAATGAAAGAGAATAACGCTGCAATGAAAAAAGTGATTGTTGTAGGGGCCGGGATAGCCGGGATGACGGCGGCGATATACGCTCGCCGAAGCGGGTTTGACGTGACGCTTATCGAGCAACATAGCATCGCCGGCGGCATGTGCACAAGCTGGAGACGCAAAGGCTATCTTTTTGAAGGCGCCATTCACTGGCTGATAGGCTCAAGCCACAAAACCGATGCCCACGAATTGTGGAAGGACACGGGCGCGCTCGGGGACGATGTCCGCGTATTCCTGCCCGATCCGTTCCATAGCGTGGAGCATGAAGGGCAGGTCTTGAGCCTGTACCGCAGCGTGGAAAAGACCGCCGAGCATCTGCGGGTCGTTTCGCCGGAGGATGTGCCACGCCTCCATCAGCTTGTAAAAGATGTAAAGGCGCTTTCAAAGATGCAGATGCCGATCATGGACATCAAGGGCGTCAAGGCAGAAAACCCAAAGCGGATGTCGTCCGGCTTTGCAATGACCATGATGTCGCTGCTGCCCACCATCAGCAGATTGAGCAAGCTGTCTTGCAGGGATTTTGCCGCGAGATTCAAGCACCCCGGTATTCAAAAACTATTGAACCTCCTGCCTGAAGGGTATGATGCCTCCAGCTTCGTGATCACGCTCGCGTCGCTCGATGCGGGCGACGGCGGCTATCCCGAGGGCGGCTCGTTGGCGATGGCAGACCGTATGGCACAGACATTTACAGATATGGGCGGCACGCTGATAATGAAGGCAAAAGTCCAGAAGGTGAACATCAAAGACGGCAAAGCCACGGGCGTGACGCTTGAAAGCGGAACGCTTGATGCCGATGCCGTGATAGTCACGCAGGAGACGATAGCCGCCCTCGACAATCTCTTTGACGTGCCGATAGGCGACAAATGGCTGCACGAGCTTAGGGCGGAGGCAAAGCCCGTCTTATGCACCTTTGTCGGCGTAGGCATCAAAGCGGAAATCCCGAAAACCCCTGTGTGGGAGCTAAAAGAGCCGATACATTACGCAGGTCAGACCATCACAAGCCTTGGGCTCTACAATTACGCAGAATATGAGGGGTACGCGCCAGAGGGCGGCACAGCCCTGACGACCGCCTTTATATCCGACACCTACGACTTTTGGAAGCAAGCAAAAGCCGACGGGCGTTACGAACAGGAAAAACAGTCTCTTGCCGAGCAGATAAGCAAGGCGATATGCCGAAGATATCCGCAGGCAGTCGGAAAAATTGAAGTCATCGACATTGCCACGCCGCTCACCTACGAGCGTTACACCAGCGCATACCGCGGCTCCTGGATGATTCTCAAAGAACCGGGCGACAAGATGAAGCGGTACCCCGGCCACTCCGAAAACGTCAACGGGCTGTATTTCGCGGGCCACCGCCTTATGTCGCCGGGAGGCCTGCCCGTGGCACTGATAAGCGGCCGCCAAGCGGCCCAGTTGGTCTGCCGTCAGTTCGGCGAAGTGTTTCGGTGATGCAGCGTGAGTGGCGTCAATCTCTCGGCGACGTGAACAGGGCGATAGAAAGCTTTGTCGGCAGAACAGATTGAGCAAGAGAAGAACTGTCCCTGTTGTGTAAAAACTATTCTGAAATACTGTTGACAATAAGCAACCTATTGCCTATAATCCGATTAGGCAATAGGTTGCTTATATGGAGGTGCGGAATATGAATAGGACTACAATGGAAGAATATGTTTTTGGGAGCATTTTGCTTCTTGCAAACAAATTTCAAATTTGGGGCGACAAGGTATTAGAAGAGCTTACATTAAAGCAATGGTTTCTGTTGATGTTGATTTCAAAAATGAGCATACAAAATTCGTCAATAAAGGAGATTGCAAACTTTACAGGAACATCAAGACAGAATGTAAAAAAGATGATTGAGCATTTAGAAGATAAAAAGTATGTAAATGTAATTAAGTCTGAAACTGACGCAAGAGCATTGAATATATCGCTTACAAAAAAAACTTATGACTATTTTAACGCATATGAAGATAAAGGGGCAGAAGCGGTCAATACATTATTTTCCGATATAACCAACGATGAATTGACATATACCGGTCGAACACTTGAAAAACTGCTCATTTACCTTGGAAACCCGCCATTGGAGGAGGCTGGAAATGGACAGAAATAGAAACACGGCATTATCCATTTGTGCGGCGGTTACTGCGTTCATATCGGCTTGCATCGGTTTTTTCTATACCTTCGGCGGCGAAATGCGAACGGTAAACAATATCTACGGGCAAGCGGTAACGCTTCTCGGAGATGGAATATACGCAAACGATTCATTGATGAAAGCGGGGGCGGGAAAGGGGACAGACCTTGTTGTCATTGTTTTGTCGATACTGCTTGTTTGCGTTGTTTCGGTTTTGCGTCGAAAGAAATATGCCCCGTTTGTCAGGTGCGGATTGCTTTCCCTTATACTCTACGCTTCTGCCTGCCTTGCTATGGGGAGCAGTTTTAACAGGCTTTTTCTTCTCTATGTTCTTCAATTCGGGTTTGCTCTGTTCGCTTTCCTGCTGTCAATGTCGGAACTCTTAAAAGCAAAGTCGTTTGCCGATGACATTCACGCAAAAAGGCTGATAGGCACAGCGGTATTCTTGATAATATCCGCTTGCTCCACCCTTGTTTGGCTGCCATTTATAATCCCGGCGGTGCTGTCGGGAGAACCGATGGAGATTATTGATGTATATACAACCGAGCCTGCCTTTGTGATTGATTTGGCGGTCATTCTGCCGTCTGTGATGTTTTGCGGCATCGGGTTGATAAAGAAAATCCCGACAGCCTATCAAGCGGCTCCCGTGTTCCTTGCTTTTCTGACAGGTGTTGGGATGTGCGTTGTTTCGCAAATCGTCGTTCAAACATCACTGGGGATTGTGATAAATCCGGGGGAGCTATTCGGGCTGGTCGTTTCGTTTGTAATGCTCGGAGCGGTTTCGCTCGTGCTAAACATCAAACTCTTGCGTTTTGCGGTATGACTGAATGAAAAAGGGCACACTCAGCACCGGTGTGTCTTGTCACAAAAAGAACCGCCCCAATTTGTTCCAAACATTTGTTCGGTTTTGCTTGAAATGCAACCCCCTTTGGATTAGAATTGAATTGGTCGCCAGATGTAAGTGCAGATTAAATTAGGTAAGACAGGGATAATGACAAGATCAAAAAAACTGAAAGCGATATCGTTGTTCTCAGGAGCGGGCGGAATGGATGTAGGCTTCAAGCAGGCCGGTGTTGATGTCGTGTTGGCGAATGAACTGGATTCGGTGACCTGCGACACATATGAGGCAAATCATCCAGAGTCGCATATGCTTCGCGGGGACATACATGAGCACTACGATGTGTTTGAGCAACACAAAGGCGTGGATATAGTTTTTGGCGGACCGCCGTGCCAAGGGTTTTCTGTTGCTGGCAAAATGGATCCCGATGATGAGCGAAGCAGACTGATATGGAGTTTTCTTGACATTGTGGAGATGGTCAAGCCAAGGCTGTTCATCATGGAGAACGTCAAGGCTTTAGGGAAACTGGAGAAGTGGAAAGAGGTAAGAAAGGCGTTTGTGCAAAGAGCCGAACACGCTGGGTATTTTTGCCAATACGTGGTCTTAAATGCAGCCGAGTTTGGGGTCTCGCAAAACAGGGAAAGGGTATTTTTTGTAGGAAGCAGTCAGCCGTTCAATACATTTGACTTTCAGAATGAATTGGAAGGCAATAAAAAAAGGCCGCGTATACTACGGGATTTGCTTAATGACCTGCCTTCGGCGGGCAGCGACGAAAACCCCCTTACCTGTACTGCAAAGATAACGTTGGCAGCTTATCCTGTTATGAGAAAAAGCCCATATGCCGGGATGATTTTCAATGGAATGGGTCGGCCTTTGAATTTAGACTCGGTTTCTTCCACATTGCCGGCTTCTATGGGTGGCAACAAGACACCGATAGTTGACTGCCGTATGCTGGAAGACCCCGACAATGCCGACTGGGTGAAAGAGTATCACAGGGGATTGATGGAAGGTGGCACAAACCCGGATTTTGCATTAGCCCCGAGCCATTTGAGACGACTTACAATTCTTGAATCAGCTGTTATCCAGTCGTTTCCCCGAGATTATAGGTTTGTAGGTTCAAAATCGGCAATCTACACTCAAATTGGAAATGCGGTTCCTTGCAAACTTGCAGAATGTATTGCAAAGGCTTCAATATCCGTAGTGTTTGGTGGAGGAGTATCCGATGGGCCAAATTAAGATTTCCGAGGAAGCAGCAAGAAAGGTTTTGGAAGAAGCCCATGCAAAAGCAGATCATGACGAACTGCATATAAAGACAAAAGCACACAAATTGGTTGATGCTGTTTTAGAGAACACGAACAAAACATACAAGTATATTTTAGTGACGGCTTTGCTTGCGAAAGCCACAAACCCAAAAGTCAATATGCTTTGCTTGCAGGCGGGGTCAAGACTTGAGGGGGCGTATGATGCAAGAACCCTCTGTCACAAGGTGCTTGTGCCATTTGAGATGACGGTATTGGGAAAAGTCATGGGAGGTTCAAACGAGCCGTTTGTGAATAACCCCGCAAGATTCTCGGAATTGAACAAGGATAATGCAGTACGAGCCGGAAGCGACAAGGAGACGCTCGATAGGCTCTGCGATGGATTGCCTCTCATAAAAACCCAAAAAGATGCTTTTGAGGGGTTGGTGTATGCTATACAAATCCTGATTAGCAAGAAAAACGAGCAACAACTGTATTTCCAATTTCGATTGGATTCGTTGCAATCAGATGCGGCAGACCTATATCGATTTATCGACGATTTTATTGCCGAGAGTTTTGGCGGGGAGACGCTTACGTTGGCAATCGCAGGGCTGTATGAGCTTTTCTTGCGTGGCGAAGAAGACTATCGTGTTTGCGTCCATCCTGTCAATCAAAGCGGCACATCAAAAAATGAGATAAGCGACCTTGATATATATCGAAACGGGAAGCTATACATTGCGAACGAATTGAAGGATAAGCTGTTCTCCGATTCAGATATTAGGCATGCCGCAGACAAGGTGATTGAAGCAGGCAAGGCGAAAATGAATTTCATAATCGGGCGGCAAGGGAGTTGCCCCCAAGACTTGATAGATAGATGTGTCGATGAGTACATCCAGAAAAACTTTGTGATAAGTGTTGTGGGGGTTGACGGCTATATTGTGTCGTTGATAAATATGATTGAGCACGTTGATATTGAGCACTACTTGAAATTTATTATAAGCACTGCTACAAGTACCAAATTCAAAAAGGCAACCATCGATTACATAAAGTTGAAAGCAAAGGCACATTTTGGAATAGGTTAAACCTGATTGATAGGGGGTCAAGGAGTTGCGGTTCGCAGCGTTTGGTTTTTATTCGCGATGTCGGGCTGGGTCGCCGGAGTAGCACAGCGAAAGAGAGGGGAGCGAAAGACGGCGTAGCCGGCTTGAGCGCGAGGAGAGACCTCTCCCCGGTCAAAAAAACAATCATTCGGGGGCGGTTTTTGGTGGAATATGTGTATAATGTAGGGATGGCGCAGGGATTTTTGCTGTGCGTGGAATTGAGGTCGGTCGGTGCGGGCTGTGGCTGTGCGGTGCGGGTTTGTGCGTGGCGTGTGGCGGTGTGCAGAGCGGGCCGGTGGGAATTTTGAGCGGGACAGGAGGGTTTGCGGAATGCAGATACAGGCGCCCAAGGGTACGAAGGACCGGCTGCCGGGGCAGGTGGAGCGGTGGCAATTTGTGGAAGCGGCGTTTCGGGAGTGTGCGCGGCGGTTTGGGTTTGCCGAGATACGGACGCCGGTGATTGAGCATACGGAGCTGTTTGCGCGTGGCATCGGGGATACGACCGATGTGGTCGAGAAGCAGATGTACACGTTTGAGGATTTTGGGGGGCGGAGTTTGACGCTCAGGCCGGAGGGCACGGCAGGGGTGGCGCGCGCCTACCTTGAGAACAAGGTTTATGCGGACGGTCGGCCGACCAAGCTGTGGTATGAGATCGGGTGTTATCGATATGAGAAGCCGCAGGCGGGGCGGTTGCGGGAGTTTCACCAGTTTGGGGTGGAGATATTTGGGTCGGGCGATATGCTTGCGGATGCCGAGGTGATTGCGTTCGGGGATGTGTTTTTGCGGGGGCTTGGGGTGAAGGAACTTTCGCTGAGGGTCAATTCCATTGGATGCCCTGTGTGCAGACCGGATTACAGAAAACATCTTATGGTCTACTTCGGCGAGCATCTGGGGGAGCTTTGCGGAACGTGCAATGGGCGTTATGAACGGAACCCGATGCGTATTTTTGATTGCAAATCGCCTGTGTGCCAAGGGATCGCGGCGGGGGCGCCTGTGATGCTCGACTCGCTCTGCGGGGGGTGCGAGGCGGATTTTGCGGCACTGCGGGAAAACCTTGGGGCGCTTGGGGTGGATTATGAGGTGGATGCGAGGATTGTGCGGGGGCTCGACTATTATACCAAGACGGCGTTTGAGTTTGTGTCGGGGCAGCTTGGGGCGCAGGACACGGTATGCGGCGGTGGGCGTTATGACCATCTGCTGAAGGCCATCGGCGGGGACGACATACCGGGCGTGGGGTTCGGGCTTGGGATTGAGCGGCTTTTGCTGATGCTTGAGGCTTCGGGGGTGGCTATGCCTGATGCGGCGGTGCCGGACGCGCTCGTGGTTTATATGGGCGACGAGGCGAGGGTGCGTGCGCTGTCGCTGTTGCGGGGGCTTCGGGAGGCGGGGCTTTCGGCCGAGATGGATGTGTGCGCGCGGAATATGAAGGGGCAGTTCAAGCATGCGGACAGGGTCGGGGCGCGGTTTGCCGTGGTTTTGGGCGAGGAGGAGCTTGCGTCAGGGATGGCGAAGGTGAAGGATATGCAGACGGGCGAGCAGCAGGAGTGCGCTTTTGCGGATGTGGCAGGGGTCGTAGGGGGAGCGTAGGGCGGCGGGCGGCCGGGCAGGGCGCTCAGCCGGCGGTCCCCACCGAGCCACCGCTCGATTTTCCACACAAGCCTATTTCTCAGCCAACAATCCCAACTCCTCGATCTTCATAATGGCATCAACATTGTTTGCCACGTCGAGTTTGTTGTAAATAAGCTCGATGTGCGCTTTTACGCCGTTTGGCTTGATGCCCATTTGCTCTGCGATGCCTTTCCTGCTGTAGCCTTTGCACATCAGCCCCATAACCGTCTTTTGCTTGTCTGTGAAGGTCAGATTGCGGGTGATTCGTCCTCCCGTGAGCCCTTTTGTATGCTTGGACTCGGAAACCGCGGAGACATACAATGTTTTTGCGAACTCGCTTGAGACGCCCCCCGCATAATCTTTTTGAACCGCGCGTTTTTGCAGCCGATGCAGCATGTTTACAAGCTCCGACCCTTCGTTTGCGAAAATCTGTGTGTATCCGTAGTTTTGCGCCAGCGCCGCGCCTTGCTCCAAATGCTCGATGGCAATGGGGAGGCTGCCCTTGGCTATTTTCCAGTGGGCGATTGCAAGCAGAATATGTGCCTCTATAATGTCAAGCGGACGCCTGTAGCTCTCGCCAAGCGCCAGAAGTTTTTGCAGAAGCAATGCCGCGACCGTGTATTCCCCCAGGGCGATATGTGCCCTTGCGGTGGTGTAATATTGATAGACCTTGAAGATTGGCAGGGAATCGTCAAAGGTTGCTTTATGGTTTTTCAGCCAGTCCCGTGCTGCGTCCATATCGCCGTTTGCCAGCTTGAGCCTGCACAGATAAGCCTGCAGGTTTGGCTTGAGGTAAAAGGCATTGTCGAGGTCGATCATATCTTTTGCATTGCCCAATATCTCGCCGGCATCCTTGTCCTGGCCAATCGCCGCCAGCGTGGATGCCAGAATCATCATAGCGCAGAATTTGAGCTCTGCGGCGCAGCCATCCGGAATATTCGCGCAGGCCGCCAAAGCGTGTTTGAGGGCTTCTTCCAGATTTCTTCTTTCGTAATGGGCTCCGGCGAGCACACATTCTTTTATGACCGCCCATTCAACGCCGATGACGACACCGAAGGTTTTTTCGATCAACGGCATGTCCTTGTCAAGATCGAGGTCTGAAAAATCTCGAACAGAACGGTGGAAAAATGGCATATTGTTGGTAAAGCTCGGACTATAGACCTTGATGTTTCCCTTGAAAGGAACCAAGCGTATTGCCTTGCAGACGTCAATAAAGTCCTGCCTGTAATCCAATGCCGGCAAAATCATGCGTATAATCGCTGAACGCGGATTTTGCGTAAGGATTTTCGGGAACAGTGCATAGTATCTGTCCAGATAGTTTTCAAAATCATCGGCGCATCCTTCCGCGTAAGCCGTCCAAGTCTGGACCTCCAGCAAGAAAGGGTGTTTTTCCACAAGAGAATCCGTGACGGATATGCTAATAGTGTACAAGGTGTCCTCAATGGAGGCGGCCAGCGATTTGTAATCGTACATACAATACAGGGATTTTGCCACTCCGTCGTCGTTTTTGCCTTTCAGAAAATTCTCCAAGGCACGGAAATAGTCGTTTTTGTCAAAATGGTATTCACCCGCTTTGTTGTATTGTGCGGTGGATAGGTGCTCTCCGCTTTCGTCAAGCAAAAAATCACGGAACAGATCGTGGAACCTGTATGCATCCCTATCGGTCTTTCGTATAAATGCGTTCTCGTGCATGAGTTCCGACAGCATTTCCTCGCTTGACGTCCTCTTTAGCAGTTTATCTCCTGCGATGAGCCAGTCGCAAAGTTCCGGGGTTAGCTCCTCCGCTACCGACACTAAGGCCATAAAACGTTTTAGGCGGCCGTCCCATCGCTCCCATACGTGGGTGTTTAGGAAGTTGACAAGATACTTTTCGGTCAAATCGGTGCTGTATGATGTTTCATCCGAGAGCAGCATGGCGCTTATGCCTATGGCCCAGCCTCCCGTGGACGCGAAAATCTCGTCTGCTTGCCTGTTTGTGATGGTGCGTCCGTTTTTATCAAAGAACACCTTGATTTCATTGCTTGTAAATTGCAGACAATCCGCATTTGCGATGGCGAGCTCGCCCTTTGCCAGCATTTCGTCAAAGCTGTCCGGCGGCAGGCTGCGGCTGAGCAGCAGCACCGTGCAGTTTTTGGGCAGCCTTTTCAGCATGATAGGCATCATCTCAAGGATTTTAGGGTTCTTTATCTTATGGACGTCATCGAGGACGAAGATATGCGGCTCCTGCTTTTCGGCGAAAACGCTTAGGGCATGAAGTATGAACTCGACCGGCGATATGCTGAAAGCCGTCTGCGTCGCAAGTTCGCGCAGGGCTGTGTTTTCCGGCTGAAGGCCCGACAGCACGACGACAAACCGCCTGCAAAACCCGGCCATCTGATTGTCGTGTTCGTCAAGGCCTATCCATGCGTGTTTTGTGTCCGTCCGTTTTTCTCTGTGTTCGAGCCATAAAAGCGAAGATGCCGTCTTGCCGAAACCGGCAGGCGCGTGTATGTATATAAACCGCCGCTGAAGAAGCCCGTCCAGCAGTTTCATCAACGCAGGCCTCGGCATCTGTGATTTTGGTTTTGGCTGCTCCATACGTTCCCTCATAGTAGCTTATATCGTAATAGACAATCCCTGCAAAGTCAACGAGAGGATTATACGCAACTACCCACCACGGGTATCAAATATATGCGGCAGGTTTGCTATAGTCCATTAGTCGGCAAGGAGGGCAGCCCTATGGAAAACAAACTATTCCGCAAAAGCATGCTAGACAAGATTTCGTCGCCTGAACAGTTGAACGAGACCATGAAGGTCGCCGGGCCAGGGGTGTGGTTCGTCCTTGCTGCGTTGGGCGTGACCTTCGTGGCGTTCTTCGCTTGGGGTATGCTTGGCTCCATTCCTGAAACGGTTGACATCACTGGCACGGCGCTCGATTTGGATGACAGGCCGCTAGCGGTCTATTGCTTCCTGTCCATTGACGAGACCAAGCCGCTTGAGGAGGGCATGAGCGTTCGGGTCTCGCCAGGCTACGCGCCACGGGAGCAATACGGCTATATATATGGGACGATACAAAGCATAGGGCGCTCGCCTGTCACCGACGAACAGCTCAGGGCGAATCTAGGGGAAGATGTCGAGTTTGTCGCCCTGCCTTCCGGGAACTTGATCGAGGTCGTCGTCGAATTGGAGACACAGGCCGACGGCAAGCCTAAGTGGTCAACGTCCAAGGGGGCGGATATCGACGTGATAGTCGGCTCCTCTTGCATCCTTACCGTCATCACGGCAGAGAGAAAGCCGTATGACCTGATGTTTTGATAGGGAGTGGCAAGGTTGGCCAGAAAAGTCGAAAAAGTCCCCTTTATCATGCAGATGGAAGCGCTCGAATGTGGCGCGGCGTCCCTCTGCATGGTGTTGGCGTATCACGGCAAATGGATACCCCTTGAGCAGGTGCGCGCCGACTGCGGCGTATCCAGGGACGGCTGCAACGCCCGCAATATCTACCGCGCCGCCGCTTCTTACGAGCTGAAGCCCACGGCCTACCGCTTGGAGCCGGCCGAGCTCAGAAGCATCAAGCTGCCCGCCATCATCCATTGGAACTTCAACCATTTCGTGGTTTTGAACGGCTTCAAGAAGAACAGGGCTGTCATCAACGATCCAGGGCGCGGAACCACCGAGGTCTCCCTTGAGGAGTTTGACAAAGCCTTTACAGGCGTCGTAATCACCTTTGAACCCACGCCGGAATTTGTGCCTGAGGGCAAACCGAGAAGCGTGCTGAACTTTGCCATGCAGCGTATGAAGGGCACGCTGACGGTCTTTGTGTTCGTGTTGCTGATGGGTATGTTCGCGGCGTTGATCGACATACTGAACCCGATCTTCACAAAGATTTTCATGGACGATATCCTGTCCGGCCGCACTCCCTCGTGGTTGATCCCGCTCATGGTCGCCATGCTTTTGGCGCTCACGGTCAGGGTGATCCTGTCTGTGGTCGATGCCATATACCGGCTTCGCATGGAAGGAAAGTTCGCCATTACTGCCAATGCCGAGTTTTTGTGGCATGTCCTGCGTTTGCCCATGGAGTTTTTCTCGCAGCGGTATACCGGCGACATCATCATGCGCCAGGCATCCAACGAAGGCATCGCCAGTATGCTGATTTCCCAGCTCTCCCCCATCCTGATGAACATGGGCCTGATGGTGTTTTACTTCATCATGCTACTGCAGTACAACCCCATCCTGACGGCCATCGGGATATCCTCCGCGGCAATCAATATTGCGCTTTCGCAATATATGGCAAAGAAAAGCGTCACATTTGCCAGATTGGCACAGGCTTCGGGCGGCAATCTCAGCTCGATCACCATGTCGAGCATCGACATGATAGAGACAATAAAGGCTTCCGGCGCCGAGGGCGGCATTTTTGAGCGTTACGCCGGGTATCTTGCCAAACAGCACAATGCAGGGATCGCCGGCGAACGGTTTTCCTTGAGATTCGGCTTGATTCCGCAGATTGTCGGGCAAGTCCTGAACATCGTCATCATGATGCTCGGAGTCATGTTCATCATGGATGGCGAAATGACCATTGGCACTTTGGCCGCGTTCCAGGGTTTCCTTGGCTCGTTCCTTGCGCCGGTGGGGCAGCTTTCCGGCGTGGCTCAGAGCCTTACCACGATGCGGACCAACATGGAACGCATCGAAGACGTGATGAACTACAAGACAGAGCCGGAATGTTCTGGCGAGACAAGCGGCAAGCTGTCCGGCCCGCTGAAGATTGACAACATCACCTTTGGGTACAACAAACTATCCGCTCCGCTGATAAAAAACTTCTCCCTTGAGCTGCCGCCTGGCAAATCGGTCGCCATCGTCGGCGCGTCCGGCTCAGGAAAGTCTACGCTGGCAAAGCTTATCACCGGGCTGTACGAGCCGTGGGAGGGCGAAATCACCTTTGGCGGCAAGCGGCGGTACGACATCGACGAATACTCCTTCCGCAGCTCGGTGTCGATGGTGGACCAGGAGATAACGCTGTTTGAGGACAGCGTCGCCGAGAACATCCGCATGTGGGATCCGTCCATTGAGGATTTTGCGGTCATCCTCGCGGCGCGTGACGCGGATATACACGAAACGATCGTGACCCGCCCAGGCGGGTATGGGCAGACCGTCGCCGAAAACGGCAAGAACTTCTCAGGCGGTCAGCGCCAGAGGCTTGAAATCGCGCGCGTACTGGCCCAGGAGCCGACCATTGCCATTTTGGACGAGGCGACCAGCTCCCTCGATGCCAAGACCGAGGAAATCGTTATGAGGAATATCCGCAATATCGGCTGCTCCTGCGTCGTAATAGCCCATCGGCTGTCCACCGTGCGGGACTGCGACGAGATAATCGTGCTGGAAAATGGCGATGTCGTGGAGCGCGGCACCCATGAAGAACTGTACAACAAGGGCGGCAAGTACACCGAGCTTGTCGCCACGGAGTAGGGAGGGGAGGGCAGAGCGGATGGAACGACTCAATATCTTCGACGAGCAACTGAACGCTCGCAAGACCGGCGATGAAATTATGTTCGAGGGCGCCTTTGACGATCTGATGTCGATACTGGGCGGAAGCCCAAAACGATCGGCGGAGGCCACCGACGCGATCTGTGAGATACTTTCGCACCTCGGCCTGAAAATCCCGGAGACCCCCGAAACCGTGACCGACGCAGAGGCGCGGATTGAGTATATGCTGCGCCCCTCAGGTGCCATGCGACGCAGGGTAGAGCTGAAAGGCGAGTGGTGGAAGGATTGCGTAGACCCATTTTTCGGCTGCACGACAGATGGCGACCCAGTCGCGCTGCTGCCTGGCAAAATGGGCGGCTACCACTATCGCGGCGTAGATGGCACGAACGTGAAAATCAACAAGGAATCGGCCAAAAACATCGGGGAGGACGCCTTTTGCTTCTACAAGCCCTTTGCGCTGAAAAAACTTCGGCTGACAGATTTGGCGATGTTTATGGTAAAGAGCCTCCGCGTCTCCGACCTCGTCTACGTCATGGCCATCAGCCTGATCGTGGCGTTGCTTGGGCTGGCCACGCCCTACGTGAACAGTCAGCTCTACGGCACCGTCATACCTTCCGGCATCAAGATGAATATCCTGGCGGTCGGATTCCTGCTGGTCGGCACGGCGATTGGCGCCATATTGTTCGGAGTTGCGAGAAGCCTTGCGTTGACGCGGTTTTCCATGCTGTTTACGCGGGTGGAAAACGCCGCCATGATGCGGGTGCTGTCACTGCCGGTCACGTTTTTCAAGGATTACGCCGCCGGCGAGGTGGCAAACCGCATGCAGAGCCTGACAAGCCTGTGCCAGATCATTTCCAACACCTTTATGTCCACCGGCCTGACCGCTTTGTTCTCTTTTGTGTATCTGTTCCAGATGAACCGATATGCCTCGGCTATGGTGGCGCCGGCTTTCTTGATCATCGTCACCATGCTGGCCATGTCGATACTGACGGCGGCGCTCAATATGAAAATCTCGCGCAGGCGCATGAAAGCGGGTGCCAAGCTGTCGGCATTGCTGTTCGCGCTGATTTCCGGCATACAGAAAATCAAGCTGACCGGGGCGCAGAAGCGGGCTTTCGCAAGGTGGGCGGACAAGTACAAAGAGGTCGGGCGGCTCACCTATTCGCCGCCGATGTTGCTGCGCCTGTTAGAGCCTATCAACCTCGCGATCTCACTCGGCGGCACTATACTGCTGTACTACGTGGCGGGCTCGTCGGGCGTGGACACGGCGGATTACATCGCGTTCATGGCGGCATATGGGGCGCTGTCAGGCGCCATCTTGATGCTTTCAAGCCTGGCGCACACCTTTACGGACATAAAGGTAAACCTTGAGATGGTGCGTCCGCTGATGGAAACGGAGCCAGAAACCCAAGAGGGCAAAACGCAGCTCTCGTCGCTGTCGGGGCAAATGGAAATGAACAATATATCTTTCCGCTACAACGAGGACGGCCCGTTGATCCTAGACAATATAAATCTGAAAGTGAGTCCGGGCGAGTATTTGGCAATCGTGGGCAAGACGGGCTGCGGCAAGTCCACACTTCTGCGCCTGCTTCTGGGCTTCGAGAAGCCGGAGACAGGGGATATCTATTACGACGGGCATAGCCTCAGCGGCCTCGACCTCCGTGCCCTGCGGCAGTGCATTGGGGTGGATTTGCAGAACGGCAAGCTGATGGCGGGCTCGATCTTCTCCAACATCGTCGTGACTGCGCCGTGGAAAACCCTTGATGACGCATGGGTTGCGGCCGAAATGGCCGGCATCGCCCAGGACATACGCGATATGCCGATGGGTATGCACACCATGATATCAGAGGGCGGCGGCGGTGTGTCCGGCGGCCAGCGCCAACGGCTGCTGATAGCGAGGGCGCTTATCTCCAAGCCCAAGCTCATCTTTTTCGACGAGGCCACCAGCGCCTTGGACAACATCACGCAAAAGCATGTCGCAAACTCCGTCGCTTCGCTCGAAGCGACCCGCATCGTCATCGCGCATCGGCTGTCCACCATACGCGGCTGCGACCGCGTGATCGTGATGGACGCCGGCAGGATCGTCGAGCAGGGCGGCTATGACGAGCTGATGGAGAAGCGGGGCGAGTTTTATGAGTTGGTGAGGCGGCAGACGGCATGAATATAGAGGGAATCTTCAATTCATATTATGACAAGGTCTGCAGCTTCACGATGCTGCGCGTGGGGCATGTCCATGACGCAGAGGACATCGCCTGCAGCGTGTTTGTGAAAGTGGCTGAAAAACTGGACACCTACGACTCTGACAAAGCCGCTTTCTCGACGTGGATATTCACAATCACGCTCAACGAGATAAGGATGTACTTCCGCGCCCGCAAAACCGAGTGTACTCTGGACGACATTGCCGAGCTCGCCGACCGTTTCGACATTGAAGAAGACCTGCTTCGCAAGGAAGAATACGCCCTGCTTTGCGAGGCCATAGGCAGGCTGAACGAAAACCAGAAGAATGCCGTGCTGCTCAAATATTTTGGCGGCTTGACAAACATCAGAATCGCAGAGGTCATGGGCCTGCGCGAAAGCAATGTGGGGTTCATTTTGCACCGCGCGAAAAAGATTATAAGAAAATCTTTGATTTCATCTAAGGAATCGGACGCAGCCGCATATAAGAATATAAGAAAGGAGGGCGATGTAAAATGAAGGAGGGGCGCGACATAGAGATGATTCTTTCAAATTTGAAAGTCCGTCTTGACGCGGAAGCCAAGCAAGCCTCCCTTGAGCGTATGCGGATGCAATTGTTTCAAAAAATAAACGCACCACGGAACCCAATAAAGCGAAAGGAGAAAAGATACATGGAAAACAAAAGAGAAGAAGTAAACGAATTGGAACTGGAAGCCGCCGCCGGCGGTTTAACGGAAAACCGCTATAATCCAGACGTTTGCGGCAAATTCACGAAAGTGCAGTATGAGTGTGTCGGGCTTTTGAAATTGGTCAATTGTGACCATTACAGAGAAGCAGCGCTCGTCACTGAAGGACGTTACCGCTTCACCTGTGCCATGGGCCGCTATGACTACATCGGATACAGCGATGGAAAAATAATTTAGTCCCAAAAAGCGTATCACTAATGAGAGGAGAAAACAAAATGTCTGAAGAAATGAAAAAAAACGCGGAGCTAAACGAAACGGAACTTGAGAACGCGACCGGCGGCGCCGACCCAGGCGTCACCCCCGGCAATCCGAAAATCAGCGGGTGTTGGTTTAAGGCCGACGGCGGTTCGGAAATGAGAAACGGCGCATACCGCAAAAAATGCCAGGCATTTGCTTGCAAGACATTGGTCGGTGACGCAGGTTACCTTAGATGGCATCAATGCGGCTGTTGGGGTTCGGACAGATGCATCGATAGCTGGCATCATGAGCGCGGCTGCATAGGTAGCTAAAATGCCAGGCAAGCCTTTAGGACGAAACGAAAGGGGAACACAAAATGGAACACAAAAAACTGAAAGAAGAAGCCCTGGAAGGCGCTGCCGGCGGCGGCACAGGAGGCCCCTTCGATCCGATAATCACCGGCTGCTGGTTTAAGAGCGACGGCGGCTCAGAAATGAGAAACGGTGTATATCGCATAAAATGCCGGACTTTTGATTGCAAGTCAACGGCCGATGACGGAGGTTTCATTAAGTGGTATCAATGCCGCTGTTGGGGAACGGACAAATGCGTCGATAGCTGGCATCATGAGACCGTCTGCGTATAAGGAAGTCTAAACGACGCGAAACGATAGGAGAACACAAAATGGAATACGAAAAAGAGTTCATTAAAGAAGGACTGGCAGAAGAAGACCTGGAAGCCGCTGCTGGCGGTAGTAAATGGACGGAAAACCGCTACAATCCAGATGTCTGCGGCAAATATACGAGAGTGGAGTATGAGTGTGTCGGGTTTTTGACGAAGTGTTGGTGTGACCATTACAGATATGAATTTCTCAGCGCTACCCCTGGTCGCTTTAATGGACGACGTTACCACTACACCTGCGTTATGGGCCGCTATAGCTACGTAGGGGACAGCTTTGGAAAGCCGGTTTGACGAAAACCAATAGGAGGGTTGCAAGATGGAACAAATGAAAGCGTTTATCGAAAAAGCGAAAAACGACAGCGGGCTGATGGCGAAGCTGGACGAGCTCAGTGCGAGTAGCGAGGGGCTGGAACCGGACAAAATCGTCGAGCTGGCCGCCGAGCACGGCTTTGCCATCACGGTCGAGGAATACCGGATGGCGGTGGAGCAGGCGGAAGCACGGAAAGCAGGCGAGCTGAAAGAAGAAGAACTGGAAGGTGCTGCCGGCGGTACTGGATGGACGAAAAACAGATACGACCCGATAATGTGTAGGGGGCTTACCCGGCTGATACCGGGTAGGTGCAGCCCGCTTTTTGAATTCGACTGCGACCACTTTAACAATGACTTGGTACGCGGCAGCGGTGATGCCAGAGGTAATAAAACGTATAATATATCCTGCAACATGGGAGCCTTTCCGCCGTACTCGATAAGGCGCCAATCATACTAATCTTGTAAATCTTGATTAGTGCGGCGCCAATGACGAAAAAGGAGATAAAAATGGAAACCCAAAAAGAGCAAATCGACGAACAGCAACTGGAAGGTGCTGCTGGCGGTACTGGATGGACGAAAAACAGATACGACCCGATAATGTGTAGGGGACTTACCCGGACGATACCGGGTAGGTGCAGACCGGTTTTTGATTTCAACTGCGACCACTTTAGCTATGAAAGGGAATACTTCAAAAACGGGACACACAAATATAAGATGACCTGCAACATGGGAGCCTTTCCGCCGTACGAGGTAATAGCTTGAATATCATGGCGGTGGAGACGGCTATGTCGGCTAAGTGGCACCAATGACGAAAAAGGAGATAAAAATGGAAAACCAAAAAGAGCAAATCGACGAACAGCAACTGGAAGGTGCTGCCGGCGGTACTAAATTTACGGAAAACAGATACGACCCGATAATGTGTAGGGGACTTACCCGGCTGATACCGGGTAGGTGCTGCCCGTTTTTAATCGACTGCGACCACTTTAACAATGAAAAGCTGGGCTACGTCAAAAACGGGACACACAGATATAGGAAGACCTGCAACATGGGAGCCTTTCCGCCGTACGAGGTAATATGTTGAATATCATGGCGGTGGAGACGGCTATGTCGGCTAAGTGACACCAATGACGAAAAAGGAGAAGCAAATGGAAGACACAAAAGAACAAATCGACGAACAGCAACTGGAAGCCGCTGCTGGCGGGTGGACGATAAACCAATATGACCCGGAATCTTGCAGCAAACTAAAAAAGGAGGCGGGCAAATGTCGTGGGTTTAAGGGGTTATTTTTTCCCTGCGACCACTATTCATTGGAGTGGATCGGCAATTTGAAATGCCGTATCAAGTGCAAAATGGGCATGTTTGATTATATCAGTTAGGGGGATTATAATATCGTAATAAAGGAGAGTTGATTATGGAAATCAAGAAGACGCAAAGCGGAGACGCTTTTGTGCTGGTTCTGACAGGGCGGGCTGACACGGTCACTTCACCCAAGTTGCAAGAGGCATTGATGGAAACCATCTCATCATGCGAAAAAACCGAACTGGATTTTGCGGGTGTGGACTATGTATCGTCAGCGGGCTTGCGCGTTTTGCTGACGGGCGAGAAGGCCGCCAAAGCCGAGGGCAAAACGATGACGCTCAAAAATGTTTCGGCCGAAGTGATGGAGGTTTTGAATATCACCGGATTTTCGAGCATCTTGACGATCAAGTAAAATGGGGTGAAACCATGGCATCCCAAGAAATCACAATCCCCGCACGGCCTGACCGCTTATACGACGTGCTTGAGTTCATCGGCGGGGCGATGCGGGGCGCGGAAATAAGCGAAAGCGACCAAAACAACATAAATATCGCTGTCGAAGAAATCTTTGTGAACATAGCCAATTATGCCTACCCGAACGGCGAGGGCGATATTACCGTGCGTCTGTCCACCGAACAGGATCAGTTCACCGTCGAGTTCAAGGACGGCGGGACACAGTATGACCCCCTTGCCAAGCCTGACCCGGACACCTCTCTTTCAGCGGAGGAGAGGAACATCGGCGGGCTCGGCATTCTTATTGTCAAAAAGCTGATGGATCGTGTGGAATACCGATATGAAAACAACACGAACACCCTTCTTATACAAAAGGCTACACGTTGACCGAAAAATACGAGGGGAGAACCGTTATGCCGGAAAGCAAAAAAAGAATCCGAAGGCCAATAGGGTTGAAAATGACGTTGTTGTTCGTGCTGTTTGCGTTGCTGTTTTGCCTTGCCCTGGGGTTCTTCTCATATAGGGCTTCTTGGGAAGCCTATACCGATACTTATGCGCGAAAGGCGCTACAGGTCGCCCACTCAGCGGCTCTTTTTGTAGACGGCGACCGCATCGGCACTTACTTGGAAAGCATGGAAACAGACGATTATTACGACGAGTTGCTTGAAACGCTGAACAGCATCAAGCGCGAGTTCGATTTGATGTATTTGTATATCTTCAAACCAGAGGATGAAACGAATATTATTGCCATTATGGAAGCGGAGCTTGAAAGCGATGACCCTAAAACCCTCTTTGAGTTGGGCGAAAAATACACATATGACGGAGTGGTTCTCGACTATGACGAAGCGAAGAAAATTATTTTGCACGACGAGCATTACGGCTCCGCGGTATTCGCTTATGTTCCGGTCTATTCGAGCAGCGGTGAGCTGACGGCGATGGTGGGGGCGGAGGTTTCATTGGCATGGGTAAGGGAAATGCAGGCGGATTTTTTCAAGACAATGATTATCCTGTCATGTGTAATAACCATACTTATGGTTGCGGGGCTGATGCTTGTGTCGCGCCGCATGATTTCAAAGCCGCTCAAACGGTTGACGGGCGATGCCTTGAGCTTTGCAAGCGGCGATAGTTTGTCCACTTTTGAAAACAACATAAAAACTGGCGATGAAATACAAGCGCTGTCAGAAGCGTTTGGCAAGATGGCGTGCGACTTGGCCGAATATATCGACAATCTGCAAACCGTCACCGCCGAGCGGGAACGCATAGGCGCAGAGCTTGACGTCGCGACAAAAATACAAGCGAGCATGCTGCCCTGCATCTTCCCCGCGTACCCCGAACGCGATGAGTTTGACATATATGCCGATATGATTCCAGCCAAGGAAGTAGGCGGCGACTTCTACGATTTCTTCCTGATCGACGACAATACCCTCGCCGTAGTCATTGCTGACGTTTCGGGCAAAGGCGTTCCCGCTGCGCTGTTCATGGTCATTGCCAAGACGCTGCTCAAGAACAACGCCCAAGCCGGCAAAAGCCCGAAAGAGGTTTTTGATACGGTGAACAATATGCTGTGCGAGAACAACGAGGCAAATATGTTCGTCACGGCGTTTATGGGATACCTTGATATCGCAAGCGGGAAACTAAGCTATGTCAGCGCCGGACACGAACCTCCGCTTATCATGCCGGCAGGCGGCGATTATGACTGGCTGCCTGTGACCCCCGCGCTTGTTCTTGCCGGCATGGACGATGTGCAATATACGCAAGGGGAGGTAATGCTGCAGCCCGGCGATGTGCTGTTCCTGTACACCGATGGCGTGACCGAAGCCATGAACACCGAACGCAAGCAATTCACAAGCCGCCGCTTGCTTGATGCCGCCAACAAACATAAAGACCGACCGCCAAAAGAGTTGCTTGCTGCGATAAAGCAGGAAATCGACCTGTTTGCCGAAGGAGCGGAGCAGTTTGATGACATCACTATGCTGGCGTTGAAAACAGCGTAAGCGTAAAGCCTGGCGGTGCCTATGCGCGGCAGTGTCGATAGGGTATTATCTGACGGCATCGTGATAATCGGTGCCGCTAGAATCGGAAATCACACAAATGGGCAGTGCCGGAGGTTGCAATGA
>WRMW01000010.1 GCA_009776955.1 Clostridiales bacterium | reverse complement strand
TCACGCTGCCCCCGCTCGCTATGTCGGCTGCCGTGCCGTTCAGGCCCACGACATCGGCGATGTCCAGGCTCCAGTCGATATCGTCCATATCCGCGCCCGCCACGCTAAGGGCTGCCACAAGCTCCACCTCCTGCGTGCCGTCCGTAAGTATCACATGGTTCGGCGAGATGGACAGGGCTTCGTCCTGGGGGACATCGAACACCGAGGCGTTGGATACTTCATGGAAGCCCGTGCTTGCCCCATATGCGTAGCGCAGGCCGAAAGCGGTGTAGCCGCCCCAATCCTCCTTGTCCCAGAACACCGTGGCGTCCGCGATGTCTGGGTCCCAGGCCAGCCCGCTCGTGTCGCCCACATAAAACGACCTGTTCCATGGGTCGTCGTTCCTTGTGCATATGATGGCTTCGCCGTCAGGGTTGTTGAAGGTATACGTCCCCGCCCAGTCTATCACCTTGTCCATGTCCCCTGCGCCTGAGTATGCGAAGCCGCCGCTCATGTCCAGTGTCTTTGACAGGTTCTTGCCGTATATGGCTGTGCCCGCCTCAGAAGCCACCACGCCGCTCGTCACATTCACGTCGCCGTTCGTCTCTATGCCGTAATTCCCGAAATATGTGTCAACCGTGCCGCCGCTTACCGTAATCGTCGAGTCGGGGTCGTCCATCTTGACGGCGGCACCTGCCACCGACAGCGCCCTGCCGCCGCTTATCGTGGCGTTCGGCGGGTTGTTGATGGCTGTGCCGAGCCCCGCCGCCGCAATCATGCCGCCGGACACCGTGATTTCGCCCGCCGTGTCCGCCGCATCCGCATTGATTCCAAAGGCTATGACCTGGCCGCCGTCCGATACATCCAAGGTGCTTTCCGTGACTATTGCGGCAGCCGTGCCGTCCTCGTTTATGACAGCGCCGTACTCCGACACAACCACCTTGCCTTTCGCCATGACCGCAGGGCCATTCTCGCTCAAGACCGTGCCGGCGCCGCTTACGCTCACTTCGCCCTCCACGGCATGCACCCCGCCGACGCTCCCCCAGCCCGACACCGTGACGTTCCCGCCGCTTGTGGACACGCCCGTCACCCTGCCGCCGCTTACACTGACGTTTCCAGAAGCCACAACCGCATAGCCAGACCCTGTCAAGACCTCGCCTCCGCGTATGTCGACTGGGGTGGTCCCTGATGCTGATATCGCCGTCCCTGTATTTCTGTTTGCGGCTCTTACCGTGCCACCATGGACTTCGACTCTCCCCGAAGTCCCTTCTTTTTCGATGGCAGTCCCTGTGGTGACCGTAACCCTGCCGCCGTAAATATACGCTCCTTGGTTGTGTCCTAAATCCAAGGCTTTGCCTGTCGTCGCCTTTATAGTGCCGCGATACATTTCCCTGATGCTGGCCTGAACCGCAGTGCCGGTCGTGGCGGAAACCGTTCCGCCGTGCATATAGACGTCGCGTGCGTTGATTGCTTCCCCTGACTTTGTGCTGACCGTGCCTTTTATCATATGCACATTTAAGCCGCTGATGCCCAAGCCTGAGTAACTGCTGACCCTGCCGCCGTTCACGTACATATCGTCTAAATCGCCTCCAGAAAAAGCGACGCCCCTTCCATGGTGCGTGAGGGAGCCTCCCCCTATCAGATGAAACTCGCCATCTGCGTTTATCCCCAACAATGTGTTTCCGTTGCTTTTGCTTGTGGAAGTGGTGCATGCCGCCCCCCATATCAGTATCACGTCCCATGGTATATTGTACACCCTGATCGTGCCTGTTCCTACGTTGAACGCCGGCCCTGAATTGATGACGAGCAGGAAATTCAGGCCTCTGGCCTCGGAGACGTAATCAAGCGCAAGATCGATTATTCTGCTTACGTCCCGAACCGTCCTGAAGTCGACAAGGTCTATATACACGCCCGCCCTAGGCCTTATCGCCATCGCCGACATCCCGCCCTCTGGCAGGGCAAAGGGGTCGCCTGGTATCTCGCTCTCAGAGACGATCCTTTCTTCGAAATACTTTTCTACGTCCTCTATCTCGCCTACGCCGTCATCACCGACTTCGCCCTCACCCGAACCGCCAAGGACATCGCCCTCACCCTCAATGCTCTCGCCCTCACCCGAACCGCCAAGGACTTCCTCGACCTCAACATCGACCTCATCGTCAACACCATCACCAAGCCCGACAAGGACATCGTCCGATTCGCCATCATCTAAGCCGCCGACCTCGCCCTCATCATCCATGCTCTCATCAAGCTCGCCGAGGACATCGCCCTCGCCCTCATCGTCAACCTCACCTTCGTCAATCCCGACAAGCACATCCTCATCTTCCCAGGCTTCCTCGTCATAATCCTCGTCGCCGCCCCCCTCGCGCGCCTCGGCCATCGCAGCCCTTTCGCTGTCAAACCTAGCCCTCGCCTCCGACAATATGCCGTCTATGCCCTCCGGCAGCCTGAAAGCAGCGACACCGCCGTTCGACGCAGCCCCCACAGACCCGGACGCAAACGCCTCCCCGTCCGCCCCCGCGAACGGAACCGCGCCAAAGACCATGGCCACCGCCATCATCCATACAAATATCCTCGCCGCTCTCTTGTTATTCATCTTCTTTTGCCTCCTGGCAAAATGCCTCTCAAACCATTGCTAACGGATATTCACCCGCACGTTATACACCGTCGCCTTGCTCCGCGCCTTGCCCCGCTCGTCCCGCAGCGGCTCCACCTTGCCGTTCCCGCCTATCATCGGCATGGTGTTCCCTTTCGCGTCCCTGAGAAGCGTGCCGTGCTCGTCCCTTGCAAGCGCATACGTCCCTGCCGCCCATAGCTCCACACGCACCGTATAATTCGCCTTCAGATTCGCCAACGTGCCCTTCGAGTTGAACACCCCGCTCGGCGCTATCCCATCCTCGAAATACATCACAAACCCATCGCTGCCGTTCCGCTCAAGCACAAGCCCCCCGTGCAGCCCTGGCTCGCCCCCATACTTCACGCTGCCCGTGACGCTCGTCCCTGATATCACAGGCTTCGCGAACCGTATATTGTTGAGGCTGTTCTGGTCAATGATAGCCACCCCCAAAGCCACATTCGCCGGTGTCCTTATCGCCGCCTCAAACCCCGCCCCCTGCAGCGGCTGCCGCCTATACAGCGTCACCGTTCGCGACGTGGCTTTCCCCACCGCATGCCTCGGGTTCACGCTTATGGTCCTGTCGCTGTTCCGCATCTTGCTGTTTAGATCCGTCCACGACCTCATTTCCTGCCCGTTTTTGAGCACAATCCTCACGCTGAGCCTCTGTGTCACGCCTGGTACCACCTCGTCGTTGTCCGGGTGTTTCACAATGTTGAAAGTCAGCGGCCCTGTCACCTCCGCCACGAAATCTCGGCTTTCGTGTACCCTCTGCGCATTGTTCGGGATAGTCGGGTAAAGCAGCACATAGTCTATCTCAGACGTTGTGTTGGTGAGCCGCACCGTCGCCGTCTGGAAAGACTCAGGGTTCGCCACGTCTATCCTCGTCCGGCTGTTCAGGCTCAACCTGAACGACGAGGCGTTCGCCGTAAAGGTCAGGTTCACCGCAAACACCCTTGGGTTGCCGTTCCTGTCTTTCACCTTGTCCGACCCTATGTTCATCCTGTATCTCAGATTGCGGAAATTCCCGCTCGATGCCGACCGCCCCCGCTCCATCAGGTCACGCAACGCATCCCTGTCCGCCACAAGCCTTATCCCGCTACGCCTGTCCCCCGTCCCCCACGAATCATCGACTTCGACGTAGGGCACCACGCGCACAGGCGGCCTCCCTGCAAGCGACGGATCCGTCGTGTTCTGCCAGTCGGTCCTCGTCTTTGTGGTCTCGCCCACTGGCCCCTGCACCTTCCAGTCCTCAATGAACAGGTTCGCTGCATTGAGCCCTATCGGTATATCCCTTATCACATACTCCCCTGTGCCTTCCGCCACATGGTCCCTGTTGACCGCCACCGCCGTAGACTTGTTCGTCACATTGAGAGCGTTCTCCGCCCTCATGGTCACTTTCAGGTTCAGCCTTACAAACTTGGTGTAGCTGTTGGGATCGACTTGGTTATCGAAAGCAGGGTCATCAAAGAACACCCTAAGCTGCACGGTCTTGGGAATGACAGGCCCCGTAGGATGCAGCTCTATCCTGCCGCCGCCCATATACGACACGACAAGCGGAGCCGCCATGCTCGGAGCATGGTCTGGGTTTAGCGTCACCCGCTTCACCATATAACCGTCCTGAAACGCCCTGTTTCGCGTCCCCGATACGATGTTCACCACGGCAGGCACGAAATCCCCCTTCGCCAATCCGTCCGCATTCACATCGGGCAGCGACTCGATAGTCCCGCTCTGTGGATGGTGCAGAGCCACCGTCCCCCTGTCCAGCCTTATGCTCGGATGCGAGTTCACCACCCGCACATTCAACGCCACAAGCTTGGGATTGGGATAAAAGCCCTCCACCTGCACCCTCGCCCTGCCCTTCTGCGTGCCGTTCTTGGTAACCACAGGCAAAGGCTGTATAGTCCCCTCGGTCCCAGGCTGCAATTTCAGGTTCACCTCGCCCGCATCGCTGTCAAAAGCTATTCTGCTCTGGAACGCGGCTGTGCTGGAATCTATGTCAAGCACCCTTACGCTCCCCGCCGAACTCGTCGCGTTCACCTTGGCAGGCAATGTTGGATAGGCACGGTTGAGTTGGTCTGGCCTTATCCTTACGCTCGGATACTTGGTGGAGACGCTAAGGTTGAGAACGGTCGATGTCACGTTTACCTGGTTCGCCGTCGTCCAGTTCGGCGCCCCCGCCCTCTGTATCTGTAGTATCACATTCTTTCTGCTCTTCGCCGTATCCGTAGCCATCACTTCTATAAACCTATTGTCCTCCGGCCATAGCCGCGCGCTATACCCTGGCTCAGGGTCCCCTATAACTAAACCGCCGTCTCTAAGGACTTTTACCCGCACGAACCGCATAGCCCCTATCACAGGCAACGCAGGATCATCCACGTCCATTTCCTGCAAGCCCCCTGCTCCAGCCCCCGCTCCAAGCGCCCATATGCCATCCGCATGCCTCTGCTGCGTTATCCGTATAGGCACAAGCGTCCCCTGTATCTGCGCCCTGTTCACCGCTATTGACGTCTCAAGCACGGTCACCGTGGTGGCGAACGCCGAGCCTGTGCCCGGCAGCGTCGCATCAGGTATCATTTCCACCGTGGCCGTCGCCATATATCTGCCATCGTAGTCCGCCCTTATCCGCAATGTCTGCGCCGATGCGGTATGAATCCATGCGTCAGCTGCCCTTACGCTCAGGTTCCTGCCCCGCGCGGATGGGGTGAACACCAATATCTGGCTGTCGCCCTGCTTTACCACATAGTCCATCCCGACCCTTTCGGTGGCATATGTCCTTGCCTCGCTGCTGCTTTCAGGGTCTACGCTCCATTCCACCGCCTCAAAATCAAAAAACGCATCCACGATGCCGACCGTCTCAATCACTGCGGCAGGCTTGTCTTTCGTCAATATTGTATGGCTCGGATGAAGCTGGATGAACGGCCCTACCACTGCAAAAGACAGCACGATATCCACAGAATCGCACCCCGTAGCGCCCACGGAGGCGATGCCCCTGTATTCCCCCACGGCAAGCCCAAGCCTTGGCTCCAATGCGAACGACACGCTGCCGCCCGCCGGTATGTTCTCCGCCGACAATGCGCCGAGCTCAAACCCAGCCCCGCCAGCCAGCGACACGGTCACACCTTGAATTTCCGTCCCCCCGAAATTATGCACGCTGACAATGCGGACATCCCGCTCCGCGTACCCCTCGACCTTGACTGGGAAGTCTATCGTGGAATGGCTGACAAAGAGCGTATCGTCCAAGCTGCCGCCGCCGCCGCCCCAGTTCACGGGGATATATGCCAGATCCCTGAACCTCCCGCTGCCCATAAAAGTATCCACCCCCGCTGCGGGCACTGGGTTCCCGCTGATAATGGAAATCGCGGTACGCGCTTGGGGATAAGTGTCGCCAATAGAATGGAATGTACGGTAAAACACCCTCGGCTTGTTCAGTTCTGCGGGTGCAAGCACAGGAAATTCAAAGACCCCGTTCACTTGGAAAGAGCCGCCCCCCACATTATCGAACATATGTTCGATAAATCCCTCGCCCACGTTTTCGATCCCCGCAGGCAGGTTGAACACGCTGTTCATATTGAACGCCGCGCCGTCCGCTCCCTCAAACATGTAAGCAGCAAACTGATAGCCCACGCTCGTGATACCCACAGGCAGGTTGAACCGTCCGTTCATGGTGAAAGCGTCACCGTCTGCGCCCGCAAACATGGATGCCGCAAAACCGTTGCCCACGCTTGCGATCCCCGCAGGCAGGTTGAAAGCGCCGTTCATGGCAAACGCCTCGCCGCCGCACTCCTCAAACATAGAAGCGGCAAACCAATCGCCCACGCTCGCAATGCCCCTAGGCAGATTGAACACGCCGTTCATCGTAAAGGCGTCGCCGCCGCACCCTGCAAACATCCCATAAGCAAACCCTTCGCCTACTTCCGTGATGCCCGCAGGCAAGTTGAACACCCTGTTCATATTGAATGCCGGGCCGCTTACGTCCAAAAACATATACTCGGCAAAACCGTCCCCGACGGCGTCTATCCCGTCCCATCCCCGCGCAAAGGCGAAATCCGGCCCCATATTCATATTTATGCAATCATTGAAGGTGTATGCCCACTCATATAAGGGAGGTGCGACATCGCCGTCAATCTGCGCCTCAGTACGTGTCATAAGCGGGGAAAGCGGGCTATGCACCATCCTTATCTTGTCTTTGTTGTCCTGCGAATTGGCGGCGCCTGCCCCCGTCGTTCCAAAGCCAAAAGCCCCAAGCCATGCGTCTTCGGAGCCGGCAGGCATTATCGTCACCACATAGGTGCCGGCTTCGTCATATACATGCTCTATGCCGTCGCTGTCCGCTGCGTTTTGCGGGGCGCCGCCCTCGGAGCTGTCGATATGCTCTATCTCTCCATCGCCCCAGTCCACCGTCCATTCGTACGCCTTGCCATATGCGTCCCCCAGACGCCCTGAAAGCGGTATTATGAACGAACGCTCGGCTACGCTGGCCCCCGCCACACTCACCTCAAACTGAAAGTGCTCGCCCTCCGGCGGTACCACCGAAAGAAACAACGGCACTCGCACAGAAGCGCAGCTTGTCGCGCTAAGCACAAGGGTGTCCGTATAAAGGCCTGGAGCCATGCTGGTCTCGGTAGCAACATCGAAAGAAAGGCTGCCGCCTGCAGGAATGGACGTGCCCACAAGACCTTCGACCACAAAGCCACCACCGCCGGAAAGCGCTGCTACAAACCCGTTTATCGCGACGGTGCCCCTATTGTATACGGTGATAGCCTGCGTCGACGCAGGGGCGCTTCCAGAGGCTCTGTCAGGGAAAGTCACCGCCCTATGGCTGGCGATAAGCACATTGTTTGCGTTTCTGCCGCTCCCGCCCCATTGCGAGGGTATGTATGTCAGATCGGAAAAACACCCGCTGCTCGTGAACGTCGATTTTGAACTTCTTGGCAATGCATTCCCCCCTATGATGGACGAGGCGGAGCGCCTTTGCGAAGTGGCGGTGCCAAGACCGCGAAAAGTCGATGCGAAAACACTGGTTCGATTCAGGTTTGTGCTGTCGAGGGTCGGAAACCTGAAAACATCATTTGCCATAAACCTCGGCCCGCTGCAGTTCTGGAACATAGATGTGGCAAAGTTTCTGCCTACAGTCCCGATCCCAGGGGGCAGATTGAACACTTTGTTCATGGTGAAACTGCCGCCGTTGCAGCCGTAGAACATTGAATTGGCAAAATACTCGCCCGCAACAACGATATTCTGCGGTAGGTTGAAAGCCGCACCCATGGTGAAACTGCCGCCGTTGCTTGCCCTGAACATATTTTGGGCAAAATAATTGCCTACGGTCGTGATGCCCTGCGGCAGATTGAACACATCGTTCATGGTGAAATTGATGCCGTAGCAGCTCTGGAACATATTTTGGGCAAAATAATTGCCTACGGTCGTGATGCCCTGCGGCAGATTGAACACATCGTTCATGGTAAACGCAGTGCCAAAGCAAAGGTAGAACATAGCTTGGGCGAAATTATGCCCAACACTGGTGACGCTTTCCCATTCATCGGAGAAATTAAAGCTATCTTCCATACTCAAGTTTGCACACCTATAAAAAGTATATGCCCATTCAAATGAGGGCGGCACGGCGCTTCCGACCGTCTGCGCCAGGGTGCGCGTCATCAGCGGGGTCAAAGGGCTGATGACCTTTGTGACCATGTTTTTGTTGACGTTGGAGTTTGCCCTGCCGGCAGTGGTGTTTCTAAAGCCGAATGCTGCAAGCCATGCATCCTCAACCCCCGCAGGCGTAATGGTGATGGTATATGTCCCCGCAGTGGCGTATGTGCGGGGTATGCCGGCGCTGCTCGACGAGTTTGAGACCGCGCCAGGGCTTCTGTTCGCATTGCTATACCAATAGACCCGCTCGATGGGGCTTCCGTCGCCCCAGTCTATATTCCAGTCATAAGGCTTGCTATACGTCGCGCTTGTCCCGCCCGCAGGGTTCAGCATCCCGCTTAGCGGTATGCGGAAAATCCGTTCGGTTTCGGTCGTGCCCGTCACCGTCACCTCAAACTGGAATACATTCTCCCCCGGCGGTAGCACGCCGAACGATACAGGGATGCGGACAGAGCCGCGGCTTGCGGCGCTTACGATGATGGTGTCTGTATGCATGCCTCTCGCAAGGCCGTCTACAGGGTTCACCGAGAAGTTCACGCTTCCGCCTGGCGGTATCGTCGTGTCCGACAGCGCCCCTAGCTCAAAGGCGCTGCCTGCGGCAAGGGCGACGCTGACGCCGGATATCGCGGCAGAAAAATTGTTCCTTATGGTTATCTCCCGTGGGTCGACAGGGGCATACCCTGGAGGCTCATACGGAAAACCCACGGCGCTTGGCGTTGCAACCATGTGGTTGGCATTGAATCCGCCGCCTCCCCACCTTGTATGGACATATTGCAGGTCTGAAAAGCACGCGCTGTTCGTGAACGTCTGCCTGTTGTCGCTAGGCACGTCGTTCCCTGCGATAATGGAGTCGGCGGTGCGGGCTTGCGGCGGGGTGCTGCCCAGATTGTAAAAGGTGCGGTAGAACACTCTTGTGCGGTTGAGGTTTGCGCTGTTCAGCGTCGGGAACCTGAAAACATCGTTGACCGAAAAACCGCCCCCATTGCAGTTTTGAAACATATACACGGCGAAGTATGTGCCTACAATCCCGATCTTGGGCGGCATATTGAACACCCCGTTCATGGTGAATCCGTCCCCATTGCAGCCCAAAAACATAGCGGAGGCAAAATAATTTCCCGCAACATTGATATTCTGCGGCAGGTTGAACACCCCATTCATCGTGAACGCGGCGCCATTGCAGCCCCAAAACATAAAGCGGGCAAAATCATTGCCTACGGTCGTTACGTTCTGCGGCAGGGTGAACACATCGTTCATGGTGAACGCGGCGCCGTTGCAATCGTAAAACATAGAACTGGCGAACCCATCCCCAACTCTGGTTATCGCATCCCATTCGTCGGAGAAATTGAAGCCCTCCCCCATAACTAGGTTTCTGCACCTGTAAAAAGTGCGGGTCCATTCAAATGAAGGCGGGGGCGCAATGCCGTCTATCTGCGCCTGCGTGCGCGTCATAAGCGGCGTTATAGGGCTGATGACCCTCGTGACCATGTTCTTGTTGTTTGTGGCGTTTGCGCTGCCCATCGTGCTGTTTGTAAAGCCAAAGGCGGCAAGCCAGGCTTGGTCGGAGCCAGCGGGGGTGATGGTGATAGTGTATGTCCCCGCTGCGGCGTATGTGCGGGGTATGCCAGTATTGCTCGACGCATTTGCGGCCGCTCCAGGGCTTCTGTTTGAACTGCTATACCAGTAGACACGCTCATTTGGGCTTCCGTCGCCCCAGTCTATATTCCAGTCATAAGGCTTGCTGTATACGGCGGCTGTCCCGCCATCGGGGTTCAGCTGCCCGCTTAGCGGTATCCTGAACGTCCGTGCCGCTGTACTTGTCCCCGTCACCGTCACCTCAAACTGGAATATATTGCTCTCCGGCGCTATCACGTGAAAAGACACAGGGATTCGCAAGGGCTCTTTGCCTGACGCAGTCAGCACGACGGTATCTTCATGCCTGCCCCCATCCAAGTCCATCGCAGGCCTCATATCAAATGTGAGGCTGCCGTAAAGAGGGATGGTCGTTTCAAGCGGGGGCTCGACCACAAAGCTGTCGCCATGCTCCAATGCCACATCAAAGTCTGTTATAGGGCTACTGCCAAAATTGTATACTGTGACGGTCTGCGTCTCCACGTCGGTATACCCAAGGTCTCGTGACGAAAACGACTTGGAGCTTATGTCGGCGATCAAGACGTTTTCTGCATCCGTGCCGCCCCCGCCCCATCTGGCATGGATATAGGGCAGGTCTATAAATCCTGTGCTGCCCGAAAAAGTCTGCCTGTTTGCATCCGGCACTGCATTCCCGCCTATGATGGAAGCCGCGCGGCGCGTCTGGGCGGGATTGCCGCCCAAGTTGTAGAACACCCGATGGAAAACAGCCGGCCTATTTAGGTTCACGCTGTCAAGGGCAGGAAGCGTAAACACATTGTTTACTGCGAAACCACCCCCGCTGCAGCCCTCAAACATGGACTGCATAAAGCTATGGCCTACGGCATCGATGCTGCCCCACCCATCGGAAAAGGCAAACTCGTCGCCCATCGCCAAGTTTGCGCAATTATAAAAAGTGTATGACCACTCGATAGAAGGCGGGTCTGCCCCCCCATCTATCTGTGCCTGCGTACGCGTCATCAGCGGGGTAAGCGGGCTCAAGACCCTCGTTAGCCTGTTTTTGTTGGCTGTGGCATTTGCGCCGCTCGTGCCGATATAAAAGCCAAATGCGGCAAGCCATGCTTCCTCATTTCCCGCAGGGGTTATCTCTATGGTGTATGTGCCGGAGGCTCCGTATGTATGCGGTATGCCGCCACTGGTGCTAGAGTTCACCTCCACGTCGAGATCTGTGCTGGCGACGGTCTGAGTGCCGCTCCCGTCGCCCCAGTCTATATTCCAGTTGTAAGGCTTGTTCCATGAGCTGTCCGCGCCTCCGTTGGGATTAAGCCCCCCGCTTAGCGGTATCCTGAACGTCAGCGCGGTCTCGGTCGTCCCCGTCACCGTCACCTCAAACTGAAAGCTCTCCACATCCGCCATCGCAAGAAGCCTGACATCATCGTCACCCATAGGCGTGACCCCCTCGTCCTCGCCATCGAACGGCTCGTCGCCGTCACCTTTTTCCCCCTCGCCATCATCAAGCGGGTCGCCGCCTTCGCCTTCGCCGTCCCCGCCCTCGCCCTCGCCAAACCCTGGCTCGGCACCGCCGCTCCCCTCGCTTCCTTCTTCTCCTTCAGGCATGGCTTCCGCCGTGCCGCCGCCGTCATTGCGAGGAGCCGTAGACGACGAAGCAATCCAGTCCCCGCCGCTCTCCCCCTCGTCCCCGCCTGCGGACGCCCCAAACGCCGCCCCCGCGCTCAACGGCACCATCGTAAACGCCAAGCACAAAGACAGGCTCCATGCCAAAAGCCTGTACACCATCTTCCCGCCATTGCTCAACATCATGCGTCTCCTTCTGACCATAAAGGCACCTTTGAACGCTTTCGGATTTACAACCTCAACACGGCACACTACAAACTATGTGCCTGTTTCGTTCATTTTACAACATGTGCGTGAATTAAGTCAAATATGGTCTGGCAGCCTGTCCGTCACATATCCCTTCATCCATCTTCGGGCCGAGATAATCTCAAACCCGAAACGATGCTGCAAGGTGCCGACGATCCCCTTTGGCGCCACGATTATGACCGCCACCGCAATCACCCCGAGAATCACCATGTTCAGCGAGCCCATCCATGTCAGGGTCGAAAGGTACTGGCTCAGGAACACGTAGATGACTCCGCCCACTATAGGGCCTGTTATGGTGCCTATGCCACCGATAACGACGATAAAGACCGCTGCGACCGTCCATGTCGTGATGCTGAACGCCGAGTACGGCTGTATCCACACAAAGGCGATGTAGTAGACCCCGCCGCAAACGCCCGTGATGAACCCCGTCACCATCATCACTATAAGCTTCGACTTGAACAGCGGGACGCCCGAGGTCTGCGACGCCACATCGTTGTCGCGTATCGCAAACAGCCCCAGGCCTAGCCTTGAACGCAACAACAACACGACCACAAGCAGCACGACAAGCAGCATAACAATGCTGAAATAGTATTTCTCGGTCTCGGACAGGGAGCGCGCGGCAAGCACGAAAAGCCCCTGCCCCCGCCCAAAATATTCAAAGTTCACAAGGAGCAGCACCATGGCCTCCGCAAACATCCATGTGGCTATCGCGAAGTACATCCCCCGCATCCTAAGCAACAGATACGACAGCCCCACAGCTATCACCATGGAGACCACGCCGCCCAACAGCAGCCCGATTACCAAGGGGACGCCGTAATAGTTCGACAAGGCCGCAAGCGCGAAGGCGCCCACCCCTATATACATCTGGAGCCCAAGCGACACGAGCCCCGAATACCCCGCAAGCAGGTTCCACATCATGCCTAGCGTGATATAGATGCCCATCAGCGTTACTATGAAGACGGCGTAGCCCCCGCCCCACGATGGCAGCGTCATCAGCACCACCACGGCGGCGACTATTGCGGCGAGGCGTATCTTTGAGTTTGCCGTATTCTGAATCCTGAACAAATCAAGCAATTTCATCCTCATACACCTCCTATCTCTGGAACAGGCCCTGCGGCCTGAGCACAAGCATTATCAAAAGTATTACATAGCCTATAAGCTGCTGGTATTGCGGCCCGACTATATAGCCGCCCACCACCTGCGCGAGCCCGAATATAAGGCCGGCGGCGAGCGTCCCGTAAATGCTGCCTATCCCCCCGATGACCACCACCGCAAAGGCGATGATAAGGTAGCTCGGCCCGGTGCTAGGATAGAACGTGAACACCATGCCGATAAAGACGCCGGACACGGCCGCCGTCATCATGGCTATGCCCATCGCTATGCCGTAGGCGGACTTTATGTTGACCCCTACAAGCTGTGCCGCCTCAGTATCGTCCGAGGTCGCACGGATCGCCCTGCCCATATAGGTGTTCTTCATGTAAAGGCCTAGCACGAGAATGATCGCCACGCCCACGATGCAGGAGATAAGCCACAGCACAGGGATACGAACGCGCTCGCCCAGGCTGATGCTCTCAAGAAGCAGATTGCTGTGGAGCCTTTGCGCGTCTGCCGTGAAGAAGTACAACAACAGGTTCTGCACTATTATCGAAAGCCCGAAAGTGATAAGCAGCGGAGGCTCGTCCCCGCGCCCTATGACCCTGTTGAGCAGCGAGCGTTGCATGCTGAACCCTATAAAGAACATTATGGGCACGACGAACACCAATGTGACTATGGGGTTGTTTATCACCCCCATGAATATCAAGCTGATATAGCACGCGAGTATCAAGAAGTCGCCGTGCGCAAGGTTCGTGATCCTCACGATGCCGAAGATCATGCTCATTCCGAGGCCGACCGCGGCGTAAAGGCCGCCCATCAGCAGTCCCTGGATTATTGATTGTATAAGTGCAGCGTCCAATTCATTGTCCCTCCGGCCTACATGCCAAAATACGCCTTGCTGACTTCTTCTTCCGTCAACGAACGGCTATCACCTTCGAGCACCACCTTGCCTTTGAGCATGACATACGCTCGCTGGCTCTGCTTGAGGCTGCGCCTCACGTCCTGCTCGACCAGTATCAGCGTCATGCCCTCGGCGTTCAGCTCCCGCACCCTCGCATAGATGTCCTTTATGATGGTGGGCGCAAGGCCAAGCGCTATCTCGTCGAAGCATACGACCCTCGGCTCGCCCATAAGCGCACGCCCTATGGCGACCATCTGCTGCTGCCCGCCGGACAGCGCCCCTGCCGCCTGCTCCGCTTTCTCTTTGAGAATGGGGAACAATTCATAGACTTTTTCGAGGTTCGCTTTCGCGTTCTTGCGGGCCCGTGGCATATACGAGCCCATTATAAGATTGTCCTTTACGGACATACGGTTGAAAAGATGCCGGCCTTCCGGCACGTACGAGACGCCGAGGTCCACTATCTTGTGCGGCATCATGCCCGTTATGTCCTGCCCGTCGTACCAAACCTTGCCTGCGCTTATGGGAAGCACCCCGCCTATGGCACGCATAAGCGTGGTCTTTCCTGCGCCGTTCGTCCCTATAAGCGAGACGATCTCCCCCTTGTTCACAGTGAAAGAAGCTTGCTGCACCGCTTGGAAATCATCGTAGAACACATCGATGCCTTCGACTCTCAGTATCTCACTCATCGTCGTCCACCCCCAAGTACACTTCTTCCACATCCTTCGACCCCATCACATAGGCGGGGTCGCCGTATATAAGATTCGTGCCGACCGCAAGGCAAAGTAGCTTGTCGGTCGACTCGGCCATAGTCTTTATCACATGTTCTATCCAGATGATGGTGATGCCTGTGCCCTTTAGGTATTCCACCAAGTCCATCACCTCATGGACCTCCGCATCCGTCAGCCCCGCCGCCACTTCGTCGAGCAACAGCAATGTGGGCTTTGTGGCAAGCCCTCTGGCTATCTCAAGCCTTTTCCTGTCGAGCAAAGCCAGGTTGTGGCTTTCGACATCTCCCTTTGCGTACAGGCCTGTCTGCTTCAGCACCTCTATGGTGTCCTCGACGGCCTCAGCCTCGCTTCGCCCTGTGCCGTACGCGCTCGCCACAAGCACGTTCTCGAACACCGTAAGGCGGTCGAAAGGCTTAGGCACCTGATAAGTCCTGCCTATGCCAAGGCGGCAACGCTCGTCAGGCTTCATTTTCGTTATGTCGCGGCCGTTGAATATGACTTTCCCTTCATAGGGGATAAGCAACCCGCAAATGGCGTTCATAAGCGTGGTCTTGCCCGCCCCGTTCGGCCCTATTATTCCAAGCACTTCCCCTTCGTAAGCGTCAAACGACAAAGAATGCAGCACCTTGAATTTGCCGTATGCCGCATATACATTGTCTACACTCAGTATCTTTTCCATGCCAGTCCTCTAAACGCTACGGGGCGGCTCAGGGGCGGCCGCTTCGCGGCCGCCCGCTCCCGCCCCTTAACATAATACCGTTTTTAGTTAACCTTTGTACCCCTGCTCTTGCCTATCTGCCAGGGATGTGAAGCTCGCCGTTCTTCGGGATATGCGGATTGTTCGCATTGTAGACGATCTGCAGCTCCGCCTCGCCGTTGTCGTTGAGGAACCACTGCCCGCCCACGATATCGGTAAGCGCCACATGGGTCACGGGGTCGTACTTGATATGGCCGACCATGGTGTTGAGGTCTGTTGCGCCTATGGCGTCACGGATCGCAACGGGGTCAAGCGACGCGGCGCGCCTGAGCGCATCGACCGCTATCTCGACGCCGGCATACTTGTAGCCCATCGGAGCGGACCAGCCCTTGCCGAACTCAGCTTCGTAAAGCATCGCAAGCTCCATCGCAGTCATGCCGTCTATCGAACTTGTCCACGGATGCCACGGGCTCCACCACACTTCGTTCGTAAGACGCGGAATCACCTCGGTCGGGCTTGCCATGGCGTCTGACGGGAACAGATAGGCACGACCCATCGTCGCTATCTCGAAGTCCAAGCCAAGCTGCACCGCAGCGGCGGCGAAGTTCGCGAAGTCGGGGGTGATCGGGACGCCGGTCACGATCTGCACGCCGTCCTCGATGAACTTGTTGACTACGTTGGTCCAGTCGTTCTGCATCATTTCCGTGATGCCAGGATCCGACAGCACAAAGCCCCTCTGCGGAAGCTTCTCCTCAAAGATGGGCTTCCATGCAAGGCCGTCAGGGTCGTTCGGGAATATCCCGCCTACCACAGTGCCGGGGCCATAGCCAAGCTCTTCCCACATATCCATGAACATTTCGCAATTGTCCTCAACCATCCAGAACGAATGGTAGCCCCACTCATAGGGGCCGCCTGCGAGCCAGGGGTTGACCGGGCACTCAAGCGAGACAAAGGGGACGCCCATGTTCTCGGCCATCGCGGACACAGGCAGCGCCGTGCCGGGCGTGTGACGGGCGATAAGGATGTCCACCTGGTCGTTCGTGATAAGCTGCTGCGTCACCTCGCCGGCGATGGTAGCATCGCTCTGGGTGTCCACATAGATAGCTTCAAGCGGCAGATACGCATCGTATTCCTCGATGTAGATGCCTCCCTCGGCGTTCACGGCATCGATGACCAGGTTCTCCGCCCAAGGCGTGCCTTCGCCAAAGCCGGCAAGCGGGCCCGTGTACGGGTTCGGGATGCCGATCTTGATGGAAGCGGGGGCGTCGCCGCTCGGAGCCGCAGGCGCCGGGGCTGGCGAGGGTGACGGTGCGGGCGCAGGCGCATCGCCGCCGCCACCGCACGCAGCCATCAGGCCTACCACCATGACTACGGCAAGCACTAGTGCCAAAAATTTCTTTTTCTTAATCATTTTCTTCCTCCTATTTCTGTCTTTGCTTCGAGTTCACATAATCTTCATGCTATTTGCACATAGCGATTGTATATGATTTTCGCGAACTCGTCAAATCGCATCGTCGAGCCTATCTCGCCACGTTATCTCGCCGCGCTATCTCACCATGTTTCTGGCGGGGCCGAATGTCTGCTGGAACTTGAGCACGGCCGAGCCGTCATTGACGATCTCGCACTCCGCGCCCTCTGGCACATAAAGCCCGTCCTCCGGCTTGAGCGGCAGCTTCTCGCCGTCCACGACGGCATAGCCGTAGCCGGATATGATATAGGTAAGCTGCTCGGCCTCTGGGAACTTGAACGACCCCAGCTTCTTGCCCGGCATTATCTCCACGACAGAGAAGTCGATGGTGTTGCTGCTTGCGGGCGAAAGCGTGGGCGTCGCCATCGGCCAGAACGTCACGCCGTCGTTGTCCTTGCACTTGATGGGCTCCGCATCTTTCAGGCTGCGGATAAAGGGCTCGGTCTGGTTGAAGTCCTTGGCGGTGAGCGTAACCGTGAACTTGAGGGTCCGCGAGCTTGCCGGGGCCATCTCATGGTTCATGTTGCCAGGAATCCACATCACATCGCCGGGTGCGTAGGTGTAGCGCTTGCCTTCGATGACCGACCAGCCCGTGCCGCTCAGGATGAAGTAGCAATGGTCCGCATCCTTGTGGTTGTCCATGACCGCATAGCCGCCGTCGACGATTTGCGCGATCGAGAAGAAGGAATAATTGGGCGTGCCGGTGATCATCGGCGTCGCAAACGCCCATGACCAGGCGCCTATATGCCTCGGGGGATTGAGCCTGTCAAGCTCGTAATAATTCTTCACATATGCTTTAACTGCCATTTCTGTTTACCTCCTAAAATAAGTTAACTTGTACTATCTGTTTACGCCGCTGTCTTCCTCGAGCAGCTTCACCAATACCGAGAAGTCGTTGTCGCCGTAGCCTTTGCTCTGCGCCAGCTCCATCCTGTTCTTCGTGAGTTCGGTGCTTTCCATCTTGACACCGTACGCCTCGCCCACGCCGAGGGCGAGCTTGAGGTCCTTTATCATAAGCCTTATCGGGAACGCCGGAGCGTAGACGCCCTCGGCTATGACCTTTGACTTATAGCCCGTAAGCGGCGAGCCGACCGCGCTGCCGGCGATGATGTCGCAGACCTGGGCCACGTCAAGCCCGGCCTTCTCCGCCATGACCACCGCCTCGGCCTGCATCTGCATGGTCGTGGCTATCATCAGATTTAGCGACAGCTTCATAACGCGGGCTTCATCGCCCCCGCCGAGATAGAACTGGTTGCCGCCCACTATCTCGAACAGCGGAAGCGTCTTTTCGTATGCGGCCTTGTCGCCCGACGCAAGCACGCCTACCGTGCCCGCCGCAGCCAAAGCCGTGCTGCCCGTGACCGGGGCGCGCAGGAACTTGCAGCCCGCAGCCTCTACCGCCTCATTGACCTTTGCAGACTCTGCCACGGAAATCGTGCTCATATCTATCACGATCTTTCCGGGGGAAAGCCCCGCCGCCGCGCCGTCCGCGCCAAGCACCGCATCATGCAGCGCAGGGCCGTCCGCGACCATCGTAAAGACGAAGTCGCAAGCCTCAGCCACGGCCTTGGGCGAGTCCGCCCACGCCGCTCCCGCCGCGACCACCTCGTCGGCCTTGGACTTCGTGCGGTTCCACACCACCACGTCCTTGCCTGCCTTGACCAGGTTCACGCTCATGGGGATGCCCATATTCCCTAATCCTATCCAACCTATTTTGCTCATAATTTATCTCCTTCCTCTATAAAAACTGGCATCCCGGAAGCCCGCACGACGTTATCTCGTCGGACGGGAACTTCGTGATGCGCTCACAGCCATCCTTGGTCACTACCACTTCTTCCTCTATTCGTGCGCTGCCCGAACCGTCCTCGGCCGCACACCACGTCTCAAGCGCGAATACCATGCCTTCTTTCAGCTCGAAGGGGTTGTCGAGCGAGAAAAGCCGCGAAATTATCGGCTTCTCCCAAAGGCCTAGCCCTATACCGTGCGCGAACTGGAGCAAGAAAGCTTCTTCTTCGTTCTTGAAGCCCAGATCCGTCGCCGCCGGCCACTTGGACGCCACATCGGCCGTCGTGTTGCCGGGCTTAATCATCGCCTCAGACTCGCGTATCCACTTGAGAGCCTTGTCGTAAGCGTCGCGTTGGGCACGGTTCGGCACCCCGCAGCTGAAAGTCCTGTAATAGCAGGTCTTGTAGCCGTTGTAGGTGTTGCCGATGTCGAAGTAAATCAGCTCGCCTGGCCTTACCATGCGGTTCGTGAAAGTGTGGCTATGCGGATTGCCGCGCTCGCCCGAAATGCTGTTCACGAACTCCACAAGCTCCGCGCCCCAACCATAAAGCTTGTAGTTGGCGATTGCGACGAGCTCGTTCTCCATTATGCCAGGCCTAAGCGCCTTGGCGAGGTCGTAGTAGGCCGCGTCCACCATCGCCGCCGACTGCTTGAGAAGCTGCACCTCGTCGTCCGTCTTGATGATGCGGGCGTCGAGCATCGCCTGCTGACCGTCCACGATGTCCACGTTCGCCGCCTCAAGCGCACGTATAAGCGGGATGTCCACGATGTCCATGCCCACCTTGCCGGTCACGCCGTACTCGTTCAAGTAAGACGTTATCTGCGTCGCCACCTTGCCGACCATCCCCACGTCCTCGGGTATGGAGCCACGCATGGAACCTACCGCAGGCATTATGTGAGAGACGTCCAGCCAGTCCACGCGCTTCCGCTTGGACGGCGCCGCCGGGTCAAACAAAAACGGCTGCTCCACCCCGTCGATAAGGATGCAGTAGCGGTTCATCTTGTTGCGGTTCCACTCGCCTATATGCGTCCCTGTGATATAACGAATATTGTCGAAATCGTAGCAGACAAGCGCATTGAGCCCGTAGTCCTTCATGCTCTTTCTCGCCCTCGCGAGCCTGTCCGCCCTCAGCCGTCTGAAATCAACATTGACTTCAAAATCGACTCCGTTCATGCCTGATTTTGGCATATCAAAATCACCTCCTATACCCGATTGTTATGCGAACCCGAATGTAATACACATGTAACCATTTTACTACCTCTTGCAAACCGTGCAATGAAAGCCTGTCGTGAAACGGAACAAACTCCGCAAACAATTTTTGTGCAATTGCACATAATTGGCTTGTGCAAACGGTTTCGCAGCTAGGAACATTGCCCCAAAAGCCTTGCGACCATCGCCTTGACGTTGAGCATATATGACGGCAGGGGCATAAAATCCCTGAATGACGCCGGGCGGCGGTCGTAGTAGCGAGACCGTATCGCATCCATTATGTCCGCTTCGTCCCTGCCCTCGGCGTCGAGCCGCAGCACAAGGTCCTTGGTGAACAATATTTCCTCTTTCTGCCTGCTCAGGAAATGGGGCGCCTCGTCCCCCGTCAAAACCCCGGTATGCGGCACTATCAAGACGTCCGGCTTTATCTTCTCAACCCTCTCCGTAGCGGCGAGCGCCGCTTCCCAGCTTACGACAAAGGCGGGCTCCACAAGCATTTCCGGGCACTTGAAGAACACCCCTGTGGTCTCTGACAGAGCGACGATGCCCTCGTTCGGGAACCAGAAGCTGAGCGAGTCGTTTGTGTGCCCTGGCGTGTCAAGCACCTCGATAAGAAAGCCCCCCGCATCCATCCTGTCGCCGTCCGACGCCTCATGGTCGATGACATAGCCGCCGACGTCATCGTCCGACGCCGCAAACTCGCCTTGCGTCAGGTCTGCCGCCAAGCGGTTCAGCTCCCGCATGGCTTTAAGCGCCCCTTCGCGTTTCATCACGTAGGCGGCATGGGGCGCAGCGACGGTGACGGCCTGCGGGAACGCCGCCTTGACCCTCGCGAGCCCACCGGCGTGGTCGTAGTGGCTATGCGTCACAAGTATTGCGGCGAGCGGGACCCCATGCAGGCGTTCCCGCACTTCCTCCGCAAGTGCCCGCCCGTAAAACGGCAGGCCTGCCTCTACCAGCACCGCCGACCGCTCAGACCGCAGCAGCCACGCCTCTCCGCCCGTTATGCCTACCCTGTATATTGCCAGACCGCTCCCTATCGCCCCGCCTAAGCCCATCGGCTCACCCCCATGCCATCCCAAGCAGCCAGACCGCGAGCGGTATCGTCACCATCGACACCAATGTAGTTATTACAAGCGACTCGCCCGCAAGCCCCTTGTCGCGGCCGTATTGCTCGCAGAGTATCGGCACGACGGCTGCGACCGGCAGCGCATTTGAAATTATTATTATGGTCTTTACAAGCGGGTCGAGCGGCAAAAACCACACTATCAGCGCGGCGATCGCAGGCACGACGAACAGCTTGTTCAGCGCAGGCACCATCACGGGGCGCCTTTTGAACGAGCTAAGGCCGAACTGCCCCGCGAGCATCGTGCCTATGGATACCATCACGAGTGGCGTAGTGACCTCGCCCACGATGCTGAGGTAGCTCTCCGCGATCTCAGGCAGGCGGATACCGTTGTAGCAGAGGATGATGCCGACGATGGCGGCGCTCAGCTTGGGGTGCGCGATCATCTTGGCGAAATCTCTGAGCTTTTTCCCGAAGGGCTCGCCAGGTATGCCCCTGCCCCTCTTGAGCAGCAAAATCCCGTAGGTGAAGAACATGGCGTTGAGCGCGATATTGCACGCGATCATGTACAGCAGCCCCAAATCACCGAAAAACGTCAGCGCGATAGGGAAGCCCATAAAGCCGTTGTTGGACGAAATAGAGGCGAACTCCATCGCCGACCTGTCCTCGCCGTCAAACCTTTTCCCGCGGAAACACAGCCTGGCGTATACGCCGAACAGAAGCAGGATGCCCAGGTTTATGAACAGCGCGAGCATGAAGCTCGAGAAAATCTGCGCGTCCATGTCCATGCCTGTCGTACGCCCAAGGATAAGGCACGGGTACGCTATGTTTATGATGAACATATTCAGGCTGTTGACCGCAGGGTCCGTAAGCACCCCGAACCGCTTGCAGAAAAACCCCGTAAGCAACAACAGGAAAAAAATTATAAACTGATCTATCGGCATCATTCCGCCTTAGACTGCGCAGGCGAGGCGTAAGGCTGCCTTATCTCCGCGCTTACATCGACAACGATGTTTGCGTACGCCTGGCCGAGCGCGGCAGCGAGCCGCTGGGCGAACAATGTTGCGAACGTACGTTCTGTATAATAGTGGCCGGCATCTATAAGGGCAAGCCCCTCTGCTTCAGCGAGCCGCCACTCGTGGTGGCGTATATCGCCCGTGATAAGCAGCGAGCAGCCGGTTCTGACCGCCAGAGGTATGGCATCGCCCCCGCCGCCGCAGACCGTCATCACCTTGAGCACATTCCTTGAGTAGTTGCCGCTCACCCGTATATCGGCGCCCGTGCCAAAAGCTGAACGTACACGTGCGACCGCTCCGGCAAGATCTGTAGCTTCCGAGAAGCGACCCGTTCGGGAAAACGGCGCTATATATGCGAACTCCGCAAGGATATCGGGGTGCAGGCGGTCGGCCCACGGCGCCAGCCCTATCATTCGGCGCATCTCGTCGCAAAGCCCGCCTTCGGCCGCGTCAAAGGTGGTATGCGCGGCATATACGCCCACGGGCGCCGGCGGCTCCGCCAGCAGCCGCCATACATATCGACCCGTGGCGTCGTTCTGGAGGATGTTTTGGGGCTTGGCGCCCCCACCGCCGAAAAACATGGGGTGGTGGACGATGACAAGGTCGTATCCGCCTAGCTTCGCCTCGCTCACCACATCAGGCGTAAGCTCAAGCGCCACGAGCACGCTGCCTATCTCGCCCGCCGCCGGCTCAATCTGCATACCGGAGTTGTCCCACTCCGCGGCAAGATGCGGCGGAGCTATCTCCTCAATCACCCTTGTCAATTCTGCTTTGTCAATCATAATCCCTCACTCCGTCCATCATTGTCACTGCATCCGGCTGGCATACTATTATGTCGCACATACGCCCCTTTTCTTCGCCCGCCACTTCCGCCAACACTGTCCATCCAGCGCCCGCAAGCCAGCCTCTCAGCATATCCGTCTTTGTGCGCGGCTGCAATATATATTTCCGGAAACTCCGTGCCTTCGCCATGTCCGCCATGAGTATCCCCGATATCGTTTCGCCGCCCATGCCCGCAATCACCACCACATCCACCTCGCCCTCCGTCAAAGGCTTCAGCCCGTCGCCCTGCCTCAGGTCTATCTGCTCGACGTGGGGCGGCATGCTTGACGAAGCCCCGCACGCCCTCTCCACGCTCTCCCGCGCCCGCTCAAGCGGCCCTGGCTCCGCATCCGTAAGTATAGCGAACGGTGAAACCCCTTCCCGCAGCAGACAGAGCGGCAGATACCCATGGTCTGCCCCGATATCCGCCACAGACTCGCCCTGCTCCACAAAGCCCGCCATCGCGGCAAGCCGTCCGTTAAGCAACTTCATCCGCACCTATGCGCCTCACCCTTGTTCGCCCACTCTACTCAAGGTAGTCCTTTATCACTCGGCTGCGCGTCGGATGCCTGAGTTTTCGCAAGGCTTTCGCCTCTATCTGGCGTATCCGCTCACGCGTCACGTCAAACTGCTTCCCCACTTCCTCAAGCGTGCGCGCCCGCCCGTCGTCAAACCCGAAACGCAGCTTCAGCACCTCGCGTTCACGCTCATGCAGCGTATTGAGTACCGCTATAAGCTGGTCTCTCAGCATCACAGCCGAAGCGGCGTCCACTGGGGCTGGAATGTCCTCATCCGGTATGAAGTCCCCTAGATGGCTGTCCTCCTCCTCGCCTATAGGCGTTTCGAGCGACACCGGCTCCTGTGCGATCTTCTGTATCTCGCGCACCTTCGTTTCGCTTATGTCCATCTCCGCCGCTATCTCTGCCGGCGTCGGATCGCGCCCGTATTCCTGCAGCAACTGCCTCTGTATGCGTATCTGCTTGTTTATGGTTTCCACCATATGCACCGGTATGCGGATCGTCCGTGCCTGATCGGCTATCGCGCGCGTGATGGCCTGCCTTATCCACCAGGTCGCATATGTCGAAAACTTGAACCCCTTCTGCCACTGGAACTTGTCTACCGCCTTTATAAGCCCGAAATTCCCTTCTTGAATCAGGTCTGGGAAGAGCATGCCCCGCCCTATATACCGCTTCGCGATAGACACCACAAGCCTTAAATTGGCCTCGCAAAGCTTGCTTTGGGCATCCTTGCCTATCCCGACAAGCTCGACCATCTTCTTTGCGGATTCGGGGTCTGCCTCGGGTATAAGAGAAATCCGCTTCAGATAGTCCCGGCTATACTGGTCGAGCTTCACATTTCTTGGCCCTGTGACGGTAGGCGGTTTGCGTCTGCGAGGCGGAGGCGGCAGCGGCAACAGCCCAAGCCTGTCCAGTTTGCGCTTGTCATTGCTCGTCATGCTCTTGCGGAACGAACGCGACAACCCGCTGAAATACCGCGCCAGCGTATCCTTTTCGTCCTTTATGCTCCTATCCCCGTCCTTGCTGTCGTCATCCAATCCGGCCGTTTCTTTCAGGTATTCGCGCTGTACGGCTACGCGCTTGTTTATATACTCGCAATATGCAGGACTGATGCTCCTTGGCCTGTCAGGATCGAGTGCATAGAGGTCAACCGCCTGCTTCACCACAAAAACCGCATATGCCCCGAAGTCCTGCCCCCTGTATACATCGCAATTCTCCACCGCGTAGGCGAGTCCGTACTGAGCCACCTGCATAAGATCCGCAAAAGTGTTTTTTTCATCAAGCGCCAGTTTTACTATCGCTACCGCGTTTCTGAGATAGGACTCCGTCAATACGCGTTGCGCCTCAGCCCCCGCTTCCATTTTTTTTGCCAGGTCCACCTCTTCGTCCGCGTTCAGCAGCGGCACGGCCCCAATCTCCTTCAGGTACATACGCACAGGGTCGTCCACGGACATCTCCTTGGGGAGCGTCGCCTCAAGGTTCACCTTCCCGTCCGGCGTTATAGCCTCTTTTTTGACCTCATCCTCCTCTTTTTCGTCCTCGAGCGCACGCAGGTCGAAATCATCAGGCTCGTCCCTGTCGCCGATCACGATCTCCACGCCATGCGTCGAAAGCCTTTCCAGGAAGATGTCATATTGCTCTTGATCTATTTCTAGATGGCACAGGCTGTCGTAGATCTCTGTATCGGCCACGCGCCCGCGCGCCCGCACCTTGTCGAGAAACTCATCAAGTATCTCTTCCGTCGTCTTGTCTCTGGTTTCCATTTCGTCAATCACCGATTTCACTCTCCTCTTTTCGCTTTTCTGATGTCGCTTTCCAATTTGATAATCCTGTCCTGTATCCTTTTCACTTCTTGCAAGACCGACATATCGCTGCCGCTTGTGCCGCTTATATCCTCCTTTAGCTTGTATTCCTGCATTTTCAGCGCCGCCAATTCCAGCTTTGTCAGGTATTCGCCTATCTGCTCCTCATCCATAACGGCAGGCCCCTTTCCCGCTTCCGAACGGATATGCTCCAGGATGACCTGGTCGTCCTCGCCGAGCATCTCGGCAAGCTCTGCGGCCGTCGGCGCCGTGCCGTTGCGTTCTTTCAACGCGATCATAGCGTTCATCACGCCGCCGTAGTCCGTGCCATCGAACAGGTAGCGGTACGCAGATGCTTTTTCGAGCGCGTATCCCGAACCAAGCGAAAGGGCTAGTATGGAACGAAGCAAATCATCGTAGGGTCGGACGGCGCCACCGTTGCCTAGGCGTCCCGCGCCCGGAGCGATCCTTGCCCCCACTGCGGCAGACGCCAACTCGTCGCGTGCCCCCCCCATATCCGCCTGCATAGCTATAGCTTCCTCGGAGATGCCCGTTTCGCGGGAAAGATTCCTTATGTATATGCCCCGCTCCACCGGCGAAAGCGGCCCTATCACCTTTGCCGCTTCCTTCAGGAAGTCCGCAAGCCCGTCCGACGTGGCAAGGTCGTGCTTTTGCTTTATCCGATCAAGCTTGAAATCGTACATCGGCACGGCCCTATCTACCGCCCTGTCCCACGCCTCCTTGCCGAAAGCCCTTATGAAGTCATCAGGGTCCTTAGCGCCCTCAAGGACTAGCACGCGCACTTTCGCGCCCGCCTCCGCAAGCAAGTCCATGGTCTTCTCCGATGCGCTCTGCCCTGACTCGTCTGCATCGAGCGCGATCACTATGTTTCTTGCCTGCTTGCAGAGCAGCTTTGCCTGGCCGGGCGTGAACGCCGTCCCAAGCTGCGCGCATACGTTGGTGACGCCATGCATATGCAGCGCAATAAGGTCCATATACCCCTCTACGAGGATTGCCTGCTCCTTTTCCCGGATTGCGCCACGCGTCACGTTGAGTCCAAAGAGATTATGCCCCTTCGCGTAAGCGTTCGAAGACTTGCTGTTTATATACTTAGCCTTGTCCTTCCCGTCTATGTCCCGTCCGCCAAAACCGATGACCTTCCCCTGCATATTCACTATAGGGAACATCACCCGCCCCGAAAACCTGTCGCGGTACTGCCCGCTATACTTGAAAATAAGCCCCACTTCCTCTGCGGCTTTCTGCATGGCCGCGTCGCCCTCCAGCCGTTGCGCAAGCGCCCGCCCGCTCCCGTCCGCATACCCCAAACGGAACTTCGCTATAGTCCTTATATCTATGCCACGTCCAAGCAAGTATTCCAAGGCAGGGTTTCCCTCTACCGTCATAGCCTCATAGTATACCCTGCCTGCAAAACGGTTCGCCTCGTAAAGAGCATCCTTGCCTTTGTCCACCGAAAAAGAGCCTCCGGGCTGCCAGTCTATCCCGTATTCCTTCGCGAGCTTTTCGCAGGCCTCAAGGAATGTGAGTTTATAATAGTTTTCATAAAACGATATTATGTCACCCTTCATCCCGCAACCGAAGCACACGAAATTTCCGCTGTCCTCGTACACATGGAAAGACCCGTCCAGCTCCTTATGGAATGGGCAAAGCCCCGACCAGCTCTTGCCGCTGCGCTTTAGCGGTATCAATCTACCGATGGTCTCGACTACGTCAGCCTTTTCCTTGATTTCTTCTACAATGCTTGTATTACGCATATACACCTATATGTTATATACAACAAAAGATGCGTTTCCCTTTTATTTTTCCTAAAAAACTCAATATCTTGGGCATCGCCCAGACAAGCCCCCACATCAAGTATGCCTACCGCCCCCGCCTATCGCCAAAACCCCGACTCCAAAGCGATCGCCGTGAACTCGTTCGCCTTATGCCCCCCGTCAGCCGGCAGACGCACATCTATCCCGTTGTCCGTGATCCCCCGCATATGCCGCCCCCCCTTGTCCGGCCCGAATACCAGCACCTCGCGCCTTTGCCCTGCATTCTGCCGGAGGAACTGCGCCGCTCCATCCTCGGCGGCCTCCATCATCCTCTTGCTGCGCTCGTTCTTCACCGCTTCCGGCACCTGTCCGTCCATGCCCGCCGCCCTCGTCCCCGGCCGCTTGCTGTACTTGAACACATGGACGCCTGCAAAGCCCATCTCCCGCACAAACCCTAGGCTTTCCTCAAAGTCGGCGTCCGTTTCGCCCGGAAAGCCCACTATCACATCTGTAGTGATGGAAAACAGCAGGTCGAGCCCCCTGAGCGCCCTCACGATCCCCGCATAATCCTCTGGCGTATACGGCCGCCCCATCGCCTCAAGCGTCCTCCCGCACCCGCTCTGCAGCGAAAGGTGGAAGTGCGGGCACACCCCCCGCAAGCCTGCGATCCGCACCGCTTCGTCCGCGTCCACCACCGTCGGCTCAAGCGACCCAAGCCGCACCCTATGACCCCCGCCCCCGAGGGTGCACACCCTTTCGACAAGGGCGTGCAGGCTATCGTGACCATCCGCCCCGTACAACCCTAGGTTGATGCCTGTCAGCACAAGCTCCCTATACCCCGCCCCAAGCACCCCCTCAGCCTCAGCCATCACCTCAGCCGCCGCCTTGCTCCTAATCTCCCCCCGCGCATACGGGACAATGCAGTACGCACAGAACCGATCGCACCCGTCCTGCACCTTGATAAACGCCCTCGAGCGATTGGCGTTCATTTTCCGCATCTCTGCGTTGCTCCGCCCCTGTTCGGCATCGAGAGCCCCGCCACGCTCCATGAGCGCCGCATACGCCGCTTCCGCCGTCCGCCCCTTATCCGCGCTCCCCAAAACAATATCCACCTCTGGCATCGCAAGCGCCCCCTCGCGCTCCACCTCCGGCCAGCACCCAACCACGCAGACCAGCGCCGCTGGATTCGCCGCCCTTGCCTGCCTTATCCTCTGCCGTGTCTTGCTGTCCGCCGCCGCCGTCACCGTGCACGAGTTTATCACGCACACATCCGCCCTCTCGCCGCGCCCAGCCTCCTCAAACCCAAGCGCACGAAACCCGGCAGCAATCCCCTCCGACTCCTGCTGGTTCACCTTGCACCCAAGCGTCACAATCCTGTATTTCATTCCATGGCATAATCAAATGGCCGCTGTGAACCCTCCGTCCACGCTCACAGCCCACCCGTTGATATAGTCCGACGCCCTGCTCGCCAGAAAGATCGCCGTGCCCATAAGCTGCCCGAACTCGCCCCACTCCCCGTTCGGGAGCTGCGCCGAAACCCGGTCCTTGATGTCCTGAGGAACGCCCGCGTTGACGTCGCTCTTGAAGAATCCCGGGCAGAGCGCGTTGCACTGCACATTGTATTTGCCGAGCTCGTTCGCGAACACCCGCGTCACACCGATGATGCCGTGCTTGGATATGACATAGGGCGGGCAGCCCGCGTCGGCCGTAAACGACAGAGCCGAGCCTATATTGATTATCTTGCCTCCGCCCTGCCCCTTCATCACAAGCCCCGCCTCGCGCCCTAGATAATAGGCAGCGTTCAGCATCAAATCCGTGATCCTTGCGTAGTCCTCGTCTTTGTATTCCTCGAACGGCGCGAAAAGCCCCGTGCCCGCATTGTTGACAAGGATGTCGATTTTGCCGTACTTCTCAAGACAGCCCGCGATCACAGCCTTGCGGTACGCCGCGTCCGTCAAATCGCCCTGCAAAAATTCCACACGCCGCCCCTCGGCCTCCACAGCCTCCCTTACCTCGTCAATATCAGGCGTGAAGTGCGGAATGTAGATATCCGCGCCCGCCTTGGCGAAAGCCACGGCGTATGCCATGCCGAGGTTTGTGTTGCCGCCCGTAATTATCGCCGCCTTGCCTTTTAGACTAAAGTAGTCCATCGAGAAGTCCACTACGCTCTGTTGCATGTCAAATTCCTCCTATTTACCCAAAAGTTTCATTACTCGTAAGGCTATCTTCTCCGGCGAAATGCCGTAGTGGTCGTAGACCTCATCTAGCGACCCTAGCACCAAAAACTCGTCCGGCAGCCCGATCCGCGCAAACTTCCCGCCATAGCCCGTCTCCGCCAGCCTTTCCGCCACAGCGCTCCCAAGCCCGCCGTTTATCGACGCTTCCTCCACCGTCACTATCGCGCCCGTCAGCTTCGCGCTCTTGTCGATCGCGTCCACGTCAAGCGGCTTTATAGTGTGCATATCCACAAGCCGGGCGCTCACGCCCTTCTCCTTGAGCAGCTTCACCGCCATCATCGACCAGTAGAGGAAGGTCCCGCACGTTATTATCGTGACGTCCTCGCCTTCCGCCGCTTCGATGGCCCTGCCAATCTTGAAATCATAGCCCAGATCCGCATAGACGTTTGGCGAGCCGCCGCGGTCTATCCTTATCACCATCGGCCCTTGGTAATCTATCGAGGCACGAATGAACTTCTTGCACTGGTCAGCGTCCGCCGGCACACAGACCGTAAGGTTCGGTATCGCACGGTAGAGCGCAAGGTCCGCAATGGTGTTGTGCGTCGGCCCGCCGCCGGCCGTGGCGCCCGAATGCGTGCCTATCAGCCGCACATTCACGTCGTTGTAGGCTATATCCGTATGTATCTGGTCTGCCGCCCTGAGCGACAGAAAAGGCCCGAACACCTGCGAAAACACAGGCAGCCCCGTCGAAAGCGCCAGACCGCAGGACGCGCCCACTTGGTTCGGCTCGGCTATGCCGAAGTTGAAGCAACGCTCGGGGTATTTCTTGACCAACGCCCCCGCCGTGGTCGACGGCGCCACATTGTCCGTATACGTGAACACGAAGTCCACCCCCTCGTCCGCAAGCTCAAGCAGCACCTCTCCATAGGCCTCTTTCGCGCTCGAAAGCAACGCATCAAAGTCAAAAGTTGTCTGTACCGGCATTACTCCGCCCTCCTGTTCTTTTCAACCGAGGCAAGCGCCTCGTCAAGCTGCTCCTTAGCTATCCCGCCGCCGTGCCATGTCGCGACGCCCTCCATAAAGTCCACGCCCTTGCCCTTGACCGTGTTCGCGATGATTGCTACAGGCTTTCTGCGTGCCTCAAAGTCCGCAGGCGGCAGATTGCCAAGCGCCGTGCAGACCTCCGCCATATCGTTGCCGTCTATGGACACGACATCCCACCCGAAAGCCCTAAGCTTCTCATCGAGCGGGTCAATGTTCATGACCTTTGAGGTAAGCCCTGTCATCTGCAGGCCGTTCTTGTCCACGATGCAGACCAGATTGCCGAGCTGATGGTGCCCCGCAGCCATAAAAGCCTCCCAATTCGTGCCCTCGTTCAGCTCCCCATCGCCAACCAAGACATACGTCCGCCAATTCTTCTTCTGCATACGCGCGCCCAAAGCCATCCCAAGCGCAATAGGCAGCCCGTGCCCCAAAGACCCCGCCGAAACCTCTATCGCCGGCACCTTGAGCCTGTTGCTGTGCATCCCGAACACATAGGAGTCCAGCGACTCAAAATGCTCCACCATATAGTCCATCGTATACATCCCCATGTCTTGATAGATTGTGTAAAGCGTCTCCGAGCAATGCCCCTTCGACAGCACGAAGCGGTCGCGCCCGTCCCATTTTGGGTCCTTCGCGTCGTAGTTCATATACTCGTAATACAGCGCCACGCAAGCCTCCACGCACGAAAGCTCGCCGCCCAGATGCCCCATACCTATCCTGTAAATGAAATTGAGCAGGTCCTTGCGGATCTTGACGCACTTGTCCTCAAGCTCCCTGACCTTCCCAACATCGACATTGTAATCGTACATATTGACTCCTCTCTTTTATAAAAGCATAACTACACCCATTGCAGATTATAACATGTAGGTCATAGGGTCAATACTGAATTTTATGCCCTTTTTCTCAATACCATGTCCCATTTCGGCCTATCCAGGACGCAAACGGAGCCGTCCCCACCGTGTTTGCAATAACGGACGCCCTGACGCCACCGAAGCATTATGGCAGCTTGCCAATTCGCATTACAAAAGCTACAATACGAAGATGGAGAGTGTAAGCGGATACACAATAAGCCAATGTCAGGTGGCAAGGCTGCCGCTTGGCACGTATGAATTTGTAATCCACTATGCGGAGATGCTTGATGAAAACACTGCGGAATTTCGCCATTCCCATCCGCAAATGGAATTGTTCTACGCGCATAGCGGAGGGCTGGCCATTCTGTTTGACGACGAGGAGGTTTTGATCAATGCCGGCGACCTGCTTATAGTGCCGCCATCCATCCGTCACCACGTCCAGAATATCCCTGGCGAGAAAAAGACATATTTTGTATTGATTTTTGATTTCAAACCGGTAAAAAGCCATGCTTCACGCCAATTCTCCGACATTCACGAGATACAGGAAATCGACGCTTTATTGAAAACCTTGCCGCAAGACCGCTACACATTTTGCCCTGCGGCATGGGACGCACATGCCCTTTTTGACCAAATCTATGCGGAACATAGCAAAAAACAGCTTGGCTGGACGGGTTTTACCAATATGCTTTATTATGGGTTTTTCCTGCATGCCATGCGGCATATCGTATCCATCTCCGAGCCGCACAAGACCACCCACGAAGCCACGAACCTCGCAATCGAGGCGTCCAAATACATTCATTCACACTATCACGAAAACATCTCGCTCGAAACCTTGGCAAGGCACCTTCATATATCGCGCCGCCATGCCAATCGTATTTTCAACAAGATGTTCAATACGACCTTCGGCAAGACGCTTAGGCTCCTAAGGCTTACTTACGCCAAACGCCTGCTTTCGACCACGGAATTTTCAGTCGAAGATATAGCCGAACAGGTCGGCTTGTCTTCCGCGCAATCGCTGCGCAAACTATTTAAGCAATCCGAGGGGATTACAATATCGCAATACCGCAAAAGAAACTGCCCAGGCCTATAATTCCAACTCATAAAGCAACATTGCAATGGCCGCGGGCCCAGCGGTTTCAGTACGCAAAATTGTTTCGCCAATTGTGACTGAGTACGCGCCCTGCATAATAAGGGTATCGACTTCGTTTTTTTCAAAACCGCCCTCAGGCCCGACAAAGACCGCTACTTTTTGGAACCGCCCGCCCGCAATAACCTGCTTCAGCGTCTGAGCTTCTTCAAGTTCATACAATACCAGCGCAAGGTCGTACGCTTCGGCCGCCAGACCCGCCGCCGCATCTTCAAGGTTCACGACATCCGCGACCTCCGGCACGCTCCACCGCTGCGCCTGCCTCGACGCCTCCTCAGCTATGCGTCGCCAACGCTCCAGCTTCGCAGCCGAACCCACGTCGGGCACGGACCGTGCCGTAAGCGTCGGCACGATGCGGTGGACGCCAAGCTCGGTCGCCTTCCGTGCGACCTCGCTCATCTTCTCCCCCTTCGCAAGCCCCTGATACAACGTTATGCGCGTCTTGTACGCATCCTCAACCGTACGCTCTCCTATCACCTCAAGCGCTATCCCCGGCTTTCCCGCCCCCCCCGGCCGCCCCATCTCCGTTATTCGCGCCTCACAAGCACGCCCCACGCCATCGGAAACAAGCAAGGCGTCCCCTTCCTTCATACGCAAAACACTCGCAAGGTATGAGATATCTTCCTTGTCCGTAATTTGTATTATGTCACCCTGAAAGGCCGTCCCGTCCACAAAAAGCCTTCTCATCATCTTATTAAGTCCCCTTTTGCTCTTGATACATTGCCCATACCTCGCATATTATATGACTGCTATAATATATTACTATATCACAACGCAGATTCTTTTGTTATGAATGGGAGGTAGGAAATGAAACAGGTAACAGCCGTCAAAGTCGGCGATATGCACGCCCAGACCTTGGATGAACGTGGCCGCATCGAAGTCACGGACGTCCCCGTAAAGCCCGTAGGCGACGATGAGGTGAAGATCAAGGTCGCCTATTGCTCCATCTGCGGCTCCGACCCCCACGTGGTCGGCGGCATCTTCGGGTGGGAGCCCCCCTTCGGGCTTGGGCACGAACTGTCCGGCGTCATCACAGAGACAGGCAAAACGGCCGCGGCAAACGGCTGGAAGCCCGGCGACCGTGTCGGCGGCAATTTCAGGAATTACTGCGGCAAATGCTATTATTGCACAAATGCCATGGAGCAATGGTGCGAAAACGCCACCGAAGAACCGGGTATGGCTGAATACGTCGTCTGGAACATGCGCCAGCCCGTCAGAGTACCCGATGATGTCTCGCTGAAAAACGCCTGCCTTATCGAACCCGTTTCGATAGCTGTGCGCGTTATGGACAAGGCAAACATCAAGGTCGGGCACAATGTGGTCGTTTCCGGCGGAGGGCCTATAGGCCTGCTCTGCCTGCAATTGATAAACCTCTACGGCGCAGCAAACCTCACCATTGTAGAGCCAAACCCCGCACGCCGCGAGCTCGCAGTAAAATACGGCGCGAAGCATGTTATCGACCCAATCAATGAAGATGTAGCAATGCTGTCAGACAAAATTACAGATGGGCGCGGCTTCGATATCTGCCTTGAGGTTTCGGGAGCGCAGAGCGCCGCTGAAACCATGCTCGCCATCTCCGCAAAATGTGCCCGCATCGTCTACGTCGCCCAATACCCCAGAGACTACAATATGCCGCTCAACCTCTACGACCACCTCTATATGAAGGAGCTGGACATCACAGGCACATTTGTGTCGCCTTACGCCTTTCAGCGTACAGCCCAAATCATAGGGCGGCTTGACCTAGACGACCTTACAGCAACGGTATTCCCCATAGACCGTGCCGCAGAAGCCTTTGAAGCGCACCTCTCCGGCGCCCACCCAAAAGTGCTTATCCATTGCAACCCCGACCTTATTTAGTCCACCACGCAACAGGGCGGCCGCTGGCCGCCCTGTTGCTTCCGTTATCGCTATCGCAAGGAGGATTTTATTCCTTATCGACTCTCCCCTAGCTGCTTGCATTGAGCGCGTTATAGCCTGAGATATTGATCGGCGTCCACGGATCAAATGCTGCAAACGCCCCAAAGATCGGGTCGTTCGGATCCGCAGGATAATATCTGTCTACGTTGTATGACGTAACTGCCATCGTTGGCGTAAACGAAGTCGCCGGCATATCGTTGTAGTATTCGCACCACTCCGCCTGTGTCTTGTCTGTCCCCGTGGCATCAAACATATTGTAGATCATGTCTATCATCGATACGGAGTTCAGGAACGGGATATTCGTGGCGGTCGCCATCAATTCGCCGGCACGTATGAAGTTCAGCGACGTCACTGTGCCGTCCGCGCAAGTCACGACTTTGAGATCCTGCCCCGGGGTCTTGCCCTGGGTCTTGATTTCGGCAATCGCGCCTACAGCCATCGAATCCATCTCTACCACAAGAAGGTCCATATTCGGCTCGGCTATCAGAATATCAGCAGTCGCCGCCTGGCCCTTCGCAGCGTCCGTACCTTCGCCTACGCCAAGCTGCGAAAGCATCAGCCCCTTATCGCTGAGGTCGTAGCTACGGCTTCTCTTGTAGTCGTCCCATATATAATATGCTTCGAGCAGAGCGTCATACTTGGAAGCATAGGGCGTGCCGTCTATCTCTGCGGTCTTGTAGAGCCAGCCTGCAATCCATCCGCAAGGGCGGCTGTTTGAGTCTGCGTCTTCAAGCTTGGAAACGACCATGCCTACATTGAGGACTTCGCCCGGCACATAGAGCTCCTCTGCGCAATGAAGGCCTATTTGGTACCCTGATTCATTTGAGCCTGAAATAATAGCGCTGATCATCTCGTATTCAGGATTTCCCGCCGTCGGCCCTGTGACTATTACAGGAATTCCGGCAGCAACGATTTCCTGCATCATCTGTACGCTAGAATGAAGGTCTACAGCGTTTAGGATAATGGCGTCGACCCTATTCGTAATGAATGTATCTACCTGCTGCCTCTGCGTTTCGAGGTTGAAGTTTGCGTCCTGGATATCAGGCTCGCTCATGCCGAGTTCGCGGGCGCGCGCAAAGCCTGCATCGCGCATGCCTATGAAGAACTCACTGCCAAGCGACGCTGCAGCCCAGCCAATCTTGATGTCCCCCGCCGCCTTAGGCTCAACGGGAAGCGCCTTGTTCACATGGGCGCGGCTCGGATACTCTCTGGGCTGTACCCCTGAGAGCGCCAAAGCCGTTTCAGGATTCTGCTGGTACAGCATGAGCTGATCGTAGGCGGACAAGTCGCTGTCGCCTCCGCTGCTGCTGCCGCCGCCACCAGCAGGCTGATCGGGTGTCGCCGTACAAGCCGCCAACGCGACCGAAAACACCATAAGGACGGCTAAGACTATTGCAATTTTCTTTTTCATAATTTCCTCCATTTACTTTAACAATTTTTGCTTCTAAATCTATATATAACCAAGGATGCCCTTGAGTACATATCAAAGAGTATTTGTGGCTTTTGAGCTTATGCTTTTTAGCAGCACGGCAAGTATGATAATCAAAGCCTTCACGACAAGCTGCGGATACACGCCAAGGCTTACCAAATTCATAATGTTGCCTATCACGGCAAGCACAAATACGCCTACGACGGTCATAGGCACATTCCCCTCGCCGCCCTTTAGGCTCGCGCCGCCTATTACGACAGCCGCAATCGTCGTCATGTCATAGTTGACCGCAGTGGTCAGCGCCGTTGCGCTCCCGCTTCTCGCCGTCACAATGACGCCGGCGACGCCGCAAAGCGCCCCGCATATCGCATACGCCCAAAACTTATATTTCTTGGAGTTGATCCCTGCAAGCTGTACCGCGGTTTCGTTGGATCCCACCGCCGTCAACAAACGCCCAAAGGAAGTGAAATGCATTATGAGCCCTACTATCACCACCATCACAATCATCAATATTACAGGATATGGTATGCTCGCTGCCGAACCGGTCGCAAAGCCGATAAGCGCCTGCACCGCCGGAACCGACTGGTCAAGCAATATAGTGGTGGCGTCCGTAATGATAAACGCCACCCCCCTCACTGCGTACATCATAGCAAGCGTGACAATAAAAGCCGGCATATTGAGCTTTGCCACTAGGAACCCGTTGACAGCGCCGAATGCAAAGCCTGTAAGTATCGCGATAATAATAGCGGCGGTCAGGCCCCACGGCTCATTTTCCCACCCTACTACCTTTAGCATATGAGCGACCATGATGGACGAAACCGCAACCGTCGAACTTACAGAAAGGTCAATCCCGCCTGTCAGCATGACCATAAGCATACCGAGCGCGACCATCATAAACGTCGACTGCTGGCGCAAGATATTTATCATATTCTCCGGCGACAGGAATACAGGGGACAGCAGCGTCGCTACTATAAACATGATGACAAGGATAAGCAAGGCATTGTATTTAAACAAAAACCTTACGATTTGACTGCTGTCTTTTGCAGGCGCCTCGTCCCCTCTAAGCGATACAGAGCCGTCTTTACGTGTAAATATACCCATAGCCTATTCCTCTCATAAACCCATTGCGTAGTGAATCAACACTTCTTCGGATAGCTCATCTTTCTTGATTTCCCCGACAGTGCGGCCCTCGCGAAATACGATGGCACGGTCACACATACCTATTATCTCGATCATCTCGGATGAAATCATAAGCACGGCATATTGCTGATAGACAAGCTCGTTGATAAGCTTGAATATTTCCATCTTGGCGCCAACGTCTACGCCGCGCGTCGGCTCGTCCAAAATCAATATCTTGCTGTCCGAAGCAAGAATACGCGCAATCGCGACCTTTTGCTGATTTCCGCCGGACAAGCTGCTGACCGGATTGTTTATATTATTGGTCTTGATGCCCACCTTGTCGCGCATACTCATAGCAAGCACGGTTTCAGCTTTCTGCATAATCCAGCCGAAAAACTTTGTGAACTTTTGAATGCATGAAAACGTTATATTGTACTTGATAGGCATCCTCAAAAGCACGCCCTGGTTCTTTCGATCCTCTGGCAAAAATCCGATACCCTTGCTGAAAGCATCCTGTGCCGACTTAATGCTGACGACCTTGCCGTTTAGCCATACCTTACCGCCATCGAGCGTATCAACGCCGAGAATCGCGCGTAATGTTTCGGTACGCCCTGCCCCGACCAAGCCCGACAGACCCAATACCTCGCCCTGCCGCAGTTCAAACGACACGTCACGCACCGCCCTGCCCGCCCTGATATTTTCGACCTTGAGCGCCACATCGCCGACCTTCTGACGTTCATCCCGCTCAGGAAAGAACGATGCAAGATCGCGCCCGATCATCATGCTGACAAGCTTTTTATCGTCAACATCTTTTGTATTGACCGTATCGACATACTTCCCATCTTTAAAGACTGTAATGCGGTCCGTAATACGAAAAACTTCTTCAAGGCGATGCGAGATATAGATGACGGCGACGCCCCGCTCTTTCAGCCCGTTAATAAGGAAAAACAGCTTTTCAACCTCACGGGTCGTAAGTACAGCCGTAGGCTCGTCAAGCACAAGAATATCCGTGTCCCTTGAAAGCGCCTTGCATATTTCCACTACCTGCTGATACGCCACAGAAAGCTCGTTGACGGGCGTCCTAGGGTCGATATCGCCGAAACCGATAGCTTCTAGCGCTTCCCTTGCACGCGCCCTAAGATCTTTCCAATTGATTTTTTGATACTTGACGCCAAATTCGTCAATAAAGATATTCTCGGCTACAGACAGATGCGGGACTAAAGCAAACTCCTGGTATATAACCGCGATGCCATTGTCGTTTCCGTCCTTGGTATTGCGAATTTCTACGTTTTTACCCTTAATAAACACCTCGCCAGCATCGGCTTGATACGCCCCTGACAATATCTTGATAAGAGTGGACTTGCCTGCGCCGTTCTCGCCCATCAAGGCATGTACCTCTCCCTGTTTCACCGCAAGCTTAACGCCGTCAAGTGCGTGTACACCATCAAAGGATTTCGAAATATTCCTCATCTCAACAGCATATTCAAAATCTGTCATGTTTATCTATTCCCTGCTCTAACGAGCCTCTATGCCTAAGCAGCATAAGCGATATGCATTACAGATTATGATATTATCCCCATGTAATTGCTACAATAATTTTTACAGACATTTTTCACCGCCTGATGTCCCTTTTGGGAAGTTTGCGACATTTTGGGCGCTTTTCGGCTATACTTTGAGCACCTCTATCATCACCCATTCGCCGGTTTTTACAATATCGGCCACTGCAAGGCGAACGAACGAAACGATGCCAAGGGCTATCCCCTTATGATTGCATCGAATTTGCAGGCTTCCACGCACACCCCGCACCTGACGCAAACCTCTGGGTCGATAACATAAGGTATGCCCTTCTCCCCGGTAATGGCGCCTACGGGGCACTTTTTCATGCAAAGGCTGCACGACTTGCAAAGTTCCGGCACAATTTTGAATATCAGCAAGTCCTCGCAACTTCCCGTCGGGCATCTTTTGTCAAATATATGAGCCTCATACTCGTCGCGGAAGTATTTGAGCGTCGAGAGCACAGGATTCGGCGCAGTCTTGCCCAATCCGCATAGCGAGCCAATTTTCACCAGAATTGCCAATTCCTCTAGCAGTGCCAGAGTTTCCGCAGTACCGTTGCCGCATATGATATCGTCAAGCAGGCTCAGCATCTGGCGCGTCCCCTCGCGGCATATGGTGCATTTTCCGCAGCTTTCGTTCTGCGTGAACTGCATAAAGAACCGTGCGATCTTCACCATGCAGGTGTTCTGGTTCATCACCACAAGGCCGCCCGAACCCACCATCGCCCCCACCGCCGTCAGGCTGTCGTAGTCAAGCGGCATGTCAAGGTGTTCTTGCGTAAGGCAGCCGCCGGACGGCCCGCCTATCTGCACAGCCTTGAAATCCACCCCGCATATCTTTCCGTCATCGTCCATGACGCCGCCGCCGATGTCGCTTACTATCTCACGCAGGGTCACGCCGAACGGCACTTCTATAAGGCCTGTGTTTATCACGTGGCCGGTAAGCGCGAAAGTCTTTGTCCCCTTCGCGTTCTCCGTGCCCATCTTTGAATATTCCTCGACGCCCATCCGCATGATAAGCGGCACGGACGCTATGGTCTCCACATTGTTTATCACAGTCGGCTTGCCGAAAAGCCCTGACGTCGTGGGGAACGGCGGTTTGATAGACGGCATCCCGCGCTGCCCTTCGATGGACGCTATAAGCGCCGTCTCCTCTCCGCAGACAAACGCGCCCGCGCCCTCCATCACCACTATGTCAAAACGCTTGCCGGAGTTGAATATGTTCTCGCCCAGGACGCCCGCCTCCCGCGCCGCCGCTATGGCTCGCTTTAGCCTCTCCACGGCGAGCGGGTACTCCATACGAACGTATATATACCCATTCTCGGAGCCTATCGCCTGCGCCGCTATTATCATGCCCTCAAGGACGGCGTGGGGATTCCCCTCAAGAATGCACCTGTCCATAAATGCGCCCGGGTCGCCCTCGTCGCCATTGCATATCACGTACTTCACGTCGCTTTCGTTCGCCCTCGCAAACTCCCATTTCGTGCCCGTGGGAAATCCGCCGCCGCCACGTCCTTTCAGCCCCGCCGCCGAAATCTCGTCGCATATCTGCTTCGCGTCCATTTCCAAAACAGCCCGACGCGCCATAAAATACCCGCCGTGGCTTATATATTCGTCTATGCAATTTGCGTCGATATTCCCGCAAAGGCTCAGCAAAAAACGCTGCTGCCGCGAATAGAAAGGTATATCGTCATGCTTCGCTATCGTCTTGTCGCTTTCGGGCACCGTGTATAGCAGCCTCTCAACGACCCCATCGCCCATAAGCGTCTTGTCCACTATGTCCTCGACATCGTCGGGCTTCACCTTGACGTAGAGGATGCTCTCAGGGAACACCGTTACGAGCAGCCCCATCTGGCAGAACCCTTGGCAGCCGCTCTGCGCCAGCGAATAATCGCCCTTCACTTCCTCCTCAAGCGCGATGTCCACGCTTATCCCGCGTTCCTTTACGACCTCGAGAAACCTATCGTAGACTTTCAGCGCGCCGTTTGCGACGCACCCAGTACCCGCGCAGATGACCACGCGTTTTTTATGCGCCGAAGCATATCTGTCGAAGTTTTCCTTTCGTGCCTCAAGAGACTTTTGGTCCAGCATCTTATGCGCCTCCTGCTTCTTCTTCGCGAATCTTGCTTATAAGCTCGGCGGTCGACTCTTTCGTCATGCTGCCGTGTACATCGTCATTCACCACTATGACCGGCGCCAGGCCGCACGCACCCAGACACGCCACCGTTTCGAGCGTGAACAGATTGTCGTCGGAAGTCCTTTTTTCTGCGGACAGCTTCAGTTCCTTTTCGAGAACCTTGATTATCTCCTCGGACTTCCTTACGTGGCAGGCCGTCCCGTCGCACACCTTTATGACGTACTTGCCCTTGGGTTCCAATGTGAAATGCGAATAAAAGGTCGCGACCCCGAACACCGTCCCCGGCCTTATGCCGAGCGCAGCCGAGACATAGACCATCACGTCCTCGGGCAAAAACGAGTACGCCGACTGGATTTCCTGCAATATCGGTATCAACATATGGGGATTCCGCTCGTATTTGTCCAATACGTCGCGCACTATCTCATAATTCCCGCCATATTCCTGTGATTGAAGCATAGTCTATATACCTACACCATTATATTTGAGCCCCGCCCGTATGTCAAATTCATAATAATGATTCATTCCAAAGCATAAACTATTGGGGGTTTTGGTCGGCAAACTTTGCCCAGCAAAGGAATTTACGGAATCAAATCCGCAAAAAAACTTGACAGTTGCCACAAAGCGAACTATTATGCATTTATTATGATAAGAGTAAACAGGCCAGAATATCTTGATTTCCTGATACGGTCGAAGGACAGGCAGATTATAAAGGTGGTGTCGGGGATACGCCGCGCGGGCAAATCGACGCTGTTTGATATATACCGTGAGTGGCTGCACGGGCACGGCGTGGGCGAGACGCAGATAATATCCATCAATTTTGAGGAGGTCGACAATGAACGCTTGGCGGACTATCGCTCGTTGTATGAGCATATCAAAGCACGACTGTTGCCGGACAGGATGAACTACGTCTTTTTGGATGAGATCCAGCATGTCGATATGTATGAGAAGGCGGTGGGCAGCCTGTTTGCAAGAGAGAACGTGGATTTGTACATAACGGGGTCGAACGCATGGTTTATGTCGGGTGAGCTGGCGACCTTGCTGACGGGGCGGTATGTGGAGCTGAAGATGCTGCCGCTGTCGTTTGCCGAGTATTGCGAGGGGCTTGAGCTGTATGCGCCGGAAAGGCGGCTCGGGAAGGCGGAGCGGTACGCGGCGTACCTGAGCGAAAGCTCTTTTCCGTATGCGTTGCAGCTAACGGGCAGGCAGAGGGACATACGGGAGTACCTTGCGGGCATCTACAACTCGATATTGCTCAAAGACGTCGTGGCAAGGCTGAGGCTGTCGGATGTGATGATGTTGGAGAGCGTGGCCAAGTTTTTGTTCCACAACATAGGCAGCCTGCTGTCCACTAGCAAGATCGCAAACACGATGACGTCGGCCGGCCGCAAGATAGACCAAAAGACCGTCGAAAAATACATACGGGGCCTGACCGACAGCCTGATGGTCTACAGGGCGAACCGTTACGACATCAAGGGCAAGCAATACCTTGCGACGCTTGAAAAATACTATGTCGCGGATATCGGACTGAGACATTTCCTTCTGGGTGGCGGCACGGCCGACCAAGGGCATATGCTTGAGAACGTGGTCTATTTGGAGCTGTTGCGGAGGGGGAACGACGTTTATGTCGGGCATCTTGCTGGCGGCGAGGTCGATTTTGTGGCACAAAACGCGGATGGCGAGACGTACTATCAGGTAGCGGCCACCGTCCTTGACGAAAGCGTCTTGCGGCGGGAGCTTGCGCCCCTTGAAAGAATTGGCGGCTACCACCCGCGAATGCTTCTGACCTTGGACGAGGCCGGTGCAGGGGCAAACCACAATGGGATCAGGCAGATGAACACCTTGGATTGGTTGCTGAACGAGGGGTAGACGGGAGCGGGGTGGAATACAAGCGGAACACTTTGGATATCATTATCGGACGGTTAGAAACGCCCGCCCGTCGGCATTGATTCGTTTTCGATCTGGCTCACAAGTTCATGGGGCGGCACCCCAAGGGCGACAGCTATTCGCCACACAGTCTCAAAGTTGGGAAGCTTGTCCCCAGTCTCTATCATTGCCAGATGGCTTCTGGCAAGACAGGCAAAACCGCTAAGAACCTCTTGCGAAAGCCCCCTGTCCTTTCGCATACGGCGGATGACAATACCAATAGCACCCTTATCCAGTTCTGTCATCGTAGACATCTTCATAAGGTAAGTGTAAATACTTGAGACAAAGCGTACAATTGTACAGAATGCGACTTGTGCTATACTACTACTATGAATGATATCGTTGGATGCAAGGTAACTCATCATAGCAAGGTAGCCGGTGTCAATGAGTACGGGGAAGGCAATATAGTCTCTTTTGCGCATGAGGCTTATAGTGCGTACATTAAAGTAAAGTTTCATAATAAACAAGAGCCAAAAACGTTCACGTACCCCGACTCATTTCTTAGCGGAACTCTTTCCACAGACGAACCTGCAATTCTTGAAAATCTGGATGTAAAGCGAAAAGTGGAGGAGACAAGTTGGGAAACCGTTATTGAAAAAGCAATAGAAGTTGTCAGATCTGATCGGGATAGAACAGGAAATTGCCGGCTCTGTACCGAATTTTCCGAATTGATACAATATACAACTGATGAGGTAGAGCAGGCTATATACACTGTCAGATACTTCGGGGCGTACTATCAGGAGGCTTTGGATGTATACACAGAGTACCTGAGCGAAAGCCTATCGGGAAAAAAAGAGATAACGGTGTTATCCTTGGGCTGCGGCAATTGCCCTGACTTTTTTGCGCTTCGCGAATTTGCAAAAAGGCGAAGTAAGAGCTACCGCTATGTAGGCATCGACACTGGAGAGTGGAATGTAGACCATATTCAAAACCTTGACGGCTTTGAATACCATAAATCATGGGACGGCTTTGAGGAATTAAAGAAGCCCCATTTGTTTGATGTTATCATGTTCTCAAAGTCGCTTAGGAATATTGGGATTGGGAACGCAAAAGATTATCTTAAAAATGCGAGGTTGAGCAAATCCGGAGCCATGATATGTTTGGATGCGGGAAATGAAAAGAAAGACTATGGAGAAGAAGAACATCTCAACAATAAACTTGCGGAACATCTGAAAGAAATTACTGGTATGAAATCAGACTGCCACCATAAATATTATAAGGGTGATAAAAACTCTTTGGACGAGTATGTACGGGACGTTGTAGGAGAAACATACGGATCTTACTGCAAGAACACTTGTGGAAAACGCCCCAAACCAGAAGAGGGAAAGTATCAAAAATATAGGCACAGTGCCGTTTTTACGAAAACCCTTTACCACGGCAGCATATATTTCTGGGAGAAGCCATGATTGTAAGCGTGAGCAGACGGACCGACATACCCGCATACTACTCGGACTGGTTTTACAATCGGGTAAAGGACGGTTTTGTGGTGACACAAAATCCGTTCAACGCGCATCAGCTACACAGGGTAGACCTCGATCCCAAGGTATGCGACGCGATAGTTTTTTGGACAAAAAACCCTGCGCCGATGATCGCTCGCCTTGATGAACTAAAAGACCATATGTACTATTTCCAATTCACCTTGACCCCGTATGGCAAAAGCGTGGAGCCGGGTCTGCCCGATAAGGAGGCGTTATTGGACACTTTCTGCCGACTGTCAGAAAAAGTAGGCAGCAAGCGCGTGATCTGGCGATACGACCCAATCATAATAAGCGAGACTTTTACGGCTGACTGGCATATTGAACAATTTGGAAGGCTTGCGCTGAAGTTGAACGGAAAGACGGAGAGGGTTGTCATCAGCTTTTTGGATTTTTATACGAGCATAGAAAAGCGTATCGCCCCTTTGAAGGCCAGAGAGATCAACGCGGAAGAAATCGCCCTGATTTCAGGCGAATTTTCGCGGATTGCCGGTGAAAACAATATGGCAGTTGAGTCCTGTTCGGAAAAGATAGATTTGGAGAGGTTTGGGATCAAACACGGCAAGTGCATCGATGACGAGCTGATTGGCGAATTGCTTGACGTTCCGATCTCCACAGGCAAGGACAAAAACCAAAGGCAGGAATGTGGGTGCGTCGCAAGCGTCGATATCGGGGCATACAACACCTGCCTGCACGGATGCAGGTATTGCTATGCAAATTTCAACGAAAGAGCCGCCACCACCAACCATGGGAAGCACGACCCAAACTCCCCGCTGCTAATAGGCAATGTTCCAGATGGAGCAGAAATAAAGCCAAGAGAAGCAAAGAGCCTTAAAGAGTTCCAAACCGAGCTTAAACTGGGATAGAATAAACGAATGGATAGGTAGCATAGCACAGGAAGGATGCCGGAAATGAGCGGACCCAAACCCAAAATCAAAATCCATAAGCTGTTCAATACTTATGATATCGAGCTGGACCTTTCCCAACGCTGCATCATAATGATTGGGGAAAACGGCATAGGAAAATCGACCATACTGAAAATCCTTGAGGCATTGTCAACCTTCACATACGATTATGGCGAATTGGCAAAGCACTATTTTGAGAAGATTACGGTAGTTGGCCGTCTCTATTCTAAAGACGACACCGAAAAATCTATCAAGTATTCGGATCTCTTTATTTCACGCAAGGAAATCTTGGAAGCACTCAAAACCGCAACAGACAACCAATTTAGGGAGTGGGATGAATTAACATGGAGAGGCGGGCATTATGACGAGGACATCAATTTAATTACCGAAGTGTTAGCCGAGCTGGACAGCAAAAAACTTCTTCACAGATATCTTTCCGAAGCTAACCATAATATCCCTTTCAGCAAGGAAATCGCCGACATATTGAAAGCCTATCCGTTTTCGACAACAAAATCAATGAACGAAATCGTCAAAACGGAAAAGGTATGGAAGAATGCATTGCGTAGCAATGACTACATGGGGGATTTTCCTGAGATTCAAGACATAATTCAAATTATGAACGCGGATTATAGCTATACAATGGACGGACTCGATCATCTTAGTTTTGACAATACCCGTTATTTTGATATGACATACAAATACACGCTCAAAGCTGATTTGATAAGGAAGTCACTGTTCGGGCACGAGCTACTGGAATGGTACTATACGCCATTCGATAAACTCACGCAAGCCGTGCCGCAAAAACTCTCTTTCAGCCAATCAATATCGGCGTGGTTTCGCGACAATGATTCGTCCGAGGACAGGCTCTTTGGCGTGCCAAACCGCCTGCATAGGGAACTGAAAAAGGGGAGTATATCGCTTCTTAAAAATATATACAGTAGCATAAAGAACTCAAAATACAAAGGTGCTGACCTTGCTGACACCGCTGACATCATAAAGGAATTGTTAAAGACAGACAATGTCCCTGTCAATGAAATAGTCAACCGTTTTTATTATGGACCAAAAACCATAGACAAGATCAATCTTGGAGCACTAAAGTGCTACAAACCCTTTATAGGCAAGGCTAAATGCAATGATGATGTGCCAGAGGACGAAAAAACGCACATAAAAAAGCGGTTCTTTTCGGATGAAGTACAAAAAGACCTCGAATACTTCATTCGTCCTGTTTTGCTGAACCATATACCGTTGCTGCCAGACGATACGTTTTTAGATGAATTGAAATATGAAGGATTAAGAAACGCAATCAAAACAAAAATCGGCGAAAAGATGAGAGCGAGCCATCGGCTTGAAAATAACATACACGGGCATATGAAACTCAAAATATTTCTTGAGTTCTATGACAGAGTCTTTCTTCCCGTAAAGGAAAAAAAGAGCGAAAAAGTTGCGAAGTTGCAGAGGTTGCTGCGCAAGTATATCAAAAACAAGAGCATCGAGCTCACGCCTGCCGGCATCGTTGTGACGAAAACAAACACCACGCAAAAGGAGAAGGGCAGCCTTACTGTCCACAAGTTTGACACAAGCATAGGACTCGACCTTCTTTCGTCGGGGGAGAAAAAGCTGCTGCTTATCTTTATGATATGCATTTTTGGAGGTACGAAGAGGATCCTTATCGATGAGCCTGAGATATCCCTTTCGATTATCTGGCAGGAGCAGCTTCTGCCGGATCTTATCAAAGAGACGGATACGCAGATAATCGTTGCCACGCACTCGCCGTCGATAATAAGGGACGAAACCCTCGACCAGTATATAGTCCCCCTGCCGATGGAGTGAGTATTATGAGCGAAAACAATGACAGAATGATGGGAGCCAGGAAAATAGATGGCAATACGCTTAGGGCTAAGCTTATTGTCTCGGAAACAGATTTCAACTTTTTCGTTGAAGGACGGACCGACGAGCAGTTTTATAAATCTGCCGGTATTTCATCGGCATACGGCGAAAGCGTTGCATTCTTTTACGCACAAGACAACAAAAAGAGCAAAGGGAGTGACGCTGAACGCTATCTTTTAGGGCAGGAAGCGGTCATAGATGCTTGCAGAAGATATTCGGCTCAAAAACTTAAATCACCAACAAAGAAAAATGCTTTTATCATAGACTATGATTTTGACAGCCTTTCTTTGAACGAAATTGAAAATCTCAAGGGAGTCACAACAACAAAGCCTGTCCACTCAATCGAAGGGTTCTTTCTCTTGGATGAAAATATCCTCAAGATATTCGAGCATGTCGAGAACGCAGAGCTGCTTTTAGAGAAGTTCAAAAATGTCTGCGAAGAGGTGCTAAATGACCTCGTAGAGTTTTATGCGCTCAGAAGCACAATCACATATGCCATAAACCGGGAACACTTGAAGTCGCGTGTCAATCGCTATAAAAAGATTTTTCCAAAGGATGGGGATAAGGAAAAGGATGAGGAAAAAATAATTTTCGCTTTTAACTTCAAAGAGGGGGGATTGTCTTTCGAAAGGTCGCCTTGTAAACAGGAAGTGGACAATATGCACTCGGTAATAGACAAGCACAAAACGCTGTTCGAACAATATGAGCAGCGGAAAAGGAGGTTCACGAGGATATACCAGTTGAAGGGAAAAACAGTGTTTAGGCTGCTTGATAAATTCTTAAAGCATCATAAATGCAAGGTACGGCTAATGGATCAGGGAGAGTTCAACCCGAAGATAGTTGAGCTGCTGACGGTCGACATCAAGCCCAAATTCATCTAAAAACTGCACATTATAGAGATACGCTTCATTTTTTGTTGACTTCATGTATATTGGTGTGCTATAGTGGGTGCGCGAGGCAATCCGTTTGGATGGGCGGGTGCCTGCAATAATTGAAGAAAAGCTGCCTTTAGTTTTAATAAGGAATAAGGCTGCCATGGATTTTAATCAGGCAGCTTTTTGTGTGGGAAAGGAGGGGGAAAGCGGCGGAGCGAAAGGAAGAAATGAATACGAAAACGGTGGAACAAAGGAGGAAAAACGATGGAAGCAATGAAATACTATTTAGTCAAAGCAAAGTGCGGACATGTTGGTCGTAAGAACTATATACCCGTCACATTTGCTGTGGTAGCCATGTCACGCAAAGAAGCCGCAGCTACAGCTCGCGAAATACCTCGCGTCAAGCATGATCACCATAACGCTATCTTTGAAGTGACCCAGGTTTCACACGAGGAGTACGTTTGCCAAAAGAACACGAACTCATTTGATCCATACCTCTGGATTCGCAACCGCAAAGAACACTATACGCTCTTGCCGCTGTTTGCCCACAGGATCGAGTCGGAGGCAACGAAAACCTACACAAGTAAAAGAGAGGTTTCGAGAAGGGAGGTCTATCATAAGGGTGAGCGTATCCGAAACCCGAAAAAATACTTCCGAGCCTATAACGATGCCCTCTTTGTATGTGATGAGAACAGATTTTGCAAGGAATGGCAGCCCGCAACAAGAATGTGCGCCTGATAAAACAGGATTGGCAGAAAAGGAGATCAGCAATGGCAATGAAGATTTTCAAAAGCATCGAGGTAACCAAGCGCCCTCAAGTGAAAATAGACGCGCAGGCGTTTGTCAAGATGCTCATGTATACAGCCAAATGCTCCACGGAGGTGGCATGGTATGGGTTTGTAAGCCGCGACAAAGACACATACACCATCGAAGATGTGTTCCTGTTCCCTCAGTCGGTGACAGAAGCGACTGTCAGCGTGGAAGAAGAGAAACTTGCGCTTTGGCACGACGAAAATATCGGCAAGGATCCAGACAAGGTGGATAAATTCAGGTTCCATGGGCACTCACACCCGAATTCCAACGTGAAACTATCTAAAGTGGACGTGGACTACCGACTCCAGACAACCTCGGAATACCAACCCGAGACCCAAGAGTATCATCTTTTTATGATAATAAACAAGTCTGGCGAGATATCGTTGCAGCTGTTCGACTTCTTTGACATGATAGCGTACAGCACGGATGACATCGACATCTCGGTGACGGGCGGCTCTGATGGCAACGAACTCACATTGGCGATGATTTGCGATGAGATAGACCAGTTCGTGGAGGTTAGGACACCTGGCATATCGACCATCGATGAATTGCTCAAAGATGACATCACGGGCGAATCCTGCTTAGAATGCAAGTATCTTGACCGACCGATCAAGTGCAAGCATATGCTGATCAGCAAAGGGTTTCCCGAATGCCTGAAAGAGGAGGGTTTAGAATAATTGTCAAAGGAGAATGGATGTATGTACTACGATGACGATGACTATTACGGCCAATTAGACGACTACGATTTTCCAGAGCCTGACTATGATTTTTCGGAGCCTGTGCATTATGAGCCGACGGATATGGAGCATTATCGCGACGACGATTATTACTACCGTAACGATTTTGACGACAAATACAGTTTCGGCTCTGAGAGGTATATTGTACCCCCTACCCCGCCGCGTAAATTTGAACAAGGTGATGCGGCGGGCGTATTGCTGATAGCGGCTTTCGTCGCCCTGTTTGTCCTGATGCAAATATGGATGCTGTCTGACACGCCTTGGGATTGGGGCTGGCTTGTCGCCCTAATTGTCTTTGCGGCACTGCTCGTTCCGGCGATCATACTCGGCGTCACCAGTCCCCGCACCGGAAATGTGGAAAATCGCCCGCCCCGTGACACCTATGGCAATATTGGCGGAGGGGGTTGCGGTTGATGCTGACAAGAAATGGTGATGCTTTTCACATCTTCAGCACTTCCGCCAGATGCCGATACACCTCGTTCACCATCATGGTAAAGCGTATTTGTGCCTGCAGGTAGGCCGCCGCCGCAGGGTCGCGCGCGAGTATCTGGTAGAGGTTTTGCATCTGCTGCATCATCTCCTGCCCCACATCCTCCCCAAGCATGGTCTTTTTCTGCATATCGAACTGCTTTTCCTGATAATCGTTCAGCGCCGCGACAAGCTCTTGATCCTGTGCCGCCCGCTCCTTCGCCTCAATATAGTCGCGGTATTCCTGCGACTCCTTTATCGCTATCGAAAGCTCCCTTGCCTTGTCATACGGATTTGCCATGCTTCCTCCTTCGTCATCGCGAGGGGGCTGTACGCCTTCGCCCTACGCCTCCATTATTATCGGCAATATCACTGGATGCCGGTGCGTGCGCTCCGTGATATACCCCTTGAGCACATTGCGTATCCTGGCCTTCATGGTCTCGCGATCCTCCACGCCCTCGCGCTCGATCGCCTCAAGCTCGGCCTCTGCGATTCGCCTTAGCTCCTCAAGTATGTCGCCGCTCATCTTTTCGTACACGAATCCGCGCGAAATCACCTCCGGCCCCGCCACCGCAAAACCCGAAGCGCTGTCTATCGCCATAGCCACTATGATAAGCCCCGACTCCGAAAGCTGCTTGCGTTCCCTGAGAACGCTCGTGCCGATATCGCCGACGCCGAGGCCGTCCACAAAGACCGCCGCAGACGGTACCGTACGTTTTGTAAGCTGCGCCCTCCCGCCGTCCATCTCGACTACATTGCCATTTTTGGCAACTATGATATGGTCTCTTTTCATGCCAAGGCTTTCGGCTATGGACGCATTCTGCAGCAAGTGCTTGTTCTCGCCATGCACCGGCATATAATACGTCGGCCTGAGCAGGCTTATCATCACCTTTATCTCTTCCTGGCTCGCGTGGCCTGAGACGTGGATGTCTGCGATGTCGGAGTATATGACATTTGCCTCAAGCGCGAGCAGCGAGTTGACGATACCCGCCACGGTTTTTTCGTTTCCAGGTATGGGCGTCGACGACAATATCACCGTGTCGCCGCGCTGTATCTTCACCGATCTGTGGTCACCCGCCGCCATCCGCGTCAGCGCGCTCATAGGCTCGCCCTGGCTGCCAGTCGTGATGATGACGAGCTTCTTGTCCGGCACCCCTTTGATATCGTCCAGGTCGACGAGCGTGCCCTGCGGTATCGAGATATAGCCTAGCTCCGCCGCCAGCTCTATCACTCGGAGCATCGAGCGCCCGGACAGCGCCACTTTCCGCTTGTACTTCACGGCCATATTTATAATTGTTTGGATGCGGTGGACATTGGACGAAAAAGTTGCGGTAATGATTCTGGATTTCGCATTGCTGAAAATTTCGTCGAGTATGGGCCACATTTTCATTTCAGACTCGCTGTGCCCTTTACGCAAGGCGTTGGTGCTGTCGCAAAGCATTAAATCTATGCCTCTGCTGCCGACCTCCGCAAGTTTTTGGAAGTCCATGGGCTCGCCGTAAATCGGCGTATAGTCTATCTTGAAATCGCCCGTATGGAACACCCTACCTGCCGGCGTCTCGATGGTGAGCGCAAGCGAGTCCGCGACCGAGTGCGTCGTACCGAAAGTCTCCACCCTGAACTTGCCGATTTTCAGCTTCTCCCCTGCTTCCACCCTGCGGAAATCCCCTTTCAGGCCATGCTCCTGCAGCTTGCTGTCGATAAGCCCGACAGTCAGCCTCGTGCCGTAGATGGGCGTACGCACCTTTTGAAGCAGATACGGGACGGCGCCTATATGGTCTTCGTGCCCATGCGTCAAAATGACGCCCTTTATGCTTTCGCTGTTCTCCTCGATAAAGGTCATTTCAGGTATGACGACGTCTATGCCAAGCATCTCGTTGTCAGGGAACGACAACCCGCAGTCAACCAAAAGGATGTCCCCCCCATAGCGGAAAGCCGTCATGTTCTTGCCGATTTCGCCAAGCCCCCCTATGGGGATTATCTCAAGAGCGCCCTCGCGTGCGGTTTCGACTTTTGCCGCAGATTCGGACTTCGCCCCGCCGCGCCGGGAGCCACTGCGTTTCGTGTCGCCTCCGTGCCCTGAACCGCTACGCCCGGTGCCCCTCCTGCCCTCGGGCTTGGAGCCGTTCTGCCCCTCAGGTTTCGCCTCGCCGCGCTTCGCATCGGCGCTCCCCTCGCGCCGCCTCGTCGTCACCCTTTTCCTTCTTCTCATATCTATAGACATATGTATCCCTTTCTTGCTATTATTCCGTTCTCAACGATGCACACTACAGCGCATTTTGACCTAGCACAGCTCGCAGTGGCACACAATGCAGCGAGCCGCACCGAAATCGAGAGCTCCCCTCACTTCGCCACGATATTTACGAGCCGCCCCGGTACGCCGATCACCTTGACCACCGTAAGCCCCTCCGTCATCGCCCGCACCTCGTCCGAAGCCGCCGCCGCATCCGCAAGCCCCTGTGCGTCGAGCCCCGACGCCACCACTATCTTGCCCCGCAGCTTTCCGTTGACCTGCACCGCTATATCCTCCGTCTCGCTCACAAGCGCCGTCTCGTCATATACCGGCCACGCCTCAAGCAGCGGCGATTGCACATTACCGAGCGCCTCCCACATTTCCGCGCACACATGCGGCACGAACGGCGAAAGCAGCAGCACCAGCTTCTCCGCCGCCTCCCGCATAAGCTCGCTTCGCACGCCACCGCCCTCACGAACCTTGTACATCGCATTCACAAACTCCATTATGGAGCTTATCGCCGTATTGAAATTGTACCGCGTGCCGATATCCGCAGTGGTTTTCTTTATCGTCGCGTTCATCGCATACAGCAGCTCTTTCTCCGCATCAGAATCGAGAGCGCTGTGCTGCGCCCCCTGCTGGCCATCCGTACCCTCGGCAGCCCAACGCACTATCCGCCACACCCTGTTTATGAACCGATAGCTGCCCTCAAGCCCCGCCTCCGACCACTCAAGCTCTTTCTCAGGCGGCGACGCAAACAGCACAAACAGCCTCAGCGTGTCCGCGCCGTACTTCCCTATCAGCTCCTCTGGATCGACGCCGTTGTTCTTCGACTTCGCCATCTTCTCCACCTTGCCGATGGTCACAGGCTGCCCGTCCTCTTTCAGCACAGCGGACACGATCCGCCCCTGCTCGTCGCGGGATAGGTCCACCTCCGAGAAGTTGTACCATTGCGGCCGCCCCCCCTCGCCGTCACGGTAAAACGTCTCGGCAAGCACCATGCCCTGCGTCAACAGCCGCGTAAACGGCTCATCCACCGGCGAATAGCCTTTGTCGTATAGGAACTTCGTAAAGAACCGCGCGTAAAGCAAGTGGAGTATCGCGTGCTCCACCCCGCCTATATATTGGTCTATTGGCATCCAGTGCTTAAGCTTGTCCGCCCCTGCAAAGCACTCATCATTGTGCGCGTCGGTATATCGCATAAAATACCATGACGAGTCGAGGAAGGTGTCCATCGTGTCTATCTCGCGTTCGCCCGGCCCGCCGCACACAGGGCATTCCGTATTGCGGAACGTCGCGCTCGTCGTAAGCGGCGACTCGCCCTTGCCCTTGAACACCACGTCCGTCGGCAGAACGACAGGCAGGTTCTCCTCTTTCTCCGCCACCCAGCCACAGGCCTCGCAGTATATCATCGGGATGGGCGTCCCCCAATACCGCTGCCTCGAAATAAGCCAGTCCCTCAGCCGAAAGTTTATCGACCCTACGCCATAGCCTTGCTCCTCAATATAGGCAGTTACCGCCTCTATCCCCTCGCGGCTGTCCATGCCGTCAAACCGCCCGGAGTTTATCATCTTCCCATCAGCGACAAAAGCCGCGTCCAGATTGGTTATGTCAATTCCGCTGTCCGGGCCGGGGTCGATGACAGGCACTATGTCGAGCCCGTACTTCACCGCAAACTCGAAGTCGCGTACATCGTGGGCAGGCACGGCCATTATCGCCCCCGTCCCATAGTCCATCAGCACATAATCCGCAATGAAGATGGGCACGCGCTTTCCGTTCAGCGGATTTATGGCATAGCGCCCGATAAACAGCCCAGTCTTGTCAAGCGTCTCGGAAGTGCGGTCAATGTCGCTCATAAACTGTAGCTTCTCCAAGAATTTCGCCACATCGCCCTCGTACTCCGTGCCCTCTGTCAAAGGCGCCACGAAAGGATGCTCAGGCGCAAGCACCATATATGTCACGCCGAACAGAGTGTCAGGCCGCGTCGTGAATATCCGCAGTTTTTCGCCAAAGCCCTCAATTGCAAAATCCACGTCCGCGCCCGTGCTGCGCCCTATCCAGTTCTGCTGCATCGTCTTGACATTCTGCGGCCAGTGAAGCCCGTCCAGATCGTCAAGCAGACGCTGCGCGTACTCCGTGATGGCGAGGTACCATTGCTCCAGGCTCTTTTTCACGACCGCCGTCCCGCAACGCTCACAATTGCCCTCCACCACCTGCTCGTTCGCAAGCACCGTCTCGCACGACGGACACCAATTCACGGGGTTTTTCTTTTTATATGCGAGACCATGCTTGAAGAATTGCACAAAAATCCACTGCGTCCACTTGTAGAATCCAGGGTCGCACGCCGAGACCTCGCGGTCCCAATCGTAGCTTATGCCGAGCGTCTTTAGCTGCGCCCGCATCGCCTCGATATGCTCGCGCGTCCAGATGTCAGGATGTATCCCATGCTTTATCGCCGCATTCTCCGCCGGCAGCCCGAACGCGTCCCACCCCATCGGGTGCAACACATTCTTGCCCGTCATCCGCAGATACCGCGCCGCCACGTCCCCAATGGAATAATTTCGCACATGCCCCATATGCAGCTTCCCTGACGGATATGGGAACATCTCTAGCAGATAGAACTTATCGCCCCCTGCGTCCTCCGTCTTGAACAGCCCCTCGTCGTCCCAGCGCCGCTGCCACTTTGTCTCAATTTCGCTAAACTCGTATCTTTCTTTCATCTTGCCTGCTTTCAAAGTTTTGCATAATGTTTGCATAATGTTATATAATTGTTTGCCCGCAGATTATATCACATAATCTTTCAGGATTTTGGATTGGCGCTGAATTGAAGATAAAGGGAGGCAAACGGAAAATGGACAAAAAGGCATTATTCAAACTGGGGTACGGACTCTACGTTTTGACGGCGCAGAGTGACGGCAAGGACAACGGCTGCATCGTCAACACGGTGCTGCAGGTCACGAGCGACCCGTCCGTCGTCGGCGTCATCACCGTCAACAAGCAGAACTTCACCCACGACATGATTATGAAGTCGAAAAAATTCAACCTCTCTGTCCTTACGACGGAAACGCCCTTCGCCGTATTCGAGAATTTTGGATATCAATCCGGCAAGACCGCCGACAAGCTCGCTGGCTACACAGGTGTCGCAAGGAGCGAAAACGGGCTCGTCTACCTTTCCGATTACACGGGTGCCTATCTGTCCGGCGAAGTGACTGGGACCTTTGACTTCGGCTCACATACCATGTTCAAGGCGGAGATCACGGCAGGCGAGGTGCTAGGCGCGGCCGACAGCCTTACCTACGCTTACTATCAGCAGCATATCAAGCCAAAACCGCAAGATTCAGCGAAGAAAGGCGGGTGGCGCTGCAACATCTGCGGCTATGTCTATGAGGGCGACCCGCTGCCTGCGGACTTCATCTGCCCCATATGCAAGCACGGCGCAAGCGACTTCACGAAAATAACTTAGGATGTCTAGCGGAGCTTGGGCATCACCTTTGCGGGGCTTGGGCGGCGCTCACTCTATCGCGATAAACTCCCCGTCGCCCCATATCTTCTCAAGCTGGTACATTTCGCGCTGCTCACGCAAGAACAGATTTACCACGATATCGCCGTAGTCCATAAGCATCCAGCCCGACGGTGGTTTCCCTTCGATGTTCTTAGGTATAATTCCTTCTTTCGCAAGCTGGTCCTCCACCTCGTTCGCAAGCGCGGCCAATTGCCGTTCGTTCATCGCCGTAGCGTTCACGAAAAAGTCCGCGAACGACGACTGCTCCGCTATGCCGAGCGCAATCACGTCCTCTGCCTTCTTCGCCGACAGCACCTCCCCGACTTTCAATGCCAATTCCCTATTGTCCAAGTACACCCTCCTTGCTTACCACTCATTATTCATTACTTATTTATCATTATTGCCAGAGTTACGTCAAGAGGCACTATGCGGCGGTCCGTCTCCTGCGGGTCGGAGCCGAAGCTGCTCCCTAGATTTGCGTCATCTTTATCGCAAATCGTGACTGGGGCCACAGGAGCTTCAGCTCCGTCGTGCCCCGTACATCGAGGAGCGCAGCGCTTCAGCGCGTGGCGCTCTACCGTAGAGTAGACTTCGGGACGGCCCGCACCAAAATCGAGAGCGCCGCATAGTGCCCTTGCGCCCTTAATCATTTCCGCAAGTCCTCTATAGCCGCCTCGGTATCCGCACTCACTGCAAGCCCTTTCTGCTCAAGATACTTCTTCAGCTCCACAAGCACCGTCAGCGTGCCCCTGTCCAGATCGTCAAGGCACGTCTCCCTCAGCTCCGCAATGCTATTATACGTCCTTCCCGGCTCCACCGTATCTGCCAAAAAAATTATTTTTTCGAGCCGGCTCATGCCCGCCCGGCCCGTCGTATGGAAGCGTATGGCGTTCAGCACGTCCTCATCATCGATTCCGAAGATACGCTCTGCGGTATCCGCCGCCATCCCGCCATGGGCCAAATCGTTCTCGGCACCGCCCGTAGGATCCTTGCAATAATCGTGAAGCAACGCCGCAAGCCCCGCCTTTTCCACGCTCTCGCCAAAACGCCTCGCCATGTCCACCGCCAGATCGATGACGCGCTTGGTATGCGAAAACCGCCTTTCGCCCACCTTCTCCCTTACAAGCAAGAAACGCCGCACGCCCTCTGGCACAAGCCCGCAGATATCACCGCCGCTTCTCACGCGCTCCCGTATCTCAGAGGACGAAAGCTCCAAAGGCGGATTGTCCACAAGGTCTATCCGCGTGCCGTACTCCTCACGTAGCCTGCCCGCAAGCGCCACAGCCTCACCATGCCTGTAGCCCGGACGCACCCCCACAGCAAAATCGAACTCCCGCAACAACGCGTCTGCGTCCTTCCACTTCTCAATCATCAAGAACATATCCGTTCCAATTATAAAGCAGAGCCGCGCATCGTCACGCCCCGCAGTCTGCGCCGCTCCCCTGCCGCCAAACAGCCCCGCACTCAGCGCCCTTAGCGAGTCTATCGTGTACGACACCCCGCCCCGCTCTATCTCAACCTCGGTCACTCCAAAATGCGGCCTGCCCTCCAACGCAAGCCCGAGCATCCTCAGCCTATCATCCGCCGACGACATCTCCGCCCCCTGCTTGAACGGCTGCACGCACGCAGGCATGAACAGCACCTGGCAAAGCCCCGCCCGTGCCCGTGCCGCATCCGCAAGCCCAAGATGCCCCATATGCACCGGGTCGAACGACCCCCCAAGCACGCCTATACGGTCCGTGTCGCTCACGCCCCCTTCAGACCATCCCTAATCATTTTGTTCACGCTCATAACTGTATTTTAATTGCAGTATGCTGTTTGTCAAATGCTTTATCGACAATAATTTTAGGGGCGTTGATAATTAGTGATATAATTGTGCAAATGGCTACGACTTCATTATCGAAAAACGAGTTGATCGTCAAAAAATCACGCTTTATCGCATATGCCGCCGGGATAGACTCCGAGGACGAGGCAAAAGCCTATATTGCCGAAATCTCACAACAGCACAAAAAAGCGCGGCACGTCGCGTTTGCGTATGTCTTGCCGAATATCGCCCGTTACAGCGATGACGGAGAACCTCACGGCACGGCGGGACTGCCGCTGCTGAACTCCATACAGCGTCGAAATATGGAAAACACGGTCGTCGTTGTAGTCCGCTACTTCGGCGGTGTCTTGTTGGGCAAAGGCGGTTTGGTCCGCGCCTACGGAAAAGCGGCGGGATTGGCGTTGGAAGCGATGTTGGACACTACCTCCAAGAGATGCTGATTTGCTTATCGTTGGTGGCGCAATCGCCTAAATACAGGTTTATCAAGTTCTGATATGCAATGCCGGTCGTGGATGCCATACGCTTGAAGTAATCAATCGTATCCGCATCTATCCGAATAGTAATCTGCCTACGCAGCCTTGCAGAGTAGGGATTCTTTGTTGCATTTGAAAAATCGTATTCCGCTCTCATACCAACCTCCTTGCTACCTAACCTCCATAAATCTTCGTCTCGCCTGATGTGGCCTTTCTTGCCGAAATGATGCGAATGACGCTCTCGCTCTCTCTGTAGCAATGACACACAACGAGGATTCTCAAAGCCCTGCTTATGCCGAGGATAATGAACCTTTCTTCATCCATTGACCCATCAGGGTCAGAGATGAGCTTCGCGTTCTCATCATAGAAGACAGTACGCGCTTCATCAAACGAAACAGCATGCTTCCTGATGTTTGATTTGTTCTTTTCATCATCCCATTCAAACTGTATCATGCTCATAATTATATTATAATTATTATATATTGCCTGTCAAGCGCTAAGCCAACCTCAGCCCAAGCTCCTCAAGCTGCCCATCGCCCGCTTCCCCCGGCGCACCGCTCACCGGGTCCTCCGCTGCCTGGTTCTTGGGGAAGGCAATCGTCTCGCGTATGCTGTCCTCGCCGAGCAGCAACATCACAAGCCTGTCAAGCCCATATGCCAGCCCCCCATGCGGCGGCACCCCGTACCGAAACGCCTCCAGCAAGAAGCCGAACTTGCTCTGCACCTCGTCATCCGTAAGCCCAAGCGCGTCGAACATACGTCGCTGAAGCCCGCGGTCGTGTATACGCACGCTCCCCCCGCCGATCTCGTTCCCATTCAGCACGATATCATAAGCCAAGGCTCGCACCGCCAAAGGCTCGCTCTCCAAAAGGTGCGCGTCCTCTGGCGCCGGCGACGTGAAAGGATGGTGCTTCGCGCTTATGCCGCCCTCGTCGCCCTCCTCAAAGAGCGGGAAGTCCACAACCCAAAGGAACTCGTACCGCTCATCCGAGCCTGCACCCGAACCCATGCCCACGTCCGAGCCTGCACCCGCACCTGCACCCCCGCCTGCACTGGCACCCGCACCCATGCCCGAACCCGCTCCCCCGCCAATCAGCCCAAGCCGCTGCGCCACCTCGCACCGCACAAACCCAAGCGTCTGGAACACCACCTTGTCGCTGTCTGCCACAAGAAGTATCAAGTCCCCCTGTGCCGCCCCGAAAAGCCCCGCAAGCAAAGCAAGCCCCTCATCACTAAAGAACTTAGAGAACGAGGTCTGCACCCCCTCATCCGTCACGCGCATCCACGCAAGCCCCTTCGCACCATGGGCGCGGCACGCCTCCGTCAGCTTGTCGATGTCCTTGCGGCTGTAATGCTCCGAACCCCCCGTAGCGCACACACCCCGCACCGACCCCCCGCCGCGCACCGCATCCGCAAACACACCAAACTCGCTGTCTTTCACCGCCCCCGATACATCCACCAATTCCATCCCGAAGCGAGTGTCCGGCTTGTCGCTACCAAACCGCTCCATCGCCTCGGCATACGAAAGCCGTGGCAGCGGCAGGCTCAGCTCCACCCCCTTAATCTCCTTCATCAGCTTGGCCAAAAACCCCTCCTGCACCGCAATCACGCCGTCCACGTCCACAAAGGACATTTCCAGATCTATCTGCGTGAACTCCGGCTGCCTGTCCGCCCGCAAATCCTCGTCGCGGAAGCACTTCGCTATCTGGAAATACCTGTCCGTGCCGCTCGCCATCAACAATTGCTTGTAAAGCTGCGGTGACTGCGGCAGCGCATAGAACTCCCCCTTGCTGATGCGGCTCGGCACCAAATAGTCACGCGCCCCCTCCGGCGTCGGCTTCACCAAAACCGGCGTCTCCACCTCGGTGAACCCCTGCCCCGAAAAATACTCCCGCGCAATGCGGCAGACCTCCGCTCGAAACGCAAGATTCCTCTGCATCTTCTGCTTCCGCAAGTCTATATAGCGGTATTTCAGCCGCAAATTCTCATCCACATTGTCGTCGTCCTTCACATATATGGGCGGCGTCTCCGCCTCGGAATAGACCACGAGCTCTCGCGCCAGCACCTCCACATCGCCCGTCGCAAGCTCCGCGTTCTTCGCCTCGCGCTCGCGCACAACCCCCCGCACGCCCACGACAAACTCGCTCCGCAGCCCCTCAGCCCGCCCGAACACCTCCGCCGGCACGTCCTCATCAAACACAATCTGCACAATCCCCGTCCTGTCTCTCAGGTCGCAAAAAATAATGCCCCCAAGCCGCCTGCTGCGCTGCACCCAGCCGTTCAGCGCCACCTCGCCGCCCACATCGCCCAGCCTCGCCTCGCCGCACATCATCGTCCGCCTCATTATCATATCCATAAATTGTTCATTCCTTTACTCTCCGAATTAACGACCACGCACATTATACATCATTGCAAACCGCCCGCAAACACCCCCAAACTCCTGCGCCTACATTTGTGGGAGAGGTGGGGGAAGCGTCCCCCTGAGCCGGAGCCGGCCTCCGCTACGCTCCGGCCGTCTCCGCCTACCCCCTCGCGCGGGGGGCAACGATGCCCCCCGCAACCCCCCATATACGCATCCACCTTCCCCAAAGCGCCCCTCACCGCACACAACCAATGTCTCCGATACGGACAAATTTTACCGTTCCGCTCTATTAAGCTAACGTTCCGCATCACCCCGCCATCTTCGCTTCCAACCATGAGACCGCCTCCGCATAGGTCAGATGTTCAGCCTCGAACGGCGTGATGTCTTGCCACCAATACTCGGTGTATAGCATAAGCCCGTACCCAGGTATCTCTGTGCCATGGAATAGGACTTGGGCTATGTCTTCCATGATTTCTTTAGTTTCTTTATCAAACTGTTCATTTGATATTTCCTTTCCATACCGTATATAAACCGGCTCACCGGTATAAGAAAGGTCACAATGATACAGCCGTGCGAAATCGCTACTATAACTGTAAACCCCGTAATCCGCCACGATTTCTAAATTTTGCCCTTGAATTATAGGCCAAAATCCATAACTGCTTGCCACACCACCGGTAGCATAATACAACATCAACTCGTCATCGCGTGTAAGGTAAACACAGTAATTGGTTTCCCCGCCCGCAGCAGTATAAATACGAGCATCCAATACCGATTCCACCCCATTAGCCTCAGAAAAAGTGAATATCTTCAAATAATTCGTTATATCCAAGTCTGTGTAGATATACAGCAATTCAGGTGTTTCATCCCCGACAACATCCATTATCGCTATTTGCCCCTCGCCAATCCCCATCCCACCGCTTATTTGACCGTCTGAAAGATACTCGTCCGTCAGATTTGAACTGTTTTCCGTCAATATATCCAAATATATTTCCGCCAACCACGGCTCTATGTCGGTATCGTATTCTACTGGCTTTGCTTCTCCAATTTGCACATCAGGCTCAATCGGCGGAACTTCACCCTCACCCACCCCAACAATGGCTGCCCCATCACCATACAATTCTGCTTCAACCGGCAAATCCGCCTCCCCCGAACACCCCGCCACCAAAAGCATTACACAAACACCCAAAAACAGCCCCAACGACCTAAACCGATTACCCACAATTACTCACCTTGCAGACCTTACACGGCAAACGGATTTACAATTGCCAGCTTTCCATCAACAATCTGCCCGCCCTGCAAATCTTCGCTTATTATATATTTGCAGTCACTCTCAAGCGCTGCGGATACAATCAGTGAATCGTAAAACGAATAGCCATACCTATCTTGAATATCCAAGGCCTTGTTGGTTGTTCCTACTGTCAGAATAGCGATGTCGCACACCATTTCCATTGCGGAAATGACACTTTTTATTTCATCGGCGCTTTTCCCAAATTTCTTGATCAGCACATTGCACAACTCGTTCGTGACCTGCGTGCTGACAACGCAATCATAGCTATTCAGCACAGATTCTGCCACACGCATTTTTTCAGAGTCAGTATCTGAATTTAGGTAGACGAACACATTGGTATCGACAAAAGCCCTACCTGGCATTTGCTTCATCCCTGTCGAACTTGTAGCCCCGTGTGTCCAAGTGCAGATTGGGGAACAATGAAGCCTTGTCCTTTGCCCCTTTGCTTTCAGACATCACCACAACACGCACCTTAGAAGAAAGCCCCTTGACATACTCCTCAGGTATACGAATGGTTCCGCCCTCTATAACCGCATTGAATTGATACGCAGACAATTTCCTCACCATCCTTTTTGCATATGATGTTCACTAACTAATATACAAATTTTCGCACATTTCCCTTGTAATCGCAAGCAAAACCGTGCGTCCGCGTAGCACCCTCGTCGCCCACTGCCTGAACCGCGTGGCTTTAAGGGAGTTCACGCGGTAACCGACCGAAATGATGGCATCGAGGCTGTAGAACTTGGCTTCCTTTGTCTGTGTTTTGTCTGGTAATGCACCATGCTGAGTGGTTATTTCCAAATTGGAAACAACCACATCTTCGTCAAGCTCGCCGCTCTCGAAAATATTGCCCAGATGCTTGCTTATCGCCGGAACCCCCACGTCAAACACCTCGCTCATCGACTTCTGCGTAAGCCAAATCGTTTCGTCCTTTATGACGGCGTTTATCTCGTTGTCGTCGTCCAGCCTGTACAACTGGTATTGCAAACTGTCCTTGTCCATGTTATCCCGCTTCCCGTTCCGCCATCAATCCCATGACCATGCCATCGCCCATTCAAAACCCTGCATTGGCACGGCTATCAAATCTCCAATCACTCACACATTATACATCATCGTAAGCAGCCCGCAAACACCAGTTTGCCCACCCCTCACCATTTCAACCCCCTGTCGCTTCCGCTGTTTTGTAAGCGTAAAGCCTGGCGGTGCATATGCGTGGCGGTGTCGATAGGGTATTATCTTACGGCATCGTGATAATCGGTGCCGCTAGAATCGGAAATCACGGATTTAGGCTGTGCCAAAAACGTGAGGGACCCTATCGTGACGAATGGAGGCACGAATTGAAGATTGGATATGTGCGAGTGAGCACTCCCGAGCAGAATGCAATGTGGCAGACCGAATTGATGAAAGGCTGGACGGCCTAGACTTCCCCGATGGCCCCGACACCCCTAAAAGCAACATTAAGCCAAGACTTACGCCCTACAAAAATATTTGACACACCCCCTCCCAATAAAGTATGATACCACGTACAATGGTGTGGGGGCGTAGCTCAGCTGGTTAGAGCACTTGCTCGACAAGCAAGGGGTCCTTGGTTCGAGTCCTAGCGTCCCCACCATTTCCATTGTTTTGTCATCTACTCAATCACCAAAAAAGTGCTTGACAGGCTTAGAGTCGCAGTTATAAAATAATAGACTGCGGCAAGTTGTGCTTTTATTCAAATCAAGGAGAAAATAAGTATGCCCCAACTCGTAAAAATCGGCAATAGGGAACGCATGAGCTATTCGACAATTCGAGAGGTTGCAGACGTTCCAAATCTCATAAGGATTCAGACAGAAAGCTACAAATGGTTCATTACAGAAGGACTAAAGGAAATCTTTTCCGACATAAGCCCCATAGAGGACTTCGCGGGGAATCTCGCGCTGCATTTTACTGAGCACAAATACAATACCTCCGAGGAGCCGCCCAAGTTCAACCAAGAGGAGTGCAAGGAGCGTGATGCCACATACTCGGCGCCGCTGAAGGTCGGCGTTCGCCTTGTCAACAAGGAGACGGGCGAGATTAAAGAGCAAGAGGTATTCATGGGCGAGTTTCCGCTTATGACCGAAAAGGGCACTTTCATATGCAACGGCGCTGAGCGTGTCGTCGTGACGCAGCTCGTGCGCTCGCCAGGTCCCTATTACAGCATAATGGACACAAAGGAGAAGGCCGAAAAAGAGCGGACTTCCGAACGGGCCTCAGCCAAGCAAGAGGCGGCCGAGAAGGCGGCCGAGGCAGAGGGCATAGAGGAGCTTCAATACTATAAGGCCCAGATCATCCCGAATCGCGGCGCATGGCTCGAATACGAAACGGACGACAACGGCGTGCTGTTTGTTCGCGTCGACCGCACCAGAAAGCTGCCGGCGACCATACTCATAAAGGCTCTCGCACAAAACATGAACGAGAGCATGGCACGTAACCCTGCCGGCATCTCAGACCATCTGGGACTCGGTACGGAAGAAGACATCATCCGCGTTTTTGGCGCGGATCCCATACTCATGTCCACGCTCGAAAAGGATACTGCCAAAAGCTATGAAGACGCTATCATGGAAATATTCCGCAAGATTCGGCCTGGCGATATGCCGACGCCGGAAAATGCAAGGCGCGTCTTTGAAAATCTGTTTTTTGACCCCAAGCGCTATGACTTGGCAAAGGTCGGCCGCTATAAATACAATAAGAAGCTAGGCTTGTCTTCGCGGCTTGTCGGGCAGATGCTTATAGAGGATGTGATCGACCCCAACACTGGCGAGGTCATTGCCGGCGCCAGCCCGGAAAAGCCGATAGAGATTAAAAAGGAGCTTGCGCAACGTATAGAGAATGCAGGCGTGTTTTCAGTCCTGGTGCGCGTCGGGGTTACGAAAAAGACATATGTGGGTGAAGACCATACGCCGGTTGACAGCACGGTTGACCGGGACGTTAGGGTTATCGGCAGCCGTTTTGTGGACATAGGCGGTTATGTCAACGAGAAGGTGGCGGCAGAGCTGCTTGAGAGAGGCATGCCAAGAAGCGTCTACTATCCGGCGCTTATGGACGTGCTGAAAAAGGCGGAAGAATCGGCGTCTGCCAAAAAATCGAAGGACAAGACATCATATATTATGGAAGAGATTGTTGCGTCGAAGTCAAAGCTTTCGCCTAAGCATATGCTGGCAGACGACATCATCGCATCGTTCAGCTATCTTATTGGCCTGCCCTACGGCATCGGTTCGGATGACGACATCGACCATCTCGGCAACCGCCGTGTGCGTACGGTCGGCGAATTGCTGCAAAACCAATTCCGTATCGGGCTTACCCGTATGGAGCGCGCTGTGAGGGAACGTATGACGATTCAGGACATCGAGTCGGCGACGCCGCAGCAGCTTATGAATATCCGTCCTGTGACGGCGGCCATAAAAGAGTTTTTCGGCAGCTCGCAGCTTTCGCAATTCATGGATCAGAACAACCCGCTTGCGGAGCTTACGCACAAGCGCAGGCTTTCTGCCCTCGGGCCAGGCGGCCTTTCGCGTGAGCGTGCCGGCTTTGAAGTCCGCGACGTCCACTACAGCCACTATGGCAGGATGTGCCCGATCGAGACGCCGGAAGGCCCGAACATAGGCTTGATCGGTTCGTTGACCACCTACGGACGCGTCAACGAGTACGGGTTTATCGAGACGCCATACCGCAAGGTCGACAAAAAGAACGGCATCGTGACCGAGGAGATCGAATACCTTTCGGCGGACGAGGAGGAGATTCTCATAATAGCGCAGGCGAACGAGCCCCTTGACAGCAAAGGGCGTTTTCTCAACAAGCGTGTTGCGGCCCGCCTGCAAAAGGGCGATATAGACTTGGTCGCGAAAGAGCATGTTGACTATATGGACGTCAGCCCCAAGCAGGTCGTGTCCGTTGCGACCGCCATGATCCCATTCCTTGAGAATGACGACGCCAACCGTGCCTTGATGGGTTCGAACATGCAGCGGCAGGCAGTCCCCCTTCTTGTCACCGAAAGCCCTATAATAGGGACGGGCATGGAGTTTCTTGCGGCTCGCGACAGCGGCGTGGTGGTGCTTGCGAAAAATCCGGGCGTGGTCGAATATGTGGATGCTGAAAGCATACGCATACGCATCGACGGGGCGGGCAAAAGGGGCGGCAAGAAGGCGCCAGGCGAGGAGGTTGACGTCTATCGCCTGCTCAAGTTCAAGCGCTCCAACCAAGGCACTTGCATAAATCAGCGGCCTATCGTCGTGAGGGGCGAGCATGTAGAGGCCGGCGAGGTCATTGCGGACGGACCCTCCACCGATGAAGGCGAAGTCGCGCTTGGCAAGAATCTGCTCATAGGCTTCATGACATGGGAAGGCTACAATTACGAAGATGCCATCATCCTCAATGAACGTCTTATGATGGACGACACCCTTACATCGCTCCATATAGAGGAGTATGAATGTGAGGCCCGCGATACAAAGCTCGGCCCCGAGGAAATCACCCGTGATATTCCCAATGTGGGCGATGACGCACGCAGCGACCTCGATGAGTACGGCATAGTCCGCATCGGCGCTGAGGTGACGAGTTATGACATTCTCGTCGGCAAGGTTACGCCCAAGGGCGAAACGGACTTGACGCCTGAGGAGCGGCTGCTACGTGCCATCTTTGGCGAAAAAGCGCGTGAAGTGCGCGACACTTCGCTCAAGGTGCCGCATGGCGAGACTGGCATCGTAGTCGACATCAAGACCTTTAGCCGTGATGCAGGAGATGATTTGCCGCCAGGCGTAAACAAGCTTGTACGTGTCTATGTCGCTACCAAACGCAAGATCAGCGTTGGAGACAAGATGGCAGGCCGCCATGGCAACAAGGGCGTCATATCGCGCATACTTCCCGAGGAAGACATGCCGTTCCTTGAAGACGGCAGATCGTTGCAGGTCATGCTCAACCCGCTAGGCGTGCCGTCCCGCATGAACATCGGGCAGGTGCTAGAGGTCCATCTTGGCCTCGCCGCCAAAGAGAAGGGCTGGCATATCAGCACGCCTGTATTTGACGGCGCGCATGAGTCCGAAATCACGAAAACCCTAGTGGATTGTGGCTTTCCGGAGGACGGCAAGCTGTGGTTGCGCGATGGCAGGACGGGCGAGATATTCGACAACCCCGTCACTGTCGGGTATATGTATATGCTCAAGCTCCACCACCTTGTCGACGACAAGATACATGCACGTTCGACAGGCCCGTACTCGCTGATCACGCAACAGCCGCTTGGCGGCAAGGCGCAGTTCGGCGGGCAGCGTTTTGGCGAGATGGAGGTCTGGGCGCTTGAGGCATACGGGGCGGCCTATACCCTGCAGGAGATATTGACGGTCAAGTCTGACGACATAGTAGGGCGAGTCAAGACATACGAAGCCATCGTCAAGGGCGAGAACATCCCCGAGCCGAGCATACCCGAATCATTCAAGGTGCTTATCAAAGAGATGCAAAGCCTCTGCCTTGATGTAACGGTGCGCGATGAAGAAGGCGAAGAGATCATGCTCAAGGAGTTTGCGGATCTTGGAGGCGCTTCGACATTTATCGAGCGCATCATATCCACAGACACTTTGACGCCGGAAGACGATGCGTTCTTGTCGGTAGAGCCGCAGGCCATCTCTCTTGTGGAGGAAGACGGCGGCGAAGAGGAAGACGATGACGATGATGATGAAAACATAGTGCTTTCGGAGGACAATATCCTAGTGTTGCCGGAAGATGAAGGGCCGATAGAGATAGAAAGCCTTGTGCCGGGCGCGGACAATAGCTCAGACGATATATAGCCATGGAGGACAGCGATTTTGAATAGCGAATTTACAAATTTCAAAGCCCTGAAAATCAGCCTTGCTTCCACAGAGAAGATACTCTCGTGGTCGCATGGCGAAGTAAAGAAGCCCGAAACGATCAACTATAGGACGCTAAAGCCCGAAAAAGAAGGGCTTTTCTGCGAGCGCATATTTGGGCCGATAAAGGACTGGGAGTGCCATTGCGGGAAGTTCAAGCGCATCCGGTTCAGAGGCATGATCTGTGACCGCTGCGGCGTCGAGATCACCAAGGCGAAAGTCCGGCGTGAGCGCATGGGCCATATAAAACTGGCATCGCCCGTTTCGCATATATGGTATTTCAAGGGCATACCGTCCAGAATAAGTTTGGTGCTGGACCTGACGCCGAAAAATTTGGAAAAAGTGCTATATTTTGCTGCTTACATAGTGACCGACCCTGGTGAAACGGATCTTGACCACATGCAGATTCTTTCCGAGGATCAATACCGTGAAGCCAGAGATACATACAAGGCGAAAAACGCTTTCCAGGCCGGCATGGGCGCGGAAGCCATTCGCGAGTTGCTTGAGGCCGTCGATCTCGATAAGCTTTCGGCAAAGATAAGGGAGGAGCTTGTAGGCGCTACTGCCCAGAAAAAGGGCAAGCTTGTCCGCAGGCTTGAAGTCGTTGAGGCTTTGCGTTCGTCAGGCAACAAGCCAGAGTGGATGATTCTTGAGGTCGTCCCCGTCATCCCGCCGGACATTAGGCCGATGGTTCAGCTTGACGGCGGGCGATTCGCCACATCCGATTTGAACGACCTTTACCGCAGGGTCATAAACCGCAACAACAGGCTGCAAAAAATGCTTTCGATCAACGCGCCCGACATCATAGTGCGCAACGAGAAGCGCATGCTTCAGGAAGCGGTAGACGCTTTGATAGACAACGGTAGGCGCGGCCGGGCCGTGACGGGGCCAGGTTCGCGCCCGCTCAAGTCGCTGTCCGATATGCTAAAGGGCAAGCAGGGCCGTTTCCGCCAAAACCTGCTCGGCAAGCGTGTCGACTATTCCGGCCGTTCGGTCATCGTGGTCGGTCCCGAGCTGAAGTTCTACCAATGCGGCCTTCCCAAGAAGATGGCGCTTGAGCTTTTCAAGCCGTTCATAATGAAGGAGCTTGTAAAGAACGAGTCGGCTCACAACATCAAGAGCGCAAAGCGTATGGTGGAAAAGGTCAACCCAAAGGTCTGGGACGTCCTCGACGAAGTCATCAAAGAGCATCCCGTCCTCCTCAACCGTGCGCCTACCCTGCACAGGCTTGGCATACAGGCCTTTGAGCCCGTGCTTGTCGAGGGCAAGGCCATCAAATTGCATCCCCTTGTCTGCACGGCATACAACGCCGACTTCGATGGCGACCAGATGGCTGTACACGTGCCTTTGACTGTAGAGGCACAGGCGGAGGCACGCTTCCTGATGCTTTCCGTCAACAATATACTCGCGCCGAAAGACGGCTCGCCCATCACGACCCCGACACAGGACATGATACTAGGGGCTTACTATCTTACGCACCACGGCGTGAGCGACAAGGATCCCGTGCCGCTCGACAAAAAGGCAAAGGAAGAAAGCGACAGCCCCATCAAGGTGGCGGTCGACAAAAAAGATCCGACGCGCGCAACGACATATTGGAGGGGCGATGCCTATATATCAGAAGTGATAGGCAAAGGGAGCGAAAAACGTGTAGTCGATGGCAAGAACTTCGCGGACTACAATGAAATGCTTATGGCATACCAGAGCGGCGAGTTGACGTTGCATGCCATTGTGCGCGTACGTAGGTACGCAGGGCCGAACGACAAGCGGGGCAAGCTTGTCGACAGCACGGTTGGCCGCTTTATCTTCAATGAGTACCTGCCTCAAAACCTTGACTTTGTAGATCGGTCAAAAGACTTGTACTCGCTGGAAGTCGACGCGTTTTGCGACAAGAAAATGCTTGGCCGTATCATAGACCGTTGCTTCCGCAAGCACGGAAACACTGAGACAGCGAAGATGCTCGACCATATCAAGGATTTAGGTTTCCGTTATTCCACGGTGTCTGCGGTCACCATCAGCATTTCGGACATGAAGATTCCGGAAGAGAAAGAGATCATAATAGGCGAAGCGGACGACGATGTCAATAAGTATGAGCAATTGTACCTGGACGGCTTTATCAATGAAAGAGAGCGTTACGAAAATGTTGTAAAGACTTGGAACAAGGCGACGGAGGACGTGGCAAACGCGGTAATGGACAGCCTTGGCGAGCTAAACAGCCTATATATCATGGCATTGTCGGGCGCCAGGGGCTCCAAGAGCCAGATACGGCAGATAGGCGGCATGCGCGGCCTTATGGCGAACGCGGCCGGCAAGACCATAGAGATACCGATAAAGGCCAACTTCCGCGAAGGCCTGTCAGTTCTTGAGTACTTCATCAGCTCGAACGGCGCCCGCAAGGGGCTTGCTGACACGGCGCTCAGAACGGCCGAGTCGGGATACCTGACAAGACGTCTCGTGGATGTGTCCCACAATATGATTGTCCGGGAAGAGGACTGCGGAGTGGAAGAAGGCGTTTCTGTGGCAGCGTTCACATACCAGACCGGTGAAGATATTGAACCGCTGCGCCAGCGTATAATAGGGCGTACGGCGCTTAGGGATATTATAGCCCCTGATACCGGCGAGGTCATAGTGGCAGGTGGCGAAGAGATCGATGAGAACGCAGCAACGCTTGTTGACGAGGCCGGCATTGAAGAGCTTGAAGTCCGTTCCGTCCTGACGTGCCGTGCCAAAGCCGGCGTCTGCGCAAAGTGCTATGGTCGCAACCTTGCGACTGGCGAGCCCGTCAATATCGGCGAGGCAGTTGGCATCCAGGCCGCCCAGTCCATCGGCGAGCCAGGCACACAGCTTACGATGCGGACCTTCCATTTGGGCGGTGTTGCGGCGGCTGGCGACATCACGCAAGGACTTCCCCGCGTCGAGGAGCTTTTCGAAGCGCGCAAGCCGCAGCAGGGTCTTGCCAAGGTTTGCGAGCAGGACGGCGTAGTTCAGTCCATTGAGTTCGGACAGCATCAAAGCAGGCTTATCACCATCGGCCCCAGCCCTGACATGAATCCAAAAGAGGCAATGGAGATGGGGGTTCGCATATATGAGATACCGCAGTTCGGAAACACCATCATCGTTGAGCCGGGGCAGAGTGTCGAAGCGGGCGACCCGCTTACGTCAGGCCCCCTCGACCCTAAGCGCGTGCTTGAGCTCAAGGGCGTCAAAGGCGTATACAATTATTTGCTCAAGGAAGTCCAGCGCGTGTACAAGCTTCAAGGCGTAGACATCAACGACAAGCACATCGAGATTATCGTCTGTCAGATGCTTTCAAAGTACAGGATTTCCGATCCTGGCGACACCTCGCTTCTGCCCGACAAAAACTATTCCATGCCGGAGATCGAGGAAGCCAACGCAAAGCTGGAGGATGGCCAAGCGCCGGCAGAGTACGTCCAGGTGCTTCAGGGCATCACGAAAGCGTCGCTTGCCACCGAGTCCTTCCTGTCGGCTGCATCTTTCCAGGAGACCACAAAGGTGCTTACAGGCGCGGCCATCGAAGGCAAGACGGACAACCTGCTTGGCCTCAAGGAAAACGTCATCATCGGCAAGCTTATACCGGCTGGCACGGGCATGGATCTTTACAACGGCGTCGAGGTCGATTATGGCGACAAGGCCGAATACATCGAGAACCATGACAGGGAGTCACAATTGCTGCCTGAGATATTCAATGGGGCTAGCGCCGAGGACAGGGCGGCCGAGCTTAGGGAATTGATTATCGGCACCAAAGAGCCAACAATGGCCGAACTATTGCAAGGTGACCCTGTTTTGTGATAACATATTCCGCTCGCGGGTTGTATAAGAAATCCGCAAGCGCAAAATAATAAAGAAAGGAGGAAGGATAGTGCCAACAATCAATCAACTTGTAAGACAAGGACGAGAGAGTTCTGTCAAGAAATCGACCGCGCCGGCGTTGCTTAAGGGTATGAACACCATACACAGGCGCCCGACGGATGCGAGGTCGCCCCAGAAGCGCGGCGTATGCACGTCGGTAAAGACCGTTACGCCCAAGAAGCCAAATTCTGCGCTTCGCAAGGTTGCCCGTGTCAGGCTCTCCAACGGCATCGAAGTCATTGCCTATATACCGGGCATCGGCCACAACTTGCAGGAGCATAGCGTGGTTATGATACGGGGCGGCAGGGTGAAGGATCTCCCTGGTGTGCGTTACCATATCATCCGAGGCATCCTCGACACGTCCGGCGTGACCGGCAGGCTTCAGGCACGCAGCAAGTACGGCGCGAAGAGGCCGAAGCAGAAGTAGGAAACTACGGCAAAAAAGTTAATAAAGAGCCGTATCTATAATTATTCCTTATAATACGGCGCCACGGCGGACGCAGGTGCCGCCGAGTACCGGTAGTAACCGCATCAGGTTACGCATTTTACAGGAGGGAAGAGAAGTGCCGAGAAAAGCAAACATAGTTCCGCGCGAAGTGGTCCCCGATCCAATCTACAACAGCACTGTTGTGACCAAGCTCATCAACAGCATTATGTTGGACGGGAAAAAGGGGACGGCGCAAGCAATCGTATATGACGCATTTGACAAAATCAAGGACGCGACGGGCGATGACCCGCTCGAAGTCTTTGAGAAGGCCATGAACAACATCATGCCCGTGCTTGAAGTCAAGGCGCGTCGTGTTGGCGGTGCCAACTACCAGGTGCCGATGGAAGTGCGCCCAGACAGGCGCCAGACGCTTGCGCTCAGGTGGCTCACGAGCTTTACCCGTAAGCGCGGCGAAAAGAAGATGTGCGACCGTCTTGCAAAAGAATTGATGGATGCCGCCAACAACACGGGTGCGTCCGTCAAGAAGAAGGAAGACACCCATAAGATGGCTGAGGCCAACAGAGCCTTCGCACACTATAGGTTTTAAAGGACGTAAAAGAAAATGCCGAGACAGTTTTCACTTGAGAAAACAAGAAATATCGGAATCATGGCGCATATCGACGCGGGCAAGACGACCACGACGGAGCGCATACTCTTCTACACAGGCCGCACCCACAAGATGGGCGAGGTTCATGAAGGCGCTGCGACCACGGACTGGATGGAGCTTGAGCAGGAGCGTGGCATCACCATAACGAGCGCGGCGACGACGGTTCAATGGCGCGATACGAGAATCAACATCATCGACACGCCTGGACACGTCGATTTCACCGTCGAGGTGGAGCGTTCGTTGCGCATTCTGGACGGCGCTGTGGCTTTGTTCTGCGCGAAAGGCGGCGTGGAGCCTCAGTCCGAGACCGTTTGGCGGCAGGCTGAGAAGTACGATGTCCCGCGTATCATCTTTGTTAACAAGATGGATATAATGGGTGCTGATTTTGTGCGCGTGGTGAACATGGTGAAGGATCGCCTCAGAGCCAACGCCGTGCCCGTGCAGCTTCCGATAGGCGCTGAGGAAAAGTTTGTCGGCGTGGTCGACCTTATCGAGATGAACGCCAAATACTATGACGACGACCTCGGCATGAAGTACACCGTGGGCGAGATTCCCGAGGAAATGAAAGAAGCGGCCGAGGAGTGGCGCGGCGTCTTGCTGGAATCCGTGTCCGATGGCGATGAAGACTTGCTGATGAAGTATCTCGAGGGCGAGGAGTTCACGGCGGAAGAGATAAAAACCACTATCCGCAAAATGACCATCAAAGGCGAGATGGTGCCGGCGCTTTGCGGCAGTTCGTACCGCAACAAAGGGATTCAGCTTCTGCTTGACGCTGTGGTCGACTATCTTCCGTCCCCTGTTGACATACCGCCAGTCATAGGGCAGGATCCCAGAACGGGAGAGGAAAAGATCCGCGAATCAAAAGACGAGGCGGCGTTTTCCGCGCTTGCGTTCAAGATAATGGCAGATCCTTTTGTCGGCAAACTGGCGTTCTTCCGCGTATATTCCGGAACGATTGATTCTGGATCATACGTCTACAATCCGACACGGGACAAGAAGGAGCGGTTCGGTAGGATACTCCAGATGCACGCCAACAAACGCGAGGAGATCGAGACCGTCTATGCTGGCGACATAGCCGCCGCCGTGGGGCTCAAGGAGACCGTGACAGGCGACACGCTTTGCGATGAGCGCCACAAGATAGTGCTTGAGTCAATGGACTTTCCAGACCCTGTCATCGAGATTGCAATAGAGCCTAAGACCAAGGCAGGCCAGGAAAAGATGAGCATTGCGTTCGGCAAGCTTATGGATGAAGACCCGACGTTCAAGACGTATACAAACGAGGAGACAGGCCAGACTATCATTGCGGGCATGGGAGAGCTTCACCTTGAAATCATCGTCGGCAGACTGCTGCGCGAATTCAAGGTCGAAGCCAATATAGGCAAGCCGCAGGTGTCTTACAAAGAGGCTGTCACAAGCGAGGCCGAGGTCGACTACAAGCATGTGAAGCAGACGGGCGGCAGAGGCCAGTACGGCCATGTTTGCATCAGGGTCTATCCACTCGAGCCAGGCGCTGGCTTTGAGTTCAAGAACTCCGTGGTCGGCGGAGCCATCCCAAAAGAATATATCTCCAAGATTGAAGAAGGCATAAAGGAGGCAGCGCAAAACGGGCCGATAGGCGGCTATCAGGTCGTTGACGTAGGCGTAGAGCTGTACGACGGGTCAACCCACGAGGTTGACAGTTCCGAGATGGCTTTCAAGATCGCTGCCACCATGGCGTTTCGCGACGCTGTGATGCAGGCAAATCCTGTATTGCTCGAGCCTGTGTTCAAGATAGAGGTGACTGTGCCCGAGGAGTATATGGGCGATATCATAGGCGACCTCAATTCAAGGCGAGGGCGCATTGAGGGTTCGGACATGAACACCGGAGCCGTGACGGTAAGGGGTTTTGCGCCTCTTATGAATATGTTTGGGTATGCGACCGATCTGCGCTCCAAGACGCAGGGGAAGGGCGTATATGTAATGCAGTTCGATCATTTTGAAAGGCTGCCCGAAAATTTGTTGGAAAAGATAAGCAGATATTATGGTTAGATATTGTTAAAGGAGGGAATCAACAATGGCGAAAGCAAAATTTGAGCGGAACAAACCGCACGTAAACATCGGCACGATAGGTCATATCGACCATGGCAAGACGACGCTGACGGCGGCGATCACCAAGACGCTGCACGCCCGTTACGGGCTTG
>WRMW01000009.1 GCA_009776955.1 Clostridiales bacterium | reverse complement strand
CAAACACCCCCGTCGATGTGAACTCTTGGGGGGTATAAGCCTGTTATCCCCGGGGTAGCTTTTATCCGATGAGCGATGGCCCTTCCACTCGGAACCACCGGATCACTAAGCCCGACTTTCGTCCCTGCTCGACCTGTATGTCTCGCAGTCAAGCTCCCTTCTGCCTTTACACTCTACGCGCGATTTCCGTCCGCACTGAGGGAACCTTTGGGCGCCTCCGTTACTCTTTAGGAGGCGACCGCCCCAGTCAAACTGCCCGCCAGACACTGTCCGAGCGCCGGATAACGGCGCATCGTTAGAATCTCAACATTACAAGGGTGGTATCCCAACGGTGGCTCCCCAGAAACTAGCGTCCCTGGATCAAAGCCTCCCACCTATCCTGTACATGCAATGCCGAAACCCAATATCAAGTTGCAGTAAAGCTCCACGGGGTCTTTCCGTCCTGCTGCGGGTAACCGGCATCTTTACCGGTACTACAATTTCACCGAGTTTATTGTTGAGACAGCGCCCAGATCGTTACGCCTTTCGTGCGGGTCGGAACTTACCCGACAAGGAATTTCGCTACCTTAGGACCGTTATAGTTACGGCCGCCGTTTACCGGGGCTTAAGTTCAGTGCTTCTCTTGCGATAACACATCCCCTTAACCTTCCGGCACCGGGCAGGCGTCAGCCCCTATATTTCAGCTTTCGCTTTAGCAGAGACCTGTGTTTGTGGTAAACAGTCGCCTGGGCCATTTCGCTGCGGCCTACCGAAGTAGGCACCCCTTCTCCCGAAGTTACGGGGTCATTTTGCCGAGTTCCTTAACAATAATTCTCTCGCTCACCTTAGGATTCTCTCCTCATCTACCTGTGTCGGTTTACGGTACGGGCACCTTTGCTCTCACTAGCGGCTTTTCTTGGCAGCATGAAATCACACACTTCGGTACTGATCTTCCCTCCCCATCACAGCTCAACCTTAGTAGAGAGCGGATTTGCCTACTCTCCAGCCTCACTGCTTGGCCGCGCTCAACCAACGGCGCGGTTGTGTTATCCTTCTGCGTCCCCACATCGTTCAAACAAGCATTGGTGGTACAGGAATTTCAACCTGTTGTCCATCGCCTACGCCCTTCGGCCTCGGCTTAGGTCCCGACTTACCCTGAGCGGACGAACCTTCCTCAGGAAACCTTAGATATTCGGTGGACGGGATTCTCACCCGTCTTTCGCTACTCATGCCAACATTCTCACTCGTATACCGTCCACGGGATCCTCACGGCTCCGCTTCAGCCTGTATACGACGCTCCTCTACCGCCCACAGACAAAGTCTGCAGACCCAAAGCTTCGGTAGTAAGTTTCAGCCCCGTTTATCTTCGGCGCAGAGTCACTCGACCAGTGAGCTGTTACGCACTCTTTAAATGAGTGGCTGCTTCTAAGCCAACATCCTGGTTGTTTTTGCAGCTCCACATCCTTTTACACTTAACTTACATTTGGGGACCTTAGCTGTTGGTCTGGGCTGTTTCCCTTTCGACTATGAAACTTATCTCACATAGTCTGACTCCCAAGTTTGATAGTCCGGTATTCGGAGTTTGATAGTTGTTGGTAACCGGTGAAGGCCCCGCGAACATTCAGTGCTCTACCCCCGGGTATCATTACTTGAGGCTAGCCCTAAAGCTATTTCGAGGAGAACCAGCTATCTCCGGGTTCGATTGGAATTTCACCGCTATCCACACGTCATCCCAGCCGTTTTAAACCGACACGGGTTCGGTCCTCCATATCCTTTTACGGATACTTCAACCTGCACATGGATAGGTCACCCGGTTTCGGGTCTACAGCATACGACAATAAAACGCCCATTTAAGACTCGCTTTCGCTGTGGCTCCGGTGCATCACACCTTAACCTGCCGCACACCATAACTCGTTGGCCCGTTCTACAAAAAGTACAAGGTCACTTGCGCTCCCTTTGCTTGTAAGCATAAGGTTTCAGATTCTATTTCACTCCCCTCCCGGGGTTCTTTTCACCTTTCCCTCACGGTACTATTCGCTATCGGTCACTGGGTAGTATTTAGCCTTGGAGGGTGGGCCCTCCTGCTTCACGCCGGATTACACGTGTCCGGCGCTACTCTGGTGCCGTCTGCCTGAACCATGTTTTCGTCTACAGGGCTTTTACCTTGTATCGCAGAATTTTCCAAAACTTTTCAACTAACATGATTTTCGGACTTTGACGGTCCACAACCCCTCGCCCGAAGGCTCGGTTTGGGCTCTTCCCCGTTCGCTCGCCGCTACTAAGGGAATCGATGTTTCTTTCTTTTCCTACGGGTACTAAGATGTTTCAGTTCCCCGCGTTCCCCCCGTATGCCTATGTATTCAGCATACGGTACCTACGCATTACCATAGGTGAGTTTCCTCATTCGGACATCTCGGGGTCAAACGGCTGTTTGCGCCTAACCCGAGCTTATCGCAGCTTACCACGTCCTTCATCGGCTCCCAGTGCCAAGGCATCCGCCTTATGCCCTTATATACTTGACCTATAAGTACCTGATACAGCGATGTATCAGGATTTTCTGGTTTCTCGGTTGAAATCATAGATTTTACCCACTAACTAACTTATAAATAATTAGATAACTGGTTATATCTCGATTTCGTCTTCGATTTCTCGAATTGATTATCATTGTTCAGTTTTCAAGGTACGTCCGCTTGTAGTCAAACGGTTGGTGGGCTTGGGAGGACTTGAACCTCCGACCTCACGCTTATCAGGCGTGCGCTCTAACCACCTGAGCTACAAGCCCAGACTTGCTCGTCTTTTCCGCAATACTCAAAAAAGACGGGCAAATATGAATCCAACAACGCAGAGACCGCGACCTATTTCTCTTAGAAAGGAGGTGATCCAGCCGCACCTTCCGATACGGCTACCTTGTTACGACTTCACCCCAGTCATTGATTTCGCCTTCGGGAACCTATTAGCCGGCCCACTTCGGGCGCCCCCAACTTCCATGGTGTGACGGGCGGTGTGTACAAGACCCGGGAACGTATTCACCGTAACATTCTGATTTACGATTACTAGCAACTCCGACTTCATGCAGGCGGGTTTCAGCCTGCAATCCGAACTGGGACCGGTTTTGGTGATTTGCTCCACGTCGCCGTATTGCGTCCCATTGTACCGGCCATTGTAGCACGTGTGTAGCCCAGAACATAAGGGGCATGATGATTTGACGTCATCCCCACCTTCCTCCGAGTTGTCCCCGGCAGTCTCATTAGAGTTCCCAGCATAACCTGATGGCAACTAATGACAAGGGTTGCGCTCGTTGCGGGACTTAACCCAACATCTCACGACACGAGCTGACGACAACCATGCACCACCTGTCACCACTGTCCGAAGAAGGGCGCCGTTACACGCCTGTCAGTGGGATGTCAAGCCCTGGTAAGGTTCTTCGCGTTGCTTCGAATTAAACCACATGCTCCGCTGCTTGTGCGGGTCCCCGTCAATTCCTTTGAGTTTTACGCTTGCGCGCGTACTCCCCAGGCGGAGCACTTAATGCGTTAACTGCGGCACCGAGGCTTTATAGGCCCCGACACCTAGTGCTCATCGTTTACGGCGTGGACTACCAGGGTATCTAATCCTGTTTGCTCCCCACGCTTTCGTGCCTCAGTGTCAGTTACAGTCCAGAAAGCCGCCTTCGCCACCGGTGTTCTTCCTAATATCTACGCATTTCACCGCTACACTAGGAGTTCCACTTTCCCCTCCTGCACTCAAGCCATCCAGTTCGAAGGGCTCACAATGGTTAAGCCACTGCCTTTCACCCCTCGCTTAGAAAGCCACCTACGCACTCTTTACGCCCAATAATTCCGGATAACGCTTGCCCCCTACGTATTACCGCGGCTGCTGGCACGTAGTTAGCCGGGGCTTTCTCCTGGGGTACCGTCATTATCTTCCCCCAGATCAGAGGTTTACAATCCATAGGACCGTCTTCCCTCACGCGGCGTTGCTGCATCAGGCTTGCGCCCATTGTGCAATATTCCCCACTGCTGCCTCCCGTAGGAGTTTGGACCGTGTCTCAGTTCCAATGTGACCGATTACCCTCTCAGGTCGGTTACTGATCGTAGGCTTGGTGAGCCGTTACCCCACCAACAACCTAATCAGTCGCGGGCCCATCCATAGCCGATAAATCTTTGGCGAAAGAACCATGCGGTTCTCGCGCATTATGAGGTATTAATCACGGTTTCCCGTGGCTATCCCTCAGCTATGGGCAGGTTGCCCACGTGTTACTCACCCGTCCGCCGCTTTCCACCATAAAGTTCCGCCCGAAGGCTTCACACAATGGCTTCTCGCTCGACTTGCATGTGTTAGGCACGCCGCCAGCGTTCATCCTGAGCCAGGATCAAACTCTTAGTTAATGGTATCAAATCGGATTTGCATCCGGTTCAATCAAGTTCGAGCTTTAGCTCAATAATTATTTTGCTGGAATTGTTCGTATTTGACCCTACACATATCAACTTCGCTATATACATAATGAAGTTTACCATGCATAGTTTCTTGTACATTTTCAGATTTCCAGCCAACTCCGCTATTGCAGAATTACATTGTGGCCGGATCTCTGCGTTATTGAATTTTCAAGGTACGTGCGCCCGGTTTCCCGATGCGCGGCGGTCATTTTTGACCGCAATCATCCCGCCCGCTTTCCCGGCGGAACGTTCTCCATTATACGCACGCCCACCCCCCGTGTCAACAACTTTTTTTTGGTATCTTTTGGGAATTTACGCGCCCCCGTTATATAGACTATATATATAGGCTATATCAGGGTACACGGTATGAAGCAATTCTTTGCGTCGATGGGCACCACGTCCTCGCACATACAGATAACCCCGCCGCATCCTTGCTCCATGGACGCTTTGCCCAAGACGTCGAACTTCTTTACCTCACGTCTGCTCGGGCTTGCCGCTTTCTTGATTTCAAGAGGATGTATGAAATTGCCTCGCTCCACGAAAATGTCAACTTCCTTTGCGTTGGAATCGCGATAATATGCAAGACTGGCACCTTCCTGCGACCAAGCGTAGTTTTTGAGCAATTCCATGACGACGAAGTTCTCAAAGTAATGCCCTGCCGCCGGCCCGCTCATAAGCGTTTCAGGCGTCGGCCACATGGACAGATGCACCGCGAGGCCCGTATCGCAAAAGTACAGCTTCGGCGTTTTCGCCAAGCGCTTCAGCGCGTTGTTGGCGTAGGGGCGAAGCAGATATATTATCCCCAAGCCCTCGAGCAGGCGGAGCCATGCCTTTGCGGTCGGCTGCGAAATCTCCGCAGCTTCGGCAAGCGTCTTATAATTTATCTGCTCAGAAACCAATGCGGCACAAGCGGCTAGAAACCTTCTAAAGCTCAGCACGTCCCTCACACCGCCAAGCTCTGCCACATCCCGCATAATATATGTGTTTGCGTAAGAGCTGTAGTATTCGTGCCGCTGCTCTGCGTCAGCGCGGAACACCTGGGGCATACCGCCCTGCCAGATATATTCAAATACGCTTACCGCATCGGTTTTGGGCGCCCTGGCATACCGCGCCTGCAGGCAAGGAAGCGAAAAGTCCAGCTCATTATCGAAAACGACGCCCTCGCTTTCATTTTTCGAAAAACTGTGCAGCTCTAGAATGCACACCCTGCCCGCCAAAGTTTCGCTGACATTTTTCATCATTTCAAACTTCTGCGAACCTGTCAGCCAAAACAGCCCTGTTTCATCGCTCTCGTCGCATATCAATTTGATTTGCCCGAACAATTCAGGGGCGTACTGCACTTCATCTATTATTATGGGCGGTTTGTACGTCTGGAAAAACAAAACAGGGTCGGCCTTGGCCAGCTCGCGCGCCGCAGCGTTGTCCAACGTCACATAGCTTCTGCCCTCGCCCTCCGCCAGATGCCTGAGCATCGTGGTCTTGCCGACCTGCCGGGCGCCCGTGACAAGCACTACCTTGAAAAACGAACTCATATGGATGAACTTCCGCTCCATCCCTCTATGGATATAGCCCATGACGCACCCCTTCAATTTTTATGATAATATAAAACATACTTTATATTATCATGATATTAGCCCTTGTCAAGCCTAAGTGTGGGCTATGCCCAGGCCTGCACACAGCTCCTCTGGCGACATCTTCCAAAACAACCTATCGCATTTTGACAGCCCGATTCGTTTTCCTAGCTTGCCTTCCCCTTCCTCACTGCGCGTATAATGCAATACCCCACGGCGCCGGCGGCGATCAGCAAGCCAATCAGCAGGGCGGGGTTGATGGGAAACGTATTGGTTTCCGTTTCGGAGTCGGTCGATGCGTCCGCGTCCTTCGGCTCATTTTCGCCCTCCGTGACGGCCCGTTCGGTGACGTCAGAGTCGGTGTCGGTGTCGGTATCGGTATCGGCGTCAGCGTCCTCGGCATTTGTTTCAGGGCGTACCGGCTCTGCGGGCGGCCTCGGGGCCAATTCATTGGGCGTCTGCTCTGGCCCGCCACCGCCGCCGGGTGGAGGGGTCGGAGTTGGGGACGGGGATGGCGGCCTGTTGGCCGAAACGGTCAGCGTGCCGTTCACATAGGTGATGGTTTCGTTGTAGTTGGCGGCGTTCGGCACGACCGCGCCAGATACGACTATGGGGTATTTATCCGCAACGTCCATATTGGCCGTCGGGCTTGCCACATTCGGCGGCGTCGCCAGCGTTTCGCTCCCGGCAAGCCCTGCAATCCTGTATGTATACTCCGGCTCCTCCGCACCGACACGCGCCGATTTATCGTCGGCGGTTATGGTGATGCCCGCTTTGGCCACCGAAACCGTATAAGTGTCCTTGGCCTCCGCATAGGTATCGCAGGCGGCTTTTGTCGCCGTGATGATTGCGTTGCCCGCGCCTGCAATGGTGACCTGCCCGGTGTTATCGACGGTCGCCACGCCTGTGGCAGAGCTGCCATAGCTTATGGTTCCCGTGCCGAGCCCGCCGCTTGCCGCGTTTCTGAAAGCGGCGTCGCCGTAGGTTTTTCCCTGGTTGCCCGCCGCGAAGGAAATAGTCTGCGCTTCTAGGGCCGAAACGGTCAGCGTGCCGTTCACATAGGTGATGGTTTCGTTGTAGTTGGCGGCGCTAGGCACGACCGCGCCGGATGCGACTATGGGGTATGTATCCGCGACGTTCATATTGGCCGTCGGGCTTGCCACGTTCGGCGGCGTCGCCAGCGTTTCGTTCCCGACAAGCCCTTCGACCGTGTAGGTGTACGTAGGCGCCGCCGCACCGACACTCGCCGATTTATCGTCGGCGGTTATGGTGATGCCCGCTTTGGCCACCGAAACCGTATAAGTGTCCTTGGCCGCCGCATAGGTATCGCAGGCGGCTTTTGTCGCCGTGATGATTGCGGTGCCCGCGCCTACAATGGTGACCTGCCCGGTATTGTCCACGGTCGCCACGCCTGTGGCAGAGCTGCCATAGCTTATGGTTCCCGTGCCGAGCCCGCCGCTTGCCACGTTTCTGAAAGCGGCGTCACCGTAGGTTTTTTCCTGGTCGCCCGCCGCGAAGGAAATGGTCTGCGGCCATAGAGCCAATGCAGTGACAGTCACTGCCACGCTGTAGTTTTCGTAATTAGTCGCGCCCGTGACGGCGACGTTGATGGTGGATGTGCCTTCGTCCGGCGATGTGGCGAGCGTGCTGAACGTCAGCACTCTTGTCGCGGGAGTCACTACGGGCGTGGGGGCTATGAAGTTGACGCCGCCAACGCCGGCCTGCGTCGTGACAGTCCCGTAGCTTGCGTTTGCCGGCAGCTGCGGAAGCGTCACCGTCAAGCCCGTTTCGGCTTGCCCCGCCCTGACGCTTGTTTCGGCGGTTTTGGCCCCGGGATAGGCAATCTGGTAAATAGTCACGCTTACGCTCGGTTGCGTGAAGTTATAATTGCCCGCCGATTCGCCGTCGATTTCGATATCGGTCGTGACTGCTTTGTTCACCCCTGCGTCCGCATTCGCTATGGTGCCTGTACCGAGGGTGAAATCCAGCCGCGAGGCATTGCCGGCGTCGCTTGCGGCCGCGCCGGACAAAGAGCCTCCCTCCAGATCTACGCTTGTGTCGCCCGTATCGTAGTCCCTTGCGACCGCCGTCACGCCGATGATGGAGAGCGGGGCGCGGGTGACGTTGACCGTGATGCCCTGCGGCGTATACGAGGCGGAATCTATAATATAATTCATCGAGCGGTTGCCCGAATTGCCGCCCGTAAACACGACCTCGCTCAAATCCACGTCTACGGACTTGTTGTTCCCGAAGTGTCTGGTCTGCATCGTGCCCGTTGCCGTGGGCGCCGTAACAAAACCGGTGTCGGTGCTGCCCACGCGCCCATCGCCGTATATATCCAGCGCTATGGGAACATCGGTGCTGCCGTTATAGACCATGCTGCCGCTGCCGCCTGTCCCCGCCGCCACCCCAGGCGTGATCTTCATCGGCTCCACTGTAAGCAGGAACTCCGCGGTCCCTGCGGCGTAACTGCCGTCCACGGGGTTCGCCTTGACCCTTATCAGGAAATCCCCCACCTGCGTTACGCGAAGGCGGCTGTTTACACTGATGTCTTCGATCGTCCCCACGCCTGTGGTCATGGGGAGGTCTACGATCGAATACTCCGGGTTCTGCCCGCCTTCGCCAATCGTAAACAAATTCAGCCTGCCGTCCCCGGGGCCTAAGAAAAAGTCATACGCCGTAAGGCCGACGCCGCCTTTGTAGGTCACGGTCGTTTCGCCGCCATGATTGGGCGTGACCACGACCGGCACGGGGTCAAGCTGAAGGCTAAACGGCTCCGACTGCACCACAATGTTTTCCCTTTCGCCGTCGCCTACCGGGACGGGTATAGTGACGTTTAGCTGCATATTGCCATGGCTCCCATGGGGAACCAAAACGGTCACGACCAAAGACATTCTTCCAAGCCCCGTAGCGGGGTCGATATACAAATTGCCTCCCGAGAAACTGACGCCTGACACCGCGCCTACGAGCGACTCCTGAGTAGGATTATTAGAATCCACAAAAGCGTTGGGCGTCGTCGCGACAACAAATTCGACGAATTGGCTGCCAGGGCTATACCCTGTAGTATTCACGCCTGCAATAGCGGGGTTCGCCTGAGAGATTTCAATTCTTCTTTGCGGCCCTATCACGAGGTCGAAATCAGGCACCAGTTGGTTGCTTACATAAAGATCAGATATCGTATAAGTCCCCGGCCCCGAGGCGCTGTTCACCCTTAGGGAAAGCCTATAGTTGCCCTCCGTGCCGCTAAAGACCGGCGTCAGCGCGGTCACGCTGGCTGTTCCCGAGCCTCCTCCGCTTTCCGGGACGTCGCGGGTGTCACCGGAACCGAAAAAATATATAGTCGCGCCGCCGCTGCCCGGCACCTTTAGATCATACGTCGCCACGCCTTGCCGCCCGCCGCCCGGGCTGTAGAAAACAAAGTTGTCCTGCGGGAGGGCCGTAACGGCGCCGAACACCGTAAATGTCACATTCTTGACGCTCGATCCAAACCCGTTGCTCGCCTTCACTTGGTATGGGACTTGCTGCCCTACGTGCGTATTTGTGGGGCGGAGGATTATCTTGCCAGTATCGTCGATATACACTCCGCCGCCCTGGTCTACAAGCATATTGTCAGGCGGATTGTAGTCTTGCGGCTTATGCTCGATTTCCCATTCCTCGGCGGAGCCGCCCACGCCCGATATCGAGAATAATCGCTCTTTGTCCGTAGAGTCAAACTCCACCTGCACAAAATCATGGCTGGGCACGGCGATTATCGGCGGGGGCCCCGTGCCGGCCGCAGTGGCAAAAGAAATGTTCGTAAGGCTGCTATTGACGCCGAAATGCGTCTTTCCTTCGTTTACTATCCTTCCGTTGCCCGCACTGCCCGAAATATTTCCCTCCACATTTAGCGTGGCGCCGCCTTTTGTATCGACCGTGCTGTTGTTCCTCATGTTGAGATTGCCGAGTATATCGACGATGCCGCCCGACTCGGCAATTATCGAGTCCGTATTGCCATTGTTGTTTTCAGCCAGGCTAAATGTGCCGTTGTAGCCGATGGTAAATCTGCCGCCGTCTTTTACGGTAATGCCGTTGTAGCTCACGCCATAATGATAGCCCCTGCTCGGCCTGTCGTTTATCGCAGACACCGGAGGTATCCCGACCGAGGTAAAGGTACCATTGCTTCCGATTGAAAGATGCCCTTTTTCCTCGATTATCATGGCCGACCACAGCCCAAGATAGAAAACCGCACTACGGGTTGCGGGGCCGATATCAAGCCCTGAGTTCAAGATAAACCTGAAATTTGTCGTTCCGACACCGGAGCCCACGCCGATGCGCCCGCTAGACAACGAAAAAGACCCGCCGTCGGCACGCTCCAAAACGATGGTGGTCCCTTCAGGGGCTATCTGCGGCGGGCCCTGCCCCGTTTCCGGATAATATATAAACTTTTCGAATTCTTGTTGGGTCGTTACGTAAAGAATCTTGCTAGAGCTCCAAAAGCCTGTTTCGACCGGGGACACAAAATATTTGTCGAGATCGAACGTCGCCGCCATCGGGACGAGGTTTGTGGAGGTTGCGAGCGGGATGGCCACATCCTCTGCGAGTGCGGAGAGATCGCTTAGGCAGTCGCAGCCGGCCTCGCAAGCTTCACATTCGCAGGTTTCGGAGTCTTGGCAGTCGCAGGTGGGGCAAAGGCAGCCGCAGGGGGCCTCGCAGGTTTCACATTCGCAGGTTTCGGAGTCTTGGCAGTCGCAGGGTGGGCAAAGGCAGTCGCCCGGGAGTTCACCGCAGACGGAGCAAATGTCGGCGGATTCGCTGTCGTCTTGGTGGGTTATGTCGAATTCACTATCGCCAGATACGCCGCTGTCGCCTTGGTGGGTTATGTCGGACTCACTATCACCAGATACGCCGCTGTCGTCTTGGTGGGTTTTGTCGGACTCACTGTCGCCAGATACGCCGCTGTCGTCTTGGGAGATAATGCCGCCAGAATCGCTGTCGCCGGAGTCGCCGCTAAGCATCTGACCTCCAAGCGAGTAGGCCGGAGCCAAAGACCAGACGATGGCGATATACCAAGCGATGATGACGGCCAGCACCCTTTGCGATTTGCAAGACAGATTTTTCATAAAGCACCCCTTTACCTTCTAGTCGTTAACCACTGTTCTGAGTTTGTCAAATCCCATACGCATTTACATATAACAGAAAATCAAACGTCAAAGAAGTCCCCGTGGGGGGGGGTGTTAAGCATATTTTTTTTTGCGATTTTACAGAAGCATGAATCTGCGGAGGGAGGTCACCCTGCTTGTTCCGTCTTGCCTCGCCCTACCATACCAATGACAGGCCGTGTTCGCGGTACTGTGCAATCTCTATGTAGCCTATGCGTGGGGTATGTCCGTATGCTCGCTTATCTCGCTGTTTGTGGTGCATAAGTCTTTTACGCCCATGTCGTGCAGGCGGGCGTGACCGGTCAGGCACGCTATAAAGCCTAAAACCGCCGCTGTAACCGCCCTCAAAGATTCAGGCTGTCTTTTTCAAGCAGAAAATTGCATATGCCTATCGTCATGACGCCATCTTCGCTTCTTCTTGCCTTGATGTTCTCGCGAACGATAATGATTTTCTTGAAGGAGTCCCCTATTCTGAGCAACGGCCTCGCTTCCTGTTTTGCCTTGTCTGGGTCGCTTATGGAGAAAGCCGACTGCAAGTAATATTTCTGGCTGCCTTTTGTCGCCACAAAATCAACCTCTAGCTGGCTCTTGCTACGCTTTCCGTTGTCGTTTGAGGCATAATGCTCCACAACGCCCACATCAACGTGATATCCACGGATGCGTAGCTCGTTGTATACGATGTTCTCCATTATATGATTTTCTTCCGTCTGCCTGAAATTCAGCCTTGCGTTGCGAAGCCCGACATCCTCGAAATAATACTTGGCAGGCGAGCCGATATACCTTTTCCCTTTGATGTCAAAGCGGACAGACTTGTTGATTAGGAAAGCGTCGACCAAGTGGCTGATGTAGGTGTTCAGGGTTTTGTCGCTGATAGCTTTGTTCTTGACGCTCTTAAATGTTCGCGCGAGTTTTGAAGGGTTCGTAAGCGAGCCGATCGCGGACGCCAAAACATCAACCAACTCGTCCAATTCTTGCTTGTTTCTGATTTTGTGCCGGTCAACTATGTCGGAAAGATAGACTTTTTGGAACAGCATCTGAAGGTATTCTGCTTTTTCCTCCGGAGTCCTCATTGACAGAACCAACGGCAGCCCGCCATAGTTCAAAAAGTCATCCCACGCTTCATCACGGGTGCCCTCGTAGACCGAGGTGTACTCCTGAAAACTCAGAGGATGGACGCGGATTTCATCCCCGCGCCCACGGAACTCGGTAATAACGTCAGAAGAAAGAAATCGGGAGTTGCTGCCAGTGACATAAACATCTGCGTTACGAATATGGAGAAAGCTGTTCAGCACATCCTCGAACTCGTCAAGTAATTGTATCTCGTCAATCAAGACATAGTATGTCTGGTCGTCTTTGATTCTCCCCTTCACATATTCCAGCATATTGTCGGGATTGCGAAGTTCTTTTCTTCTCCGGTCGTCCAATGCGATTTCGATAATATGGGACTCCTGAACGCCGCTAAGGAGCAAATGGCCACTAAACAGGTTGAACAACAAATAGGTCTTTCCGCATCGGCGGACACCGGTGACAACTTTGATTAGCCCGTTCATCTCCTTGCCAATCAGCTTGTTCAGATAAATATCACGTTTTATGACCATGGCATCGCGCCCTTTCTATTACGACAATGGGTGAGGTTGCACCATATTTCGTAATAAATTATATGCCATGCCATCGCTTGTGTCAAAGCCCTTGCCAAACCCTATGCGTGGGCTATATCCGTATTCTCGCTTATTTCGCTGTTTGTGGTGCAGAGGTCCTTCACGCCTAGGTCGTGCAGGCGGGTGTGCCCGGTCAGACGCACGAAGGTCTTTAGCTCGGCAAGGGACACGTTCAGGAAGTTGGCGACGCGCTGTGCGGCGGCGTCCTCGTCTAGCCTTGCACGCAGGGTCGGGTCTTGCGTGGCCACCCCCATGGGGCACATACCGTTGCCGCAGATTCTGTACTGCTGGCAGCCCGCCGCCATCAAAGCCGCCGTAGCTATCGCCACCGCGTCCGCTCCCATTGCGAGCGCCTTGGCGAAGTCGGGCGATACGCGGAGCCCGCCCGTGATGACCAAGGAGATATCCGAGCCTATGGAGTCGAGGTACTTGCGGGCGCGGCCGAGAGCGTACACCGTCGGCACGCTCGTAGCATCCCGTACAAGTTTCGGGCTTGCGGCGGTAGCTCCGCCGCGCCCGTCTATCGTGATAAAGTCCGGCTCCGCAAAGACGCATACCGCAAGGTCGCGTTCGATCCGCCCCGCCGCTATCTTGATGCCTATGGGCCGCCCCTCCGACCCCTCGCGAAGCCAGTGGACCATTTCCTTTAGATCTTCTTTGGAATTGATGTCCGCGAACTTGGACGGGCTGTGGATGTCCTCGCCCACTTTACGCCCTCGGATGGCGGCGATTTCCGCCGTCACCTTGCCGCCCGGCAGATGGCCGCCGAGCCCCGGCTTCGTGCCCTGCCCTATCTTGATTTCGATGGCGTCCGCGCCCACAAGATTTTCAGGTGTGACGCTGTACAGATTCGGAACGTACTCAAAGATATACTTGTACGCCGCCGCCCTTTCCTCTGGCAGTATGCCTCCCTCGCCGCTGCACATCGCCGTGCCCGCCATCGCGCTGCCCTTCGCCAGCGCGGTCTTTGCCTCTTTCGACAACGCCCCGAACGACATATGCGAGATATAGATGGGACTTTTGAGAACCATCGGCTTTTTCGCTCGTTTGCCAATAATGGTCTCGGTGTCCACTTCCACGTCATGCTCCAGCGGCATGGGATCAAGTTGCGCCCCAAGTATCAATATGTCGTCCCAACTCGGCTCCACACTCTTTATGCCCATGGCCTCAATGATGGGCTCGCCGCTCGCCGCCATCTGGTGGATTTCGTCCATGTATCTGATGCTACTGTCAGTCCTGGAAAGTTCCGCCTGGCTCTCCACGCTCTCCGAACGTTCCGGATTTTCCGGGCTTTCCGAACCCTCCGAAACACCCTCATATCCGCAGACACTGCATTTATAATTAGTCATTGCCACGCCCCTTTCACTAAACACACATTATTATATCTTGCCTATGTACCGATGACAACCATCCCCACCTGATAAACCACAAAGCTCACCACCCACGCAATAGCCGTCTGCCGCAAGACCATATACAAAGCCGCCGCCTTCGAGCCGAGCTCCTTGCCGGTCACGCCGATGGCCGCCACGCAGGGCGTGTACAGCAGGCAGAACACGAGGAAGCTATATGCCTGCAGCGGCGTCATCAGCCCTTGCAGCGCCGCCTCCAAAGACAGGATGGACGCCGCGCCCGTCAACACCGCGAGACAGCTCACCACCGTTTCCTTGGCGACAAAGCCCGCTATGATCGCCGTCGCGAATATCCAAGTTCCGAAGCCAAGCGGAGCGAACAGCGGGGCTATGGCGCCCCCCGCCGCGGCGAGTATGCTGTCCGCCTGAACGACCGTCATATTCAGCCCGCTGTCGAAGCTCTGCAAAAACCAGATTACGATTGTGGCTACAAAAATTATTGTAAATGCTCTGTGCAAAAAATCCTTCGTACGCTGCCACAACAGAATGGAGACAGTCCGCACGCTCGGCGCCCTATACGTCGGAAGCTCCATTATAAAGGGCACAGGATTGCCGCGATACACAAACCTGCTCACAATTATTCCCACAACCACCGCGACGCCGACCCCGAGCGCGTAGAGCGAAAGTATCAGCAGGCCCGTAAACTCCGAAAAGAACGCAGCGGCTATCGCACCGTATATAGGCAGTTTTGCCGTGCAGCTCATAAACGGCGTCAGCATGATGGTCACCCTGCGGTCGCGCTCCGACGACAAAGTGCGTGCGCTCATAATGGCCGGCACCGTGCAGCCGAAGCCCAGTATCATCGGGATGATTGAGCGGCCCGACAGCCCTAGCCTCCGCAGCGCCTTGTCCATGATGAAGGCAACCCGCGCCATATAGCCCGTGTCCTCAAGCAGCGACATGAAGAAGAACATCACTATTATCATCGGGATGAACGATATCACCGTGCCCACGCCCGTAAAGAGCGCCCCCTCGACAAACGCCTGCACCACGGGGCTGACGCCCATCGCCTCCAGCGCTCCCGCCGCAGCCTCGCCGCCCATGTCGAAAAGCCCCCCTAGCCCCTCCGCAAGCGGCTCCCCAATCACCTCAAAGGTCAGCCAGAATATCAGCGCCATCACTCCGAAGAATATGGGAATCCCCAAGAATTTGCTTGTAAGCAGTCCGTCTATTTTAGTGCTGCGGTTTTGGTGAAGCGTTGTATGCGGCTTCTCGACCGACGCGCCCACCGCCTCCCCGATAAACTCATATCGCATGTCCGCGACCGCCGCTTTCCTGTCCGTGCCCGCCTCGGCCTGCATATAAACGACGGCCTCATCTATCGTGTGCCGCTCATGCTCGTTAAGGCACAATTCGTCCAATAATGGAGGGTCGCTCTCTATAAGTTTGGTTGCCGCAAACCGTGGCGATACGCCGATGGCCCGCGCGTGGTCCTCGATAAGATGCCCCACCGCATGGATGGCGCGATGCACCGCCCCCGTGCAAAAATCCTGGACCTGCGGTCTCTGCCCGTCCTCCGCGACGCGCATGACCGTCTCCAACAGCTCGCCCAATCCCTCTTTACGTGACGCCGAAATCGGCACCACAGGCACGCCCAATTTTTCCGACAGCAGCCCTATGTCCACCGAGCCGTGATTCTCGCGAAGCTCGTCCATCATGTTAAGTGCGATCACCATCGGCGTGTCGAGCTGCATCAATTGCAGCGACAGATATAATCCGCGCTCGATATTCATCACGTCCACGATATTGACGATCGCGTCCGGCTTCTCCTTGATAATGTAATCTCTTGCGACTACTTCTTCCATCGAGTAGGGGGAGAGGGAGTAGATGCCCGGCAAGTCGACAAGCGTTATTCGCCCCGCCTCGCGCTTTGAAAGGTACTCGCCGCCGCCCTTGATGTCGGCCTCTTTTTTCTCCACGGTAACGCCTGGGAAATTGCCGACGTGCTGGTTTGTTCCCGTTAATTGATTGAATAATGTTGTTTTGCCGGAGTTGGGATTGCCGGCCAAGGCAATGCTTGCCTTTTTCGCTTTGTGCTGTATTGTCTCGCTACGCACCGAAGTCACCATTCCCTTCGGAACAGCCCATCCCGCACGCCGAGTCCGCCCCGCACCCGCCACAACTAAAGCCCGCCGCCAACGAAACCCCTATCCGCGCCGCGTCTGCCTTGCGTATCGTCAGCTCGTAACCCCTTAGCGAAAGTTGCACAGGGTCGCCCATCGGCGCCGCCTTTCGCATCAAAACGTAAGTCCCCGGCGTCAGCCCCATATCGAGCAGCCTGTCCCGCAGCTCCCCTTCGCCGCCGACGCTCTCGATAATGCCGCCCTGCCCTGGAGCAAGCCCCTCGATGGTGGTCTTTTTCATATTGGCTTTTCTGGTCGCCTCGGCCGCTTTGGTCATCATGCGGTTAGCATACGCTAACTCGCCCCCTTTGTCAACAAAATTTTATCGCCCGCATAATAATTCCCCCCATTGTGATATGATACCCTGCATGTGGATCGCTACCCTGCTCACGCATTTGTTCTGCAACACCGGTTACAACACCGTGCTTCGCCATGCCGCCAGCGGCAAAAAAAACGACCCCATCTTTCTCGCCACGCTTATGTCCACGGCGGTGGCCGCCCCGGGCGTCGTCGGGATTTTCATCGCGGATATAGACTGGTCGGCTTTCAACGCACCTATCTTGCTTATGTATGCGGCCACGCTCGCCTGTGCAGTCCTGTTCCACATAATCAACGCGAAAGCGCTGGAAATCACCGAGGCAAGCGTCTTTATATTCTTGTACAATTTCAGGATCGGCATAGCGGCGCTGCTTGGAGTAACGTTTCTGGGAGAGCTTGCCGTCCCCCTCAGCCTTGCCGGCGGCGTGCTCGTATTCGCGGCTGGCCTTATACTCGTCGGCAAGTCAACCGCGCCACCCACAGGGGTCATGTTCTCCATCGCCGCCGCCGCTCTCGTGGCCGTGCTGAACGCCATGGAAAAGTACTTGATTTCTGAAATTGGATACGCCGCCTACGCTTTCCCGTCCACAGTCATTACCGCCGCCATATTGTGGGCCATCATGCTCGCAGGCAAGCGCCCAATAGACAAACCCTTTCTTAAAACAGGGGCGTTCCGCGCGCTTATGGTATTCCGCTGCCTTTCCGCCTACGGCTTTACGCTGTCCCTCGCCTTCGGCGCCCTATTGAGCGTCGCGACCTATATCTCGGCCTTGAGCTGCGTCACCACGCCCATCGCCGCCATAATATTTCTGAAAGAAAAGGACAACCTCGTGAAAAAGACCATCGCAGGCATAGTTGCGCTCGCAGGGGTCACGCTGATTTTCATCGCAGGGTGAAACCTATAAAATCTATACCGAAATTATTCCGCCCCCGACCAAAAACGCAAACACCGACGCCCCCAAACAATACACCCCAAAAATATAAAACTTCCCGCTCCGCGCCAAAACCTTTATCACCCGAATAGCGATCATCCCGAAAACCAACGCCGCCACAAAACCTGCCGCAAGGCTCACAGGCTCCACCCCAAGCCCGCCGGCCTCCATCGCGTCGCTCAGCTCCACGAACGTGGCGCCGAGTATCGCCGGTATCGACATGATAAACGCAAACCGTACCGCAAACTCCTTCTTGAACCCGCCGAGCACCCCCCCGAATATCGTGCTCCCGCTCCGCGACAGCCCCGGAAATATCGCCGCCGCCTGGAATAGCCCGACAAGCAAAGCCCTTCCCAAAGGCGCATCCGCAGGCGTCAGCGTCCCCTCTTTCACCCTGTCCACCGAAAACATGAACGCCGCCGTTACGAGCAGCAACACAGCCACCACAAAGATGTTTTCGAGCGCGCCCTCGAACCCAAGCACCTTCACCGTGCCCCCCGCCAACACCGCCGGTATAGTCCCCACAATCACCATCAGCAAATACCTTCGCCCCGGCGACTTGAAATCCGGCCGCCCCCTAAACAAATCCGCAATCGCCCCCACAAGCTCGCGCAGCAGCAGCCACACGTCCTTGCGGTACACAATTACCACGGCAAGCAGCGTCGCCAAATGCAGCCACACCGCAAACGCCAAATTCGCGCCCGCGCCCGTGCCTGCCCCCTCGCCCAAAAGCGTCCCGAATATCACCAAATGCCCCGAACTGGATATCGGCAAAAACTCGGTCACTCCCTGTATTATTCCGGCCACCAACGCTTCAAACCAACTCATCGCCGCACCCTTTCCGCATAACGCTCACCCCCATGATACACCCCCACGCACACACATTCGCATCCTGGCCGGTTTTGATATATAATTGTAATGAATAACAACAAATCCCGATGCCACGCTCAAGGAGGAAGTGACATGGTTCTCGTAATAGTAAGAGTATTGCTGCCCATCGCCATCGTGCTGATACTTGCATATCTACGTTACCGCCGCATGAAGCAGTACCACGACTACCACAATCGGCGGTACTAGCCAAAAACAAAAGCCGTTGGCTCTCCAACGGCTTTGGTGCCCAGACCAAGAATCGAACTAGGGACACGCAGATTTTCAGTCTGCTGCTCTACCAACTGAGCTATCTGGGCTCACTGCTATGCGCCAACCAACGCACGGAAGTGATTATACGACACCCATCCCGTTTTGTAAACATAAATTTTCTTGAATTGATCGGTTGGATTGATCGGCGCGGCATGTTCCCTGTACAGGGCGCCTGGGTCTACATCTTCAACCTTCCTCATTGATCCCCAGGCGCCCTGCTATTATAACTTCAGCCCCGTGAGGGGCGAAAGGATCGCAACCGAGACCATAAAAAACAGCAGGGGCTGGAGCGTATTCTTCTCCAGTCTCCCCCTGCATTATCGTAGCTATCACAAATTTACAGTCTTGGCACTTGTTGTTCAGTAAATAGCATTATACTCCGAAAAAATCTAAATTCAATCACTTTTGCCAAAATTTATAAAATAAAAACTTTAGACAAACTCAAAGTCGGCCCGGTAATGTCTGAATAATTCCGCCAGACGGGCAGCCTCGAACATGATGGTGGCAGCGTTGTCGTTTGGGTGGAGGCCTATGCGAGGCACCGCAAGCACATCCGCATCGACCAAGAATTTCAGCAAAACCGGATTTTCGACACCCTGCCCCGCTTCCCTTGCGCCGATAATATTCAGCAACGACACGGAGCCTGGGCGTATCCGCAGACAGTCCCACAACGCATCCGCGTCGCCGAATGAAAGCCGCGACTCCCCTAGTATCTTTTGCAGCGCCGCAAGGTCGGCCCGCTTGTCTATGGGCAGGGCGTAAAGATAGTGCCGGCTCTTTTCCTTGTTTCGCAGAAAAAGATTCTTGCAGATAAGCGCGTCCACCTGGACATCCTGGCGTATTCGGTCAGCCGCAGAGTAGATGGGCGGGTGATCCGCCACCTCGTAGGGTATGCCGAGTTCGTCAAATACGGCGTAGACCTGTGCCCTTGCCGCCGCCAAGGCTGCCTCGTCCCGTTCTTCCCTATGCAATTCTTCCTGCTCAAGTTCGCCCATTTTCAGCTCTCCACTCTCCACTACGACACCAACCACACCACCTAAAACTCCGGCAGGTATATCTTCTCCCCGCCACGCATCGCCGACTCATGCCCAAGTATCCCCGCCGCCGTTATATTCGCGCTCAGCCCTGCGTCCAGAAGCGGCACCCGCCCCTCTGTTATCGCTGCCACGAACTCCTGCACCATATGCGGGTGCGAACCGCCATGCCCTGCGCCCTGCACAAAGCTCACATTGTCCTTGTTCAGTATCACGTCCTTTTTCGTGAACGGCTTCAGCGGCTCGATCAACAGTTCGTCCGTGTCCGGCGCGTGCACCCGCCGTGCGTTCTCCCCGCCTTCAAACAAAGCCGCCCCCTCGCCCTCAAGCTGCTCCCACTCATACGCCAGCTTCGTGCCGTATACGTCAAAGCTCTCGCGGTACTGCCGCACCGTCTCATAAAGCGAGCGCGTCGCCTCGCCCATCACATCCGAATCTGCAAACTTGATGGTGACCGTCTCGACCGGGTACGGCGACCCGTACCGCCCCGCAAGGTCCTCGCTGAGCGTCCCCGACCCGTGCCCTATCACATATTCCGCACGCTTGCCCGTGATGACCGCAAGCGGCGAAATCGCGTGCGTCCCGTACCAGAACGGCGGAAAGCCGAGCCAATACTCAGGCCACCCCTCAAGCCCCATGTCCTGCATATGGCTGCCCCGGACGAATTGTATCTTGCCAAGCTCCCCGCTGTCCACGAGCGCCTTCGCATACAAAAACTCCCGCGTGTACACGGCCGTCTCCATCATCATATAAACCAAGCCGGTCTCCCTCTGCAGCGCGCATATCTCCTTGAGCTCGTCCACCGCCAGACCCATCGGCACCGTGCTCGCCACATGCTTGCCGGCCTTCATTGCCCGTATTGTATAATCGGCGTGCGTCGCAGGCGGCGTAATAATATGGATTGCGTCGATATCAGGGTTTGCGACGACGTCGCCGAAGTCCGTATATCGCAGGGCTTCCGGTATCCCCAGCTCCTCACCGGCTCCCGCAAGCGCCTTGGCATCGCGTTGGCATATCGCCACATCGCCTATGGCAGGGTGACGCTGGTAGAGCTTCACAAACTCCTTGCCGAAATTCATCCCTATGACGGCCACATTCAATTTTCCCATTTCCGCACCCTCCTTTTATTTGGTTTACATAATACAGACACTCTCAGACCCGAACCTACACCACTTCCGAACCACTTCAATCTTGCTATTCTCTCACATACCCCCCAAGTATATCCCATATCGCCGGCACTTCAAGCCCCAACCGCCACGCCGCCACACCGCCGAGCCCATACCCTTCCATCGCCTCTATCCGCGTCCGCATCGACGCCTCGTCCTCAAGCCAGACCTGATACAATCGGTTGTTCTCGTCTATCTGCGTATAATGCTGCCCAAGCTCCTCGCTCCATATCGGCTCAAGCCCCCGCCGCGCTATCCAGTCCGCCTGCGACCTCTGCCCCACGGCGCTCGCGCTCACCGTCCCGTCCCTTTGCGTGTTCCAGATGCGGGTATAGAACGGCACCGCGTTTATCACCTTGTTCGCCGGCACCACCGCAAGCGTCTGCTCTATCGCATCCACCACAAACGGCAACGACGCCACGCTCCCCGCGCCGCTCGACGAACCCCAATGCTCGTCGTACCCCATTATTATCACGTAGTCCGCCACCTGCCCCTGCAGCCCGCGGTTGTAATGCTCCGTATGCGGACGCGGCGGATAATTGTCTATCGAAAACACCAGACCGTGCGCCCGGCACGCCACCGAAAGCTCCCGCACAAGCTGCTCATAGCCGCCCCCCGCCTCCTGCGGCACAAGCTCAAAGTCGAGGTTTATGCCGTCGAACCCTATTTCCTTCGCCTGCCCTATCATATATGAGACGAAATTGTTGCGGGCCTCCGTCGACATAAGCAGCGCAGTCCGGTCAAGCCCCGAAGTGAAATCATCCACCAACGGCCAGACCTTTAGCCCCCGCGCGTGCGCCCTCTCCACATAGCTCTGCGAGGCGATGCTTTTCATCCCCCCCATCTCATCCACCACCGAATACCACGTCGGCGAGACCACATCAAGCGGCCACGCATCCTCTATCACATCCTCCAAAAAGGCATTCGCGTCCGCCACCGTCACCTGATGCCACGCCAAGCAGATTCGCCCGTCCTCCGTCAGCGATGTGTAGGGCGGCGGCACATAGTCCCCAAAAACATTCACCTCCAAGTCAAAGCCCTCCGACAGCCGCCTGCTCTCCACATAGCCAATCAGCACGTCCCTCGTCCGCACCTTGCTCCACCCCTCCGCACGCCCCAAGACATACACCACGTCGCCGATGCCCAGCTCGCTCACCACCCCGCTCTTGATGTCCGCCTCCGCCCTGAGCGCCGTGTTCCGCACCACCTCGGCGGCCTCGTAGACGCCATCAGTAGCATATATCTGCACCCGGTACGGATTTTGGAACAATTTATATTCAAAATTTGAGAACAATTTTGCATAGTCCAGTGAGATGTATGCACGCCCCCCCTCTATAAAAAACACCGGCGCGTCCGTATGCACTTCCACAGATTCCACCCCGTCAGCCGGTGCCGCCTCTGCATGACGCGTATAAAAAAGTGCCCCCGCTTCCGCACGCACCACCTCGTCGGCAGTTGTCAGCAACAGCAGCCCCTCGTCCATGCTTAGCCAGAAATTGTCGATAAAATGTCGGCTGACGCTCCCCTCGTCCCAATAGACCACTCCGTCCCTTACCAACGGTCTCGCAGACGAAACACTCTCGCCGAACAGCAAAAAAGCTTCGTCCGCCTCAGAACCCCCAGACCCGGAAACCCCCAGATACTCATGCAAGTCCACGTGCTCGTCCGACGGCAGCATATCCCTGTACATGGGCAGCCCGACGAAATACACCACCGCCCCCAACACGGCCAACACCACAATCAAAGCGACTATCTGGCCGCCCTTCCCCTTCTTATTTCCCCCGCTTTCCGTCTCTATCGCGCTTCACCGTGCCGGCACCCTATTCGAGGGCGTCGACCGCTCGGTAATAGGCCGCCTTGTTCCGCTCAAACTCGTTGTAGTCCGTCGAAAACATATGCGTCCCGTCAAGCGTGTCAGCAAGCACAAAGAATATGTATTCGTTCTCGTCAGGGTAAAGCGCCGCCTCTATGGACGCCATGCGCGGGCTGCATATCGGGCCCGGCGGCAACCCGTCTATCAGATATGTGTTGTACGGCGACTCTATCTGCGTGTCGGCGATAAGCAGATGTTCCTTGGGCTCCGGCAGTATATACTGTACGGTCGCGCAGCTTTCGAGCCGCATCCCCTGCTCGATTCTATTGTGGAACACGCCCGCCATCAGCGGCCTTTCCGATGCGACCACAGACTCGCGCTCGACGATGGACGCCAGCGTCACCACCTCCCGCACCGTCATCCCCAGCTCCTCCGCACGCCCGTAATACTCAGGCTTGAACCTGGAATTGAACTCCGAAAGCATCTTGTCGATTACTTCATAGGCAGTCACGTCCTCAAAAACCTCATAGGTCTCAGGGTAGAGAAAACCCTCCAGACGGTCACGCCCCGGCGGGCAGTCCGCCAAAAAGTCGTAATAGAACACCCCGTTCTCCACCTCGTCGAAAAAGTCCGATTCGGAAACGATGCCCTGCTGCACCAGCGCCTGCGCCACCTGCCTTATATGCAGCCCCTCGACGATGGTAAACGTCTTGGTCGCGGCGTACACCACCCCCTCCATCAGCTGCTCCGCGATCTCGTCGACGGACATGCTCTTGCTGAGCGTATACTCCCCGTACTTGAACTCCCCGCTGTACTCCATTCGCTGGCTGTGGTACCTGAACACATATGTGTTCCTTATCAACCCGCGCGTGCTCAAAATCGACGCTATCGACGCCGTCGACGCCCCCTCCGGGATGACTATCGTGACCTCCCTCGTGTCGTTCGGGTCGACCGGTGCGAGCGACCTGCTGTAAAACGTCGTCAGCCCGTAGTATCCGCCCGCAAGTATGGCAACAATTACAATAATTGCGACAATGGCTCCGCGACCCCTGCGCTTTGGCGGATCGTCGTCATAATCGTCATCGTCATCGTAATAATCGTCGTCGTAATAATCATCGTCATCGTAGTCGTCGTAGTCATCGTACTTTTTGCCGCGTCGTTTTTTGTAATTGTCGTGGCCGCTGTCTTTTTCCTCATAATATGGCTGTGACTGTGGCTGTGGCTGTGGTTGCGGCTGTGGGTGCGGCCGTGCCTGCGCTTGGGCTTGTGCCTGTGCCAGAGCTTGTGCCTGCGCCTGTATCTGCGCCTGCATTTGCGCTTGAGCCTGTGCATGTGCCTGCGCCTGGGCCTGCATCTGCGCCTGTGTCTCAGCCCTGGCCTGTGCCAAGGCTTGTTCCTCAGCCTGAGTCCTTATCTGCTCCTGCAGCTGCGCGTCAGCCCGTGCCTGCGCCAGGGCCTGCTCCTCAGCCTGCGCCTTCTTCGCGGCGCGCTTCTCCCTGTTTCTATGCGGCATCACTATCCCCCCATCAGGCTCTGCTAAGGTATTCTCCGATGCGCGTGTCGATCTTGATCACCTCGCCCGGCTCGATAAATATCGGCACCTGTACCACGGCGCCAGTTTCGACGGTCGCGGCCTTGGTCACGTTCGTCGCCGTATCGCCCTTGATGCCCGGCTCCGTATCGATGATTTTCAATTCCACTATAAACGGCGGCTCCACAAGAAACGCCTTGTCGTTGAAGAACTTTATCGTCGCCACGTCGTTTTCGCGAAGCCAATGCATAGCGTCCTCGACCTGGTCAGCCGTAAGCGGCGCCTGTTCGTATGTCGTCTGATCCATAAAATAATACAGCCCGCCGTCCTCGTACAGGTATTGCATCTGCTTCGTCTCGATGTGCGCGTTCTCAAACTTGTCGTTCGGGTTGAACGCCTCCTCGCGCGTCGCGCCCGTCAAAATGTTCTTGTGCTTCGTCCTCACGAACGCCGCCCCCTTCCCCGGCTTTACGTGTTGAAAGTCGAGAATCACGTGCGGGGATCCGTCTATCTGAAAAGTTATGCCTTTGCGAAAATCCGATGCTGAAATCATATGTTTGTTCTCCTCTTTATAGTTTTGGTTATTTTACCATGTCATAGGCTTCGTAGCAAACCCGACGAAAATTATATGCGAAAACCATGCCACAATATTTCGCCCCCCTACCACCAGTACCATGGTAGAATAACGGCGAAGGAGATTATCATCAATGCCCATACTAGTGCAGCGGGGGCTACCCGCCTACAAAACGCTTAAACAGGAAAACGTGTTCGTAATGCACGACTGGCGCGCGGCGCGGCAGGACATCCGCCCGCTGCTGATTGCCATCGTCAACCTTATGCCCATCAAAGAGGTCACGGAGACGCAGCTTATACGCCTGCTCGCAAACTCGCCGCTCCAGGTGCAGCTCGAATTGCTTACGCTTTCATCGCACAAATTCACGCACGTCGACCCGCTCCATATGGAGACCTTTTACCGCAAATTCGAGGAGATCAAGGGGCAGCGGCTCGACGCCCTTATCATAACCGGCGCCCCCATCGAGACCCTGCCGTTCGAGGAAGTCAGCTATTGGAACGAGCTCAAGCAGATTATGGACTTCTCCAAGACCAACGTGTTCAGCACGCTGCATCTTTGCTGGGGCGCGCAAGCGGGGCTCTACCACCACTACGGCATCGAGAAGCGCCTGCTCGACAAGAAGATTTTCGGAGTGTTCCCGCACAAACCACGCGACAAAAAGAACGTCCTGACGCGCGGGTTCGATGAGGAGTTTTACGTGCCCCATTCGCGTTGGGCGGAATCCCCGCGTGAGCAGATCGAAACCGTACCGAGCTTGAAGATACTTGCGGACTCGCCGCAGGCGGGCGTGCATATGATTTCGACCAAGGATCAGCGGCAAGTATATCTGCTCGGCCATAGCGAGTACGACTGGGACACCCTGAAGCTAGAATACGAACGCGATGTCTCACGCGGCGCCGACATCGAAGTGCCCGCCAATTACTTCAAGGACGACGACCCGAAAAAACGCGTCGTGGTGAAATGGAGCGGCCACGCAAACCTATTCTTCTCAAACTGGCTCAACTTCGTATACCAAGAGACGCCATACGACCTCGCCGACCTCGACACCCTGAAAAAGAGCAGGGACGCAAAATGAGCGACGCAGCAACGCAGGGATTGGACAGCGTGCCAACTTGTCCCCATGCGGGTGCTTGTGGTGGCTGTACTTATCAGGGCGTCCCATATGACGAACAGCTACGCATAAAGAACGATCTTGTGCTCGCACACCTTGCCGAAAACGAAATCGTGCCGGGCGAGTACCGCCCTGTCCGCCAGACCGGCAGGCAATTCGCCTACCGCAACAAGATGGAATACACCTTTGGCGACGAGGTCAAGGGCGGGGAAATGACGCTCGGCCTGCACAAGCAAGGCTCGTATATGTCGGTCATAAGCACCGACGGCTGCCTTATAGTCCCGGATATATTCAACCGAATACGTTCGGCCATTTTGGAATGGGCGCACGGAAGCGGCCACAGCTTTTACCACAAGCGTTCACGCAGCGGCTTCCTTCGCGCCCTCGTTATCAGGCGTGGCGAACGCACAGGCGAAGTCCTTGCCAACCTCGTCACCACAAGCGAGGAAGCACTTGACGATGCGGCGTTCTGCGAAACGGTATTCGCAGCGACAAACAATAATGATGGGGATTCCATCGTCGGCATCCTGCACACCATAAACGACCGCCGCTCCGACGTCGTTGCCTGCGACAGCATGAAAACCCTCTACGGGCGCGACCATTTTTACGACAAGCTTCTCGGCCTCACATTCCGCATCGGCGCCTTCTCATTCTTCCAGACCAACACCTCGGCGGTCGAATCCATGCTTGATGAAGCCCTTGCCCTTATTCCCGACAAACGTGCGGAAACCCTATACGACGTCTACTGCGGCACAGGCACCATATCCCTCGCCCTATCGGGACGTGCGGGGCAGGTGACAGGCATCGAGCTAAACGAGGACTCCGTTATCTCCGCCCGCGAGAACGCAGGGCGCAACGACGTCAAAAACGCCGCCTTTGTCTGTGGCGACGCCTTCGAGGTGATGCGCGAACTTCCACCGCCGGACCTGCTCGTGGTAGACCCGCCGCGAATGGGCCTGCACCCAAAAGCGCTGAAACGCGTCATCGAATACGGGCTCCCCGCCCTGCTATATATCAGCTGCAATCCAAAGACTTTCGCACAGAACGCCGCCATGCTGAAAAGCGCCGGCTACGGCATAACTACACTCGGCGCCTACGACAACTTTCCGTTCACGAAGCACATAGAGCTATCAGCACTAATCGAAAGGCTTTAGCCTTCCGTTGAAGCCCATAATCCATGCAAATTACAATACGCGTACGCCTTCATCGGCACCGTGTTGTCCTTGTACCCGCACAGCACCGTCGGCTCGTCCCCTGCGCTGAGGTTGAAGATGTAAATGCGCTTGTCGAGCAACAGCACAATCACCTCGATGAAATGATCCGCCGTCATCGGGTGCTCCACAGAGCCGACATTGATGTCGATATGTATCCCGTCTGGGTTCCGCACGATGACGGGCACATGCTTCTCGACGGCGGCATCGGTCACCCCTGCCTGAAGCTCGTCCATTTCCATCCCGCAGCACTCCGGCGTCACGCCCCCGTCAATCGCAGGTATCAACAGATTTCCACACGCACTGCACTTATAAAACTTAACTTCCATAATTAGTACCTCCCTTTTGTTTCATTATATACAAACCGACACGCAATGTCACTTATAATACCGCGCCAGCGTCGCCGCCTTGTATGCCGCGAACGCCCCGCCGCCAGCTTCGATGGCCGCACGCGCGCCGCCCATCAAATCCACCAGGAACTTGAGGTTGTGCAGCGAGATAAGCGTCGCCCCAAGCATTTCCTTAGCCATCACCAGATGCCTTAGATAGCTCCGCGTGAAATTTTTGCAGCAATAGCACGAGCATTCCGCATCGAGCGGCGCAAAGTCCTCGGCGTACGCTGCGTTCCTAAGATTCACCGAGCCGTCCCGCGTCATGGCTCGCCCGTGCCGCGCCTCCCTTGTCGGCAGCACGCAGTCGAACATATCCACGCCGAGCGCCACGCTTTCGAGCAAGGCGTCCGGGGTGCCCACCCCCATCAAATAACGTGGCTTATCCGTCGGCAGGAAGTCCACGCACCCGTCAAGCACCTCGTACATAAGCTCTTTTGGCTCGCCCACCGAAAGCCCCCCGATGGCATACCCCGGCAAATCCAACGCCACAATCTGCTCTGCGCTCTGCCGTCTCAAATCGTTGAACATCCCCCCCTGCATAATTCCGAAAAGCGACTGCCGCTCCGTGTTCGTATGTGCGGCCTTGCAACGCTCAAGCCACCTCGTAGTCCGCAAGACCGACGCCTCGACATACGGACGCTCCGCCGGATACGACACGCATTCGTCGAACGCCATTATGATATCCGACCCAAGAGCCTCCTGTATCTCCATCGACTTCTCAGGCGAAAGCAGATGCCGCGACCCGTCGATATGCGACGCAAACTCCATGCCATCCTCCGTCAACTTGCCCAACGAAGCGAGGCTGAACACCTGAAAGCCCCCGCTGTCCGTCAGTATGGGCCCGTCCCAATGCATATATTGGTGCAGACCGCCGGCCTTCTTGACCACCTCATGCCCCGGTCGCAGATATAGATGGTAGGTGTTCGCGAGAATAATCTGGGCGCCGAGCTCTTTCACATCGTCCGGCTTGAGCGCCTTGACCGTGCCCGCCGTACCGACAGGCATAAACACCGGCGTCTCGATAACGCCATGAGGCGTCGTCAGCCGCCCGCGCCGGGCTCGCGTCCCCTCGTCCCTTTTCAGCAATTCAAACTTCACAGCATCGCTCATTCTATCTGCCCTTTCCCGTCATAATATCAACATAGCGTCCCCATAACTGAAAAACCGATACCCTTTCTCGATCGCTTCCCTATATATCTCCAACACCCTCTCCCTGTCATAAAACGCGCTGACAAGCATAAGCAGCGTCGACTTGGGCAGATGAAAATTCGTGATAAGCCCGTCCGCCATATGGATGCCCCGCCCGCCTGGATAGATATAAATATCCGTATCCCCCTCGCAAGCAGACTCCGGGATATGCCACCCGTCCCCCTCATTATATATGCACGCGCTCTCAAGCGTCCGCACGGATGTAGTCCCGACACAGATGACGCGCCTGCCCTCCGCCTTCGCAAGGTTTATCCGCCGACGCGCATTCTCCCCTATATAATAATTTTCCGAGTGCATCTTGTGCTCCTCTATAGCGTCCGTCTGCACAGGCCGAAAAGTCCCTAACCCGACATGGAGCGTGACAAAGACGGTCTCCACCCCCATCCCACGCAAGCCATCAAGCAGCCCATCCGTAAAATGCAGCCCTGCCGTAGGCGCGGCCGCCGAGCCGGGTTCATTAGCATAAACGCATTGATATCGTGTTGCGTCCTCGCCCTCGTCCTCACGCCTTATATACGGCGGCAAGGGCACGCGCCCAAGACGTTCCAAGGCGTCCATAAAGTCCCCCTCGCACCGAAACCGCACATACACAGAGCCGTCGTCGCCCCGCCCCATCACTTCCGCGGCAAGCCCCTGCCCGCCCCCGAACAAAACGCAGTCCCCCGTACGCAGACGCCTAGCCGGACGAGCAAGCGTCTCCCACAATTCACCGCCCCCTTCCAGACGCCTGAGCAAAAACACCTCGATCCTCGCGCCCGTGCCTTCCTTCTCCCCGACAAGCCGCGCCCTTATCACGCACGAATCGTTAAAGACAAGCACATCGCCCGCCCTAAGATGCTTTGGCAGATCGTAAAAAAACTTATGCTCGCGACCGCCCGAAGCCCTGTCCACCACCAAAAGCCGCGAAGCGTCCCGCTCCGCCGCAGGGTACTGGGCAATCAACCCCTCTGGAAGCTCATAGTCAAAAAGGCTTATGTCCGTCATTCGGCGTACTCGATCTCGATCTCCGAATTATCCGCATCGACCGCATCGTCTGCACCGCCGCCCAAATCGAACATGCTCGTCTGCGTGGTCTTTGCATCCGCAGGCGGCTCTATCCCAAGCCAAAGCCACGCATCGCGCGAAGCCATACGCCCCTTGGACGTGCGATGCAGCAAGCCGGACTGCAAAAGATACGGCTCGTAAACATCCTCTATGGTTATTCTTTCCTCGCCGATGGAGGCGGCTATGGTGTCTATCCCGACCGGTCCCCCGCCAAACCTTTCGATGATAAGCCGCAGGATGTCGCGGTCAAGCCCCTCAAGTCCCTTGGAGTCCACGCCGAGAGCCGAGAGCGCCTTGTCCGTCAATTCCAGATCTATTCGCCCCTCACCAAGCACCTGGGCAAAATCACGTACCCTTTTAAGCAGCCTGTTCGCAACGCGCGGCGTCCCCCTCGACCTGGCGGAAAGCTCTTTCTGCGAAGCCTCGTCTATGTCTATGCCGAGCAGCCCCGCCGACCGCCGCACGATAAGCTCAAGCTCGCCAGGCGTGTATAGCTCAAACTTGCTGATGACCCCGAAGCGGTCACGCAGCGGAGCGGACAGACTGCCCGCCCTCGTCGTGGCGCCTATAAGCGTAAAGCCCGGCAAGGGCAATCGATACGACCGCGCCGACGGCCCCTTCCCGACGATCATGTCTATTACATAGTCCTCCATCGCCGTGTAAAGTATTTCCTCGGCCGTGCGGTTGAGGCGATGGACCTCGTCGATAAACAGCACGTCCCCCTCTTTCAAGTTCGTAAGAAGCGCCGCCAAATCGAACGCGCGTTCGATGGCGGGGCCGCTCGTGATGCGGATATCGACCCCAAGCTCCGCCGCTATAATGCTTGCCAACGTCGTCTTGCCTAGCCCTGGAGGCCCATAAAACAGCACATGGTCAAGAGGCTCCCCCCGCCCCTTGGCCGCCTCTATAAAGACCTTGAGATTGTCCGTGACGTTTTTCTGCCCGATATACTCCCCAAGGGTACGCGGACGCAGGCCGGTATCGACGCGCTCATCCTCAAACCCGCCGCTCCCAGGGTCCACAAGCCGCCTGTCCGCTGGCACCCCGGACTCCGCCCCAAATTCCATACCAAACTCCCTGTCAAAATCCGTCATATCATCACAGCCCTTTCAGCGCGAGCCGCACGCAGTCCTCGACCGTCGCATAGTCATCCTTCACGTTCAGCACGGCCTGCGACGCCTCGCTACGGCTTATGCCGAGGCTCATAAGCACATTTATCGTCTCGGTCACTATGTCGGGCGCGCCGGCCTTCCCGCCGACCTCGCCGCCGCCCCCTAAGTCAGTCCCCGCCAAGACGCCTCCTGTGCCCGCGATACCGGCAAAGACCCCCTCCACCTTGTCCCTTAGCTCAAGAACTATACGCTCCGCGCCCTTCTTCCCTATGCCCTGCGCCCGCGTCAGCATCGCCGCGTCCTCAAAGGCTATCGCCCGCACCGCCTCGTCTACGGTCAGCGCCGAGAGTATCGCCATCCCCGCCTTCGCCCCCACGCCGCTCACTGAAATCAGCAGCCTGAACAACCGCAGGCTCGCCCTGTCCTCGAACCCGTACAAAGACGCATCATCCTCTTTGAATATCTGCGCCGTATGCAGCACCGCCTCGTCGCCCTTGCCCTTGAGCCAGACGTGCGAGTTCGTCGGCACAAACACCTCGTACCCGACCCCGCCCGTATCTATCACGACCGAGCTTTCCAGCTTCTCCAAAAGCGTCCCATATATATATGCTATCATCCTTGCACCCGCCTATCTTCCGCCGCCCGCAACTGCGACCCGCTCTATATACCCCGACGAGTTTGCGTGACAGATCGCCGCCGCCACCGCATCCGCCGCATCGTCCGGACGCGGCGCCCGCTCTAGCCCGAGTATCTGCCGCACCATCTCCTGCACCTGATGCTTCTCCGCGCGCCCATACCCCGTCAACGCCTGCTTTATCTGCAACGGCGTGTATTCGTAAACCCCTAGCCCCGCATTCGCGCACGCGACTATCGCCGCCCCCCGTGCCTCGCCCACCTTAATGGCGGTCTTTTGGTTGCTGTTGAAAAACAATTCTTCCACAGCGCAGACATCCGGCCTGTATTGCTCGATAATTTGTGCAAGGCCCGAATAGACCTGCTTCAAGCGCTGCGGTTGCGCCTCGTCCTTCCTCGTCTCTATAACCCCATAGCCCGCCAGTCTGTGCCTGCTCCCACGGTAGTCAACGACGCCCCATCCAAGGATCGCATAACCTGGATCCACGCCCAATATTCTCAACGCTCCATCGCCTCGCCCAATCATGCACCCAGTATACCCTCGCCACGCCGCCATGTCAAACATTTGTTCACAGTTCCGTCTTGGCAATCCTGCCCACGGTCTCACAGCCCAGCCTAACCCCGCGCCTGCCGTATCAATTCCCGTGCGTTCTCCCGTGCCGTCTCGGTCAGGCTGCGACCGCCGACCAGCCGCGCGATCTCGTCGACCCGCGCCTCGCCCCTTATCTCTCGGAGGCGAGTAAACGTCTCGTCGCCCTCGGTATGCTTTTCGAGCATATAGTGGTGATCGGCGAAGGCCGCGATCTGCGGCAAGTGCGTGATGCATATAATCTGATGGTCTTTTGCCATATGAAGCAGCTTCTCGCCGACCACGCTCGCCGTATGGCCGCTTATTCCGCTGTCTATCTCATCGAATATCATCGTCTCGACGCCGTCAAAATCCCCTGTCACGGACTTGAACGCCAACATGATTCGTGAGAGCTCCCCGCCCGACGCCACCTTTGCGAGCGGCAGCAGAGGCTGCCCCTTGTTCGCCGACAGCATGAACTCCACGCGGTCAAACCCTGCATCCGATACCGCATCCTCATCGGGCTCAAGCCTGACGCTGAACACGGCATCCCTGAAACTAAGATCCACAAGTTGCTCCGTTATCGCCGCCTCAAGGCGCGCCGCCGCCTCACACCTAAGCGAGGAAAGCGCCCTCGCGCGTTCCATCAACACATCCCTCGCCGAAGCGAGTTCCTTTTCAAGCTCGGCCTTGAGAGCGTCGGAATTCTCCGCCGCGCCTATGCGCGACTCCGCCCTGTCTCGATGTGCGAGCACGGCGGCTATGCTCCCGCCGTATTTAGCCTTGAGCCTGTCGATGCGGTCGAGCCGTGCAAGCGCCCGATCGAGGTCTGCCTGCGAAAACTCCATGGCGTCGCGTGCCACCCGCACCTGCGACTCAAGCTCCTCAAGCGCATAATACGCCTCCGCGCTCACCTCCGCCATCTTGGCGAACTCCCCGTCAAACCCGGAAAGCCCCGAAAGGCTGTCCCTCACGCCCCCCACAGCGGACAGAGCCGAGCCCCCATCCGCCGACTCGCCCGACAGCAGACCGTAGGCATTTGCCAAGGCCTCGTATATCTTCTCGCTGCTCTGCATTATCTTTATGCGCGCCTCAAGCTCATCGTCCTCGCCCTCCGCCAAATGCGCGTCGCCGATCTCCTTCATCTCATAACGCAAGAAGTCGAGCTCGCGCTCGGCGGTCGCCGCGCCTCGCACGAGCTCCGAAAGCCGCTCCTTTACATCCTTGTATACGGCGTACGCCGCCGCCGTCCCCGCCGCCGCAGGCTCTATCCCCGCCCGCCCGAACGCATCCAGCAGCCCTATATGCCTGTCCAGCACAAGCAGGCTCTGATGGTCGTATTGGCCGTGAACATCCACATGCCCCGTGGTAAACGCTTCAAGCTGCGCGAGCGTCACTATCTCCCCGTCAGCCTTGCACAGCGACTTGCCCGCCGCGCCTATCTCACGCGACACCACTTCTGGCATGTCCTCCCCATCCGTCACAAGCGTGATGACGGCTCGCTCTGTCCCCGCCCGCACCATGGACTTGTCCGCCCGCCCCGCGAGCGCCATGCTCATAGCCTCTATCACTATGGACTTGCCTGCGCCCGTCTCTCCCGTTACGACGGACAGCCCCGGAAAGAACTCCGCCTCAAGCTCCTTTATGATCGCAAAATCCTTGATGTATATCCGGCTTATCATCGAACCCGCCTACTCCCCCAACATTTCGTCAAAACGTGCGACAAGCGTCGGTGCGTTCTTGGGGTCGTCGCATACGATAAGCACCGTGTTGTCCCCCGCAATCGAGCCCAGTATATGCGGGAACTCAAGCGAGTCTATGGCCTCGCATGCCGCGTTCGCGCAGCCCGTCAGCGTCTTGACGACAATTAAATTTCCCGACGACGCCGCCGACTGGACCGTCTCTCTGAAAATCTTCGCAAGCCTGTCAGCCCCGTGGCGCGCCCCCTGCTCCGGCAAGGTATACTTATACCGCCCAGACGGGGCGAGCGCCTTTACCAGCTTGAGCTCCTTTATGTCACGCGAGACCGTGGCCTGCGTCACGTCAAACCCGCTTTCCTTGAGCATTTCCGCCAATTTTTCCTGCGTGTCGATCTCGTTTTCCGAAATCAGCTCGACTATCTTACCCTGCCTCGTATACCGCATCAGACCTCCGTTGCCCATTGACCTTTGAATAATTATGCATACATTATACACCACCCAAGAAAAATCTTCCACACAGAACAACAAGAAAAACGCCAGGGTTTCCCCTGGCGCACGTCGTCATTTGATTTGAAACGGCATCACTCGCCCTCGGACGCTTCTTCCGCCGGAACCTCTTCCTCTACGGACGCTTCCTCCTCCACCTCAACGGCGGCGGGCTCTTCTTCTGCAACCGCTTCCTCCTCCACCTCAACGGCGGCGGGTTCTTCTTCTGCAACCGCTTCCTCCTCCACCTCAACAGCGGCGGGTTCTTCTTCTGCAACCGCTTCCTCCTCCTCAACCGCTTCTTCCTCTACCTCAACGGCGGCGGGCTCTTCTTCTGCAACCGCTTCCTCCTCCTCAACAGCTTCTTCCTCTACCTCAACGGCGGCAGGCTCTTCTTCTGCAACCGCTTCCTCCTCCTCAACAGCTTCCTCCTCAACAGGAGCCTCGTCTTCTACAGACGCTTCTTCTACAGACGCTTCCTCCTCAACGGCCTCGTCTTCCACAAAAGCCGCTTCCTCCTCGTCCTCATACTCGTCCTCAGGCGGCTTCTCCAAAGTCTCTTTTATAGACAGGCTGATGCGCTTGCGTATCGAATCGATCTCCAGTATCTTCGCCGACACTTCCTGCCCGACTTCGAGCTCCTCGGAAATATCCGTCACACGGCGGAATGCGATTTCCGAAATATGCACGAGTCCGTCAAGCCCAGGCTCGATCTCCACGAACACGCCATAGTCCTTGATCTGCACCGCCTTGCCCTTGATGACCTGCCCGACCTGGTACTTCTCATCGATAATAGACCAAGGCTCTGGCTGGTTCTGCTTGTAGCCAAGCGAAATCTTTTCTTTTTCCTTGTTCATCGACAGAATCTTGACCCTGACCTCTTGGTCAATCTCAAGCAAATCCGACGGATGACGCAGCTTGCCCCAAGAAATTTCCGAGATATGCAAGAGCCCGTCCACGCCGCCTATATCGATAAACGCGCCGTAGTCCGTAAACCGCATCACCTTGCCGTCGATGATATCGCCGACCGAAAGCTGATCCCAGATTTCCTGCATCCGCTTCTGGCGCTCCTCATTGAGCACGGCCTTGTGCGAGAACACGACCTTGTTGCGCTTCTGGTCTAGCCTTATGACCTTGACCGCCAGCTCCTGGCCTACAAACTCCTCGGCCTTTTCGATATACCGGTCGGAAAGCTGAGACAACGGGATAAATCCCCCCACCTCGCTAAACATAGCAATAACGCCGCCCGTGACCTCGCGCGTCACCTTCACCTCAATCGGTGTCTTTTCGTCGTACGCCTGCGTAATCGTCTCCCAGTGCTCGCTGACGACCACTCGCTTCTTCGACAAGAGGATGTTGCCTTCACCATCATCGTTCTTTATGACCTTGGTCTGAATCTCATCCCCTTCCTTAAACAAATCCGAGAGTCCCTGGCCTTCTTCAAGGCTGACCTCGCTCTTGGGGATAACGCCGTCTTTCTTGCATCCAAGGTTGACAGTGACCTCACTGTCCGTGACCTGAATCACCTCTCCCGTCACGATGTCGCCGTTGCGCGGCAGTCGAGTCGACTTGTCGATCTCGTCCATAAACTCGTGCATAGGGTTGGTCTCATAGTTGTCGCTTCTAAATTCGCTCATCGATGAAATAACCTCCTCAATAACGTAATTGGGCGTCGATGCACCCGCAGTTATACCTAATTTATCATATCCACACAAATGTTTCAATAAAATTTCATCTTTATTCTCAATAAGTATTGCGTGCTTTTTTGCATAATTCTTTGCTATCTCGTAGAGTTTTCGGGTATTGGAGCTATTACGGTCGCCTACCACTATTACACAGTCGGTCTTTGCCGCCACTATGCGGCATGCATCCTGACGCAGCGCCGTCGCCTCGCAGATAGTGTCATTAACGTTTGCGCCGAGCTCCCTGAAGCGCTCCGCCGCCTTTCCAAACTCCTCCTTGTCATATGTTGTCTGGCTTACTACAAACATAGGCCCACGGCCTTCAAACCTCGTCATGCCTTCTGTTGCAAACTCGTCGGCGCCACCCACCACGGATGCTCGCCCTCCGCCGCCCCACGCCCGGGTCGCCCTCACCTCAGGATGCCCTTCGTCCCCCACGATGACCACATGCTCGCCGCGTGCCTCCGCATCTCTCACCAGCTCATGTATCTTCGCCACCTTCGGACAGGTCGCATCGACCACATTCAGCCCCCTTGCTTCCGCCGCCTCAAAAAACTCCGGCCCCTCCCCGTGCGAACGCACCACCACCGTCGCCCCGTCCGGCACGTCATCCAAAGACTCCGCGACGCAAAGCCCCCTTGCCCTCAGCCCGTCCATAACATTGCCATTGTGAATTATCGGTCCCACCGACCAAACGACCGCCCCCTCCAGCGCCGCCTCAGTCATGCGGATCGCCCGGTCGACGCCCCCACAAAACCCCATATGCTCCGCTAGAAAAACTTTCATGGATGGACTGCTTTCGCCTGTCACAGTATAGTGATATCCCCCGCACACCTCGCCGCCGTGCGCCGAAGCTCCGCCACGGCGTCCTCGCCCCTCACCATCGCTGCAGCGCAAGCTGCGCAAAGCTCCGTAATAAGCTTATACGCCTCGCTGTCCAGGGAAAGACCTGTTATCTTGGTGAGGCGTGCCGGGCTTTCCCCAGGCGACCGCTCAAGCGCAAGCGCCGCCGCCGCCGCCACAGCGGCTATGTATGTGGAAGGCAGGGCGTACTTCTGGCAGTTTTCAAGCGCCCCGATAAGCCTGTCGTGCCTGTCCAGCTTGCGGACAGGATCGGCCGCCACGCGGGCACAGGTATCCCCAAGAGCCTCGTTCGCAAACCTGTAAAGCAACGAACTGATACTGCGGTTCAGGTTTGCTGCGTCCCCGGGGTTTTCGCAGCCGAGCGCCGCCGCGCTTTCATTCATCGCGCCATGCACCAGATAGAGTATGTCCGCATCGTCCACAGCCTCTGCAATATAATTATATCCCTTTAGCAGCCCCAAATAAGCCACGGCCGCATGCCCCATATTGTGAATAAACAATTTTCGTTTGACATAATAGCCGAAACGATCAAGCGGCACCATCCCCTTGATCTGAGGAATATGCCCCTTGAACGCCTCCCTGTCGACCGGCAGAAATGCGTACTTTTCGACACAGACGCGCAGAGGGTCGCCGTCTTTCATGTCTTCCGTCTGTGTTGGCACCATACGCCCGATGACCGCTTCCGGATAGCCCGTAACCGCATCCACGGCAGGCGCAAGCTCCGCTGGCAGCACTGCCATTACATATTCGCGCAGCTTCTCGCCCGCATCGAGCATGTTTTCACAGACTATTATATTGAGCGGCGGGAGGTCTTTGCGAATTCTGAGCGCAAGCCCCAAAGCCAGAGTCGATGCGACGTTCTCAATAGCCCGTACCCCCACAGCGGTCGCGCAGATATCCGCACGTGCAATCTCCGTCGCGGCAGCCCCCATATCCTTGCCGCTCACCGCACGGACGCCGCGTGCCACGGTTTCCGTGACGCCGCCGTCCGGAAGCAATATGCGCACAGGGTATTCGCCGCGCGCGTTTATCTCGTCCACAAGCTTTTCGTCCACGTCGATAAAAACGGTTTCATAACCCGATGCCGCAAACGCCGCCCCGACGAAACCCCTTCCGATATTGCCCGCGCCAATCATTACTGCGGTTTTGGCTGTGCCCATGTTATTCATCTCTATTACGTTCCATATGCAGTCTATTATACCCTATATCGACACTCTGGCATATTTTACATGAAATTTCCCGCTTATTCCGAAAGCTTGTGTATAAAAAGCCCGCTCCTGAGCTTCGGCTCGAACCAAGTCGACTTAGGCGGCATTATAAGCCCTGCGTCCGCTATGTCAAAAAGCTCCTGCATCGCAGTCGGATGCATCGCGAAAGCGACCGCCATGTCCGTGCCCACACGCCTCTCCAGCTCCCCAAGCCCGCGTATGCCTCCTATAAAGTCGATGCGCCCGTCCGTCCTCGGGTCTTCTATGCCCAAGATAGGCGCAAGCACATAGTCCTGAAGCAGCGACACATCGAGCCGCGCCACAGGGTCTGCCTCGTCCACAAGCCCCGTCCGCGCTTCCATAGCATACCATTTTCCGTCCAGATACATACCGAACGTATGCCTGCAGGCCGGCTTCGCCGGCCCCCCCCCCTCATATTCGCGCACCTCAAAATCCTTGCCCAGCCTTGTCAAAAACTCTTCTTTCGTCAGCCCGTTCAAATCCGCCACAGCCCGGTTGTAGTCAAGTATCTCAAGCTGATCCTCCGGAAACACCACCGCCAAGAAGAAATTGAACTCCTCATCGCCCGTCCAATCTGGGAGCTGGTCTCTGCGTAGCCTGCCGACCCTCGCCGCCGAAGCGCATCTATGGTGCCCGTCCGCGATATAGAGCGCGTCCCTGCCCGCAAAGATAGCCGTGACTTCCTCATTCGCTCCCTCGTCCAACGCCCAAACCTCATGCCTCACCCCATCCTCCGCAGTGAAGTCGTAAAGCGGCGCCCCTCCGCGCAGTAAAGCCGAAAGCGCTTCACATCCCCTGCAGGCCAAAAAAATCGGGCCTGTATTCGCATCCAACGCATCAACATGCCGCACCCGGTCCTCCTCCTTGTCCGCCCGCGTCAGCTCATGCCTCTTGATACCCCCCCCATCATAATCATCTATCGACGCGCATCCGACCAGCCCCGTCTGCGACCGCCCCTCCATCGTCAGCCTGTACGCATAGAAGCGCGGCGCCTCATCCTGCACGAACACGCCCTCGTGCGCCATCCTCTCAAAATTCTCTCTCGCCTTTTCATACACCTCTGCGCCATATGGGTCTGTCCCCTCGGGCAGGTCTATCTCCGCCCGGTCTATACGCAAAAATGACAGCTCATTGCCCGCCGCCATCTTGCGCGCTTCCTCGCTCGTCATCACATCGTAAGGCAGCGCCGCCACTTTGTCGGCAAACCTCTCTGCCGGGCGTACTGCCCGAAACGGTCTGAACTTCACCATATCTACGCCTTCTCCCTGACCGTGGGCTACGACAGCTTTTGCTATTCCCTGTCGAACCAGCAGCTATGCGGGAGGTTGCCGTGAAACTCGGCAAGCTCCACATTGTACACCCACCTAGGCCTGTCCTTTGTGTACGGGCAGTCGAAGTGATGATAGAGAAACTGCCCGTCGTCAATGACAATCGCGACAAAATTGTCCACGAATTCGGCCTTTTCGCTGTAATCCGAAACCGTTGCCTGCAATGCTTCCACTTCTTGCCGCAACTCCGACTCGCTTGGTCCGCCGAACAATTGAAGCAAGTTCAGCCCGCCCAGCGCAATCGCGACAATTATTGCAAAGACCACACCCTTGGAACTCCTTGGTTCCGGTGCTGGCGGCGGCGCTTCCGCGACAGGCTCATGCACCTCCGTCCGCACAAAAACCGGCTGCTCTGCTTTCTTTTCCTCTATGGGCATGCCCGCCGCATGCCGCCTGAATCTTGAATTCGTTTCCCGGCTCATTCGCCCCGCTCCTCCGTCATTGTGAAAGGGCTTTCCACCGGCGGCAGCCCATACGGCGAAGCAAACGGGCTTGCCGGCTCGCCCACAGACTCCGTCATCGGTTCGCTCACATATTCCGTCACTGCGAGGGGGCTGTCAACGGCCGGAGGCGCCCACGCCGAAATCGGCTCCTCGACCACCGGCTCCTCGACCGGCTCCTCGACCGCCGCATCCTTGACCGCCGCATCCTTGACCGCGGCCTCGGCTTCCCCCACGTCCTCATAATACTCCGCTTCGGCCCGCCCCTCATAAATCGCCCCGATAAACGTGCTCAGCAGCACAGAATAGTCCTTGTACGACTCCACAAGCCGCTCTATGCTGTCCGCGACCTCATTATGTATGTCGTCCAGCTCGGCGGAAAGCGCCGCGTGCAGATTTCCGGAAAAAGTCCCGTTCTCGACCCTTTTCTGGAAAATCCCTATGACATTCACCTTCGACCTTACCAATTTGTGAAACTGGACAGCCGTTTCGTCCCAGCAAGACCTCAACGCGTCATGCTTTTTGCTCATGGCCGAAACCATAAGCTGGTCTTCGAAATACGCCGGATACTTCGCGGCCGTACCGTCCTCCAGCGGAAGCAGGTCGAAGACACGTATATCCGCCTCGACCTTGTTCTGAATCACCTTATATCCAAACTCCAGGCGCGAAAGCCAGAAGTGCGTCACCTCGTTCCCGTCGCGGATGTACGCAAACTCCGCCGACTCGCAATCAGAATAGTGATTCGCTATCTCGATCAGCCCTACGGCCAGCTCTGCCAGACTCGATATATACCTTACAGTTCCCATAAACAAGACTATACCACATACGATTGCCCCCTTCAATCATTATCAGCTTTGCATGGGAGGGGCGCGTAAACTATTCCCTATGGTTCACGGGCGCATAGTCCGTGCATTTCCGTGGAAGCAACCCTAGATTTAGCCGCGCAAAATCCGGAAGCCCCCCGAGGCCGCAGCCTGGCAACACCCTCGCACCCTCGCCTATAAGCGGCATGGCGTAGTCTATATAGGCGTCCGTGACGTCTATGCCGCCTTCCGCGATCCACTCAGGCGGAAGCCCCCTTGCCGCGTTCGCTATCACCCCCATCGGGACCTTGTCATAAAAAACCTTGTATGCGGGCGCGCTGCAGTCCCTGAGGATAGTGGCCATATAGCCCGTGCCGTCCTCTAGCGCCACCTTCACCGCATGCCGCCCCACTTCGTACGCCTCTCTCTCGTCCACCTCCGAACGGCATATGGAAGTGTTCCTCTGCATCACGCCGGGTATCTGCCCCGTCACATTTCCGCGCACGGAAAGCCCCCGCCTGTTCAGATGCGACACCACCTTCTGCATCGCCGTGTCGTCGCTCGCGCCGTACTCTATATGCCCGAAGCCGTCGCGTGCCTCCCTAAGCTCGCCGACGTCAAAGCCCTCGCTCACCACCACTATCACGCGCCCATGCTCACGCAGTCCAGAACATACGTTCGAGTACAAATCCTCTATGCCATGACCCGTTTCCGCAAAATACATCTGAAGCGGCATCCGGCGCTCAGGGTCGGCGAGCCTTGCCGCCGCCGTGATAAACCCGGCCTTGCGCCCCATCGCTTGGTAGACGGACACCGGCTCGCTTACGCACATGCCCCTGTTCTCTTCCTCGGCGTCCTTCATCAGCATGGCCCAGTATCGTGCCGTGCTGCCAAAACCCGGCGTATGGTCTATAAGCGTCCGCTCCTCGTCGCCGAGGTCGTTGTCTATGGTTTTCGGCACGCCCGCGCACACAAGCCCTTCGCCCCGTTCCCGCGCAAGCTCGCTCACCTTCTGCGCCGTGTCCATCGAGTCGTTCCCGCCGATATAGAAAAAATAGCCCACGTCGTGCGCGGCAAGCACATCGAGCGCTCGCATATAGTCCTCCTGCGCACGCTCGTCTTTGCCGAGCTTGTAGCGGCATGTGCCTATAGCCCCCGACGCCGGCGTATAACGAAGCTTCGCAAGCTCTGCGGGGTCTTGCGCGTCAAGCCTTACAAGCTCCTCGCAAAGCACGCCCTCAATGCCGTGCAGAGCTCCGTAGACCTCCCCTATCCCCCCATAGTCCAGACACGCCTCTATCACTCCCAAAAGCGAGGCGTTTATTACAGGCGACGGTCCCCCGCCCAATGCCACCAATGCGTTTCTCTTGCTCATTCCAGTCTGAGTGTATCAAGACCACGCCGCCAATTCAAGGCATATATTGTTAATCGCGGCGCCTTAGCAATCGTGCTGCCATCAGCAAGAAGATCAAGCCGGCGCTCGCTGCCGCCAAGAAAAGCCATAGCATAACGCCCGAAGCGTCTGCCGTCGGCGGGCTGCCTCCGGCCTGCGGGCCTGCAGGCCCCGATTCAGGCTCAGGCAAGCCTGGATTGTATGGCGGCGTCGGTGGCTTCGGCTTGACAACGACTCCCGGCTCTTCCTCTTCATCGTCCTCGTCATCCTCGTCGTCCTCGTCGTCCTCGTCGTCCTCATCATCCTCATCATCCTCATCCTCGTCTTCCAGCTCTACAAGCGAACCCGCACTAGTAAAAAGATTCTCGGCGCTCCCTGTGCTGCGCAAAGCCTGGGCGCTGCCCGTGGAGAACGAGAATATTACGATAAAGCTTATCGCGAGGCAAAACGTTTTCAAAAGAGTTATACGCATAGCAACCTCTGCCATATGAGCGAGCCTTATGGGGTGCATCCCATCGTCATCTGTCTTCGTTCAGCACCCCAAAAGATCTCGCTACAAGCAATACCTGCCCTATATATCAGCCTTGCGGATTTATCCACATGGCAGGGCGGACACCAATTTGCGCGGCGCGCGGAGTGGAGCTTGCCGGGCCGCCGCCTGTTACTGTACGGCAGATTGCCGTGTTGCTGTAGGGCGAACGCATCCAGAACCGCCTGTCAAACCCTGTCACCCTTCTGCCCACATCGTTCTGCGAGGCGCTTGCCGCATACCTTGGGTTGACTATGAACCCTGGGCTTTGGTATGTCTCGGTCGCGGAAAGCGCAAAGCAGGTCTTTTCCCCCTCGGAGCTTACATACGAATAGCCGGTGGTCGCACGCCTCATATTCGCGGTGCTGCCGATATTCGGCTCTATCGGGGTGATGGCCGGCTTCGAGTAGTGCTTGAGCAGGCTCAGTTTTGTGTCATAGAAATTCCTCATCGCTATATCGACCAGCGACCCGGCATAGGGGACAAAAGCCGCCCCGTTTGACGTGTTGTAGTAGGTCGCCGCCACAAGCGCGGTGGTGGTGATGAACAGGTTGCCGGCAGCGTCCCTGTTCAGGACAAGCCAGGTGTACCCATCGGCCATAAAGGTCTTGCCGATATCCTCGTTCGTGCCTGTAAGGTCGTTGAACGCTATTATCGAGTCGGGGTCGTCCACCACGAAAACGAACGCCCGCGCCGTCTTGCCGTCCTCGACGGAGGTCGCGACCACTATTATTACATTGGCGTCCTCGCCCACATGTATCTGCAGCTCGCCGGTTTCGGGATCCATAGTCGATTTCAGTTCTATGGGCGTCCCTGTCTCGTCCTCGTCGCCGTCGTACACCACGTCCTCCGTAAAGATGGACCATGTGACTTCCACAGGCTCGCCCGAATACTTGTTTGTCGCCGTGAATACCTTGCTTGTCTGGCTGCCGAGCTTACCTAATGTTATATATGAAGGATTGACGACAAAGTCGCTTTCGTCATCCTCCTCAAGCCTGCCCATCGATATCAGCAATGCATGGATGGCGTCCTTGACATCGGCAAGGCTCGCATGGTCATCGTAGAGCACGCTTTCGGCGCTCTCTATCACCGATGGAAGCTTGGACTTGAGCCAGCTTTCCGCTGAATAATCGTTCTCGTCCAGGCCTTTCGCTGTATCGATATAGTCCGCCAAATGGTCCTTTATCACTCCCTGAATAACCATGGAGCCGGTGAGCGTGTCGAAGTAGAATATCCCGTCGCTCTCGTGCATATCCTCCGAAGTGCTCATCAAGAGGCCGTTGCCGTCCGTCACCTTGTCGCCGTAGTAGAAGTCACCATCGCTCGCTTTTACGAAATATTTCCCGTTTGTGTTAATAATAGGCTGTGCAGGGGTCTCCCATGGCTTTTCGCTCGGCCCGCCGCCTGTAAGCTCGCCCACAAGCTCGCCTTCCTCAAGCGATATCTGCATAAACACATTCTGGCCTAAGTGCGCCCACCATTCCCCGCTTTCGGGGTCCTGCACGGCTACCAAGTCATCGCCGCCGCCGGGCTTGCCGTCAGGCCCTACCCATATGATGTTTCCAGTCCCTTCCCCTGTCTCTGAGTCGATCTCATGCCATATGGCGGGATTGTCCGCATCCTGCTCAAGGTAGCCACCGTCGCCGCCGCCGCCGTCACCGCCGCCAATCACTATAGGCACGGACGGGTTTGTCGGGTCGGCCGGGCCTGTCTCGTCTATGTCGAACACATAGCTCGGCGGGACTATCAAGTTGCCGTCCTCGTCGGTCTCGATCCAGACGTTCGGCTTGTCCGTGGGCTGCCAGAAAGTGCCGTCCTCGCCTTCTACAGATGCGCTCGGCGTCCCCACCACGATTTGATAGGCTATGCTCTGGCTCACGCCCCACTTGTCCACCACAGTGCCAAGCATGACCGCCGAACCCTTGCCTACCGCCGTTATCATGCCGTCTGCGTCTATGGTCGCGACTTCGCTGTGCAGCGACTCCCATTTCACCTTGTTGCCCGGATTGTCCGCATTCCATTCGGCCAACGTCTTGCTTACGACGCTCCCGTCGCCGTCCACGTCCACGCTTATATCAAGCACGATCGGTATCAAATCCTCGCTGACCTTGCCGATAAACAGCTTGCCGTCCGGTATTTTGTAGCCTGCGCCGCCGCTTGGGTTGTAGACCTGATAATTCGAGAATCTGGTCTGGCCAAGTATGGTGAAGTACGCAATGCTCGCGACGCCCGTGTTCACCGCATCCGCATAGACCGTGGCCTGCGTGTCCTGCACTGCGCCCGCAGCGACGCCCGTGTTGTTCGACTTCGCCGAATATATGCCGCTCAAAGTGGCGAGCTCGCTGCCGGTCGACAGCTTGGCATGGCTCGTGTTGCAGGCGAACGCCCCCTCTATGTCATTGCCGACGGCGGAGGTTGCAGGAAGCCCTGACAACGCCACGACCACTGCCACGGCAAGCGCCCCTATCCCTATAAACAGTTTTTTCTTCATCGTATCCAACTCCTTTCGGTCTTTCCGCCTTATTCATACATTCCGCAAAACACCAGACGGATGGTGATATCGTCGCTTATATATATCTTTCCGCCGACGGTCTGCTCGAACTTGACAGTGATATCCATGCGCGTTGTCCCCGTGGCAGAGTCAGGCCCGGGCACCATCGAAAAGAGATCCGCTGACGTGCCGGGCAGCCACCCCACAATAAGGCATTGCTCGTCGCTGTAATCAAGGCCGTTGAGGCGGTTCAGCTCGATGCCGGGGCCGACTTCGATAAAACCCTTGCCGCCCTCAGGAAGGCCGCTTATGCTGTGTATCGTCACGCCTGCGGTGTCGTCAAGAAAGTTGCTGAGCGGATAATAGCCATAGCATTGCTCAAGCGTGCCTGTCCCCATGAAGTCGATGTCAAATTCGGGATCCCCCGTGCTTTCCGTCTCGAAAACGACCGCCGCGCTCAAAAACGGGCCGGGAAATGACGAGTCGAACGGCGTCAAAAACTCGTTTGTCTTGACAGGCAGCTCGCCGGGGCTCTCGGCATCCTCTTTCGCGACCTCCAGTATCTCCTTGCCCTTGTCGCCTGCGCTGTCAAAGATGACGTCAAAGTCCTTGGTGTCGGCAAAGTCAAAGATGACATTTATGGCATAATAATAGTCATCCCACTCGTCGCCAAGCCCTTCGGGGCCTTTCACCATATTTAGAAGAAGCCCGCTCGCTCCGCCTGGCTCTATCGCCTGTGCCCAGTAGATATACCCGTCGTCGGGGTTGATGACCCAGTACGGGCCCGCCTCGCCGCCAAGCACGTCCTTCCAATAGTCGTATGTCATTACCGTGCCGACCGGAGTCTGCTTCAACGCGGGGTCGTCCGCCATATCGTCCACGGTATACTCCGTGGTGTCGCAATAGGCCATGCCGTCATATGTCTGGTCGACCGCCCCCGCCCCCTCCGGCGCCGGCATATACACCTTTGAGCCGCCAAGCGTCCACTGCCAATAATCGTGTGCGGTCTTGTCGGGCTCAGGATTTTCGCCGTACTCGATAACGGTCTCGCCGAGCCCCGATGGGTCAGGCGCGTCCGTATGCACAAGCCATCCGTCCGAAGGCTCCCTCGTCGCGCCCTCCGCTCCCACGATCACAATGCCATCGAGTTCCATAAATTCCTCAAGCTTGATGCGTGCATACAGGTTTGTCTCGCCTTGGTTTTCGACATATACCTGCTTGGCCGACGCCCCCGGCTCGTAATCGTCACGCCCGATGCCGTTCGCGGGCAGGGTTCTTGTGTCCTGAAAGACATTCGTGGCGAATTGGCCTCCAAAATACGCAAGCGTGGTCGTGACAAGCAGCGCCATGACAAGCAGCGCCGACACGAAGATTGCCGTTCTTTTTCTAGAGCTTTGGGTTTTGTTTTGCATTTTGTTCTCTCCTTTACGTTTACAATGATTTAACTATTTCGAGCGCTTGCTTCGCTTCTTCGGACGCCTGTTCCGCCTTCCCCGCAATTTCCGGGTCGACCGAATCGGCATCGTCCATCCACATCGGCAGATCGGCTTCGTCAACGGCATCCATAATGACGTCGATGATGTAGCAATAGGCCGTGTTGTCCAACGCTCCCATGTTTATTGCCACACCGCCAAGCAAAAGGCCGGTCGCCTCCCCGCCCATCAGCGGCCGCGACCAATACGCCCAGCCGTCCGCGTCGTAAATCCACCCGACGTAGGCCAATTGGTCTTCCTCGCTCAGCCCATACAGGTATTCGCCTATCCAGATGATGTTTGCGTACAAGGTCTGCCGCAGCCCAAGCTCATCCCTTTCCTCCGGCGACAGCCCGCTATAGTCCGTGGCGTCGTTCACATACACTCCCTTGTTGTACGCAGCGTGCTCCCCTGTCATCATCGAAGCGGGCATATACCACTTCTGGCCGCCCAATGTCCATACAAAATAGTCGTGGAACTTATGGCCTGCCACGGTTGCATTGCCGCAATCCTCATAGTGGTACGCCTCGTCTGCATAAAGCGGGACGTGGGCAAGCCAGTCCGCTCCGTCTATGGTCTCAGGGCGTGCATCGGCAGTCAGCTCAAGAAACTCATTGAGCTTTATGCGGACAAAGAGAGCATCCTCTGGGCTGCCGGTGTTCTCTACATACACATCCTTATGCCCGGCGTCCGGGTCGAAGTCATCGTGCAAAACGACCAGCGGCAGATCGTGTTGCTCCGGCGCCTTGCTGCCTGAAAAAATGTTCTCCACGCTCACATTCGCATAATACGCAAGCGTGGCCGTGCCCATAAAAGCCACGACCGTCAATGCCGCCACAGCCGCCGACACCCTTCTTCCAAGGTTCTCGTCAAACCCCCTCATGCTACGTCTCCTTTCTAAATATTTTATTTTTTCTATACTTGCAACCCTCTTGTCCGCCCGCTCGCCACGTCTGGCCCTGCCGAATGAGCGGAGCGAAAAGGACAGGAGAAGCAGCAGCCCCAAGAATATCGGCACAAAGGCTATGTTGTCCCGTACGAGGGACAAAACCCTGCCGACGCCGGGGGCTACCAAGACCACCTTCCCCACCACATTGGCTGCCGCCACGATCTCCTTGTCGGGCTGCGGATTGTTCGTGCCCTTCGTCTGGAATCCCCTTGCGCCTTCGCCGCCGTGGTTCTCATATATGCCGACGATCTTATGGGTGACAGTCGTGTTCGCGCTTCTCATATACGTAATATTGTCGCCGATTTTAAGGTTTTCAGGCTCTGTCCTATGCGTTACGACCAAGGAGCCGACCGGGATTTCATCCTTCATGGAGCCAGTCGCAACCGTAAAGTACGAGTAGCCGAGGACGCTTTTAGGCTCGGCGCCAGAGCCTCCTGGCCATGCAAAGGCGATCAGCACCACGGCAGCAAGGAAAGCATAAAACACCAGCCCCGACACCACGCCCGCAGCGGAACGCCGTTTCCCAGGATGCTCGCCCTCCCGAATCACTTCCGCAACAAACTCGCTATTGATTTCATCTATCGTCTTTATCATATATGCTCGCGCTTTCCCCTCACAATTTAACGGTGACGCAATTTGGCAACTACACCCTAAGGGGTAGATTTTTTATTAATTTTTCTAATCTTTATTGACATTCACCTGCTATGCCCGTATAAGATATCTATGGATGATTCACTTATCGCAATGCATTATATGGCCCGCCAGAGAGTCGATGCATTGCTGGAAAGCGCCGTGAGGCATGAACTTGTCTACGTCGTAGCGGGCACAGGCTATGGAAAAACCCAAGCTGTATGGAACCATATAGCGAGCTACCCTGATGCTGTCGTCAGGTGGGTTCAATTGACCGAAAGCGACAATATCGGCTCTCGGTACTGGGAGAAGTTTGCGCATATCATTTCACACGACAACCCCGAATATACCGAGAAGCTGCGGGAACTCGGTTTCCCTGACACGCTTGCACGCTTCAAGCAATTTGCGTCAATCACAGAGGCTCTGGAGCATAGCGCCCACAGGATGTTTATAGTTTTCGATGATTTCTACTTAATCCGATCCGAAAAAGTGTTGAAATTCATGGAGCGTTGCGCCTATTTCTGGGTCGCCGGCTCATGCATGATCATCATTTCCAGAAATGAGCCTGCAATAAACGCAGTCTCCCTCTTTGCAAAAGGGAAGGCCTGCGTAGTCACCGAAGATGCGCTGCGTTTTACGGATGATGAGATTGCCGCCTTTCTGAAGCAAAAGGGCATCGGCTTCTCATGCAAGAACTTGCCTGCGATTTCCGAGGCCACCAAGGGCTGGGCATTGGCGATACAATTGCTCTCATTGATGCTCAAAAGAAGCCCTGACAACTTCGACCTTGCCATGAGCGCCATGAAGCAAAATGTATTCAAGCTGATAGGGATGGAGGCTTTTGACGACTTCCCCGAAAATGACCGCAAGGCAATTGTGAAATTGGCATTGGTATCCGATCTGCCATCAACATCGCTGCACGAGCTATTTGACGATCTTTCCTTTATAGACGATACGCCGCAGCTCGCATCGTTTATGTGGCTGGACTCATTTGCCGGCGGATACAAAGTCCATCCCCTGTACTTGGAATTTTTGAAAAACAAGCGTTGCATCCTGACCGCAAGCGAAAAGCAGAATACATACAAACGGGCTGCCAAGTGGTGTGTTGAAAACAACTTTCATATGGATGCCGTATTTTATTTCGCCAAGATACGTCAGTATGAGCGAATACTGGAATTGTTTCTGTCCTATCCTTACCGGCTGCCGCAGGACATGGCAGAATATTTTTTAGGCATTCTGGACGGGATGAAAGCAAGGCGGCGCAAACACGCAAACCCCGCCCTGCTTGTGCTGAAAAACATATTCGCTCCGCTTCTGCTGACCAGCCTCGGACGGTACAACGAAGCAAAGGTGCGGTCTCTGGCCGCCATCGAGGAATGGAGGCATGACGGCGGGCCCCTTGCAAAGACCATACTATTTTACTCCCATATCAATCTGGCATATGTAGACATATTCCTATGCGTCACCACCCATAGGTACGAGATGCCAGGCTACCTCAAAAAGTGCGTTGAGCATAAAGAATTGGCCATTCCGCCAGCAACCAGGCTTATAGGGCCGCTTGGCTGCCCTGATGTCCGCTCCTTCGCGTGCTTGGTCGGGGAAGGCGCAAATCGAAAAGACTTCGACCGGTTTGTCGAAGCCGCCAAGCAGGCTTCATCGCTGATTGCAGAAGCCGGTCTGGACCTCTACTACGGATATGGAGACCTTGCCGCCTGCGAGTTCGCATTTTTCAGAAACAAGCCCGACTTGGCACGAGCCCATGCGTTGCAAGCTATATCAAAAGCGCATGAGAAAAGTCAGCACAGCGTCGAAGCCATGGCAAAGCTCTACCTTCTTAGGATATCCATGCAGGAAGGCGACCTTGCGTTGGCAAGAGAGACCCTTAAACAATTGCAGGAACAATTGAAATACCCAGATTTCTGGAGCCGCCGCCTGCTATACGACCTGTTTACCGGATACTTTTATGCCCAGATCGAAATCCCCGAAATGGTGCCCCGCTGGCTTGTCGCGAACGAAAGCGATATACTGTCGGATGTCCACATCCCTAATATCGAGCTTTTTATATGCGCAAAATGCTATATGGCCTTGAACAAATACACGCAAGTCCTCTCGGTATTGTCATGCTCCGTATCGAGGGACGCACATGAACGCTTTTTGCTTGGCGAACTTACGTTCGCATTGCTTGCGGCAGTCGCACGGCTCAAAACCGGGGACACAGCAGGCGCCATAGCGGATTTTGAACGTGCATGGCGGCTTTCGTTCGACGGCGAGTTTGAGATGCCCTTTGTCGAACTTGGAAAAAACCTGCACCCGCTCACAAAGGCCGTGGCGGCTTCGGAGCAGGAAAGGTCAGGCATCGCAAAAGACTGGCTAAAAGCAATCGACCTTAAAGCGTCTGTCTACGCAAAAAAGGTCAATCGCATCTCAAACGCCTTCAAAAAAGAAAAAAACATCGAGAGCGCCATACGGCTTTCCCAGCGGGAGCTGCAAGCATTGAACGACCTATATCATGGTCTTTCCCGCGAAGAAATGGCTGCCAACAGATACCTATCCATAAACACCGTCAAAAAGATCCTCCAGTCGCTCTACATAAAGCTGGACGCGAACAACAACGTGGACGCAATCCGTATCGCTATCGAGAAGAAGCTGATCTAGCTCTGAATGGCCGCCTTGAACTTGACCACCGCATCCTCTAGTGGAAGCTCCGGCGTAAATATGCTCGACGAGCCGAGTACCAGGAAGTCCGCGCCTGCGTTCACTATCTCACCGGCATTGCCAAACCCTATATTGCCGTCCACCTGTATCTCAAAACCTTTCAGGCCCTTGGCGTCTACGAGTGCGCGCAACTCCCTTGTCTTGCGTAGCGTGTCCGGTATAAGCTTCTGGCCGGCATAGCCTGGGTTGACAAGCATAAGAAGCGCACCGTCAACATCGTCCATTATGTATTCGATGGCTGAAAGCGGCGTGGCGGGATTGAGAGCGGCAAGCGCCTTCGCCCCCGTGGCCTTTATTTTTTGAATGGCGCGGTGCAGATGCTTCGTGCTTTCGGCATGGACGGACACATACTCGCCGGGTTTTGGGTCAAACCAAGCGATTTTCGGCTCAGGCTCCACCACCATAAGGTGTATGTCGAGCGGTATGTCCGTCAGGGCCCTAAGACGCCGGCAATAGTCCGTGCCAAGCATAAGGTTCGGCACAAAGACTCCGTCCATCACATCTATATGCAGGCAGTCTATCCCGTGCTTTTCGAAAATCGAGAGCGTCTCTTTCAGCGTGCCTATGTCGGCGCACATCATGCTTGGCGAAAGCTTTATGCGTTTCATGGCGCGTGTCATGGCCGCCCTACTCCCCCCAGGGCTTCACTACCACGCGCAGCCCTTCCTTGCTCTCGGCAAGGCGAAACGCCTCGTTCACATCGTCTAGCGGGAAGCGATGCGACACGAACGCTTTCATATCGAGCTTGCCAGAGGCGATAAGCCCTATGGCCTGGAGGTGATGACGTGGCACCGAGCCGTGGGCGCCGGTCACTATAAGCTCCTTGTAATGAATCAAGTTCGTGTCCATTTCGACCTTGGTGCCTGCGGGCAGGCCGCCGAAAAGGTTTACGCGGCCTCTGTTCCTCGCCATCGCCAATGCGTCGATATGGGACTGCGGCGAGGGGTTGGCGGTAAACACCACGTCTGCGCCGAGGCCGCCCGTCTCCTCAAGCACCCGTGCTACCTGATCTTCTTCCGACGAGCATATCACCACGTCAGCCCCTACTTTTTTCGCAAAATCCAGACGCCCAGGAGAGCGGTTTATCACTATGACCTTCTGAGCGCCGCTCATAAGCGCCACGGGTATTATCATGCAGCCTATGGGGCCTGCGCCCATTATTACGCCGGTGTCGCCGAGCTTGATGCCTGCGAACTCGACAGCGTTCAGCACGCAGGCCAGGGGCTCCGCAAGCGCCCCTTCCTCAAATGACATATTGTTCGGTATCTTGTGGACAGGGCCGTAGGCGAGCATGGTCTTGTTGAGCGGCACGTACTCCGCGAACGAACCCTGGAATTGATATCCCATCGCATAATTTATCTGGCAATTGTTCCCGTACCCGGCCTTGCACACCGCGCAGTCACCGCATGGCACGTCTGCGCCTATCGCGACGCGGTCGCCCACCTTGAACCCCGTGACACGCTCGCCCACTGCAACAATCTCGCCGGACGACTCGTGACCGAGTATGGCAGGCGGCTTTACGCGGTTGTTGCCGTGGTGAAATATGCGGACATCAGAGCCGCACACCGCACAAGCGCGGACTTTCACTAGCGCATCGTCCGGCCCTATAACGGGGTCTTCCACCTCTTTGACCACAAGCTTATCCAACGCTTCAAGTACGGCTGCTTTCATATCGCAATATCCTTTCCTCTACGTAGCTATATATCTTTCCTGTGCGGCGCCAGCAACACCTTTACGGAAAATTCGTCCTGTCTGCGCAGCATGTCAAACGCTTTCTTCCCTTCCTCAAGCGAAAAGATATGCGTAATAAGCGGGTCGAGTTCCAGCTTTCCATCTTTCATATGGTCAATGGCCGTACTCCAGTCATTTTTTCGCGTACCATAGTCCGAATTCCATGTCCCAAGCAATTTCAATTCCTTGCGCAGGATATCCCAATAGTCCTTTTGCGAAAGCGATATATCTCCCGCCGGGTTTCCAAGAAGCACCACCGTCCCAAAAGCGGCGGCGGCTTTCAGGCAGCCCGCCACAGTGGCGGAAGCGCCTGCCGCGTCGATGCAGACATCCGCACCGTTTCCGCTCGTAAGATGAAGTATGGTGTCTATATACCCGTCGTCCATGCTGTCCAGCGCATGAAAACCCTGTTCGCGCACGAACGTCAGCTTCCTTTCGTCTACATCCAGCAGAATGACCTCGCCAGCCCCGTTGGCACGTGCAAGCTGTGCCAGTATCAGACCGATAGTGCCTGCGCCGAATATGCAGACCGTGTCGCCAGCTTCCAGGCCTGCCTTTCCGAGCGCGTGGACAGCCACCGCGCAAGGCTCTGCCATCGCCGCCCACGAGGTCTTGACCCCATCGGGGATAGGCACCAGATTCCATGCCCTTACAGCGATGTACTCGGCAAAAGCGCCATCTCTGCGAGAACCGTAGTAATCGTAATCCACGCAGGCAGCATAGTTTTCGTTCAAGCATGAAGTGCAGGTGAAGCAGGGAAGGAGCGGAAAAACCGCGGCCTTTTTGCCAACAAGATCCTGTTCTACGCCCGTGCCTGCCGCCACGATTTCGCCGACAAACTCATGGCCGGGTATGGTCGGATAGTTTCTTACGCCCTCTTTCAGGACTCTCGGCACGTCCGAGCCGCAGATACCCGCCGCCAGGACTTTCAGCAAAACCTCGTCCTCGGCAGGCTCGGGCATAGGCACGTCCTCGCACCTTAGGTCGCCTATGCCATATAGATTGAGCGCCTTCATTTCTAGTGTACCATTTTGGGCTGGAACACCTTGTTCATCAATGCGCCGACTATATAGAGCGCAGGCAGGACGAAGCCTATGACGGTGAACACGATATTGTCGGTGGTGCCAACGCCCCCTACGACACCGACATTATCAAGTATCTGCTCTGCCATAATCTCTCCGGCAGAAGATATGATATTGCTGTAAATTACAGAGAAAGCAGCCACAATAATCTGCACAATACCTAGCAAAATCAGAAAGCCCGCCTTTTCGCCTTTGTTGCGTAGCCGATACCCAAAGAACCCGCAGACCAGCATCACTATGCCGCTCACCATGCTGATAGTGCCTATCACGACAAAAAATTGGACTGCGAGCTCGTCAAGCCCAAGCAACGACGCCATTGCTGACCCAGAGGCCATGCTGATCGCCCCGATTGCTATTGTTATAGCCCCGAAAATCATAATGACGATGCTTATGACCTTCAACAGACCAGCTCCCTTATACCTTATTTCCGGTTTCATTTTGCTTCTCCTCCTATTTCCTCAATAACCAATACTATCACTATACCTAATTATGCGTTCAAATGCGACCATTGCGTCACTCTAGACCTGAAAATTTCTTCGCCGCCCTCAATATTGCATATGCGTTCTCGATAGGGATGTCCGGAGTAAGGTTGTGCGTCGGCGACAGGATATATCCGCCGCCTGCCATGATGTCCAAGACCTCAAGGCATTTTGCGTAGACTTCATCCGGCATCGCATGCGGCAGAAAGCTTTGGTTGCTTATCCCGCCGTAAAAGCATATATCCTTGCCGTACTCCGCTTTGAGCTTTTTGAGGTCGTAGACCTCGGGCTGCACGGTGTTGTAGCAGTCCACCCCCATATCTACGAACTCGCCAAGCACTTCCCCTATATTGCCGCAAGAGTGAAGGACCACGAGCTTTCCGCTGTCCTTGATTTTCCGGCAGAGCTGCTTCATATAGGGCTTTATCATCTTCCGCCAGAGCTCCGCCCCCATCACAAGCCCTTTTTGGCTGCCCCAGTCGTCGCCGAAATATATGGCGTCGAAATCGTACGGCAGAACCAAGTCCAGGAACTTCATGTGATGCTCCACTATCCGCCGCATCAGCTCGTGGACAAACTCAGGCTCAAGCAGCATATCGCACAGCAGGCTCTCCATGCCCCGCAGCCCCCAGGCGCGTTCGTACAGCGTAAAGGTCAGCCCGTACATGCGGAAACGCCCGCTACCGTCGTTTTCGAGCTTCATCGCCTGCTCCGTCGCAAACTCCTTGTTCACCTCTGGGAATCTATAATCGTCAATATTGCCGCTCGCAAGCGGAGGCTCTATTGGCAGGCCGATGTCCCCGCCGTCCTCGCCGCTCTTGTCCCACTTGAGGCCGAATAGATCGACTTCCGTATTCACGTCGATAGCCGTGTTTCTTTTGTACTTTACGAGATTTATATGGTTTTGGAACTCGTCATCTAAATTTTCACATAAATGTGATTTTTTGTACATATCTAAATAGGGGAGCGTATAATTTATCTGCCACGGAACGATGTCCGCCGCATCCCTGTTGAGTATAGCGCGTTTGACACGCTCCCTCTGCGTCGCCATGCCGCTACCCACCTATATGCTCCCGCCAACAATCCACGCTTTCCTTCAAGTCAGACACCACTAGGCCGTCCGTATCCCAATGCTCGCGATGGGAAATCTCAAACGCAAACAACGTGTCCTCACAGCCTGCTTTCCGTGCGGTTTCCACCACCCTCTTAGCGTCAATAATGCCTTTTGCGTTGCACTCGCGCGTAAACGGCCAGTGGTTGCTTTTGTGAAGCTCGGTCTGCTGGATATGAATGACCGGCGAGTCGGCGGCCAGCGCCTCAATCCACTTGTACGGGTCGCGCTCGTCAGGGTGAGGGGCGTGGCCTACGTCAAGACACACCTTCATGGGTATGGCAGCATCCGCGTTCACCCTGTCCATAAGCTCCCTCGTTTCCGCGATGGTACAGGCCATCTCGCGCGGCACGCTCATAGGCTCAAACAGCAACTCCTTGTAGCCGAGCTCTTTTGCGTACACGCTCAGCCGCTGCCAGCCCTTTACGCCCTGCTCTACAAGGCGCTCCCTTTCGTGTGTGTTTTCGTTTGACTTCACCGTAAGTATCCCGAAGTGGCTCCCCGCATTGCGGGCGCCTAGCGCAGCCCCTATGTCCAGCAGCCTTTTGAACCAGTCAAGCCATATCTCCCGTGCCTGATCGTCTGGATGCATCAAGTGGTTCACGCGGGTGAAAGCGCTCGTGAAAACGCTTTCCACCTCAAGCCCGTACCGCTCCACGCACTCTTTGACCCTACCCACTTGGGCGTCCACATACTCTGCCGGCAAAAACGGATTAAGCAAGTCTGCGACGAATTGCACATAATTAAGTCCCAATTCCTCCGCGACGATCCTCGCCCATTCTTCGGGCTCCACAAAACGGTTGATTGCGAAACCAAGATTTATCCCTAGCCTGTATGCCATAGTACAACTATAAGCCACAAACCTGGCTTTGGCAATAAAATCAGCCCAAGTTGATGATTTTCTACGGAATACATGAGATAATCCCTGTCAGAAAGGATGGATATGTATATGGACAGAGACCCGCGTTTCGAACTGCAATTCAACTTGCACAAAATTGCCATGCTTGACGCCGACGAATGGGAGGCGGACTATTTTGGGGCTGTCTACCGATGCAGCGCCGCAGACGCACAGAAATGGCTTGAAGAATTTGACGCTTCGACAAGCGTGGGCGCGGCGGCTCTCGCCGAAAAATACCCCGATATCTATTCTCGGCGCGGAGAGCCGTCTGGAACGCTTTGCTTCGTGGGCGATTCCATAACCAGCGACAGGGAAAGCTATGGCAAGATAATCGCCAAGTTTTTCAAGGATGCAGAAGCTTTGAAAATCGTGGATTGCGCCGTATCCGGCTGGAACAGCCAAAGCTTTGTAGGCTGGCTCTTTACCGTTCTTCAGCACAAGCCTAAATATGTCTCGATGATGGTAGGGACAAACGACCTGCGCTCAAACAAAGACGGCGCAGCCCTGAGCGTGACAAGCATAGGCGAATACGAACGAAATATGCGCTATATCATACAGAGCCTGCGGGAAGCGGGCGTCGCCGTCTGCCTGACGACGCCTCCGCCCGCCCACAATCCGTGGGTCTTTGAAACATTTGGCGACAGAAACTGGCAGTACGCGGACGAAACCCGTATGCAGTTCGTCGAAATGAACCGAACCCTCGCAAACGAATACGGGCTCTATCTCAACGATATGGAGCCGATATACGCCGAATGCAAAGCCACCGACATCCTGCTCTACGACGGCCTGCACCTGAACGTCCTAGGGCAACGGATACTGGCCGCATCGCTGCTGCCAGTCCTTTTCGATATGATGACTTAGGTATAGGGCTACTGGGCTTTTGCGAGATTCCCGTACCCGAGGCCGCCCATTATCATTTCCATGACGCGGGCGGCTTCTTCTATATTGTCGTTGATATAGGCTGTCGCTTCGGCGGCTTCAAAGTCGCCACGCTCGATAAGAGCCTTGCGCTCAAGCAGCTTCGCCGCAGCATACTGCCCCGACTCGCGAACTATGCGCGTCCACATATTGACACGCACCACGCCGTCAGCGGCAAGCCCCTTGATGTCCTCGTTCTTCATGCTCGACACACCATGGAGCACCAGCATCTTACGGCCAAGCGCTTCCGTCAGCGCCCGGGCGCGTCCGCCAAGATACTTGGCGTCCGTGCCTGTCGCCTGTTGCTCAGTACCGAGGTCTGCCACAAGGAAGTCAACGCCTGTCCTGCCTATGAAGTCCACGGCCTTCTCCACGTAGTCATCGGACTTCTTGCCCTCGGTCCCGGGCGCCGCAAGCTCCTCGATGATGCCCTCCACAAGCACATCCGCCCCATACCGCCGAATGTATTCGGTAGTCATGGCCGTGTTCTCCTCGTAGGGGTATGCCTGCCCGTCAAACATCACGCTCGTCAGTATGTCAAGGTTTTCCTCAAGCGCCCATCTGTCCCGTACGGGGTCCGCATGGTCGAGGTGGGTCATCACCGCCACGTTTTTGTACGGCGCGTCAGGCCCCTCGCAGAGCAGCCTTAGATATTCAAAGTTCGCCCTGAACCCGACGTGCTCGTTCTGGCTGTATGTGATTCGTTTCGCCTGCTGCATATGCGAGTACAGGCAGGTCATCGCGACCACCACAGGTATTTTCTCTATGCCGTGCTTTTCCGCAAAATCGCTCGCTGCTATCAGGATAGCCTCCGTATTCCAGAAGCTCCCCGTGCAAAACAGCGCGACGCTCACATCCTTTGCTGCGGCATCGTCAAATATTTTCTTCGCCTGGTCTCTGTCTGTTATAAATGACATGGCGGCCCTCAGTCTATCAGCACGATGCCCTTGACCTTGTCGTCCGGGCTCTCGTGCATATACTTGATGCCCTCCAAGCATTGGTCAAGCGTGAACTTGTTTGTGATGATGGGCGAGAGGTCGACCTGGCCCGACGCAATCACGTTGAATACGTTGTCCCATACGAGCGGCGCAAGCCACGAGAAGCGTATGGTGCGTTCAAATTTGATGGCTTCCTCCACGTTGATCTGCAAGCGGTCCTCAGGGGACGGCAGCCCGAAGTAGCATATGGTGGACCAAGTCCCTGTCACGTTCAATGCGTCCTGGAGCGCCGACATATTGCTTGTCGGGACTATACAACGCTGTGCAAGCTCGCCGCCATTGAACTCGCGGATCTTTGCCGCAGTGTCGTCTGTATAGTATTTTGAGCCTTTTTCCACAACATTGATGACGTGGTTGGCGCCTACGGCGAGCGCTTTTTCGAGGTTGTAGTCGCGGATGTCCACGCCTATCACCTTGCCTGCGCCCGCAGCCTTCGCAAGCTGCACCATCATCAGCCCGACGCCGCCAAGACCGTATACCACCACCGTCTGGCCAAGCTTGATGTCGAGGTTGAAGATGCCGTGCGTCGCACAGGCAAGCGGCTCAGCAAGCGCCGCCGCCTCAAAGCTGACCTCGTCGGGAATCTTGTAGGCGTGCGTATATTTCACCTTCACGTACTCGGCGAAGCAGCCGTTGTCGGTGACGCCTATGACCTCTGGCTGACCGCAGACATTGAACTCGCCGCGCATACAGGCCGCGCAGGCGTTGCATTGCTGCACAGGGTTGACCGCGATACGGTCGCCCACCTTGAACAAGCCCAGCTTCTCAGGGATTGCGCCCACCTCGGCGATGATGCCTGAAGCCTCGTGCCCCAGATAGAGCGGCCCCTTGCCGTCCGGCGTGTCAAGCGGGGCGTGCCCATAATAGTAAGAGACGTCCGAGCCGCAGATGCCCACGGCTTTCATCTTCACAAGCACCTCGTTGTCCGCGATCTGCGGTATCGGATGCTCCTCGTACTTCATAACCTCCGGCTCATAAAAATTTACGACTTTCATCATACCTTCCATCTTAGATTACCTCCTTATAATTATTCATACACCGCAGAAGAGCGTGGTGCGGCGGTCCGTGTCTTGCGGCGAGAAGCCGATAGTCCTCCCTAGATTTGCATTGCGAGGCCACCATGACCCTCATGCACTTTCTATACTCTGCATCTACAGTCGAGCACCGGCAAATCGTAGAGGTGCTATCGGGGCGAGCCGCGCCAAAATCGAGAGCGCCGCACTACGCTCCCTTATGGCTGCCGCTACCTACGGCATGCCGCAGTCCGGGCCGAAGTGCTTGAGTATCACAAGCGGCTCCACCGGCGACCCGTTCACCACCTTGACGCCCGCTTTCGCCTTTGCGTTGCTCACAAAGAACTCGTCGCACGTCAGCTGCCCATAACGTATAAGCGTCGGCGACTCTATCACAAAGCCCCCAAACTGCCCATGCCCCTGCACGCAAAGGCACCCGTACGCAGCCGCATCCTTGATGACCACCTCTGCGCCCGGCTCCACGGTCAGCTCCTTGGCAGCCACATATGGATTGCCGTAGCATACCCAGTTCTGCACGTACCCTGTCCCCGCTTCATCCTTTACTGGCGGGCGGAAAAACTCCTCGCGGTAGTTCGGCAGCGTGTTCAGCTCCCAATCCGCGACATCCATTATGGCGTCGAGGTCACGCTCCTTGCCTGGCGGCAGATATCCGCACAGCCAGTCATAGCCAAAGACCTCGCCCGAGCCTACCACGTTCTCCCAAAGCGCCATCACGTCGCTGTTCCACTGCGGCTCATACGTGCAGAGCGAGCCCGGCGCGTGCACCACGCCCGCAGGCGTATACCAGCCCGTGCCAAGCTCCACCTGGAACGCCCGCGAAAGTTCGAGCAAACGTGTGTTCTCCTCTTCGTGCTTCGCAAGCCTCGCCTTTACCTCGTCCTTCGTCACCGACGGGTCAAATCCGAAGAAGGTCGTCGGCCTCGTGCCAAGGTGGTTGTTGTACTGCTTGGGGAAGAAATAATGCTCGTGCTTAGGCGTCACGCCCACTTTCGCGCAGGCTTCCTCGCCGTGGTGAACATGATGGAAAAGCGGTTCGTTGTAATCGTAGAACTTCGAGTACATCGGCCATGTGCCGTACTTGTCGTGAAGCTCCTGCCCATAGAGCTCAGGCCCTAGCTCGTCCACAAAGTCCTTGAACAACACTGTGTTTTTGGGGTCGCCGTCCACGTTCACGAACGACAAGCCCTCATACGGCCCTGCACCCTCGGTCTCGACCTTGGTGATTGACGAAAACCACCGTTCTACTATGGCGCCGCGCTTCATGCCCATTGCATAATAATCGTCGGGGTGCAGCCTTATTCGCTTGCCTGGCCTATTGAACGGCCTCGGCACCCAGTTCGGCGCAAGATTCAGAACGCCGTCATTTTCCGCCAGAATAGCGGCAAGCCTTTCTTTGTCTTTTCCCATATCATTCACCTCCGCAGCAACAGCAACAAGACGGCTGATAATCCGCAAACTTCTCGGCAAACGCGTCCACGGCCTTCTTGCAGTCCGCAGTCGCCTCCCATGCATCCGGGCACTCGCAAAGGTCTATCGCCCACCAATCGCCCTTATAGCCAGCGTCGAGCAATGCAGGAATAATCTCGTCGAAGTTGAGAATCCCCTCGCCAAAAGGTGAGTGCGTGCTTGTATTGTCGCTGTTCAGCGTGCCGTCGCTGTCGATGACGTGAACAAAGCCTATCTTGCCCTTCATCATCTTGATAAGCTCCAAAATGCCGCCCTGGAGCGGGTTCGGCTCGATATGGTTCGCGCCAGAAGCCACCATATGGCCGTGGCAGGTGTCGAACAGCAGCGAGAAGTTCGGCTCGTTCACCTGGTCGTATACCTCGATGATGTACTTGGGCTCATTCACCACAAAGCCCGGCTCAAACTCCCAAACGACTTGCTGCCCATACTTCGCCGCATACTTTGAAATACGTTTGAAATTGTCCGCGACCTTAGCCCGCATATCCGCATATGTCATGCCGTCGGGCACGCAGACCTTTTTGCGACCGGTATCGACGCGTATGGTTTTCCAGCCCATCTTGTTTGCGAAATCGCTGCTTTCCTCAAATAGCCTTATCCATTCCTCGGGCTGCTCTACGGCGTCGACGCTCCAGAGATCCACCGCATAATCCGCAACTTCAAGCCCGTTGTCCGCAAGCAGCTTGGCAAGCTCCGCCCGCTTCTCGTCCGTGTCCCAGTCCTTGGGCGCGGCATGCGGCACGAAACCGCCCATGCTGATGCCATCAAACTTGAGCTCGCTTAGCTTTTTGACCGCTTCGGGAAGCAGGATGGGGGTCTCCAGAAAGGCGTACGCCCAACTGCCTATGCTTATCTTCTTTTTCGCCATCACAAAAACTCCTTTCGTCAATTTGTCAATTATTCAGCGAACAGCTTTTTCAAGAATGGTATGCCATCGCGCGCAATCGCCTCTGGCGACTCGGAAAATGGTCTCCAAACCGAAGCGGCCTTCGCTATCTCAACGCAATCAGGCGTAAACGACTCGATAATGCCATAATCGTCGTATCCCACGGCCCTTATCGCATCACGCACGGCTATCCAGTCCGTATTGTCCTTGCCAGGCGTGCCGCGGTTGTTCGCGCAGAGGTGGAAATCAAAAATCTTGAACTCCGTCCCTGCCTTGCGTATCGCGGCCGGCATGCTCGCTTCCTCGATGCCCATATGGAAAGTGTCGAGCAAGAAGCCCACGTTGTCGTAGTTGATGCGACGTAGGTACTCGCAGCCCTGCTCGACTATATTGATGAAATCCGTCTCGAAGCGGTTCAGCGTCTCGACCGCAAATTTGATGTTCTTCTTTGCGCCGTAGTCCGCGATGACCTTCATGTTCTCGACGCCGTACTTCCACTTGAGCTCTATTTCCTCCGGCGTCTGCTGACGCGCCTTGCCGACTGCCGAATAGATGGGGCCGGCTATGACCTCAGCGCCTATCTCCACCGCAAAGTCCACCATGTCTTTCGCGTACTGCACGCCCATTTCCCGAATGTCCGCCTCGTCCGCCGAAATATCGCGTGTCGGGCCGTGAATGCCCGTGACCGTCTTGATTTCCACGCCCGTGTCCTCGACAGCCTTGCTTATCTCGTCGGGGTTGAGCGTCGCAAAGTCCTCCAGCGCAAGCTCAAAGACATCGCAGCCGTATTGTTTTGCGAGCCTTAGCAGGCGGTCTATCTCCGTAACCGGGGACTGCCATGCAAGTGAATTTATCCCAAATTTCATAACTATTCATTCTCCTTTCACATATGCGTGTGCGTTACCGACGTTTAATCATCGAGCGTTACCCACGCCGCGCCCGCCTCGTGGCTGTCGACGCACTTGTTGTAGAACTCCACGCCGCCTATGCCTTGCTCAAGCGTCGGGTATCCGTAGTCCTCCTCGTTCACCATAAGGCCGGCCTTTTTGTCGCGTACGGCGGCGGCGAAGTCAAGGTAGATGTTTGCGTACGCCTCGGTCAGCCCCTCTGGGTGGCCGGTAGGCACGCGCACATATTTCTTTGCCTCGTCCGTCAAATAGCCAGAGCCGCGCGAATATATCTGCGGAGGCTTGCCGCGCGGACTCACTTTCAGGTAGTTGTTCTCCTCCTGAACGAACTCCAGCGTCCCCTTGTCGCCAAAAATACGTACTTTAAGGGCGTTGTCGAAGCCGATGGCGACCTGGCTCGTCCAGTACATGCCTGTCGCGCCGCCCTTGAACTTTATCAAGGCTTCGACATTGTTGTCGAGCACGCCGCCCTCGCCGAACACATCGAGGTTGCAGGCAAGCTTTTCGATCTTGAGCCCCGTCACATAATGCACCCAGTTTTCGATATGCGTGCCGAGGTCGGCAACGGACGCCCCCCTGCCCGAAAGCTTGGGGTCCGCACGCCAAGGCTTGTTGTCCTCGGTAATGGTCTCAAGTGCGTCGAGAAGCCAGTCCTGGGGGTACTCGCCCATAACCATCCGTATATTGCCTATCACGCCGTCACGTACAAGCTGCCGCGCCTCGCGCGTCATCACATGGCCAGTGTAGGTGTATGTGACCGCAAACAGGCAACCGTTCGCCTTGGCTATGCGCTTAAGGTCAAGCCCCTGCTCCACAGAGAAGCAAAGCGGCTTTTCGCAGACCACATTTATGCCCTGCTCCAGAAACGCCTTGGCCGCGGGATAGTGAAAGAAGTTGGGTGTCACTATAACGACCCAGTCTATCTTGTCCTCGCGCGCGCCCTCGGCCTTCGCCATCTCCTCGAACGTATAATAGCTGCGGGCAGGGTCGACGCCAAGCTCCGCACACGCCTCATTGCACTCGCTCTCCAGATACGAGAAGTTGCCGCAGACCAGGTCCGCTTCGTTGTTGAGTCGTATGGCCGCACGATGCACAGCGCCAATGAACGCTCCTGGACCGCCACCGACCATTCCGTATTTTAGTCTTGCACTCATACTTTGTCCCTCCTACTCATTGCCCATTGTGGCGTCAAACGCAATATCCGACGGCGCAAAGTCGATGCTGCGCACAAACTCCGCCGCCTCAGCCCCGCCGTACACGCGATCCATGCCGCTGTCCTCCCACTCGACCGAAAGCGGGCCTCTGTACCCGCCTGCGTTAAGCTCGCGGATGACATCCTCGAAATCCACATCCCCGTGACCTAGCGAACGGAAGTTCCAGCCCCTGCGGTTGTCGCCGAAAGTCAGGAAAGACCCCAGTATGCCCGCCTTGCCGTCAAGCCTTACGGCAGCGTCCTTCATATGTACGTGGTATACACGGTCTATGAAGTCACGGAGGAAGATCGTCGGGTTCACGCCCTGCCATATCAAATGGCTTGGGTCGTAATTGAGCCCGAGAGTCTTGCGTCCGCCGAACTCCTTCAGCAGCCGCTCCCAGGTATAGTAGTCGAACGCTATCTCCGCCGGATGCACCTCAAACGCGAAACGCACCCCATGCTTGTCGAACTCATCGAAGATGGGTGTCCATAGATCCACTACCCGCTTGAACCCTGCATCGACCATCTCGTCCGATGTCGCAGGGAAGCTGTACCAATACGCCCAAATCGGTGAACCCAAGAAGCCCGTCACCACGTCCACGCCGAGGTTTTTCGCCGCAGCCGGAACAGCCATCATCGTGTCTATGGCCCACGCCCTTATCTCCTCTGGCTTGCCCGCCAGCGCGCTCGGCGCAAACCCGTCGATCCTGGGCTCGTAATTGTCGCCCACGCACTGCCCAAGCACATGCGTCGCAAGCGCCCAGGTCTTCAGCCCGTGCTTGTCCATGGTCGCGATTATGCCGTCCGCATACGCCTTGTCCGCAGCCGCTTTCTTCGCATCGAAGTGCGCGCCCTCAAAAAGCTCAAGCCCATCGTAGCCCATTTCCTTGGCGAGCTTGCACAGCTCCTCAAGGTTTAGGTCGCCCCACTGAGCCGTCATTAATGTTACTGGTCTACCCATGCCCAATCTCCTTTCATTAAACAAACATATGTTCAGATTGACGTATTTACGAGTTCCACAAATCGGTTATATACTTCGCGCTCTGCTGCAGCAACTCTGGCGGCCCTGCCACTTCAAGCGTCGAATAATGTATCTCTTTCCTGTCCTTCAAGACCTCGATGACCCCCGCGATGTCGATCTCGCCGGTGCCGACCGGAATGGTCGAAAAGCCGCAGCCATAGATGGTGCCGCGCTTAGGAAGCCACTCTGGGCCGAGATCTTTCCAGTGTATATGGAATATCTTGTCCTTGTATACTTTTGCAAGCTCGACCGGGTCTGTGCCGCCGAGCCATGAATTTCCTGTGTCCATATTTACGCCAAGCGATTTCGGGTTGCCTAGCAGCTCCATCACATCGCCTATGCCTGTGATGCTGTCCGTGATAGGCCCGTGCGGCTCGAAAATCACATTGACTCCGTAGTCCTCCGCCATGCGGCAAGGCTGGTACAGCTTCTCCGCACAGGTGAATATGCATTGGTCGTACGATAGGCTCTTTGCCCATGCGCTCTTGGGATAGGTCTCCGTCGTCACCACGTCGCGGATGCCTATGGCCGCCGCAAAGCGGATAGCCTGCATTATCTCCCGCGTCTGATACTCCGCCGGATGCGACGCCTCCAGAAGCGATGCATGCGCGCTTATGGTCATTATCTCCATCCCATATTTTTCAAAAAGCCGTTTGACGTCAAACGGATTGCTGTCGAGGCTGACCGAAGCGGAAAGCCCTGCGGATGCAAACATGCTGCCCCCAAAGTGGGTGTCGGTGATGTCCGCGCAGGTAAAGCCCGCTTCTTTCGCTAGTCTAAGATTGTGCTCAACGCTTGTGTACGGCTCTAGAGCCAAGAATACCCCTACCTTCATAATTGTCCAGCCTCCTTTGCAGTATTATGTATTAATTGCATAATATGACACGAGGGGACTACGGCTTGTGCCGCAGTCCCCTCGTTCTGGTGTTCACTTATTGAAATCTTGCCTTCATCAGGTAGTTTCTAGTAGCCCTGGATCGGGAGGAACTTGGGATCGTCGATCCTCCAGACGATGCTGTCGTTCTCTACGCTGGCGAGGAAGTTGGCAATGTCGGTGACGGGCACAAGGCTGCCACGCAGGCTGCCAATCGTCTCTGAGGTGTAGCCTGTCAGATACGGATGGACATGCTTCTTGGAAACACTGCCTGTATCAAAATACTCTTTGACCATCTGATAGAGCAACGCGCCTTCCATCGCGGCAGACTGGTTGACGTCCATGGAGATGACGCCGGCCTCTGCCCAATCCCAGGAGATCTCGCGGCCGTTCATGCTGCCGAGCCAGTAATCGTCAGTCGAGAGACCCTGGTCAGCCATTGCATTGATCGCGCCTTCCATCATCGGGTTGTTCTGGACATAAGCTCCGTCCCAACCGCCTGCACCGAGGGAAACGATGGCGCCGAGCATGGCTTCCATCGCCGGCTCAGTCATCCAGCCGCCGGAATTCCACGATACGACCGTGATGTCCGGGCTACCGTTGATGTCGCCGACAGACGGCTTCTCGGTTGCGATTCCTTCTGCCGTCCACGGTGTGCCGTCAGCCTTTTCGCCGAAGCTCATGCCAGCTTCCTCATAGGCAAGCAGGAAACCGAGCGACTGCGCGGAAGCGGAACCCTGACCAAGGACGCCCTCGATCATGACGAGCTGCGATACGCCGTTTGCAAGTGCATCCTGCCCTGCCAGCTTGCCGCCCAGGACAAAGTCATAGTTGACGCTGCCGGTCGCTCCACTGGAGTTCGGGATGTCGCCGAAGAAGTGCGCCGCACCGAAATACGGGATGTCGGCGTCGTTCGCCTTCGTGATACACTCACTCGTCGTGCCAGGATTGTTCTGGATCACTATGATAGCGTCATAGCCTGCGGTGATATAGTCCTCGACCGCTCTAAGCTGCTCGTCCGCCGTGCTCTGGCCTGCCCTGTAGTCTGTCACCCACTCGGTATCGGGATCGGACGCCGCCATGCCGACAAACGCTTCCATCATGATGGAATAATAGCTGTCGGCGGCATCTGCATAAAAGCCGATGTGCTTCGTGCCGTCATCGACGGGCGCGGGTGCGGGCGCAGGTGCGGGCGCCGCGGGTTCTGGAGCCGGAGCCGGAGCCGGGCTGCTGCAGGCCGCGAGGCCAAGGCTGAGCGCCATAACGATTGCGATAACTATTGCTAATACCTTTTTCTGTTTCATTTACTTCTCCTCCTTAAAATAACTTCTTCCTTCTTCTTGCTTCTTTGCTGCTATAACGGATATTTGTTTTCTATATATAAAAGCTATTAAGCAAGCCGTGGCTCGCGTTAAGCCCTACTCAGCGGCTTTCTCCTCCGCAATCACCTTGTCGATAGCTGATTTCGCAAGCGCCGCGTCCTGCTTCACTCGCAACTGACGCTTTGCCTGTATCTGTGCGACGATGGCAGCAGTCGATACCGCGCCTATTACTATAAGCCCTTTCACGACAAATTGCCACTCTGCGTTTATTCTTAGCATATTCATGCCGTTCTCTATAGTACCCATCAACAGGGCTCCGATAAAGACCCCCCATATAGTCCCCTTGCCTCCCGACATCGCGACCCCGCCCACAACGGCCGCCGCTATGACATCTATCTCCCTGTTCTGCCCCACCGTTATAATAGCCGTGTTGACACGCGCCAACAAGATAAGCGCCGCAATCGAGACAAGGAACCCGTTTATAATATATGTAGAGAAAATGATGTTCTTGACATCTATGCCCGCCAGATAAGCGGCATGCCTGTTTGCGCCTACTGCGTATATCCTTCGGCCGTATTTTGTAAATCGCATGACAATCCATACGATAACGGTTATCGCAAGGAAGATGAATATGTATGGTGGCACATTCACAATCAGCCCTGCGGGGTCCCTGACTTCCGCCATGACGGAGTTTTTCAGCGGGTCCATCGCTCCCTTCATGCTCACCTCTTGCGACCGCACAACCAACAGGGCTATACCCCTGAAACATATCATTCCTCCCAAGGTGATGATAAAGGGCTCTACCTGAAGCCTTGATATTATGAAGCCCATGCCCGCCGACATTGCAACTGCGAAAAGCACCGCAGTGATAAGCGCCATAGGCAGCGACAACCCGAAGTCGACATGGCTCTTTGCGGCGTACAAGACCACAAAGGACGTCAGCATCCCGACCGAAAGGTCAATGCCGCCCGCTATCATTACCATTGCCATGCCCATCGCCATAATGCCCGTCGCCGAGACCTGTGCGAAGATATTGCTCAGGTTTGCAGGCGAAACCATCGTCGGATATTGCCCTGGCAGCAACGACACTACTTGCGCAATCGTGATGATGGCGATGAACACAAGCCAGATGACGAGTACGTTAAGGTTCGCGTTCCATCGAAATTCAAACTTCCGCTTCCCGATCCTCTCGCCGGAATCACTCATATCTTCCTTCCTCCTATCGACAGTTCTAGCACATTTTCCTCTGTAACGTCATTGCCGTCAAGCTCGCCGACGATCCGGCCGCTTTTCATGACCATAATGCGGTCGCTCATAGAAATGACCTCTGGCATATCCGAACTGACCATTATGACCGCCTTGCCGTCACGCAAAAGATCCGTCATCAATCTGTATATCTCCTGTTTCGCCCCGACATCTATGCCTCGCGTCGGCTCGTCAAAGATAAATATCTCGCCCTCCGTGTTGAACCACTTCGCAAGAACGACCTTTTGCTGATTGCCGCCCGAAAGGTTGCCAGCGAGCACGCCTGCGTTCTTTGCCCTTGTTCCGAGCTTCTTTATAAACTCCTCGCCGACATCCTCCTCTTTCTTGGGCATATAGAACGAGCCCGAAGATATCAGCAGGTTTGCGATAATGGTGTTGCGTGCGATTGTATGGATAAGGAAGAGGCCGGAATGCTGCCTGTCCTCCGTGATATAGCACATTTTGTTGCGGATCGACACCCTCGGGTTTTGCAGATCGACTTCCTCGCCGAACAGCTTCACCGAACCGCTTATCTTTTCCACGCCGCCAAAAAGCAGGGTCATAAGCTCGCTTCTGCCCGATCCGACCATGCCCGCAAACCCAAGCACCTCGCCGCGGCGTACATTGAACGAACAATCCGCGACACCGTTGCCCGTAAGCCCGTCCGCTTCAAGAATCACTTCGCCTGGCGTAAAATGCTCACGATTGTAGAACAGCGACGCATCGCGCCCTACCATCTGGCGGATAAGCTCATTCTGCGTAATCTCGCTTGAAGCGCAGGTGTTTATCAAATTGCCGTCCCTAAGTATGGTGATGCGGTCCGCAATCCGCTCGACCTCGTCCAAGTGATGCGAAATATAGATGACGCCTATCCCGCGATCCTTTATCTTGTGGACTATGTCAAGCAGGTTCTCTATTTCCGTGACCGAGAATGATGCGGTGGGCTCGTCGAGAATAATGACTTTGCGATCAAAGACGAGCGCTTTCGCAAATTCGACTATCTTCTGCTCGCCTGCCGAAAGATTTCCCACAAGCTCGTCGGGGTCTATGTCGCTGCTAAGGTAATCAAGGACTTCCTTTGTGCGCTTCCGCATTTCCTGCTTCTGCATGAAACCCTTCTTGGTTATCTCCATGCCGACGAATATGTTTTCCGTAACTGACAGCGGCCTGAATATCGTATGCTCCTGATATATGCACTGGATGCCTAAGTCCATCGCGCCGAGCGGGCTAAGCGTGACTTTCTCGCCCTCGAACCATATCTCGCCGCCCTCGTCGGGCTGGTAAGCGCCGGACACTATCTTGATAAGCGTAGACTTGCCTGCGCCGTTCTCGCCGCAGACGCAATGAATCTCTCCGGGCCTGAGATCAAAATCAACGCCTTTCAGCGCCTGTACGCCCGGAAATGTCTTTGATATGCTTATTAGCCTTAATAGTTCTCGCGCTTCGCTCATAATCCACCTCAATACATGCTTACAGATTACTGAGAGATATTACCTCATTTCCGTCGAGGGTGCAAGCATTATGTATCATTTCCAATATTTCTATTGTTTTCCATTTTTTAGAAGCCATTGTTCGGCCTCTGCACTCCATAGGCCGCCGCTCCCTTCTACAAGCTCAGCCAGCTTTGCAAAAAACGGGTCGTCTTCCCCTAGTTTTGCAAAATCGGCTATAGCCGTCAGTGGCATGGAGATATGATTGTATATGAGCTTCTTCCCGCCGCCCAATTCTGGCATGTTCAGCGTCGCCTCCGCCGCGCTGTCGAGCCCGCCCACGTGGGTCACAAGTATGGCGGGGTTGGTGCGGCCAGCGGCGGCAAGCTCGAGCGACTCTATCATATCGTCCGTATTGCCTCCGCTCGTGCCGGCTATATGCATCGCGTTGTAGTGGACATTGTAAAAATTGAAGCGTGCCGAAAAGTCCTCTTTCTCCGGGCCGGCGAAAAAGTTAAGACAGCCATCGTAAGCAAGGATGGCATCGCCCTGCTCGACGACGGCAGCAACCGGGGCGAACACAAAGACGTCGTCAAAGCCCTCTCCGCCCGAAAGCTCACGCAAAGCCGACGCAGGGTCGGCAAGCTCCCTCGTGTTGAGATAGACAAGCTCAACGCCCTGCTTCTTCGCATCGGCAGGCGACAGTATCCGCTCGGCGTACGCCAGCCTGCCGCCGTCTATATCGGTGCAGACCAAGAGCGAAGGGCGCACGTCCCTGTTTATAAGATAATCGAGGAGAGCCAGCCCCATCGGCCCAGCCGATGCCAGCGCCGCTATTTTGCCGCCTTCCCTTATTCCCATCTTGTGCGTATACTCGCCCTGCACCGTATGGTAGTTTGAGTGGACGGCGCCGGTTACGCAGGAAAGCGGCTCCGCGAGCGCCCCCGCAAAAAAGGCCTCCCCGTCATACGGAAGGAGATAGCCGCCGCTCATCACGGCCGCAGGAAGTATGCCATACGTCATATTGCCGCCCATATTCGGGAAGCTATAGCCTATGGCATAGTACGTGTCTTTCATCGCGGGCTGCACGACAAAGCGCTGGCCGGGTGAATATTTTCCCTGCCACTTCGTGCCGACCTCAACTATCTCGCCGCAGAACTCGTGCCCTATCACTGTCGGGTTTGTGGCGATATCCTCGGGGACGCGCTTATGGTCCTCTCCTTTTACGGCGGCCTTCCACGACGACATGCACAGGCTGTCGCACACGATTTTCACAAGAAGCTCGTCGTCCTTTATAGGCGGCAGCTCAAAACTTTCAAGCCTGATGTCGCTTTTCCCATATAGCCTCAATCCTGTAGTTTTCATCGCCGCTCCTTACGCCTCGCCCATAAGCAAATCTATGACATACATCTCAAGCTTCTCGAAGTTCTGCTCTGCCACGCATTTCGCCTGCAACGTATAGTCGAATCTTTTTACCTTCTCGACAAGCTTCAGGAATATGGATTTGCTGTTTATCAAGTGGCGGTAGCAGTCGGCGGCGGGCTGTGTGCGCATGGCCTTGACGTCAAGCCCGACGCATTCAAAGTTGCCGAGGTCGCCGAAGCCGTTTTCGTACAGCACCTTTACCTGGTTGAAAGCCTGCCTCAGATTCTCCACGCCGAAGGTCTTGTCCTGGTCGTAGCGGATTCCGTTCTGGTCGTTGAGGTGGACGCCCCAAAGCTTGTTCCACGCAAGCGCGAACGCCATGTCAGCGGCAGGGTCAAGGCCAGCCATGATGGAATGGGCGCTCTCGATGCACAGGCCGACGCGTGAGGGGTCTATCGTCTCCGCCGCAAGCGCAAGTCCGTGCCCTGCCGTGCCGCAATAGCTGCGGTCGATGGGCTCGTTCGGCTTGGGTTCCACAAGAATAAGTATCTCGGGGTCGTATTCGAGCATGGTGTTCAAGGCGTCGCGCATCTGCCGTATCTTTTTGACGGGATCCTTGCCCTCGGCGCAAAGCGTGCCTTCGCGTGCGTACCAAAGCTGCAGCTTGTTCGTTCCGAGCGCACGCGCGATGTCTATGGACCTCAACGAGCGCCAGATGGCGAAGTCATAGTCCTCGTCAAGGCTTGCCGTATAGCCCCCGTCGTTCGTACGCTTGTCAAACCAGAGCCTCGGCGCCACAAACTCGGCGAACAGCCCTTCCTTGTCGAGAAGCCCCTTTACGTCCTTCGCATAGTCGATGATGGCGCTCTCGCTCATATTGTCCATGTCGGGAACGGCGTCGTCATCGTGGAATTGCACGCCGTCAAGACCTATCTCCTTGAACTTCTTGATTTTCTCTTCGAAAGATATGGGCGGCCTTATGCCAGGCCCGAAGGTTTCGTGGCCTTCGTGGATGTTCCACGGACCTGCGGTAAAACGGAACGTTGCCATAATGATGTTCTCCTTCCTTTTATATATATTATATATATGCTTATACGCCGGCTTTTGCGCGGCGCTTCTGGTCAACGGATGTAAACAGCCCTGTCTTGGGGCTATAGCCCTTTAGCGGCAACAGCTTCTCGTGGATGGCATCAAGTATCCAGTCCGCCTGCGGGAAGAAGAACTCGTCGTATTCAAACGGCGGCGTTATCCAGTTCTGGGCGCCGACCACGACGGGCGGCCCGTCGAGCCGGTCGAACGCCAGTTCCGTGATATTGCGCGCCACCCCTTCGAGGAACGAACCGCGTGCGCACGCATCGCTTGCAAGCGCCACCTTTCCTGTCTTGTCCACGCTTTCGAGAATTTTAGTATAGTCCAGCGGCACGAGGGAGTGCAGATTGATTATCTCCGCCTCAAGCCCGTGGTCGTGCGAAAGTTTTTCCGCCGCCTCCACCGCCTTGTACAACGTGGCGCCGATGGTGATTATCGTAAGGTCTGTGCCCTTCCGCACAATATTCGTGTCGCCCATATCGATCTCGTAGGGGGCATCGGGGACGCCGCCTGGATGAAAGAGCTCGCCCATATCGTAGATGCGCTGGCTCTCGAAAAAGATTACTGGGTCTGTGCCGTTCAGCGCTGCCGTCATAAGCCCCTTCGCCTCCCACGGCGTCGCCGGGAAGCAGACCTTTAGCCCCGGTATATGGGCGCAAAGCGCGGTCCAGTCCTGACTGTGCTGTGCGCCGTACTTCGCACCGACAGATACACGCAGCACCACAGGCATCCTGAGAATGCCCGCGCTCATAGCCTGCCACTTGGACATCTGGTTGAATATCTCGTCGCCAGCCCGCCCGATGAAGTCGCAATACATAAGCTCCGTTATCACCCGACCGCCCATCATGCCGTAGCCGACGGCCGTGCCGACTATGGCCGCCTCGGATATTGGCGAATTGAACAGGCGCATATACGGCACAACTTCATTCAAGCCCCTATAGACTGCAAAGGCGCCGCCCCAATCGCGTACGTCCTCGCCGTAGGATATAAGGGTGGAGTCCTCTTTGTACTTGTCGAAAATCGGCTCGAAGATGGCGTCGCGGATATTGAACAATTTCAGCTTGCTGACGGCTTTGCCTTCGGCGTCCGTGGTCGCCCTGTTCTTTTCCGATACCTGCTTCGCACGGCTGCATGTGTCAGGAGCCGCAAGGAACATAGGCTCGCCATCGCCAAAACTCGCTTCCTTCCCGTTGGAGAACATCATGCGCTCTATAATATGGTAGTCTTTTTCAAAATCGGCATAGGGCGAAAGCTCAGTGTCCGCCGCCCAGCCACAGATTTTCGCCATTCGCTCCTCTGTTTCAGCCATAAGATCGGCAAAGGATGCGTCGCCCGCGACCCCTGCGGAGACAAGGCCCTCGCGGAACACCTTTATCGGATCCACCTCCGTCCAAGCGTCTATCTCCTCCTTGGAGCGGTACGCGTTCTGGTCGGAAGTCGAGTGGCCCGTAAGCCTGTACGTAAGCACGTCGAGGAAAACAGGTCCCTCGCCCTGATCGATAAGCGCCTTCTTGCGTCTATAGCAGTCGATGACGGCCAGCGGGTCGTGACCCCATACCCTCTCGGCGAACATCTGTTTGGGTTCGACGCCAGCGCCGATACGAGCGAGCATATCATATGCCATAGTTTCGCCACGCGTCTGCCCTCCCATGCCGTAGGCGTTGTTCCAGACATTGAATATTATCGGCAGCCCGCCAGGCTTCCTGTCCTCCCAAAGCGTATGGTATTGATCCATCGCCGAGAAGTTCAGCGCCTCCCATACGGGGCCGCAGCCGAGCGAGCCGTCGCCGATATTGCATATCACAAGCCCTGGCGCCTTGTTCACGCGCTTGTACAGCGCCGCGCCCGCCGCTATGGTTCCCGAGCCGCCCACTATGGCGTTGTTCGGATAGACGCCGAACGGCAGGAAGAATGCGTGCATCGAGCCGCCCATCCCGCGATGGAAGCCGTTCTCGCGGGCAAAGATTTCGCAGAGCGCGCCGTATAGCACGAAGTGTATCGCCAAATCTTTTACGCTGGCGGCCTTGTAGACCTTTTCGAGCGCCTTGAGTATCATCCCGTCCTGAAAATTCTCCATTATGAACATCAGCGCGTCCTCGCCAAGCTTTTCTATGGCGGAAAGCGACTTGGCAAGTATTTCGGAATGGCTGCGGTGGCTGCCGAAAATGATATCCTCCACGCCGAGCGCGTACGCCTGCCCCACAGCGCCCGCCTCCTGCCCGAGCGAGAGGTGCGCCGGCCCCGGATACGTCGTTTCGACGCCGCCGTAAGACCCCTGCGTTTTTATCTTGCTCAGCATGTCCTCAAACGCCCTTAGTATCGTCATATCGCGGTATATGCGCACCAATGCCTCGTCGCCAAAATCCGTGCGGACATCGGCAACGCTTTTGTCGTATGCGTTTACCGGAATGCTCTGAAAAACTATCTCTGATTTCTGACTTAGTTCCTTCGGGTCTACAAACAATGATTTTGTCATGGCTTTCCTCAAACTCCTTTGCTTTGAGCGAGGTGAAGCAAAGCGTCGCGCAATACCTCTCCTACGGTTGGGTGCGGATAAACAATTTTGCCCGCTGTTTCTATTGTCGTTTTCGAGCTGACAAGCATCGCGGCCGAAAGTATTATCTCGGAAGCGTATGTGCCCAAAATGTGTACGCCCAGTATGCGCCTGGAACGCCGCTCCGCAAGCAGCTTTATAATTCCGCTGCCGCCTTTGTTCTCCGCTATATATCGGCCGGAATACAGCAATGGAAGTACTGCCTTATCATAGATATAGCCTTTTTCCACTGCGGACTGCTCGGTTTCGCCGACGCCCGCCGCCTCCGGCATCGTATACACCACCTGTGGGATTGCGTCATATCGCATATTCTCTGGAGTCCCCGTCATATCGCCTACGGCGACGGCGGCCTCACGATATGCCGTATGAGCAAGCATCATCTTGCCGTTCACGTCGCCGGCAGCCCATATGCCTGGCACGTTAGTGCGCATATGCACGTCCGTGACCACTGCCCCTTTCTCGGTGTGGACGCCCAAGGTTTCAAGCCCCGCGCCTTCCGTCCTTGGCCTGCGCCCTATCGAAAGCAGCACCTTGTCGGCAGGGATGGTCTCCTCACCGTTCTTGCCCGACACGCGCACGCCGTCCGCCAAGAACCCTGCCGCCTTTGTCTCTAGCAGAAAACGCACGCCTGCTTTTTCAAGCTCCGTACGCAGTGCTGCCGCGATGTCAGAGTCTATAGCCCCCCCTATCTCCGGCAGCATTTCAATGACGCTTACCTTTGAGCCTGCTATCGTAAAATAGTTCGCGAACTCAAGGCCGATAACGCCGCCGCCCACGATCACAAGGCGCTCCGGCACGCTGTCAAGGTCAAGAATTTCCCTGCTCGTAAGCACAAATCCGCTTTCAATGCCTTCCTTTACGCCGTCTATTGGCGGGACTATGGCTTCGGAACCCATGCAGAGAAGCACACGGGCGCCCTCGTATTCCTCGCCGCCTGCCTCTATAAGAAAGCCTTCTTCGCCTCTGCCTTTGATAGCGCCGCTTGCACGCATGGCGCCGACGCTGCGCTGCTTGAGCGAAGACGTCACGCCGCCCACAAGCTTTTGGACAACTTTGCCCTTGCGGTCAAGCGCCACGCCATGGTCGAGCCTGACCCCGTCCACGAACACGCCAAATTCCTCGCCGTGCCTTGCCGAGTCCGCAAGCTTTGCCGAGTAAAGCAGGCTCTTGGTCGGTATGCAGCCTTCGTTCAGGCACACGCCGCCAAGGTTGCGTTCCTCGAACAGCAAGGTCCGCAGGCCTGCATCCGCCGCACGCTCGGCCGCGAAGTATCCGGCTGGACCGCCGCCAAGAATAATAAGGTCATACATCAGATAGCACCCCCTTTGCGATCGAGAGCCAAGGCCCTCCAAGAAAAACCTCCTAGCGCTTCGCAAAGCTCTGCGGCAAAGCGCGACGCAGGCGCGCCGTCTATGGCTCGGTGGTCGTACGTCAGCGAAAGACCCATTGAAGAATACACTTCGGGCTGCCCGTCCTTGCCCTTGCGGACGCGCTCCGTCACCCCGCAGACGCCGAGTATGGCGGCCTGGGGCGGGTTGATGATGGGCGTAAAGACCTCAACGCCCGTGGCGCCGAGATTGCTTACCGTAAAGGTGCCGCCTGCCAAACGATCTGGGCTTATTCGCCCTTCCCTAGCGGCCGCCGCCAGAACTTTCACTTCCGACGATATCGTTTTGAGCGATTTCTTTTCCGCACCGAATATGGTCGGCACCATCAGCCCGCGCGGGGTGTCGACCGCCAGGCCGAGATTGACCGTATGGTATTTGCGAAGGCTTTCGCCCATAACGTGCGCATTTATCTCAGGATGCTTCGCAAGCACGCGCGATGTGACGAAAAGAATGATGTCGCCGACGGAAACGCCGCCATAGCCAAGCGCCTCGTCCGCGGCCTTGAAGTCCTCGCGCATGGACAGTATGGATGTGGCGTCAAAGCTGTGCTGGTGCGTAAGCTGCGCGCTGTTCGCAAGCGAGGCCACCATAGCCTTCGCTATAACGCCGCGAATATTCGTAAACGGCTCGTCGGTGTATTCGGCGTCCGTAGGGTCGGCTCCCGCTTCCGACGCAATATCCGCAGGGGCGGCGTCTGGTGCCATATCCGTAGGGGTGACCACGCCGATTGTATCTGTATGCGAAACTTCGGGACGAGCCGCACCCAAATCGAGAGCGCCGCTCCGCCCCGCCTCGCCGGTCGCCGCCATATAATTCGCCGCCGCTATAACATCCGCCTCGAGAATCCGCCCGCCAGGGCCAGTCCCTACTGCCGTACGCACATCTATCCCCTGCTCCGCCGCAAAGCTCCGCGCCCTCGGAGACGCCACCGCACCCCCCCCGGCGGCCATAACACCGCCCTGGCTTTCGGAGCCATCGGACACAGAGCGACGCTCCGTGTCTTGCGGGCCAGAGCCGAAGCTGCTTCCTAGATTTGCGTCATCTTTATCGCGAATCGTAGAGGAGCTATCGGGCCGGCTCGCACTAATATCGAGAGCGCCGCTCTGATCCCCCTCCGCTCCTTCAGCGATCAACGCCGCCACATCCTCGCCCGCCGCGCCCACTATCGCTGCCGGCCTCAGCACCGGCGCTTCATCGCCCGGCTCATAAAACTTATGCAGAAGCACCCCCTCCGCCGTCGACAAACACTCAAACGCGGCCTTGTCCGTCTCGTATTCAAACAGCACATCGTCCACAGCCACCGCATCGCCTATATCCTTGCGCCACGCGCCCACTATACAGGACTCAACCGTTATCCCCTCTTTTGGCATGTTGACAATCTGTGCCATAGCTCCCACCGCCTTCCTTATTATCCAAACATAATTATTTAAGCATCACCTGACCGCCCGACACCGGCACGGCCTGGCCTGTTTCATACTGCTGCCCCACCACATACTTGACCGCCCGCACCACATCCTCCACACGGCAGCCCCGTCCAAGCGGCACCTTTGACTCATAGTGCGCCCGCACGTCCGCCACGCTTCTGGCGCCGGGAACTTTGCCCGCCTCAAGGTATTGCTTGAAAAGCCCGCGCTCAGGGTCGTTCCAGAGCGGCCCGTCGAGCAGATTGCCCGGGCAGATCGCATTGACCTTTATGCCGAACGGCGCCAGTTCAAGCGCAAAGCTCTGCACCAGCCCTATGCCGCCGAACTTCGACCCCGCATACGCAAAATTCGCCTCGCTCCCCACAAGCCCGCTCTTGGAGTTTATCTCGACTATGTCGAACGTACGTTCTGGGTCGAGGAGCCGCTGCTCCTTCATGGCCGCCGCCGCATACTTGGCGCAGAGGAAGAACCCCGTGTAATTGACGGCGTTCACAAGCTCAAAATCCTCCTTGCTCATGTCCGGCAGGGCTCCTGCCCTTACTATGCCCGCGCAGGCTATCATCACGTCGAGCCCGCCGAAGTGCCTGACGGTTCCGTACACCACCGTCCGCACGGATTCCTCCTCCGACACATCGATGCACATTCCGGCCACTTCAGCCTTGTACTTGCCGGAAAGCTGCTTCGCGGCGTCTATCACGCCCTGCCTGTTCATATCCGCCAGACAGACCTTCGCCCCCTCCGAGACAAGTGCCTCCGCTATCCCGTAGCCAAGCCCCTGCGCCGCACCCGTAACAATAAAAATGCGCTCCGCAAGGCCGATTTCACGGCCCGCCTGCGCTTTTATACGATCCCTGTCTATAATCTCCGAGTATTTATCCTTTTCCATGGATAGATATTATCACTTTTGAAAAGAAAATCAATATTCATACCCAGCAATGCTCCCAACCCCCGGCAACACATACGACGGCCTGTAAGGATATTTGTCCAAATCCTCTTGGTGCGTCACGCCGGAAAGCACCAACACCGTTTCTATGCCGGTTTCGATTCCGGCTATGACGTCCGTGTCCATCCTGTCGCCTATCATCACCGCATCCTCTGAGTGGACGCCTAGCATACGCAACCCCGTACGCATCATCAGCGGGTTTGGCTTGCCCACGAAATAGGCCTCCCGCCCCGTCGCAATCTCGACAGGCGCCACCAATGCCTTGCACGCCGGGATAAGCCCGTCCTCGCTCGGCCCCGTGATGTCAGGGTTTGTCCCGATAAGCTTCGCCCCGTTCAGAACGTGCGCCACCGCCCTGAGTATCGTGTCGTATGTGTAATTTTGCGTCTCGCCAATAACCACATAGTCCGGGTCGATATCGTTCTGAGTGATGCCTACATCGTGCAAAGCATTGATAAGCCCCGGCCCGCCGATAATATACGCCGTGCAGCCCGGTGCCTGCCTTGCCAAGAACTTCGCCGTCGCAAGCGCGCTCGTATAAAAATGCTCCTCAGGCACATCCAGCCCCATCCTTAAAAGCTTCTGCCTGAGTTCCAGCGGCGACCGCTGGCTCGCATTGGTCAAAAACAAAAACTCTTTCTTGTTGGTAAGCAGCCACTCCACGAACTCGCCGACCCCCGGCAGCACCATATCCCCCGCATACAGCACGCCGTCCATATCGCAGATATAGCCCTTCTTCCCCTTGATCTGCCATAGGGCATCCTGCCCCGCCAATTTTCCCTTCGCCATCTCTGTCACTTCCTTTCCCACTCTGATATCCATATATCGCTATTCTTATTCTACGCAATAGAGTATATCACGCCCCCCGCCCCGGCGTGTTGGATGTATGTTAAGAATTGGCGTCAAGTACCGTTTAATCCTTCCGCTATTTGACTTGCCTATGAAGATTAGTCTGTCTTCTCCAAAAAATGCTCTCAGGCATCAATGTGACCTCCCCCCCAAGATTCATACCACTTTTTAAGATAGGATATGATAGTCGTAACCAGTTTTAAAAAGGAGGAAGCAGAATGCCAAAGAGGAACTATACGCCGGA
>WRMW01000008.1 GCA_009776955.1 Clostridiales bacterium | reverse complement strand
CTCAGCATCACGATGATCTGCTCCGGCGTATAGTTCCTCTTTGGCATTCTGCTTCCTCCTTTTTAAAACTGGTTACGACTATCATATCCTATCTTAAAAAGTGGTATGAATCTTGGGGGGAAGGTCAGCAGCGCTTGTTGATCGTCACAGTCTTTGATGACAGCGTGAAGCGCGGACGGGTGCTCGGCTTCAGGACCCTGATGCCCGCTTTGCGGACAAGCGGCTCGCGTGCGCCGTCGAGCCATATGTTCATATGGACGGAATGGGTCTTGTTCGCGATGGGGTTTCTGACCCTTTCGTTTTCGTTGTATACGACGGCATGGTTCATGGACAGGGTCACGCTGTCTGCGTCGAAGCCGTAGCTGTCGAACTTCTGGGCGAATCTGGCGGGGTCCCTCGGCTCCGCATTGAGGATGTCCGCGCCCGCAAACACGAAATCAACGCTCAGGCCGTTGTCAGGGTCGATACGGCGCGTTGCCTTCGTAAAGCCAGCTTTGGGCGCCCTTGGCTTTGCAGGGATCGTCACGTTCACCCTGTACGGCTCGTCAAAGCCCCTGTACCAAAGGTGGAGCTGCCCTTTCACGGCGGGCTTGCCGTTTTTGAGCAGGCTCCCAAACACCTCTTTCGCATAGAGGACAAACCCTTCGCCGTCATCGTACACGCCGAAGTTCTGAGAAATATCGCCGTCTGCGGCCTTCGTGCTTGCCACAGGCTCGATTCGCTCCACAGCAGGGATGTCCGTGCCTGAAATGCTTATGAAGCCTGCCGCATCCGTATAGAACGTGTTCAACGAGGGGAGCCTCACCTTCGCCTTTGGCATGGCGTCCTTCACGTTTGCGGTGAGCATGAATACGCCGCCTATGTCGACGCCGCCCTTCTGCGCCCTCAGCTCAAGGGCGTACCTGCCCTTTGGGACGCCCTTTGCGACCACGCGGCACGAAGGGGCGCCCGTAGCGTCCACCTCAAATATGCCTGACGCAGGGGCGGGGGTGGCGCCGACCACCTTTATGCTGTCGTAGGCGCCCCTGTCGCTCGGAAGGACCATGAAGGGCGTGCCCTCCGAGGACATCGAATGTATGTTCACGGCTCTGACAGGCAGCTTGGGCGTACCATCGTCGTTTTCGTTCGGCAGGGGGGCGGCTCCGCCGCTTTCCACGACCCTTATGAAGCATATCTCCGATATGTCGGTGTCCGACGCCGCCATTGCAACGACGGTGGCCGTGCCGGGCCTTATCGCCTCCACCTCGCCCGTGCCGATGTTGACGGAGACGGACATGCTGCCCGTCGCTATGTTCCAGATGATCGAATCGTCGCGGCCATCGGCTTCCGGCAGGCATATGGCCTCAAGCTGCATTTTCTCGCCGACGCTCATCGTGATGGAGGCCTCGCTTATTTTCACGCTTCTTATCGACCTGAACACCTTGAGCCCCGCAGCTACCGTGATGGCCGTTTTCGAGGTATGCCCCAAGGTGTTTGTGACGATGCACCTATACCATGTGCCGTCATCCGCCATCTGGAGGACAGGCGTCGTGTACGTGCTCGATGCGGACCTTGGGATAGGTGACCACGGGCCGTCAGGGTCATCGGCTCTCTCCCATCGGTAGGAAAGGACCTCCCCTCTGTTGTTCACGGCTATGACGCTGAACGTTGCCCTATGCCCATCGCCCGCTTCCTGGCCTCGTGGCTGCAATATGATGGTGGGCATCGACGCCACGTTCGAGACGCTTGCGACGATCCTGTTCGAGGCGGTCTCGCCGTAGGCGTTTGCGACCATCAGCACGTATACCGACGCCGGCCTCGGCTCGATGTTCTCTATTGTAAGTATCGCGGTGTTTGCGCCGGATATGGTCTCAGCGTCAGAGTCCTCTGGATCGTCCGGCGGGGGGGCGTCTGAAGGGTCGGGGGGCTCTGGGGGCGGCGGGCTGTCCTCCAGCGGGACGCCGTCCCTGTACCACTGGTACAAAAGGTCCGGCCCCTCGGCCTCTGTCTCAAGCACAAGCGTCTCGCCCGCAAACAGCCTGGGGAACGCAAAAGGCTCCGATGTCATTCGGGGCGCGTCTTCGCTCAGGCCCAGGATGTCGGCAGGCGGGTGGGCGCTGCCCCTGAGACGGGGGCTGCCGTGTACGCCGTCCCAGTCCCATACGTTTTCAAAGTCCCACCCAAGCGCCGCATACGTACCCTGCGCGCGAAGCCCAGCAATGCTCTTGGGCTCGCCCCTGTCAGTAAGGTCGTTGTATGGCGTGTACGCCATATATGAATAATGTATGTTGCCGCTGAGCGACGATGCGGGCGTCTGCGTGGTGACGGTGTTCGATCGCGAGTGCTGGGCGAAAACGGCAAGATGCTTGTTTGCGGAGACCGTGTTCCTGATGCTTGAGGACACGGCGGCTATGTAGGCTATGCCGCCTGAGCCGCCTATGAATGTACGCGCATTGCCGGAGGCGAGGGAGCTCTCGACGCCTGCGTTCTCCATGCCGCCTGCAAGCCCACCTGCATGGCCGCTCCACGCCCATACGTCGCCCGTAGCGTACGAGTTCCTGACGAAGGCGCGGGCGGAGGGGGATGCGCCACGGACATATCCGACGAGGCCGCCCGCCCACCCGTCGTCCGAATGGACGTCTATCGTGGCGCCGCAGCCTTCAAACACGGCGCGCCCGACTACGGAACCGACAAGGCCGCCGACACGGGAGCCGCCCTCCACGCGGGGGGCGGCAGGCTCGCCCCCGTCTGAGGGAGGCGCATCGCCGTTGCCATCGCCGTCACCGCCGTCACCGCCAGAATCCCCGTCCGGCTCTATGGCTTCGCCCGCAGCCACAAAGCAGTTCTCGAACTTCGCGGCCCCGCTTATGCCCGCAAGCGCCCCGACGCCGTCGCCGCCCATGACCAAGACCGCCTCCAGGCTCAAGTTCCTTATCTCCGCGCCATCGCCCAAAAAACCGAAAAAGCCGACGCCGTCCTCCGTCGACTCTATCCTTAACCCGCTTATCTTGTGCCCGCCCCCGTCAAAAACGCCTGTAAACGGCTCCTCGGCGCTGCCTATGGGCGTCCACTCGTCCGTCAGCGCTATGTCACCCGTAAGTATGTACCTGCCCGAAAGCGGCGGGCCATCGTCCTCGCCTATCTCCAACAGGCCGTCCGCATCGTCTATCTCGACAAAATCTTCGTCGGAAAGCCCGTGCAGGGGCGGGGTGTCAAATGTGTCGAACATGTGTTCATCGCCTGCGTCCACGTCGACTTCATCCAGCCCCTCTCCTGACTCGTTGACGCCTTCATCCCCCATGCCGCCGTCCAGCCCCTCTCCTGACTCGTTGACGCCTTCATCCCCCATGCCGTCGCCTGCGCCTTCTTCGTCCGCAGGACCCGCAGGCCATTCCTCGGAAACGGCGGCGCTGGCGCCTTCATCCGGCCCGTGCCCGGAATGCGCCTCCACAGGCTGCGAAAAAACGCTTGTCGCCAAAATGGCCGCGATGGCCAGACTGATGAATTTCTTCGTTGCTGACAATCTGATTCCGTGCCTCCCTTTGTGTTACAACAATATTACAGGGCGTGGTCACAACTGTCAACCGCACAAAGCAAAAGCACGGGCCTAAGAAGGCCACGTGCTTTGTTTTTTCTGCCAGGATGCAGCGCTTAGCTTATCTTGGACTCCACGAACTTTGCGATATCGCCGACGCACTCAAAGCTCTCCGCCGCGGAATCAGGAATCTCGATATCGAACTCCTCTTCGATGCCCATGATGATTTCGACCGCGTCAAGCGAGTCAGCCTCAAGGTCTTTCATAAGGCTCGTTTCAGGGGTGATCTTGTCCTCGTCCACTTGAATCTTGGTAGCGATTATTTCTTTGATTTTCTCAAACGTCATTTGTTTCATCCTCCGCGCAAAGCGCACAACACTACATGCCAATACTAAAATTCCAAAAGCTATTTTACCCAATATCATGAAAGATTGCAATATTGTCAAAACTATACGAAAATATAGGCATGAAGATTTTTGGGTTGATAGGAAAGAGCGGGACCGGCAAGAGCTTTCAGGCAATAGGGCTGTGCGAGCGCGAAGGCATCGAGTGCATCATAGACGACGGGCTCTTTATAAAGAAAGGGACGGTGCTTGCGGGCATGTCGGCAAAGCGGCAGGCGACAAAAGTAGGAGCGATAAAGACCGCATTGTTTTCGAGCGACGACCATAGGGATGAGGTTGCGGACGCAATTGCGAAAACCGTGCCGGAAGCACTGCTCGTGATAGGGACGAGCGACCGCATGGTGGACCAAATCACGGAAAGGCTGGGGCTCCGCCCTGTCGATGAGCGCGTGTATATCGAAAGCCTCACGACCGAGGATGAACGCAGGCTCGCAAAGTACCGGCGGAACGAACTCGGCCAGCATATAATACCGGCGCCGACGCTCGAAGTGAAACGCGACTTTTCGGGATACTTCCTGCACCCGCTCAAAATACTCAAGGACATACGCGACGGGCGTGCGCTTGCGACGGAACGCTCGGTGGTGCGACCGACATTCAGCTATTTCGGAAGCTTCACGATTTCGGATATCGCAATAAGGGACATAGTACGCATCACTGCGGACGGCATGGCGGACATCGCAGGCATCCACTCCGTATTCGTGCGGAAAAGACAGGATGGGGTCATCATCGACATAGGCATCATCGTGCTGGCAGGCCGCCCCATCCTTGAAGCGGCTCACGAATTTCAAGTCGCTGTCCGCGAAAACATCGAAAATATGACCGCGATGTTCGTTATCGGTGCGGACATTGTGATAGAGGACCTGTCATGGCCGGAAACAGCGAGCTGAACAAACTTGTCCTTGAGGACGTGCGCGATTTTGACACGGCGCAGATTTTCGAGTCCGGCCAGTGCTTCCGCTTCGTATGCGAGCACGACGGAAGCTATACCGGCGTCGTCCGTGGCTGCTTCGCAAATATCTCATATAATAATGAAGAGGACACTCTCACAATATGGAGCAATTACCTGAATGAGGGCAGCGATGCTCTACGGCTAAGGTTCTGGCGAGAATACCTAGACCTTGACCGTGACTACAAAGAGATAAAGCGTACATTGTCGGACAAAGATTCCGTGATGGAAAAGGCGATCCTGGCGGCAGGCGGGCTGCGCGTGCTCAATCAGGAGCCGTGGGAGACGCTTGTCTCTTTCATAATCTCGCAAAACTCAAACATCCCGCGCATACGCGGTTGCATCGAGGACATGTGCGAGCGCTTCGGGGAGAAGATAGGACGCTTCGGGGACAGGGAGCTTTATTCGTTCCCTGCCATCGCCGAGCTTGCGGATGCGACCGTGGACGAGCTTGATCTTTGCAAGCTAGGCTACCGCGCGCAATATATCGCCGAGACGGCGAGGCGGATAAATATAGACGGCGGGGTGTTTCTGGACACGGCGGACAAGGCGACATCGGAAAGAGCCGAGGAATACTTGCTATCCCTGCCGGGCGTCGGCCCTAAAGTGGCACATTGCGTAATGCTCTTTTCAATGAAGAAAGCCGACATCTTCCCTGTCGACGTATGGGTGGCACGTGCCATGCATCAGCTTTACGGCATACCGGAAGACGACCACGACGCCATGCGCGAATATGCCCAAAACCACTTCGCGCCGTGGAGCGGCATCGCCCAAATGTATCTATTTGAATATATCAGACGCTCTGAAAAGACCGTTTGAACTTGCGCCCTGCATGATATAGAATATATTCACCGAATTAGTTCAGTGTTTGAGTTATACAGGAGGATGAAAATATGCCAAGAATCACTACACCAAGGGACATCTATTTTGGACGCGGCTGTCTGGACGCGCTTAAGACGCTTGACGGGAAGAAAGCGTTTATCGTCATGGGCGGCAGCTCGGTAAGAAAATCCGGCGTGCTTGACAAAGCGACAGGCTATCTGAAAGAGGCCGGACTTGAAGTCTATATCTTCGAGGGCGTGGAGCCAGACCCATCCGTCGAGACCGTCCAGAGAGGCGCAGCGGAGATGCAAGCCTTCGGGCCTGACTGGATCATCCCTATCGGCGGGGGCTCTCCCATGGACGCTGCCAAGGCCATGTGGGTGCTGTACGAGCATCCGGACGCCGACATCTTCAATATCAATCCATTCAATATGCCCCCCTTGAGGAACAAGGCGCGTTTCGTCGCGATTCCGACGACATCCGGGACGGGCAGCGAGGTCACGAATGCAAGCGTCGTATGTGATTATTCGACGGGCATCAAGTTTGGCGTTGCCGGCTTCGACATCATTCCTGACATTGCCATACTTGACCCAGACACCACGGACACCATGCCAAAGACGCTTACGGCGCACACAGGGCTCGATGCGCTCTCGCATTCTTTGGAAGCTTTTGTCGCAAGGTTTGCCTCCCCGTTCTCGGACGCGGACGCGCTGTATGCATCCAAGATCGTATTTGACACATTGTCCGCAGCCTACGAAGGCGACCCCGGCGCGAGAGAGGCGATGCACTATGCACAGTGCCTAGCAGGCATGGCGTTCACAAGCTCGATGCTCGGCCTCAGCCACGCCATGGCGCATAAGACAGGCGGGATGTTCGACGATGGGCATATCCCGCACGGGCTCGCCAACTCGATCTACATACCCTATGTCATCCAATACAACAGCACGATGCCGGAAGCCAAGGCGAAGTACGTCGCGATGGCAAGGTATGTAGGTGTGTGCGGCGCCACGGACGATGAGCTCGTTGCCGGCCTTGTCAGCAAGGTACGGGCTTTCGCAAGCTCCCTCGGCTCGCCGAAGAGCCTCAAGGAATACGGCATACCGGAAGCGGAATGGAACGCAAAGCTGGACGAAATAGCCGCCAACGCCATGAAGGACGAGCTGCTTATAAGCAACCCGCGCAAGATTGAGCTTGATACGATGAAGAAGGTGCTGCAATGCATTTACGACGGCACCGATATTGATTTTTAAGGGATGCATAATATAAGGTATGAATTGGGTAAATTTAACGAAGGAGAGAAAATATGACACTTGAGAGAAGGACTTTCAATATCAACGGCGTCGAGCGCTACGCTGTCGTGGACACGGAGAAGGACACTCTAGCGGGGGTGCTACGCAGGATCGGCCTTACCGGCGTCAAGGTCGGCTGCAATATCGGCGTCTGCGGCGCATGCACGGTGCTGGTGGATGGCAAGACCGTCCGCAGCTGCACCCGCAAGATTTCAAAGGTCGACGAACATTGCGACATCCTCACCATCGAAGGTATCGGAGCGCCTGGCAGGCTGCACCCTCTGCAGCAGGCCTTCATCACATACGGCGGCGTGCAATGCGGCTTCTGCTCGCCGGGCTTTATCGTGTCGGCCTTCGCGCTGCTCACGGAAAACCCCTCGCCGACCCGCGAGGATATACGCGACTGGTTCAAGAAGAACAACAATATCTGCCGCTGCACGGGCTACAAACCCATCGTCGACGCCGTCATGGAAGCGGCGGCGGTGATGCGCGGCGAAAAGACCATGGCCGACATCACCTATGACTTCGAGGGCGAAAAGGAGATTTACGGCAGCAGGCATCCGCGCCCTGCCGCGCTCGGCAAGGTCACCGGCCTTACCGACTATGGCGATGACGTGAAGCTCAAGATGCCTGAAGGCACGCTCCACCTCGTCGGCGTGTACAGCGAGACGACGCACGGCAAGATAAAGAATATCGACATAAGCGAAGCCGAGAAGATGCCCGGCGTCGTGAAGGTGATGCTCGCAAAGGACATCCCCGGCACGAACAATATAGACTTCCCGGCGGTCATCCCGCGTACCAAGGGCAAGGGCATCACGGAGTTCCCCATCATCTGCGGCGAGAAGTTCAGCCGCATGGGTGACGTGCTTGCTCTGGTCTGCGCCGAGACGGAGAAAGAGGCCCGTGCCGCCGCCCTTGCGGTCAAGTGCGACATCGAACCCCTGCCGTCCTATGCGAACATCGTCGAGTCCTTTATGCCCAACGCCATACAGCTCCACAAAGATCTGCCGAACTTTTACTTGGAGCAACCCGTATTCAAGGGCAGGGACACGCTTGAGGTATTTGAGGATGACGGGCTTATCGTGGCGGAAGGCTCGTTTTACAGCCAGCACGAGCCGCATCTGCCAATAGAGCCTGACGTGCTTCAAGGTTTCTATGACAGCGAGGGCAACCTTACAATCCTCTGCAAGTCGCAAGCCATAGGCGAGAACCGCGAGCATATCGCGCACGCCCTCGGCATGGACGAAGAAAAGCTTCGCCTCGTTATGAACCCGACAGGCGGCTCTTTCGGCTATTCCACGACGCCAAACAGCATGGCGCTCGTCGCTGCGGCGGTGATGGTGCTCAAGCGCCCCTGCACGATGACCATGACTTACAAGGAGTTCAACCACAACAGCGGCAAGCGTTCGGCAACGTTCTCGAACGCACGCATAGCGGTCGGCAAGGACGGCAAGATAGTCGCGGCCGAGTACGACATCGCGCTCGACCACGGCGCCTACGCCATAGTCGGCTCCAAGATATTCAACAACTTGGTGTCGGTCGGATTCCACGGCTACAACATCCCGAACTTCAAGGCGCTTGCCCGCGGCGGCTCGTCCAACCACAACTTCAACACCGCATACAGGGGCTTCGGCTCGCCGCAGATCTACACGACCACAGAGGCCTTGATCGACATGGCCGCAGAGGCCGTGGGCATGGATCCGTGGGAGTTCCGCTACAAGAACGCAGCTCGCGAAGGCGACCTCACCATAAACAGCTGCCCCTACCACGATTATTATTATCCAGACCTGCTCGAAAAGATAAAGCCCGTCTACGACGAGTACAAGGCGCAGGCGGAAGCCGGCAAGAAGGACGGACGCAAGCTTGGCGTCGGCATGAGCATGGGCGGCTTTATCGTCACCATCGGAATGTTCGACAAGAGCGAAGTGGCGCTCGGTCTCAACCCTGACGGCACTTTCACGCACTACAACACATGGCAGGACGTCGGGCAAGGCGGCGACATAGGCGCACTCACGCTTGCGGTCAAGGCGCTTGAGCCGCTCGGCGTCAAGGCGTCCCAGATGCGGCTCGTGATGAACGACAGCCACAAATGCCCTGACTCAGGCCTTTCGGCAGCCTCCCGTTCCCATTACATGAACGGCAGAGCCACCATCGACGCGGCAAACCAGCTTATGGACGCGATGCGTAAGGCGGACGGCACTTACCGCACCCACGACGAAATGGCGGCCGAGAACATTCCGACCAAGTATATCGGCCACTACGACCAGTTCAATATCGGCCTGCCACCAGGTCTCCACCCCAACACGGGCCAGGGCGAGAAGAACCCCACGTATATGTATGCGGTCAACGCCGCACTCGTCGAGGTGGACGTCGAAACAGGCAAGACGAAAGTGCTGCGGTACACGACGGTCGCGGACGTGGGCACCGTCGGCAATATGCTCTCGGTCGAGGGCCAGGGCTACGGCGGGCTGTCCCACTCTATAGGCTTCGCCCTGTCGGAGAACTACCACCCCGAGAAGAAGTACGACAATATGATCGGCTGCGGCGTGCCGACGGCGACGGACACGCCGGACGATATGCAGCTTATCTTCGTCGAGAACCCGCGCCCCGAAGGGCCGTTCGGCTCTTGCGGCTGCTCCGAGGACTTCCAATGCTCGCAACATATGGCGGTCATCAACGGCATCAACAACGCCACAGGCGTCCGCGTCTACGAGCTGCCTGCTACGCCGGACAAGGTGAAGGCCGGATGGGAAAAGGTGCAGAAAGGCGAAAGCCTTACCCCGCCAAAATACTTCCTCGGCTCGGAGTTTGAGGAAGAATTGCAATTCATCAAGGACAACCCGATCAATATCGGCCATTAGTCCTGATCGCGTGGCGTGTTGAGACAAGAGGACACAACAGCAATTACGGCGCGGTGCTTCCATGGGGAGCCCGCGTCGTGTTCGCATCCCTGCCCTTTCTTCTTTGACGTAAGGACTTTCCTGGCGCGCGCACGCGACGGGAAGTGGGGGCTCGCGTACAAGCTCTACCGCAACGCCGTGGTTTTCCCCGCCATAGTAAGCGAACTATGCGAGGCGCCCTGCCGTACGGAATGCCAGCGCGGGCATATAGAAAGCGATAATCCTATAGACATCCGCTCCATCGAGGCTGCCGCCGTGCGATTCGCCAAGGACCGTGCCCCTGAGACCTACCGCATACCGCCGCGCGACCAAAGCATCGCGATAGTCGGCGCAGGGCTGTCGGGTCTTTCGCTCGCCCTCAACATGGCGCAGAAAGCCTACCCTGTGACCGTGTTCGAGCGTGGCGGACAGGCGCTCTATACCTGGGCATCGCACCCTAAGTTTGCCGAGTTTCTGGAGGAAGTCGAACGTCAGTTCTCGCAGGTCAATGTGGACTTTGTCTATGGGCGTGAGATAGAGGGGGAGAATGACCCCGCGCTCGAAGGCTTTGACTACGTACACTTCGCCACGGGGGATGAGGAGGCGGGCTATGAGTCTGCGGAAGCTCCCAGAGCGGTGGATGCCATAGCCGCGGGCATCGAAAAATCAAAAGCCCTTGAAACATGGCTTCAAATCGGTGAATGGCCGAAAGACAGCGACACGCCGCCCAAACCGGAAAAGCACTATGTCGCCCATAAGGGCGAGCCGAGCAAGGCGATTGTGGTCGCGGCAGACCCCGAGGCGGGCTATACCAAGGAGGAGGCCTCCGCCGAAGCCTCACGCTGCATGGGCTGCGACTGCCGTATCTGCATGGACGCTTGCGAAATGCTGGGACGCTACACCAAAAGGCCGCAGAAAATAGCCCTTGAAGCATATACCGACACAAAATCAGCCCCGCCCTTCTCTGCATGCTCGCTCACCCGCCAGACCTATTCATGCAATCTCTGCGGGCATTGCAAGGCGGTCTGCCCCGTAGGCATAGACCTAGAAAAGGTGTTCTACATGGCGAGGACAGGGCGAGCGGAAACGGGGAAGCACCCAAAAGGCTTCCACGACTTCTGGCTTAGGGATCTTGAATGGCATAGCACGGAGGGCTCGTACTTTGCGCCCGGCCTGCCAGACGGTGTTTCGCGAAGCGACCGACGCTATATATTCTTCCCGGGCTGCAAGCTCGGCGCCCGCTCGCCCGCACAAACGGAAAAAACGACCTCTATATTAATGGAAGCGTACGGGGCGGGCGTGCTGCTCGACTGCTGCGGCGTCCCTGCGTATTGGGCGGGCGAGGACGCTATCTTCCGCAAACAGCTTCATTATATACGCGAAAGATGGGAAGCGGCAGGGAAGCCCGTGTTCATACTTGCGTGCGCCTATTGTATGCGTCTGTTCGGAGAGTTTCTGCCCGAAGTCGAAATCGTGTCGCTTTATGAAGCGCTGGCGGAAACGGATGCCGCAACACGCAAAGGCAGCCCCGCAACGCCCGCCGTGGCAAACGACCCCGCCACCCCCTATGCGGTATTCGACCCATGCACCGCAAGAGACTTCCCCGAAATGGAGCAGGCCGTACGCAAGCTCGCCACAAACGCCGGCATAAAACTCACCGAGCTTCCCGAACGCAACCGCTGCTGCGGCTTTGGCGGCCATATGCGAACGGCGAACCCTAAGCTGTACGACGTGATAGTCGAAAACAGACGCTCGGCAGATGAAGCGCCCTACCTAGTGTATTGCGTGAACTGTGCAGGGTCTTTCGCCTTGGAGGGCAAGGAGCACGCGCATATACTTGACCTCGTGCTGTCGGAATCGGCAGACGGGTCTCAAAACCCGCAGACCCCCGCAGGCGAAAGCCTGCAAGCACGGCGCGACAATGCATTACGCACCAAAGCCATGCTTATGGAGCTCTACGAGGGCAAAGCCTACGACCCCGCCCAAAACCTGTGGGATGCCATGCGCATAGACATCCCGCCTGCGCTCACCCACGAAATGGATGGCAGGCTTATACTCGCCGACGACCTTAAAGAAGCGATATACAAGGCCGAGCAAAGCGGCGAGTTTTTTATCCTGCCGGACGGAACGCCGAACGGCGGCGAACTGCGGCAATGCTGCCTCATACGCGATGTCGTTACCACCTGGGCGCAGTACACGGCGCCGACCGCCACCCCCACGGCCGCCGCTCCCGCACACACACCCCAAGCCTACGCCATCATAGACACATGGAGCCACCGTATGCGTTTTTCCGGCGGTGACCGCCCCGCGACTGGAGCAACCTCCGCCGCCAGTGACCCCACCTGTCACCCTCAACCCCCTGGTCACCCCCCCATCACCCCCCCCAAAAACGAATGGATCTGCGCCAAGTGCGACATCCCTCTCGCACAAAAAAACACAGTGTTCGCATATATGGGCATGACTTTCTCCCACGAGGTCAAACGCTGCCCAGAATGTGGTATAGTCTTTATATCAAAGGAGTTGGCCGACGGCAAAATGGCCGAGGTCGAACAGCTAATGGAGGACAAGTAATTGCCAAGAAAACCCCTGACTGATCGCTCGCTGAGAGCCATCAAGACTCGCAAAAAGCTCTTTTACAACGCCGCAAAACTTATAAACGCCTATGGCTACGACAATGTGACAATCGAGGAGATCTGCAAGAAAGCAGGGGTTTCGGTCGGCGCGTTTTATCATTATTTCAATTCAAAATCCGACATCATGGTGGAGCTGTTCAAGCAGATAGACTATTACTACGAGGAAACGGTCGCGCCGGAGTTTTCCGGCGATGTAGCCGCCGATATCGACACATTCTTCCGCTATTACGCAAAGTTCCATGTGGAGCAAGGGCATGAACCCACAGGCACAATCCTGAAAACCCAAGGGGAGTTCTTCCTCGACAAAGACCGCTATATGTACGTCTGCCTTCACAGGCTTGTAAACGCGGCAATAGCCGACGGCATGTTCGGAGATGGCACGACCGAAGACCTTGTTGTGGATTATCTGCTTATTGTGGCAAGAGGCCTGCTATTCGACTGGGTGCTCGCACGGGGCAAATACGACCTCGCCGCAAAGATGGACGAGTATATCGCTCTCGCAAAGAAGTCCCTCCGTTAAGAGGGACTCCCTTATTGAAAACTTTTGCTTTTCCTGACCCTACTACTTGCACTCTGGCGGGGTCATGGTCTTGTAGTAGCTTCCACCCAGTCGGTTCGGGTTGAACGCCTCGCGTATCTTGTACTGATATGTGGCTATCCCTGGCTGCGGGAGCTTGCTGTACATAGCGTCGTGCTCATCCTGTGTGTAGCTGTAACCGCTGTTCTTGCGGCAATCCGCGTTCCAGCGTCCGAAGTCCACACCAAGGCCTTTCTCGAACATCCACCTCTGGGTATCTTCGATATGGGCATCCGCATTCTTGATGGACTCCTGATCGAAAGCGTCGAAGTGCACAAAGAACTCCCAGCCCGTCGTGCCGCCGCCGCCGATGCCCGAAACGGAACCCATATCGGAGTCGCCGCCCACCGCAGCGATGCCGGTGTGCTCCTGCTCCCACTTGAGTTTGAGCGCAGCGGCCTCTTCCATAAAGGGTGCCGCTTTCCATACATTGGGATGGAGTCCGAAGTTGCCCTCGTATGACGAACATAGGGTGTAGTTGTAATTTTTCCGAGCAAGACGGAGCAGATAGAGCTTTACAAAGTCCTCGATATCTTGTTGCAGATAATACTCGGACTTATGCGCGCCGACTTTCGCAAGGATGGCGTCAAACGCTTTCTCCTTATAGTCGAGGTCGCGATCCGAAAAGCCCGCCATGACTATCTGGACATCGACCTTCATCTGGGCGTTCTGCTCCTTGAGATACGGGTCTTCCACAAGGCGCGGAATATCGCGGAATTGCAGCTCAGGATGCGTAAATATCTCCACCATCGCGGTCTTGATGTCGCGCCCGAACATATTGAACTGCCTGTGCGCAAGGTAGCAGATGTCCGCTTCGTAGAAAAGCTGGAACAATTTCGCGTACGCTTCCCAGTCGGGAAGGCAGACCGTATAGGCACGTACGTTGTCGAGGCCGTCCGCCATATAGAGCGGAGCCGTGCCGCGCACCGGTATCCACTTGGGGCCGGGCCAGGGGTGCAGGCGTATGGCGATCCTCGTACAAACGCCCATGGTGCCAGCCGTACCCATCCAGCCACGTAGCATGCCGCGCGTGCTCGGCCCAGGGCCTTCGCCGCAAAACCATTCACCCTCCGCGCCGAGCGTGCCTGTACGCAATATCTCGCCGTCAGGAAGCACCCACTCCGCGCCCAGCAGATTCTCGCTGGCTATGCCCATAAATATGGAGCTGGGGCCGAACCCGACCCAGCCTGCGGTGCCCGCCAGCGTGGAACTCGAACAGCCGACGCCTGCCACATTGCAATTGAGCCCTCTCTTCATCGCCTCAACCTGCACCGTACCGCCGATCGCGAACGGGTCAACCACCGCAATCATGTTCTTTTCGTCGATTTCGATGCCCTGCATCCTTATAAGGTCTATCTGTATCGCGTTGTCGCTGCCGATAAAGCCCATCGCCGCCCAGAACGTGGTCGCGGCCTTGAACTCGACCTTGTACTTGTTGCAAAGCCTGACGACCTGCTGCACCTCTTCCGTGCTTCCGGGCAGTACGACCGCAAGCGGCTTCGGCGTCCGTGTGTTCACGGGGCCGTAGTGTGCGGAGGACTGCGCAGTGATGCAGCGATAATTTTCAGTCACTGCCGGGTCTTCGGAAACATTGCGTTTGCCGACGATATCTTCCAGCGCCCTGAAAAAATCCCTTGATAATGCCATAATTCTTTCCTCCTTTCCTACAGCGCCTTGGCGACGAGATCGATGATGTCGACGACATTGGTGAATGTGCCGTTGTCAGACTCGATGCCACTCAAGTTGATTTCGCACCACGGGCAGGCCGTCACAATAGCTTCGGCGCCTGTCGCCTGCGCTTCGGTCACGCGCTCGGATGCGATAGCGTCTGAATATTCCGGGTTGAACACGGAACACCCACCGCCGGCGCCGCAGCACCAGCTATTCTCGCGGCAACGCTCCATCTCGATAAGCCGCAGGCCGGGAATCGCTGCCAGTATCTCGCGCGGCGCATCATATATGCCGTATGTGCCGGCATAGCGCGGACGGGCGGGCTCCCATGTATGAATCTGGTTGAGTATCTTCACTTCCGTGCCGTTCCAGTCCTCATGCGGCTCGCCGAGGCGACCGAGGTGGCAGGGATCGTGATAGGTGACAGCCTTGTCCACGCTTTTCTTGAATTTGAGCTTCTTCGCCTTCACCAACTCTGCGATAAGCTCGACCGCGTGAACCACCTCGACCTTTATGCCAAGCAGCGCGTACTGGCGCTTGATGGCGTGGTAACAGTCCGAGCAAGGCGTGACAATCTTGGTGACACCAGCCTTGGCCCATGCCGCCCCGTTGCCCTTAGCCGCCGCCTCGAAGTCGTCACGGAAGCCCATTTGCTTGGCTCTGCCGCCGCAGCACATATCGAGGTTCCCGAGATATCCGAGGTCTACGCCGGCTTGCTTTAGCACCTTGACATAGGTCTTGGCCTTCTTCTTGAGGTCTGCGTCATATGCGTATTGGCAACCGGGGAAGAACACATACTCGGCCGTATCCTTGCCGGAAACGTCCTTGAGTCCAAGCCCCTTAGCCCAGTTCGCCCTATCCGCTTTCTTGCAATCCGGCAGCATGGTCTTCTGCTTCGCCAGCGAGTTCGCCGCTGCTTTAAGCTCGACCGGGGCCAAGCCCTTCTCCACCGCACGCTCTTTCAGCGCGATATTGTGCGCAAGCGGCTCAAGGTTGAAACGCGTTATCTTGCAGCCCACATCGCAGGCGCCGCAGGCCTGACAATTGAATATCGCCTCAAGCGCCTGTCCTTCGAACTTTACATAGCCGTCCTCGATAATGTTCTGGCCGAGCTGAAAACGTCCACGAGCCGAGTAAGTATTGAAATTGTAGTACCAAACGCTCGGGCAATTGCGGCTGAAGCGGTCGCTCTTGATCTTCTCGAACGGCACGAACTTGCACCCGAGGCAATTGCTGCACCGGCGTTCCATCGGGAAGAAGTCTTCCAGCTTTTTCTCATACCCTTTCGGGAGCTTCATTTCATATAGTGATTTCTTTGCCATGTCTATCCTCCTTTCCCGCTAAATAGGCAGCTTGCCGGGGTTCATTATGTCAGCGGGGTCGAAGATCTCGCGCAGCTTTTTGAGGGCGCTGGCAGACTGAGCATCCTTGTTGAGCTGGATGCCCGCCCATTTGCCGTATGGCCTGGAAAAATAGCCGCCAAGGTCGGAAACCGCGACGCTGACCGCATCCACCAGATCCTGCACGCGGCCTTCTTGCTTCGCGCTGTCGGGATCGTAGGGGAATGTGAACTCCATGTGATAACTGCTGCCCAAGTGCTTGGGCTGGATATAGACGCCGATATCCTCTGTCGGGTAGCCTAGGTCTTCCGCAATTTCGCGGACGGCCTTGAGGAACATGCCCGTCTTGTCGAGCTGCGTCAGGAAGAAAACGTTCTGGTGGCTCCCAGCATATACGTCCTTCCAGTAAGTCTTGCCCTTGTCCGTACCGCTCACCTCTTCGTAGAGCGCCCTGCCGCTGAGGTTTGAGATGCCCTCTTTCAGATCGAGCCCATTCGCCTGCGCGATGTCGATAAGGTCTTTGGACCTAGCCTCGAAACGCACCTCGGGGACGATCTCCCTGCCCGCGACGCCGACCGCCACTATCCATGGGGGAAGGACTTCCTTCAACATCTCTATCTCTTCCACCGTCTTGCCCATGACATTCGCAGCCTGTGCCCTGTTGAGAATGAATATCTCGTCCGGAAAGCGCGTCCACATGGCCTTGTAGACAAATGATTCAAGCGCTGCAAGGTCGTCCGCCTCGGCAACAAAGAGCTGATGGACCAAAGGCTTCACAGCCGTCTTCAGCGACACCCACGTGGCTATGCCCATGGTGCCCTGCGCCTGCGTGACAAACCTGAAGTAATCGGTCATCCACGGCCCCATATACAGAACTTGCCATGTCTGGTTGTTCCATTGTTTTTCAAGGTCTCGCGGGCCGCCTGCGGCCTCGCCCGTGAACATCCGCTGCCCGTCGCCCCACGTTATCTCCGCACAGCGAAGCGGATCGAAAAAGTTCCATTGTATCATCGGGTTGAGCCTCGGGACGGCTTCCACCACATCGGTCAGCACCGACTGCCCGGCTTTCGCCTTGAGGCTTCCCGGGATGGTCATCTTCTGCTTCGCAAGCTCCTTGTTGAGCTGGTCGTATGTCACACCCGGCTCCACCACCGCCATGCGCTGCTGCCTGTTCACATTCAGCACCTTGTTCATCCCCGACATGTCGACGACTACCGCCTCGGGCACGCTGGGCACGCTGTCCCCCCTCAGCTTCACGCCCGTCGAACTGACCGGCACCAGCGGCGTTTTCGTCTTGTTCGCCCACTTCACAAGCTTTTCGACCTGCTCCGAATCCTTGGGCTTGACCACATACCAAGGCTTGAACCCGGGGTCGAAGCTGTGGCTTTTCGCATACGCCGCGAGCACAGCCGGGTCGTCCAGCACGTTCGCTTTGCCGAATATAGTCACAAGACTATCCTTCGTTGCCATATAGCTTTCCTCCTCTCACTTCCAGTTTTTCGATTGATTTTTTCGGTTTTCACCGAATGCATTCAGTCTAATTGTTTTACAGTTTGATGTCAACGGAAAAGCGGGTTTTCTTTGGGATTTTTGTTTAATAAATAGAGCGCGGCCCGCAACTTTTTCAAATCACGGGCCGCATGCAAAAAATCGAAGAGCCTGTCGCCTTATGGCTCGATAAGGTCGCAAACAGCGTTACAGAACGCAACGGGGTCATCAATCTGCATGCCCTCCATAAGAAGCGCTTGGGCGTAGAGTATGTCCGCATATTTCGCTATCTTTTTCTTGTCGCTTTCGTAGATTTTGCCGAGAGCTTTCAGCACCTTGTGATCGGCGTTTATCTCCAAGACGCGCTCGGCTTTGATATGCTCCTTTTCCGCGCCAGGCATCTGCTTGAGTATCTTCTCCATCTCCAGCGAAAGGCCGCCTTCGGAAACCAGCACCACCGGATGGGACTTGAGCCGCTTGGAGAGCCGTACGTCCGTCACCTTCTCGCCGAGCGCCTTCTTGATCTCGGCCAGCACGTCCGCATATTTCTCCGCCTTCTTCTCGGCTTTCTTCTTGTCCTCCTCGCTTTCCTCAAGCCCGAGGTCGCCCTCCGACACAGACTTGAACTCCTTGCCCTCGTACTCGCGCGTCATCTTCAAGGCAAACTCGTCGACTTGGTCGGCGCCGTAAAGTATCTCGTAGCCCTTGTCCTTGAGCAGCTCCGTCTGAGGCAGCTTGTCTATCTTCTCGACGCTCTCGCCCGTCGCATAGTAGATGTATTTCTGGTCCTCGGGCATACGCGACACGTACTCGCCGAAAGTGACAAGCTTTTTCTCCGAGCTAGAATAATACAGCACAAGGTCTTGTATCTTTTCCTTCGCCGTGCCGTAACCGTCATAAAGCCCAAATTTTATCTGCAGCCCAAAGGCCTCCCAAAATTTTTCGTAAGTTTCGCGGTCTGTGCCGAGCATCGTTTCAAGCTCGCTCTTTATCTTCTTTTCCAAACGCTGCGCGATGGCCTTCATCTGCCGGTCGTGCTGCAGCAGTTCGCGGCTTATATTGAGCGAGAGATCCTGCGAGTCCACGACACCCTTCACAAAGCTGAAATAGTCCGGCAGCAGATCCGCTGCCTTGTCCATTATCATCACATTGCTCGAATAGAGCTGCAGGCCCTTCTCAAAATCCTTGGTGTAATACCCATAGGGCGCGCGCGACGGGATAAACAGCAGCGCATCGTAGCTGATGACGCCCTCTACGCCCGTATGGATTACCTTGAGCGGATCCTCGAAGTCGCTGAACTTGCCCTTGTAAAACTCCGCATACTCCTCCTCGGTTATCTTGCTGCGCTGACGCTTCCACAGCGGCACCATGGAGTTCAAGGTTTCTTCCTCTATATACGTTTCGTATTCCGGCGGCGCGTCTTCAGGGGCGCCCTCTGCCGGCTCTATCATTCTGGATTTTTCCGCAACCATCAATATCGGGTAGCGGATATAGTCCGAGTAGCGCTTGACCAGCGACTTCACGCGCCACGCCGACAGAAACTCCCCGTACTTCTCCTCGTCGGTGTCCTCCTTGACGAAAAGGGTTATTTCCGTGCCGACCTCCGCCTTGTCGCTCTCCTTTATCGTGTAGCCGTCCGCGCCGTCCGACTCCCAGACCCACGCCTGTTCCTCGCCATAGGCTTTCGACACCACGCGTATCCTCGATGAAACCATAAACGCGCTGTAAAATCCCACGCCAAACTGCCCGATAATGTCTATCTTGCTTGCGGCCTTTTCCGTGGCTTCCTCGCTCTTGAACAATAGGGAGCCGCTTTTCGCAATGGTTCCAAGGTTTTCCTCGAGTTCCGGCTTCGTCATGCCGATTCCGTTGTCAGAAATGGTGATGGTGCGGGCGTCCTCATCTAGAGCGAGCCGTACAAAAAAGTCCTTTTTTGAAACGCCCGTTATCTTTTCCGTCAATATCTTGTAGTAGAGCTTGTCTATCGCGTCGCTTGCATTGCTGATAAGCTCACGCAGAAAAATCTCCTTGTGCGTATAGACGGAATTGATCATCAAGTCCAAAAGCCGCTTGGACTCAGCCTTGAATTGTTTCTTCGCCATATTTAAGACCTCCCGAACGATTTTAACGCTTAGAGAACTGGCTGGCTCTCCTCGCCTTCTTCAGCCCGTACTTCTTGCGCTCCTTCATGCGCGGATCACGCGTCAGGTAACCGCCATCTTTAAGCACACGCCTGTAGGCCTCCTCATCGACCTTGCAGAGAGCACGTGCTATACCGTGCCTGAGCGCCCCCGCCTGGCCTGTGGTGCCGCCGCCGGAAACACGCGCTATGATATCGAATTTGCCATCTGTATCCGTCAGAACAAGCGGCCGCTTCACTTCCTGCCTTAGAAGCTCCATGCCGAAATATTCGTCCATAGGCCTGCCGTTGATGGTTATCTCGCCGGTTCCCTGCATAAGGCGGACTCTGGCGACCGACGACTTCCTTCTGCCCGTTGCGGGGTATTGCATTTTCGCTGCCATTTATCTGCCCTCCTCAAAATTCCAGACTTCCGGCTTCTGTGCCGTATGCGGATGCTCCGCCCCGACATAAACCTTGAGTTTCTTGTACATCTGACGGCCAAGCCTGCCGCTCGGCATCATCCCTTTGACCGCATGCCGCACTATCTGCTCCGGCTTTCTCGCCAAAAGCTTGTCGAAAGTTATCTCACGCAGCCCGCCCGGATACCCTGTATATCGCTTGTAGATTTTTTCCTGCCGCTTCTTGCCCGTCACTTCCACTTTTTCCGCATTGATCACGATGACATAGTCGCCCGTGTCGACGTGCGGTGTGTAGATAGGCTTCTTCTTACCCCTGAGTATCGCCGCGATCTCGCTGGCAAGCCGCCCGAGGGTCTTCCCCTCAGCGTCCACCACATACCACTTGCGCTCAACCTCATGAGGCTTCGCAATAAAACTGCCTGTGCTCATTTTTCTGAACCTCCGTATTGCAGAACCCTGCTTTAGAGTCCCGTCTCTGCCTACTCCGATTGCGGTACGCACGGAACCTGTCCGCACCCTCCCCAATCTTTTTCGGCGCCGCTATCCGGTCTCCCGGAGCCGCTAACGTCTTGGCCTCGGCCGGTTTGATGTCCAGCCTGTACCACGCCTGCCTTTTCAGGCACGCAAAGGGGAGTATACCTAAAAACCCTGGTTTATGTCAAACCGTTTTTTCCAAGCAACGAAAATACCGACAAAGACCAGCCCCATCACAGATGCCAGCAGCGCCATCACCCAGCCCTGCATGTTTCTATCGTCGCCAGTGCGCGGCAGAGCCGCATCTGCACCGGAAACTATATGATGCCCGCCGCCGCCGCCGCCACCGCCGCCCGGGGGAGTTATGCGCGCAAAGTTGGCCGTAAGGACCACCCTCTCGGCAGGCATGGGGAACGCTACTGTGGCCGTTCTTGCTGCCCCGCTCCCCAATTCCACGCCGCTTGCCGTCCATTGTGTGAAACGGTAGCCTGCATCCGCATTTGCCGACACGCTTATGGCGGTGGCAGCACGGTACTTCCCTGTGCTTGTGCTGATGTCCGCTATGGCGCCGCCGTCGCCGGCAGTCACGAGCAGATCATAAATCGCCGTTATATTGAACCCCGCGTCAGGGTTGAAAAACACAGCAAGGCTTCCGCCCCCTGCAAGTGCGCTTCCGGGTATTACAATGTCAAACACTGAAACGGATGCTTCCAGCGGCGTTCCCGTAAACGTAAGTTCTATGACGTGGGTGCCGCCAGGCGAAGCGCTTGCAGTAACCGTCACTCCCGCAGGCAGATATGCGAACCAGCTTCCGGCATCCACGCCGGAAAGCCCGCCCGCCGAAACGCTGTCGCCGCTTATCGTCAGCCTCGCCCTCTGCGGCTGCGGTACCGTAATGAGCGGGGTGCCCGTCAATCCTGTGACGCTCACGTCATCCACCACCGCAAACGGGACCGTGGTGAACTTGACATACCTGTGGGACGGGTCTTGGCTATATGGCGTATTAAGGGGCGGCGGGGCATCGGCGGCGTATACCGTCCCCGTGCCGCCAGGATCGTTGTACCCGGTATCCCACCAATATCTATAGGCATCGGTCGTGTCGCCGAAGCTGTCGGCATTCAACGCCCTCGTATAGCCTTGGGCAGTCAGCGTCCCGCCGCCGAAAATGAGGCCGTCGCAATCTATCCCGAAAGACGAGCCTGCGGCCTCTCCAGCGCTGACGCTCATATTCCCGCCGCCCCCTATCGTGATATCAAGACCTGGTGCGGACATGCCAACAGAATTGCCGCTCGCCTGCGAGCCGATTACGGAAAAACCGTTGAAAGTCCCGGGCGTCGCCACAATCTCCGTGTTGCCGTTTATAATAGTCAACGCGATCGGGGCGGCAGTAGCCCAGAAGAAGCCGTTCAGGGTAAGAATCGCCGGCGCCCCGTCCCATACAGACCCCCTGCCTGCAGTGAACTCGCCATTCTCGCCCCCTGGCACGCCGGAACCGGTATTGTTCATATACATCCTGCCGTCGCTCGCGTCGAAAATCAGGCCGTAGTCGCTGATTATGGTCACAATATCTATCGGGAAGAATCCCACATTGGAAGTCGGGGCGGTCACTATATAACGGATTCCCGCGCTGTCTGTGGCCGGGTCGTTATACCAAAAACACGAGAAATCGCTAAGGCTTAACTCTTCAGGCATAAAAACCAAGTCTTGATGGTTTATCGGCATCGACAAGTATGTCCTTCGCCCTGCCGCCTGATTCCATGCCACCACTATTGCGGGCAGGGAAGGCCCGGCGAAAGGGGAGCCCTGCACCACATCGGCCATCCCCGTGCCATATGCGAACACAAACCCGTCGCCTACCGTGACGCCCGCAGCGGCGTTTATTGCCCTGCCGAAGGTGGCGGTGACTTCGCCGCCGCTCACCGTGACGGAAGAGTTCGCCCCCGATGCATTGATTGCGTGCCTTTGGGCGGCGGCCGTGGACATCGTAGCCTCAGTCGAAACCGAGCCGCCGCTCACCTCGACGATGGAGTTCGCGCCCGTGACATTGATCGCAAGGCCGGCTTCCGAACAGACCGCCCCGCCCGATACGACCACGGAGGTATTGACCACTTCGCCTAGGGCTGTGGTCGACGTGCTTATGGCCGTGCCGTTGCCTGTCGCCTCCACCCTTCCGTCCGTGACCGTGGCCTTGGACGTCATGCCGGCGAGGTTTATCGCGCGCCCGTTCACTGCGGTGACAAGGCCGCCGCTGACCACCACATTGCCTTTCGTCTGAACAGCCCACCCCGCAGCCGTCCTCGACTGCACCGTGCCGCCGCTGATATTTATATTGTCGATGCCGGAGCCTGAGCCGGCGTTCATGTTGATTGCGGGGTTGAGATTGTTGGCGGCGGCGTTCGACACCGAGCCTCCGCTTATATTCGCGACGGAACCCGAACCTGTGGAGTGAATCGCGCAGGCTCGGTCGGCGCTTACCACGCCGCTGCGGACATTGATAACGGTGGTGTTGCCGACCTCAGCCGTCCCCGCGCCATCATTGATCGCATAGCCTTCATTCGTTGAAACCACTGAGCCGCCGTTCACGTTTATGGTGACGTTCGGCAAATTATTATTGACCTGTATGGCGGCGTTGGGGTCGGCGGAGTTCGCCCCAAGGCTCTCGACCAGCCCGCCAGGGCCTATGGTGATGGTGACGCCACCCGCATTGACACGGATGGGGTTGCCGCGCACATCGGAGAAAACCGAGGCGCCGCTGCCGATATTGACGGCCACATTGCCCCCTATGCTTATGCCGCCGCCCGGCGTCCCCATATTCGCAATTTTCGATTCCCTCATCTCGAACGTGCCGCTTCCTGTCAGGGATACGAGGTACGCCGACGACGAGCCGGCAAGGATCGCGTCCCATATAACTGTCGCTCCCGCGCCGATATTCAGGGTAAGACCTGCCGTTGTTTCTGCGGCCACGCCGTTCATGGTGACGGTCGCGCCGATCGGAATGTCAAGCGTGCCGGACGGCGAGCCGCCGAGCGTCACCGTATCGCCGCCAGCGACCGTGGGCGGAGTAGAGCCGCTCCAGGGATGGTCTGCCAGCGGCGCCAGCTCCTCGTCGCTTTCTTCCGAGTCCCCTGCAAAAGCCTGCACCATGGGCGGTTCGAGAATACCGTCCCCGTCTGTGAGTGTTTCATCTGTTACATCCGCTTCTATGCCTGCTTCTATATCAGCTTCTTCGCCATGCTCCAAATCGCATTCCGGAGCTTCGCCATCCCCGTCCAGGCAGTCGTGGGCATCCGGCCTCGCATCTGATTCGTTGCCGTGCTCCGCTCCACCGCCGTGCTCCGTTTCGCCGCCGGCATCCGACCCTATTCCTTCGCCGGCATCCATCAGCGCCATGCCCGACAACGGCACAAACATCGCCATCATCGCCGATAGCAACAATATCGAAATAACTTTATTGAGTTGCAACCGTTTCATGCCTCAGATTCCCCCCTTGGCCTATACGCTACCGGATATTCACACGGACGTTTACGATTCTCGGTTTGGTTTTTGCTCGATTCCGATCATCCCTAAGCGGGGCCGCGCGTCCGCCTTCCATCCTGTAAGTCCCCTCAGCCCAAAGTTCTATCCCGACGGTGTATCGCGAAGCCAGTTTACTGCCTTTTGCGGGTATCGGAGGCTCGCCCCACGCAAAATAGATGCTCCAGTCGTTTGCGCCGTTCCGCTCAAGCCTGAAGCCGTCGCCCACAAAGGGCTTTTGGCTCGCTTCACGTATCTGCACCACGCCGAGCACTGCGCCGTCCGGCTTCCTCAGCTTTAGACCCACTTGCTCGCCTTCCAGAGGCCTATCCTTGTACAAGGTCACGGCGCTTCTGCTCTGCCACGCCCTGAGAGTGCCCTGTCTTGGAGTTATGTTTATGTTACGGGTCAGGACTTCGTCGTTCTCTAGCGTGATCGTGGCAGTGACGCTTTGCTTGACCGGCACGACAAACCTATGGCCTGCCATGATGGCAAAGGTATTGCCCTCGCTGTACCGGGCTTCAAAGTCGCTACTGCTGAGCGCAACGCTTCTTACGGGCGCCGTGGTGTTCCGCAACCGCACAGTCGCCGTTATGGCCGAATCCGGATTTGCGATATCTATCCTGCCCCTAAGGGAGATGATTGCCGAAGCAGGCCGGTCGGCAATCGTGAGGGTCACATGCACCTTCTTTCCGGTGGCATCGTCGGCTATCCTAAGCCTGTGTTTCCCGCCCTTAGGCCACGTGCCGCCATTGCCAAGATGGTCTTCAAGCTCGCCATTGTTCAGGCTAAGCACCACTTGGTTGTCGAGGCGTTCCGCTATATCTATATACAACGGGAGCGTGCCGACTTTTTCCGACTTGCCGCTGCCAGTGACGAGCTCCACCCCAATATTCCCCGCTTCAAATACAAGATTGCTCTGGTTCGAGCCGAGTGCTATGGGTGTCGTCTCATTCGGCTGGTTCCTGTTCCATGCGACGCTTCTGGGGCTGGCGGTCATCGTGGATTTGGCAGGGTTTATTGTTTTCATCGTAAGAGGCAGAATGACAGGCCTCGCTCCTCCGTCAATATCCACCGCGACAAAGACTGTACCCGCCTTGACATCCTCTGGACGGTCAAAGTTTATGGCAAACGCATCTTTTCCCGTACGCTCCAAAACAATGCCGCCAAGGGCTTTCTTGGTCTGCGACGCTGTAAGCTCGCCCGCTTTGGCAAGCCTTATCGCCGTTATTGCGCCCCAGCTTTCGAGCGCCCTCTTTTTGACTGCCGATTCCAGTCGGACTGTTGCCGGCGCCGTGCCCGCCATCCTCAATAAGCTTGTCGAAAGCCTGAGCCTCGGCACGTCGTTTACTATTTTTACCGTGGCTCTGAAACTTGTGCCCTCTGTCGGGCTTCCATTTTTGGAAAGCCTTTCGTAGCCTGCCGCCTTGACCGTCACCTCCACTCTGACGCTTCCTTTTTTCGCAGTAGAGGTGAGCATCAAGCCGTCCCTGCCGTCCACGCCCTGCACGGCCACATACGAAGCTTTGTTCGAGGACACGACCTCGATGCGTTCGACCGTGCATATGGCGCCGTCGTTGCTTGTTGCCGTGACCCGTGCGATATCCTCTGGACGCGAAAGGTTCAGCCGCTCCGTCACTATCTTGATCTTTGGAAATTTTTCATTGACGGCAAGCGTCATCGTGCCAGCGGAAACGCCGTTGATCTCAACCCCTATTTTCTTGTACGTGCCCTTCTTCGTGCCCTCTGCGGCAAGTATCTCCAAAAACCTGCTGTCTCGGACAAAGCCTGTAAAGCTTTCGGCGCCCTTGCCCGTGAACACGACATCGTAAGTCCCATTGCCACCACCGCTTGGCGGCTCTAGCCGCCTTGTGATATGCAAGGGCACCATCGTCCCTTCCGTTTTTGCAAGGTTTATGGTGGCCTTGGTTGCGAGCAGCCGAACGGCGGGAGAGCCGTCATCCTCGCCCTCGTCCGGCGGGAGCAGCGTCACCGTCGCAGTAGCGATATACGCTTCGTTGTAAGTAGCCCTTATCCGTACCGTCCTCGCCTCGGAAAGCCCGTCTATCGTAGCCTGCACCAAGGCGATGGCCTTGCCGGAATCGTCTATGGTGATGAAATCTCCCGCATCGCCCTCCGCTTCCCACTTGACCAGCTCGGGATCGTATGCATCCGCGCTGTAAAACGCTTCAAAGACCGCCGTTTCGCCTATATCGAAAATTATGGCATGGGACGGCATCAGGCTAAGAGTCGCGGTCATATCCGGCTCTGGAACGGCATCGATTTTAATGGAAAGCTCCATTGTGTCATCGCCGGCTATATTGCCCGCCATTGCGGTGAAGCTGAATATGCCTTCCGCAGTCGGCATCCCGGAGATTTCACCGGTCTGCGAGTTGAGTGAAAGGCCGCCCGGCATGCCGCCGCCGATCCAGAGGCCACCGGCTTCGCTGCCGCCCGCAATGCCCCACTCTATGGGCTCTGTCCCCGTAGCCTCCAGCGTCGCATTGTACTCCTCGCCCACCTTGCCGTCCGGCAAGGACTCCGTAATGACAGCCGGCAAGCTCACCCCTCGCACTTTGCAGAAAACCTCTACCGACTTATAGTCCCCGTCGCCTAAGAACATGCTATAGCTTGCCCCGTCAGCCGAAACCGGCTCACCGTCTACCGCCCAAGCGTATGCGTACGCATCCGCGCCCTCAGCCTCCACGGTGACGACAAGCTCTCCGCCCTTGAACACCACATCGCCGCTTTCTATCGCCGCGTCATCATACGTCGCAGTGATTTCCGCATCTGTGCCGTCAAGGGAGTCATTATGTATCTCGTATTCAAACTCGATGGTGCACAACTGCCCTTCGTCAATGACGTAGTCCACCACAAGCACATCCTCGTCTTCAACCAAGACATAGGTCAGCGAGAGGTCAATCGGCACCCCGTTAAGCGTACAGCTCTCGACCATATATCCGCGCTTCGGGTCTCCCACATCCGCCATTGCGAGAGATGCAGTAAACGACTGCTCATCCGTTTTTGCATAGCCTCTCACTGTCAGCGATTCGTCTATCACGTCGTCGTATGAGTGCTTTATTGTGTAGCGGTTATATTCTTTGACGAGGCTCGCCGCGTCAAGCAGCCCGAAGCCGTACTCCGGCGTCTTGCCTGTATCGCCGTCCGTAGGCGCCTTGCTTGTCCTTTCAAGCAAGTCCATGAATTCCTCGTGGTCGATATCAGGATCCATCTCCTTGGCCAGCGCAGCAACAGCGGCTACCTGCGGCGCCGCCATAGATGTGCCGCTCATAGTCCTGTAGGACGTCGGGCTTGCATACGAAAGCCCGTATATCAATACTCCAGGCGCTGCGATATCAACAGAGTCGTTTGTCTGGGAATTGTCCGCCCTTATTCCGTCTTCATCAATTGATGCGACGCCAACAACGCTGTCATTGCCCGCCGGATACATTATATTAGTTGTGTTGTTGTCAGCGCCGTTCCCTGCCGAAGCCACCATGATGACTCCTTGCTCGTCCAACGCGTCGATGCTTCCCTGAAGCGAAGTCGGCTTCGCCGACGACGCCGCCCCTAGGCTCATATTGACAACTTCTATTTTCGATTCAGGGTTTTGCTCATTGTGCTGCGCTATATGGTTAAGCGCCGCCGCAAGGTCTAGAAAACTCGCGTTCAGCGTACGTCCCAGCACTTTGTACGGGACTACCTCCGCACCGTAGGCAAGCCCCGCTATCCCCACTCCGTTGTTGGTCTTGGCAGACACCATTGAACTGACAAAAGTGCCATGCCCCGCCGATCGGTGAGTACTCAGATAATCATCGTCCACCACCGCATAGCCGCCTTGGGCGAAAGTTCCAAGCAGGGTGCCGCTGTTGCCAAACCTATACCCGTCCTTGATTGGCTCCATGTCTTCATGCTCCTTGATGCCAGAATCTATCACCGCCACGCGCACACCCGTACCTGATAGCTCGCGGCTCCACGCACCGAGCGCATCCACGCCGAAGTCTCCGCTAAGATTCCACTGGAGACCATCCTTATAGTAGGGATCTTCTGGCGCGGTCTGGGGAAATTCAAGAGGCATAAGGATAAAGTTAGGCTCTATGGCTATTATCTGCTCGGGCTCGGCGAACTCCAGCGCCTCCTCTGGCGATTCGACAGCAAAGAGGTTGCCCGCGACCGGGTCTTCCGATGCCGCCCCAGCCATATCGCCTGAAACTTCTTCAGGTTTTACTACAACTATGTAGCCGTCGTAGGCACTCTCATCTGGCTCGTCATCGGACATCAATGCCATTATTTGATCCAATGCTTCTTGATCAGGATTGTCATCGACATCATTCGCGGGAGTGATCGCTTCCGGGTAGCCCTCATTGTCAGCGCCGTCGTCGCCAATGTCATCGGTGCCTTCATCATCGGCTTCGCCCTGCTCGCTGGGTTGTTCCGCTTCGTCGGACTGTTCCGCTTCGCCCATCGCAATGCCAGAAGCAACCTCGCCCTGATCGGTTTCCGCGAACGTGCCTACAGAGGCTATCGCAGCCACCAAGGCGAACGTTAGCCCCCATGCAACAAACCTATGAAAAACCTCTCGCCTTACGCTCAAATCCACTCTCCGATTCGGATGCGTTTTTTGCACACGAAAACGTGCAGGTTACACACCCACGAGTACAATTATCGCATATTTTCCTACATTATTCTACATACTGCTGATTGAATCTACGGTTTTTCGCCTTAGACAAACGGTTTTTCGCCAATACGCAGGACGGCCTGCCATGCTTCGTGCGTCACATCGTAGATTTTTCGCGCCTCTTTGCAGTCGCCGATGATATAGGCTTCCTTGCCTGCGGCGGCGGTCTTTGCCGCCAGCTGCCCCGCTAGGTCTTTCCTGGCTTTCAGGCCGGCGGCGTTGACCACGTCGCCGCACTCGATGCGTTCGCCGCCCTCGCATTCGACATGGCCATCCCCTATGCCGGCGACCTTTGTGTTCAGGCGCACATCCACGCCCGCCGCTTTCATTCTATGCACGAGGCCGGCCTTTGCGTTCGCCTCGTGGCCAGGCACTATATCGCCTAGCATTTCAAGCACTGTCACCTTCTTGCCTTGCTCGGCAAGCATCAGCGCCGTTTCGCAGCCTATAAGCCCGCCGCCTATCACCGCGACGCTTTCTGCCGCCACGCCGTCCATCAACGCGTCCTTGGCGCAGACGGCGCGCTCGATACCGAATGCATTCGGTGAAATATATTCCGAGCCGACCGCGATTATTACGGCGTCCACGCTCATGCCGGCGATGTCATCCGGCGCTATCTCCGTGTTCAGGCTGACCTTGACGCCGCCCTTGCCGACCTGCCTTTTCAGCCACTCCAGATAATGCCCCGTCTTTTCCTTGAAGTCCGGCACGCTGCCCTCTATAAGGTGCCCGCCTAGCTCACCGGTCTTTTCATAAAGCGTCACGCCATGCCCTGCAAGGTCTGCGACCCGCGCCGCCTCCATGCCCCCGATGCCGCCGCCTATCACCGCCACCTTTTTCCGCGCCGCTCCCGCAAGACCGTACGCACGCTCACGCCCGCACGCCGGGTTCAGCTCGCAGCGTATCGACTTGCCATCGTAAAACCTTGTGATACAGCCCTCGTTGCCACGGCAGCACGGCAGGATGTCCTCGGCGCGCCCCTGAGCAAGCTTGTTCGGAAGCTCAGGGTCGGCTATAAGCGCCCTTCCGAGCGCGGCCATGTCCGCCTTGCCTTCCTCAAGCACCCGCTCCGCAGCGGCGGCATCGAGCGACGCCACTGCCACTACTGGCACGTCCACCACCTTTTTTATCGCATCGGCCAAAAACACCATCGGCCCGTCGCCCACATACATGGCGGCGATATTCCACAAAGCGCCGGTCTCGTACGTGGAGCCGGAAACGCTTATATAGTCCACGTACGGCTCGAACATCTTCGCAAGCAAGGGAGACTCAGCTTCGGTCAGGCCGCCATCGGGATAGAACTCGCTGCCGTTCATGCGTATGCCCACGATAAAATAAGCGCCGACTATCGCACGCACTTTCTCAAGTATCTCTTTCGCAAGCCTGCCCCTGTTCTCCATGCTCCCGCCGTATTCGTCCGTCCGGCGGTTTGTATACGGCGAGAAGAACGACGACACAAGGTAGCCGTGGGCGCCATGTATCTCCACCCCGTCAAACCCGGCCTGCTTCGCACGCCGCGCCGCCTGTGCAAAAGCGTCCTCTATCTCATGTATCTCAGCAATTGGGAGCTCCCGCGGCATACGCCCAGTCACATTGCACATCACAGTGGAGGGCGCCACCGGCTGCAAGGGGTTCGCCGCCGCCGTACACTGCCTCCCGCCGTGGGAAAGCTGTATTACCGCCGCTGCGCCGTGGCCTTTTATTGCCTCCGCAAGCAGATTCTTTCCGCGTATCAAATGATCCGAATACAAGCCAGACGATATCAGCGACGAGCGGCTCTCCTTGGCGTCCACAAACGTGTTCTCCACCACGACCAGCCCCGCGCCGCCCTGCGCCCGCACCGCATAGTAGTCAAGCATTTCGCTTGTCACATCGCCGTCTACCGTGTTGAGCCGCGTCTCCATCGGCGGCATAAAGATGCGGTTACGCAATTCCATATTGTTGATTTTGATCGATTCCAATAATTTCATTTCCCGCCTCCTTGAGCTCACGCCCATTTACCTGCTTTTCAATACAATGCAAGTATACTCCATTTTTTGTCGCAACATAGTCTTGCAAGCGTTTTTCTGTTATACTTCTCGCTATTGGTATTGGAATAATAGTATGAATGTTATGGAGGTTTGTTATGGGAGATAGTGTATGGATTATTGTCGCTTTTCTTATATATGCGGCAATAATGATTTTTATCGGGGCGTTTTTCTTCAAGCGCTCATCCGACCTGTCAAATTACTTTCTTGGCGGTCGCAAGCTCAACTCATGGGTGGCGGCGATGTCGGCGCAGGCGTCCGATATGTCGGGCTGGCTGCTTATGGGGCTTCCGGGGGCGGTGTACGCCTTCGGCACTGGTCAGCTTTGGATCGCCGTGGGGCTTGCCATAGGCACGGCGCTCAACTGGGTGCTGGTCGCAAAACGCCTTCGCAGGTACACCATCGTGGCGAAGAACTCCATCACCATACCGGAGTATCTCGAGAACCGCTTCCACGATACGTCCCGCATACTCCGCGTGGCGGCGGCATGCTTCATAACCCTGTTCTTCGCCATCTACACAGCCTCGGGCTTCGTGGCGGGCGGCACGCTGTTCTCGCAATTGTTTGGAATCGACTATAATGTGGCTCTGCTGATCGGCGTGCTTGTTATCCTCATCTATACTTTCTTGGGAGGGTTTTCTGCCGTCTGCTGGACAGACCTTATCCAAGGCCTGCTGATGCTTGCCGCCATCATCGCCGTACCGCTTTTGGCTCTTGCGGCGCTCGGAGGCATGGACGCGGTCACAGCTATAGTGCCGTCTGATATGCTTGACCCGCTCAACGACGGCTCAGGCAATACCATCACGGCAGTATCTATCATTTCACAGCTTGCGTGGGGGCTCGGCTACTTCGGTATGCCGCACATATTAATTCGCTTTATGGCAATCAAGTCCGAAAGCCGCGTAAAGCGGTCTGCGGCTATAGCCATCGTCTGGGTCGTCTTTACGCTTATATTCGCCATTATCGTCGGCGTTGTCGGACAGGCGTTCACCCCCGGCTTGGAAAATCCCGAAACCGTATTCATCCAAATGATACAAAGCGTCTTTATGGGCGAGAACGCCGTTGCGTATCTGCCGCTTCTCGCTGGGTTCTTCCTCTGCGGCATCCTCGCCGCCATCATGTCCACGGCGGATTCGCAGCTCTTGGTCACGGCATCCTCCATCACGAGCGACATTTACAAGACCACCGCCAAGCGCGACGCCACCGACAAGCACTATGTATGGGTCAGCCGCATCGCGGTCGTAGCAGTCGCAGTCATCGCATTTGTCATCGCGCTCGACCACAATTCAAATGTTATGTCGCTCGTGTCCAACGCATGGGCGGGCTTCGGCTCCGCGTTCGGGGCGCTTATACTGCTCTCGCTCTACTGGAAGCGCATCAACCGCGCCGGTGCTGCGGCGGCCATCATCGCCGGCGGCCTGACCGTCATCGTCTGGGACTATATACCCTTTGCCGGCACCACGATAGGCGACGCCACGGAGCTTTACTCGCTTGCGCCGGGCTTCGCCATCTCGCTTGTGTTCGGCATCGTTGTAAGCCTTATGACAAAGCCGCCGTCCGAGGAAATGATGCACGAGTTCGAGAGGACGCAGCAGCCCTTGCCGGAGGCCGAAGACGTACAGGAGGCGTAGTTCTAGGGCATAACTTTAGGGAATAGCACAATTTAATAATAAGGGAGACGCTGTCGTTCGATTGTCGCTTTGCGGCGAGGTCGGAGGCGGCGTCTTTTTATGCGATTAGCTACGATAATGCAAGTGACGGGGGCTGCCGTCACTTTTCGAGGTCGAGCAACAGCCGCTTTGCGGGGAGGCCGCCGCCATAGCCGACGAGGGCGCCGTTTGCGCCTATAACCCTGTGGCACGGGCAGATGATGGATATGGGGTTGCGGTTGTTTGCCATGCCGACGGCGCGGGCGGCCTGGGGGTTGCCTATCTGTGCCGCTATCTCGCCGTAGGTGCGGGTCTCGCCGTAAGGTATCGTAAGCAAGGCCGCCCAGACCTTTCGCTGAAAGTCCGTGCCGCTAAACGCAAGCGGCAAGTCGAATTCACGGCGCTTTCCTGCAAAATATTCGTCGAGCTGCTTCACCGCCCGCTTTATCAGCGGCGACTCACGCTCCTCAAAGCCGCCGGGCGGGTTCGTACCTGCGAAGGTCACCCCCACTATGCTCCCGTCCGCTTCCGCAATGCGGACAGGCCCAGTGGGGTATTCATAAACGTAATAATATTTCATGGTGAGAGTTTATCACGCAACCGCAGATAAAAGCAAAACCTTGGACGCATATCATAGTGCATACCGTCGTATAGCGGCGGCGGCGCCCGCCTGTCGGACGCTTGGTGCGACCCAGTCGGCGGCGGCGAACACGCTAGGAACCGCATTTGCGACAGCGACCCCGACCCCCGCAGCCTTGAGCATCGGGATGTCGTTCTCGTCGTTGCCGACCGCAAGAATCGCTTCTTGGGGGATATCCCAGAGTTCCGCAAGCCTCAGAACTCCGGCCCCCTTGTCCGTCCCCTTGTTTGTGATGGTGAAGCAGCTATGGCCTGAGTGGTGGACATTGACGTCTTTCAGCACCGGCGCCCCCGTCACGGCTTCGGCCGGCACATCGGGGTCGGTGATGATAAAGGCGCTTGAAATCTGCTCGGTCTTGAACAATTTCACAAGCGCTTTTTCTTTCATAATCGTGAATGTCGGGTCTTTCGCGGCCAGAAGGCCTATAACACCCTTTTGCAGCACATAGATCCGCTCCCTGCCTGCAAAAGATACATACGCACCCAGACTTTTTGCCGTTTCAAGGCAGGCGAGCGAAAGAGCGTCGGGAATCCTGTCCAGATAGAACAAATCGCCTGCCGACGCTCCGGCAAGCTCGATCATCGCCCCGCTGCATCCCGCAAGCGCATCTATCCCATCGAGCCTGCTCGTGACCTCCTCCATCATATAGCACGGTCGCGAGGAACAAAGGCAGACGCGCGCACCAGCATCCCGCGCCTCACGCACCGCCTCGCGAACCTCCTCCGGCACAGGGATGCCCGCAGGGCTGTCGAGTATGGTGCCGTCTATGTCGAGCGCTATCAGCCTTGATTTCATAACGGCAATACCTGATAGATTATCGCGAAAACGAGCAGATACGCTATCGACGAAATCTCGATAACTGCGCCAAAAGTGTCACCCGTGACGCCACCAAGCTTTTTCTTGAAGTGCGCCGTTACGCACGCAGTCACCAATACCGCGACCGCGGCAGCTATCAATGAGCAAACAAGCGAAAGTGCAAAATTATTGTTGTGCAGAACATATAGGTCAAATGGGATTGTCAAAAATGACGCGCCGACAATGGCGACAATCGCCGCCGTTACGGATGCGGGGCCGCCCTCCACGCTAGTCGCTTTGCCCATGCCGTCCTCGCGTGCATAGGGTGCGAGCGATGCCGATATCAGGCAGCAAGCGCGCCCGCAGAGGGGGAATAAAAGCAGTGCGGGGAGCGGGGCCTCGATAAACGTGGCGAAATAGAGCAACGCCACCATCACGATGCCAAGAAGCCCGAACACCCCGATGCGGCTGTCCTTCATTATTTCAAGGGACTGCTCGCGGGAGCGAGCGCTGAAAACGCCATCGAAAGTGTCGGCAAGGCCGTCGAAATGTAGGCCTCCGGTAAGGATGATATAGGCGCAGACGAGCACGCCGCCACGAATCAGGCCAGGCACTTGCAGCACCGAAAGAAGCAATGAAATCAGCACGATGACAACGCCGACAACAAGACCGACGAGCGGCATCAGTTTCATAGCTCTGCGATACCGTTCCTCGGTGAACTCGATCTTAGGAACGGGCAGGCGTGTGAAAAACCCAAGCATCAGGAAAAATGATTTCATCCTTGAAACCTCATTTAAGCGTCATCGGGATGCCCGAAACCATCAGCACCGCCTTGTCCGCAGCCTTGGCTATATGCTTGTTGATGCGGCCGAGCGCGTCACGGTAGTACCGTGAATAACGCGTCCCAGGAATTATGCCCATGCCGACTTCGTTGGTGACGAACACAAGGCGTTTGCCGTGTTTTCTGGCGTAGGCGCACAGCTTGTCTGCCTCCGACATCGACATATGCTCGACGCGGTCAAAATCCTCGCTTGCAAACTCGTCCGCATCGGGAATCTCCTCGAAAAGTATCCCCATAAGCAAATTGCCGACGCAATCGAGCAAGATGGTGTCGAAGTCGTTTGGCGAAAACGTATGTTCGATATCCTCGAAGCCGCTATGTCGCTCCCACGTTATCCAGTCTTGGGGACGGGCTGCGCGGTGAATGGCTATCCGTTCCGCCATTTCCCCGTCCGTCTCTATGGCGGTCGCGATATAGAGCACGCCGCCCTCGGCAAGCCCCTCCGCATAGGCGCTCTTTCCGCTGCGCCCTCCGCCGGTTATCAGCCAGATGTCAGATGTCATTCTTCCGTCCCTTCCCTTATGTCCACCAACACCGAATCGTCAAATGAGATATCTGCGAAAGTTCCCATTTCGTTTATCATAACACATGCGGCGGAAATTATCGGGAAAGCAAGCGCACAGCCCGAGCCTTCGCCAAGCCGCATTTCCATTTCGAGGAAGGGGCTCAAGCCCAATTCGGCGATGGCTGCGTCGTAGGACGGCTCCGTCGAGCGGTGCGTCGCGATCATAAAGTCTTTCGCGGGCGGGCAGAGCCGAGCCGCAATCAGGGCGGCGACAACTGAGATCGCGCCGTCTATCAGAATGGGCTTTCTATGGTAAGCCGTTGCGATATAGCAACCTGCGAGCCCTGCGATATCGAGTCCTCCGACCTTTGCGAGCACATCTACGGGGTCGCCTTTGTCAGGCGCGTTTACGGCAAGCGCCCGCTTGACGACCTCGACCTTGTTTGCAAGCGCTTCGTCCGTAAGGCCGGCTCCCCGCCCTACGGCAAGCTCCGGCACGATGCCGAGAAAGGCTATGGCGCACGCGCTCGTGGACGTCGTGTTGCCTATGCCCATTTCGCCAGTGCCGAGTATGTCGCAGCCGTTTTTGAAAAGCTCCGATGCGACATCGAAGCCTGCGGCTATTGCTGCCTCCGCCTCGCCCCTTGACATTGCAGGCCCGACGGCCATATTGTCCGTGCCACGTCGCACGTTTCTGTCTATTATCGCGTCCGTGGCGGGCGGGGTCATTATGCCGATATCGACGACGACGACCTCTGCCCCGAACGCACTGGCGAACACATTAACGCCGCAGATGCCGCGCGTCATATTGATTGCCTGCAACAGCGTGAACGCCTGCGGTGCCGCCGCGACCCCCTCCGCGCAGACGCCGTTGTCCGCCGCCATCACCACTATTGCACGATTGTCGAATCTGTTCCTCACCTGACCAGTTATGCCCGCAAGCCGTACGGCAAGCTCCTCAAGCCTGCCGAGCGAGCCGAGCGGTTTTATAAGCGTATCGCAATAATCGCGCGCGCTCGCCATCGCAGCTTCGTCGGCGCCCTTGATTTCATTGATTGCTTTCTTATAGTCCATGCGTTCACACTTCCTTCCGTACCGCCAGCTAAAACTCTATGCCCTCGCGGGCGTCAATGCCACGGTCATATGGGTGCTTGTGCTTTTTCATTTCCGTAATATAGTCAGCCATTTCAATAAGCCACGGTGGAGCGGAGCGGCCGGTTATCACGAGCTCCATGTCCTCCGGCTTTTGCATAATAAAGTCCTTTAGCGCCCCCTCGTCAAGCATATTCAAATCCAAGGTATCCACCGCCTCGTCAAGCACCAACAGATCGACCTGTGTACCCCCGAAAACCGCTTCCTTTGCTTCCTCAAGCAGACGTACTTGTTCCTCACGGAAGCCAACGCGCTCATCATCGTTCATATTGCAATAAAACTTCCGATTCTTCTCCGAGCGTATGACGCTTACGCCAAGCCCTTCGAGCATAGCCGCCTCGCCGGTCTTGCGCCCTTTCAAAAACTGCGCGAGCACGACCTTTCGCTCGCGGCCGGCAGCACGCACCGCCAGACCGATGGCCGCCGTCGTCTTGCCCTTGCCATCGCCGATGTACAGATGTATCAATCCCTTGCTCATAGCTTTCCCTCCTGACTCTCCATTCTCAATTCTCAACCCACTGCTCCAACATGGTCCGCATCCACTCGAACACGTCCATATCATAGACGCTGTTCAAATTCTCCGGCGACAGAGTCTCCCGTGCCGCGCCCTGCGATACCACCTTCCCCTCGTGCAGCAGCAACGCATCCGTCCCGTACGCCCGCGCGAGCGAAAGGTCGTGAACCACGGATATCACCGCCCGCCCCGGCGTTTTCAGCCACTCGCTTATCAAGGCGAACACCTGCTTTTGATACACCAAATCGAGGTGGTTGGTCGGCTCGTCAAGTATCAATATCTTAGGCTCCTGTGCGAACAGCTGAGCCAGAAACGTCCGCTGGAGCTCACCGCCCGAAAGCGTCAGCGCCGACTGGTTCAAAAACGGCCTCATGCCCGTCAAGTCGATGGCACGTTCGACAGCCGTCTCGTCCTCGTCCGACCCGCCGGCAAAAACGCCCTTTGAATGCGCGTACCGCCCAAGCCGCACTATCTCGCCCACCGTAAAAGGGTAGCTGATCTGATATCTCTGCGAAAGCACGCCTATGATTTTCGCGATATCGTGCGGCCTATAGGATTTAATGTCCCTGCCCATGCAGTCGATGCTGCCGCTATACGGCGCCCCACCGGAAATCGCGTTGATTATTGTCGATTTGCCTGCGCCGTTCGGCCCGACTATCATAAGCCACTGGCCGCTGCCCACGCCAAAGCTCACCTCGTCCACTATCACGAGGTCGCCATACCGCACAGACAGATTACGCACTTCAAGCATTGACTTTACCGCCCCTTCCTCATTCTAAAGAAAATCGCCAAAAACACCACCGCCCCGATAAGCGACGTTACCACCCCGATGGGCAGCTCCCTAGGCGAAAGTATCGTCCGCGCTATCAAGTCCGCAAGCATCAAGAAGCACGCCCCGCCGAACATCACGCCTGGCAAAAGCCTTTTGTGGTTCGGCCCCACCACCATCCGCACCATATGAGGCGTCACCAACCCGACGAACCCTATGGTCCCGCCCACCGACACGCACACGCCGATAAGCGCCGACACCGTGATAAGCACCACTAGCCGCACGCGTCGCACGTCCACCCCCACATGCCGAGCGTTGTCCTCGCCTATCGCAAAGGCGTTTAGCTCCCGCGCGCATTTGAGCAAAATTATCCCGCACACGAGCGCGGTCACCGCCAACACCGCCGCGTCCGCATAGCTCGTGCCCGCAAGCGACCCCATTAGCCAAAACGTGATGCTCCGCACCTTGTCCCCCGCGAAAGTAGTCAAAAGGGACACGATGCTCGCGACGAACATGGAATAAATCACGCCCAGGAGTATTATCGTGTTTGTCGACAGGCTATAATCGAGCCTGTATGCGAGCGAAAGAATAATTATAAGGGACAGAAACGCGAATAGAATCGCCATCACCATAGTGCCCGCGAACGGCACGCCCGGTATCGCTATGCCGAAGGTCATCGCAAAGACGGCGCCTAACGCCGCGCCGTTAGACACGCCTAGCGTCGTACCGTCCGCAAGCGGATTTTTCAACAAGCCCTGCATAGCCCCGCCGCCGATGGACAGCGACGCCCCAACGAGCGCCACGCATATGACGCGGGGCAGCCGCGACGTGAGTATTATGGACGCAGCCGTGCCCTCCGCCTGCGGCTGCCCCGCCACCGCATTCCAAAGCGCCCCCGCCGTATGGCCCAACGGCACATTCACGCTTCCCACCGCCACGCATACGACAAATATGCCGAGCGTCAGCGCGGCGAACAACCCATAGTCCGCCGCCCTGAACGTCTCGCTTCTCACAATGCTATTTCCCATCATCCACCATGCAACTATCCCTTATCATCCACCATACACAAACTCATAAAGCATCTGCGCCCCGAGCGCCAGCCTCGGCCCCGGCCTCGAAAGCTCGTCCTCGGTCAGGTTCAGGATCGCCTCGTTTCTTATGGCGGCGATATTCTCCCAGCCCTGCCTGGAAAGAATGCTCTCTATCGGCGTCGGGCCGTCCCCGAAATACATCCCCACGGTAAGTATATAATCGGGGTCACGCTCAATCACCTGCTCCTCCGATATCTCCGCCCAGTCATACACGTCGGAAAAAATATTTCTGAGGTGCAAAAGCTCCGCAACCTCATTCATAAATGTGCCGGCGCCCGCCGTCCAAAGCCCGAACTCAAGCGGCGAGACTTCAAAATATATAGTGCCCGGCTCGCCGCCCGCCGCCTCTACTGCTGCTGCGGATCGTGCGCCCAAGTCCGTGAGCACGCCCCTCATATCGCCCACGACGGCCTCGGCTTCCGCTTCCTTGCCGACAAGCTGCCCGATAAGGCCTATCGCCATATAGACCCCCTCGATATCCTGCGCGTCCGTCACAAAGACCTCTATGCCCGCCGCCTCAAACTGCTGTATCTGGCCTTCGTCCTGCGCCAACTTCGTCATCAGCAGCAAGTCCGGCTCAAGCGCGATTATCTGCTCGGTGTTCGTCTCAAATCCCGACTGCACCGACTGGACTTCCAAGGCTTCAAGCGGGTAATTGCAATACTCGCCCCTGCCCACAAGCACATCGCCCGCGCCTATGGCGTAAAGCGTCTCGACATCGGCGGGCATCAACGCCACAACCCGCTCCGCCAGCCCGGAAAGTCGCACCTCTCGACCTATCATGTCCACCACCACAAGCCCATCGCCAACATCATCGCCCATATCCTCGACGGGCGCCGATATCGGCACGGGCGTAGTCACAGGCTCTACCGCGCCACCCCCCGAACACCCCGCAAGCCCGAACGCCCCAAGCGCCAAAACCGCAGCCATCGCCAACGCCATCATTACCTTTGCAAACCTATTCTTCATTACTCTCCTTCCCGTCCGAAGCGCCCATATCGAAGCCACGCAAAAAGCGGCCCATCAGACCGCTTTCTCTGCTTTTCTCAAATTCGCCCCAAACAACGCCCATAACCGTGGGCGGCTCGCAGTGCGCGCTTATGCAGGTCTTCTGACTCACGGTTCTTAGCTTTGAGCCAACCTTCCCAACATTTCTGCCAGTGGTTGCCCCACCTGTCGCATTGCTCCGCCAACAAAATACTGCACAATTCTTGTCGGCATAACAGGAGTCGGCTCTCGCTCCCCGTTTACAGCGGCGGTACCGTGCGGGATTCACACCCGCTTCCCTTTTCGCCGGCTTCCCGCACCCTACCTCCAAGGCGCATCAGCCGAAACACAAACGCTTTTCAATTATGCGGACATTCTACCACACTTGCATGGCAATTTTTCGCCCAAATCAATTTTTGTCAATCCAATTCGCGAACGCACTGGCGAATTTTTTCAGAAATCCCATAAACTCCTCACTGGGGACGCCGTTCTCGCCAATCATTTCCGCGATGCCGCCGATATACGCCTCTGGCTGCGCCATCATATGAATGTTCAGACAGACCGCCGCCTGACGCAAATGGTGATTCGCGCCGAACCCGCCGATCTTCCCCTGTGTCACGCTCACCGCCGCCCCAGGCTTGCCTTTCCATGCGTTCTCGGTCATAGGCCGCGAGGCCACGTCAAGCGCGTTCTTGAGCGCCGCCGGCACAGACCGATTGTACTCAGGCGTGACGAACAGCACCGCATCCACCGCCTTCACGTCCTGACGAAAACTCCGCCACTCCTGCGGCATCTTTGCGTCGTTGTCCAGATCCTCGTTGTACAGCGCGAGGGAGGCGATGTCCAGCATCCTTGTCTCAAAACGCTCCTTCAATAATTCCGCCAGGCACTCTGCGACCTTTTTGTTATAAGAATCGCGCCGCAAACTCCCCACAATAATGCCAATCGTTTTTTTGTCCATTGCTAATGTCCGTCCTTTCCCTTAATTCTCCCGCTAAAGTTCCCGCCGGCCCTCTATCGCCTTTGCGAGCGTAACATCGTCCGTGTATTCCAGGTCGCCGCCAATGGGGACGCCGTGGGCGATTCGCGTGACCTTGATGCCCGCAGGCTTGATAAGTCGGGCGATATACATGGCCGTCGCCTCGCCCTCGATATTGGGGTTGGTCGCGATAATGACCTCTTTTGCCTCGTCGTTCTTGGTGAGCCGCACGATAAGGCTTTCGAGGTTTATGTCCTCCGGCCCCACGCCCGACATCGGCGCGATGACGCCGTTCAGGATATGGTACAGCCCCTTGTACTCCCTCATTCGCTCAATAACAACAACATCGCGCGGCGACTCGACAACGCAATAAGTGGAGCGGTCGCGCCCTGCGTCCTCGCATATATGGCAAGGCTCTATGTCCGTCAGATTGCCGCATTCCGAGCAGCAGACGAGCTCACGCTTTGCCACGGCAATCGCCTCGGCAATCCCAAGTGCGTCGCTTTCGGGCATGGCTAGTATATGGAAAGCGAGCCGCTGCGCCGTCTTGCCGCCGACGCCTGGCAGCTTCGCAAGCTCATTTATCAATTTCGCAAGCGGCGCGGGGTAGTTCTGCACGGCTTTACAATAACCCCTCTGGCAGGCCTAGCCCGCCGGTCAACTTGCTCATTCCCGCCTGGCTCATTTCCTCGATCTGCCGCAGGGCCTCATTGACAGCGACAAGAATCAAGTCCTCAAGCATTTCGGGATCGTCCTTGTCCATCACGTCGGGGTCGATTTTGATGGACACGAGCTCCTTTTTCCCGTTGACGCGAACAGCAACGGCGCCGCCGCCGGCAGTCGTTTCGACTTCCTTGGCGTCAAGCTCCTCCTGCATACGCTCCATTTCGGCCTGCATCGCCTGAAGCTGCTTCATTTGAGCGGCCTGCCCGCCACCGCCGCCCGCCTTGAACCCTCCTGGCGCACCGCCCCCAGACCTTTTCTTGCCTGCTTTCATACCCTTGCCCATAATTACTCCTTACTTTCGCTTAGCTCAATTATCATCATTTCGGCCAATATCCCTGGCCGTGCCGACCATCTGCTCTCGTTATAAACCTTCGACAGCCTTAGTATATGCGACGCCAAGACCTTCTCGTCCACCGCCGCCGTCCGCTCCCTTATCTCCGCGATGCTCTCAAGCGACCGCCCAAGCACGGCCTCCGGCTTGTCAAGATACTTTATCAGCAGCGCACTACGCAGATAGTCGATCCATTCCTCTATGACCCGCCGTACGTCCTTGCCCGCCGTCAGCACCTCGTTGAACTTCACAAGCGCCCCGGCCGCATCGCCGGAAAACACCGAGCCCGCCAAAACCGAGATAGCCTCATCACCTGCTCCGCCTATGGCGTCAAGCACATCGCCCCGCCCGAACTTGTCCTTGCCGAGCGACACGCATTGCTCAAGTATCGAAAGCGCATCGCGCACGCTCCCATCCCCGCACCCGGCGATAAGCATAAGCGCATCGTCGTCCGCTTCCATTCCTATCTCGCCTAAAATATCCTTCATGCCGTCTGCGATGACCGCCGCCGGCACGCGTTTGAACTCAAACATAAGGCAACGCGAACGTATGGTCGCAAGCATTTTGCCCGGCTCCGTGGTCGCAAGCACAAAGATGGTATTCTCCGGCGGCTCCTCCAAAGTCTTGAGGAACGCATTGTTCGCCGCCGTCGAAAGCATATGCGCCTCATCGATGATATACACCCGCTTCCGCCCTGCCGTCGGCGGATACACAACGGAGCTGACGAGCTCGCGCACATCCGCGACCCCATTGTTCGAGGCCGCATCAATCTCTATTACGTCTATAAATGTGCCATTGCGGATGGACTCGCAATTCTCGCATACGCCGCACGGCCTCCCCTCGTCCGCAAGGCAGTTGACGCCCTTTGCCAAAAGCCGTGCCATTGTCGTCTTGCCCGTCCCTCGCGTCCCTGCAAACATATATGCGTGCAGGGTCTCGTCCATTGCGATCTGCCGCTCAAGCACACGCACGATATGCGCCTGCCCAAGCACCTTGCCGAATGTCTGCGGCCGAAACCGCCTATAAATCGCCTCGTAACCCTTCTCGTTCATCTTCCCTCAACTCATATTTACTCGTGCGGTCTTCCCGGCAGGACCGGGTGAGCCTGCGGCACATGGAGGACTCCGCTTATCGCTGCTCCCTTCCGGGCCTGACGAGGTTCACAGATCTCCATTGCGCAGGGCCCGGCCCTGCCCGAAAGGCCGCCCTCAGGCCGGCCAAACACTGCACTTCTCTACACCAACACCACCCTATGGTACGCCTTCTTGCCCTTCCTGACAATAAGGGCGCCGTCCGTAAAATCCTTTTCCTTAACGGCCATTTTCGCGTCTTGCACCTTGTCATTGCCGAGGAAAACGCCGCCCTGCCCTATGGCGCGAAAGCCCTCGCTATTGCTCGAAATCAGCCCGACCTCGCGCATCAGGTTCACAAGCCCTACGCCTTCGCCGGAAAACCGCGCGCGCTCGATCTCCGTGGTCGGCACGTTCTCCATATCGCCGCCCTCTCCCGAACCGCCGGCCGCGCCAAACAGCGCCCGCGCCGCATCCTGCGCCTTCAGCGCTTCATCCTCGCCATGCACGAGCTTGGTCACCTCGAAGGCAAGCACCTCTTTGGCGGTGTTTATCTCCGCATCCTTGAGCGACGCCAGACGCTCCACCTCGTCCATCGGCAAGAAAGTCAGCATCGACAGGCAGGTGCGGACGTCGGCGTCCTCCACGTTTCGCCAGTATTGATAAAATTCATACGGGCTTACCTTGGACGCGTCGAGCCATAACGCCCCGGCCTGCGTCTTGCCCATCTTCTTGCCCTCGCTCGTCGTAAGCAGGGCAAAGGTCATCCCATACGCCTGCTCGCTCAATTCCCTACGCACGAGGTCCACGCCGCTTATGATATTAGACCATTGATCGTCGCCGCCGAACTGCATCTTGCACCCATGGCGCTTGTACAGTTCGAGGAAGTCATAGCTCTGCATCAGCATATAATTGAACTCAAGGAACGAAAGCCCCTTCTCCATACGTGACTTGAAGCACTCCGCACGAAGCATATTGTTCACCGAGAAATGCCGGCCTATGTCGCGTATAAAGTCTATATAATTGAGGTCGAGCAGCCAGTCGGCATTGTTCACAAGGATTGCCTTGCCCGGCTCAGCAGGCCGCCCGTCAGGATCGATCTCGCCAAATTCGAGAAACCGCTCAAACAGCTGCACAAAGCGCCTGCCGTTCTCCATTATCGTCTCGCGCGTCATCATGTTTCGCATATCCGTGCGGCCGGACGGGTCACCTATCATCGTGGTTCCGCCGCCCACAAGCACTATGGGCGTGTGGCCGTACTTCTGCATCCACATCATTATTATCACCTGAATGAAGTGGCCGACGTGCAAAGAGTCCGCCGTCGGGTCGAAGCCGACGTAGAACGTCACCGACTCCTCGCCAAGCAGCTTTCGTATTTCGTCCTCGTGGGTCGTCTGGCGGATAAATCCGCGCTCGACCATCACATCATATACATTTACATTGTTCGGCATAATTTCCCTTATTTGACAATTATTTCACGATTACTTCTCAATTATTTCAAGCTATACAGCCTGTCGCCTGCATCGCCGAGCCCCGGCACGATGTAAGCGTGCTCGTTTAGGTGGCTGTCCTTCGCCGCGACATAGATAGGCACGTCGGGGTGCGCTTCGCTAAGCACCTCGATGCCCTCGGGCGCCGCTATCAAGCAGACGAACGCGATGCGCTTGCCGCCGCGCTTCTTGATAAAGTCCACCGTCGCCGCCGCGCTGCCGCCCGTCGCAAGCATCGGGTCGAGCACTATCACTTGACGCTTCTCCAAATCGTCAGGTAGCTTGCAATAATATTCTACAGGCTCGTGCGAATCCGGGTCGCGGTAAATGCCGACAAACCCGACACGCGCCGTCGGCACAAGATCGAGGAACCCGTCGACCATGCCGAGCCCCGCACGCAATATCGGCACAAGCGCAAGGCTGCTATCGCTGAGCATCTTGACTGTCGTCTTTGCCAGAGGCGTCTCGATTTCGACGTCCTGAAGCGGCAGGTCGTGCATCACCTCGTAGCCCATCAGCAGCGAGATCTCACGGACAAGCTGACGGAAATCCTTTACCCCCGTGTCCTTGTCGCGAATAAGCGCCGTCTTGTGCTGAATCAGCGGGTGCTCGAATACGTATACATTGGCCATAATTTCTCTTTTGCTCCTCTCTCTTACCTAAACGTTACCTTACCTTACACATCATCACATATCATCCAGCATCGCCGTGCGGTTGTCGTGCCGACCTCCATCCCACGGCGTCGCCAGCCAAATGTCAATATAACGAAGAGCATCTTCAACATCCACGAACCTGCCGCCGATCGCAAGCATGTTCGCATGGTTGTGCGCAGACGCAAGACGCACGCACTCGTCATCCATGGCCACGGCGCAACGGATGCCATGCACCTTGTTCGCCGCGATGCTGATGCCGATGCCCGTGCCGCAAAAAACTATGCCTCGCTCCGCCTTCCCGGACGCCACATACTCTGCGGCCGCCTTGCCGTAAATGGGGTAGTCCACGCTCGCCTCGCTGTCCGTGCCAAGGTCGGCTATCTCGTGGCCCTGCGCTGCCAGCGCCGCCTTTACGCTTTCTTTAAGTTGATACCCGCCGTGATCTGACGCAAGAACGATCTTCACCTACAATCTCCAATTAAGCATACACATCGCCGCACGCAATCCGCAGCACGACTTTTCCTATCCGCTATTGTACCGCTTATTGGCGGGCGATGCTATAGTTTTCGTCACGCTTGTCTCATATTTTTGGTTTTTATCATTGCGGTGACGTGAAAAAGTCAGGGCGGGGGCGGAGCCTAAGGCTCCGCCCCGTCGCACGCCGTCTAGAAATTCACTCGTATGTGATCCACACACTCCGCGCAAACGTCTTTGCCGTAGTGCTTGTAGCTCCCTAGGCGCTCCCCGCAAATCAGGCATGCCGTCTTCACCATTGCGTCAACCTGATAAGCGATCCCCTTCTTCTGATGGGCCTGCCCCATCTGGCGATTCGAATTCGCCACGTTTTCCACATTTGTTTTCATAACTCGATTCTTTCCTTTTTACATTACAACGATTTTGATAAAACTGGCTGCTATAACTTACAAAACTTCGAAGTTCTTGTACGGTTCTTAGGCACTGATGTGCCGTATGCCCCGTATATATATAGACCCGGATTTTCCCGTTTTTATTGCAATCTTGTCACAAAAAAATTTTTAGAATATTGCAGTCCTTGAAAAATCAAGGTTTTTATCGTTATAAAATTTTACAAGAATTATCGCACCATGCTTCTTGGCAGGACTCTCGATAGCCTGTATGATATAGGGGACAAATAGGAGGGGAGCGATAAATGAGCGCAAAAGACAGGACTGTCACACTGACAATGATTATGGAGCCGCATCACGCAAACCTGATAGGCAGCGTACACGGCGGAGAGATAATGCGGTTTATGGACACCACGGCGGGATGCACCGCCATCAAGTACGCAAAGAACATCTGCGTGACTGCGCGTGTGGACGAATTGCAATTCTTGAAGCCGATCCACCTCGGCAATTTCGTGACCTGCACCGGCACCGTCGCTTACACCGGCAAAACCTCAGTGGAGATACGCGTCACGGTCGATACCGAGGACATACGCGACAGCCAGACCAAAGGCCGCGCCATCGAAGCATTTTTCACGCTCGTAGCGTTGGACAAAGACGGGCTGCCGACGCCCGTGCCCGCATATGTGCCGGAGACCAAACGTGAAAAAGAGCTTTACGAACACGTAAAAACACGACGGGAGTTTGACCGTCAGCGGCACGAGGCCGCCAAGAAAAAAGCGGAGGCAGCTACTACTTCTTGACCTTTGCGATAAGGCCCGCTAGCACGTCCTCCATATTCGGATGCCCCATTTCATCGAGGCAATACTCCACACGCGTATTGGGCTTGTCTATCTTTATCACCCGCCCAAGGTCTATCGGCGTGGCTATGACCACGGAGTCGCAGTCCGTCCGCTCTATCGTGGCGGAGAGGTCTGCCATCTGCTCGCTGCCATAGCCCATTGCAGGCAGCAGCATTCCTATGTCGGGATAGGTACGGAATGTGTCCGCAAGCCTGCCCACAGCGTATGGCCGCGGGTCCACGATCTCGGCCGCCCCAAACCTTTGGGCTGCCACGACGCCGGCGCCTATCTTCATTTCGCCGTGCGTCAGGGTCGGGCCGTCCTCCACCACAAGCACCCGCTTGCCCTTTATCGCTTCGGGCTTGTCAACGCTTATGGTTGACGCGGCATCCACCACTTTCGCACCAGGATTGACGCTTGCTATATTTCGCCTGACCGCCTCCACCCCCGCAGGGTCGGCGCTGTCGATCTTGTTTATAACGACCACGTCCGCAATGCGAAGCGTCGTCTCTCCTGGGTAGTAAAGCAACTCGTGCCCCGGTCTGTGCGGGTCCACCACCGTCACCATCAAGTCCGGCACGTAAAATGGGAAGTCATTGTTGCCGCCGTCCCACAGTATCACGTCGCAGCCGTCTGGGTCGTTCTCTGCCGCCCTCAATATCGCATCGTAGTCCACGCCCGCATAGATGACATTGCCGCGCGCTATATGCGGTTCGTACTCCTCCATTTCCTCGATGGTGCAATCGTGCTTGGCAAGGTCCTCTATCGCCGCGAACCTCTGCACCTTCTGGGCTTCGAGATCGCCGTAGGGCATCGGGTGGCGAATGGCTATCACCTTGAGACCGGCCGCCATCAGCACCTCTGCGATTCGCCGCGAGGTCTGGCTCTTGCCGCAGCCCGTTCGTATTGCCCCCACCGCGACCACCGGCTTCGTGCTTTTTATCATCGTGCCCTTGCCGCCTAGCAGCGTGAAGTCCGCCCCCGCCGCATTGACCTTTGCGCCCACGCCCATCACCACAGTGTATGGGATGTCGCTATACGCAAACACGCACTCGTCCACGTCGAGCTCCTTTATAAGCCGCTCAAGCTCGCCCTGCTCGTATATCGGTATCCCGTCGGGGTAGAGCCCCCCCGCAAGCGCAGCCGGATACTTCCGCCCTGCGATGTCCGGAATCTGCGCCGCCGTGAACGCCACCACCTTGTACGCAGGATTGTCCCGATAAACGGTGTTGAAATTGTGAAAATCCCTGCCCGCTGCCCCAATAATAATAATTTTTCTATCTGCCATTTTTTTTACCTCGATAATTTCTATATAATGTGCATCTGTTTTCGAGTAATTGTAACAAAATATGTTAGTATTAATCAACAATAAGTGTAGAGCATGGATTACGTAGGAGAGTGTTGCATGAAAGAGTTTTTTATCGAGGGGCGCACCCTGCCCGAAGCATATCACAAGGCGTTGCAGACCTTGCACAATCTCGGCGAGCTTGCGGACTGCCCGGACTACGAGCAAATGCAGAAGGAATGCACCATGACCGTGCGTGTAGAGGCGCCGACCGCCGAGCCACGCATCAGCAAGCTGCTTATTTGCGGGCCGAAAGAGCTTCGCCAGTACGAGCTTGAGATGCTTGACGGCATACTCGACTTTGTTATCGGCAAGGCAGACCACCTTTGGGAGTACACCTACCATCAACGCTACGCCCACCAGCTAGGCTTCGTAATCGCCGACCTGAAACGCGAGCTTTTCAGCAGACGCGCCATTATGTCGCTGCGCGACTTCGAGGTGGACAGCGCAAACAGCCACCCCGCCTGCCTGCAAAGCATCCAGTATTTTATCCGTGACGGCAAGCTCGACTGCTGCGTGCTGTTCCGCTCAAACGACTTGCCAGAGGCCTTTTTTATGAACGCCTTCGCCTTGATTCGCTTGCAGGAAAAAGTGGCCGCAGAGCTCGGCGTGCCTATAGGCTCCTACTCGCACCGCTCAAACTCCATGCACGCCTACGAAAAGAACTTCGCCCTTATCGAAGGCTATGTCCGCAAAATAGAGGCCGAGCCTGCGGACGAACTGGTCTACGACTACGAAGGCTTTTTCAAGGACATGATGGCAGAGCACGACGGCGAGATCGCCGAAATGGTGGCGAAGAAAAAAGAGCAATACGGGGCATAAGCGGGGAACAATACAGAAAAATAGTCGCGGCGTTTATTTTTTGTGGTATTATTTAGTTCGGAAAATATCAACGGAAGCGAGGGAAAAAACGTGAATCAGATCAAGACCATCATCAAGGGAACGCTCAAAGAGACTGAAGCCAAAGGCTGCGGCGAGTGCCAGACCTCATGCCAGTCGGCGTGCAAGACTTCATGCACAGTCGCAAACCAGGAGTGCGAGCAGGAACGTATCAAACATCCGAGGTAGTGATACACCTATACCGTTTCAAAGACCTTAATATAGTTCTGGATGTCAACAGCGGGGCTGTCCATGCGGTCAGCGATACCGTCTTTGATGTCCTTTCTTTTTGCGACGGCACACCCACGGATGATGCCCGTAGGGGCAACAACCTGCCGCCCGCAACCCTCCGCGAGGCCCGCGACGAAATCGACGCCCTTACCGCCGCCGGCCTTCTCTACTCCCCCGCCCCCCCCGAAAGCGACATTTCCCCCGAAGGCCGCGGCACCCATATCAAAGCCCTTTGCCTGCACGCCGCGCACGACTGCAATATGCGATGCGCCTATTGCTTCGCCGACACCGGCGGCTTTTCAGGCACCCGCGCCCTGATGCCCCTCGAAACAGGCAAGGCCGCCATCGACTTTCTGCTCGTGCAATCAGGCAACCGCCGAAACCTTGAAATAGACTTCTTCGGAGGCGAGCCCCTGATGAACTTCGACGTCGTAAAAGCCCTCGTCCTCTACGGCCGCGAACGCGAAAAAGACTACGGCAAAAATATACGCTTCACGCTTACGACAAACGGCCTATTGCTCGACGAAAAAAACACGGCTTTTATAAACGAGCATATGGACAACGTGATTCTCTCCATCGACGGCAGGCCGGAAGTCAACGACCGTATGCGAAAGACCGTAAACGGCGAGGGCACTTACGCACATATCATCGACAGATTGGCACAGTTCAAAAACGCCCGCGAAGCAAACGGCGCACCTGGCCGTAGCCCGCTCTATTACGTCCGTGGCACATTTACGGCTCTCAACAAAGATTTCGCCGAGGACGTTCGGTTTCTTGCGGATATGGGCTTCAAAAATATTTCCATAGAACCCGCCGTAACGGACAGGGACGAGCCCTGGGCGCTAACGGACGCCGACCTGCCCGAATTGTTTGCAGAATACGACCGCCTCGCGGACCTTATCCTAGATTATGACGCAGCAGGCACGCCTATCTCGTTCTTCCACTTCAACGTCGACCTCAGCCAAGGCCCATGCGTGTACAAGAGGGCATCGGGCTGCGGCGCCGGCACGACATACGCGGCCATCACGCCCGAAGGGGACATCTACCCCTGCCACCAATTCGTAGGCGAGCATACATTCCGGCTCGGCAGTGTCCACGACAACGCCTTTCACAACCCGCTTCTCAAAGCATTCGAGAAATCGCATATCTTCTCCAAAGATGACTGCCGCGAGTGTTGGGCAAAATACTATTGCAGCGGCGGCTGCCACGCCAACGCCCTGCATATCGAAGGCGATATGATGAAACCCCACCGCCTGTCCTGCGAACTTGAAAAAAAACGTCTCGAATGCGCCATCGGCATCGCCGCCATGCGCGCCATTGCCTAAATCCCTCTTAAATCTCTTTTACTTCACCACAAGGAGCGTCTCAAGCCCATCGCCCGCTGCGCTATGCATATGCCGCCCTGCCCGCCTCTGCTCGGCAAGATAGTCGTGTACCTCGTCCGTAACGACTTCGCCTGGGCACAAGACCGGTATCCCTGGGGGATACGGCACCACCATTTCGACACTTGTACGCCCACGCGCCGCCTCAAAGGGAACGGTCTCCTTGTCCGCAAACCAGGCCTCACGAGGCGTCATACGAAGCGGCGGCATAGGCGGCAGCACCGCCGCCGAGGGGCGCACGGAGCCACAACCTTGCTCCCCTGCCTTATCCGAACGCACAGAACCGCACATTTCCTGTTCCCCGCCTCGTTCCCCCGAAACCTCACGCAACGCCCCGACCAACGTCTCCGTATCCCTAGCCGTAGTCCCGATTCCCGCCACGCAGACCACCCACATCGGGTCCGCAAACTCGCATTCGACGCCATAGCGCTCACGCAACACATCAAAAAGCCCATATCCATCAAGCCCAAGCCCGCACGCCGACACCACCAACCGCGTCGGCTCATAGCCCCACACACCCGCACTCCCAACGTATGGGCGGCAACCCGCACCCCCGACAGCCTCGCCCCCAAGCACCTCAATTCCCGGCAACGCCCCGATATCCGCCCGCGCCCTATCTAACAAATCAAGCACGCCATCAAGCAAAACCTCACCCTGCGTCGCCATATAGCTCCGTGCCATATCGAGCGATGCAAGCAATATATATGACGGGCTCGTGGTCTGCATCATACTAAGGTTCGCGCTAAGCTTGTCAAAATCCACACGCCGTGCCGCCCCACTCCCAAGATGCAGCATTGACGCCTGAGTAAGCGCCCCCGACATCTTATGCGTGCTCTGGCAGACTATATCCGCGCCGAGTTCGAGCGCCCCCATTGGCAAACGCTTATTAAAATACATATGGTTCCCATGCGCCTCGTCCGAGATAAGCACAGCCCCATGACTATGCGCGATCTCCGCAAGCGCCGCCGTATCGCTCATCACCCCATGATATGTCGGGCTGACCGTGAACACTGCCCTCACGCCCGCATTTTCGGAGAACGTACGTTCGAGGGCGGCAGGCGAAAGCCCACCCACAAAACCACGCCCCACATCAAGCTCAGGCTCCACATAGACAGGCCTCGCGCCGCTTACCACAAGCCCGTAGACCGCCGACTTATGTGCATTCCGCGGCACTATTATGGGCTCGCCCTCCCCGCAGACCGCACATATCGAAGCGATTATACCGCCCGAAGTCCCATTCACAAGAAAGTGGGTCTTTACCGCCCCCCAAGCATCGGCGGCAAGCTCCTGAGCCTCCTTTATAGACGAAGCAGCGCCATGGAAATCGTCCGTCCACCGCACCTCGCAAAGGTCGAGCTTAAAGATATTCTCCCCTGCAAAGGACTTGAACCTAGGGTCTATGCCCACGCCCATCTTATGCGCCGGAATAAAAAAAGGTGCCGGATCCCAATCGACAAACTTCCTAAGCGCATCAAAAAGCGGCGTCCTGCTCTGGTCTAAATTATAGCATTCACTCACCGCTCGCTTACCGTCCGCGTCGGCGCCATCCCTAGCTTGTTCGACCGCAGCTCATCAATCGCATGAACAAAGTCCTCGCGCTCGACCTTGACATCATCCAGCTTAAACCCATCGCCCTCTGCGCTCTGTATCAGCCCCTCTACATCGGTGCTCCGACGCAAAGCCCCTATCGCCGCCTCTTTCGCGACAAAGACGATATCAGCCCCTGAACTGCCAAGCAGCTCCGGCACGATATCCCCCAAATCAAAACCCGGCTCGACCGGCATATTCCTCGTCGCTATCTCAAGTATACGCAAACACCCCGCCGCATCAGGCCGTTTTATCTCGATCTTGTAGTCAAACCTACCCGGCCTGAGCAACGCCTCGTCAAGCAGCTCAGGGCGGTTCGTCGACGCAAGCACCGTCACATTGTCATACGACTCCATGCCGTCCATCAGCGTAAGCAATTGATTCACTATACGCGAATCCACGCGCGCTCCCTCCGACTCGGAGCGGTTTTGCGTCATAGAGTCTATCTCGTCAAAGAAGATGATTGCCGGCTGAAGCTCGCGCGCCTCCTCGAAAATATCCCGCAGATTCGACTCCGATTCTCCATACCACTTACTCAGCACCTCCGGCCCGCTCACCGGTATGAAGTGCGCCTTCGTCTCGTTCGCTATCGCCTTCGCGATAAGCGTCTTGCCCGTCCCCGGCTCCCCGTAGAACAATATCCCCTTGTGCGGCTCGATGCCCAGATACCGATAGATATCCGGCCGTTTCAATGGCAGCTCTATCACCTCGCGTATCTGCCCGATGATATCGTCGATGCCGCCCACATCGTCAAACGTCACGTTCGGGATATACCGCGTCCGCTCCTCGGCAGCCTCAAGGTTCAGCACCCCGTCTTTCATCACCGCCGACACTCCGCCGCCACGGGCACGCGACCCCGCCGCCCTATGCTTTATCCCGACAGGCCGCTTGAGTATCGCCGCCCCCTCAAAATCCTCCCGATAGTCGATATCCCACCAGGCGCTCCCGTGCGTATCTATCTCGTCCGGCAGCCCATCCACGATTTTCCACGCCTTCTCAAGCGAAAAAATCTTGCAATAATCCAGGTTCTTGTCGCCGGCCTCCTTCTTCAAATAATCCTTGATTAGCCCCTTGTTGACCTTCCACACGCCCTCGCTCACAAACTCGCCGAAGCCGTACCAATACTTCATCGCATACGACGCCCGCTTGCTTAGATGCCGGTCGAGGTCGTCAAGCTGCTTGCACCCCCAACCCTCAAAAGTCCCATGCGTGCAACAATAATTGTCCTTGTCTACCGCGTCCTCGTACTCCTTCGCGCACTTGATAACCGTATTGAACTTCCAAAAAAACTCATGCGGCCTTATCTCCTCGCCGTCCAAGCTCACGCTCGTGCCCTTCCACCCGCACACAAGCGCATAGAGATCGTCGAACTCCCGCTTCTTGATAAACCACTCCCCCGCCGGCAGCCAAATGGTATTGACCGGCTTCTTGTCAGTCGCCTCCGTAAAATCCGAAAACTGCCCCGCAAGCTCTATCGCCTCCTTGTACTTGCGCGACGTCGACCGCCCAAACTTGAATAACAAAACATATGTCTGCATAATGCCTCTACGCTCCTCGCCCCTATTATACAACATACAAGCCCCTTTGCTTGCTGTATAATAATAATATGAATATGCGAATAATTTCGATAATTGTTTTTTTGGTAATTGGAGTGGCGGTGTTGGCTTCGTGCAGCCCCTCTGTCGACGATACCGCCGGTGACCCCGCCACCGACAACCACTCCGCCCCGACCTATGAAAAAATCTCCGCCGATGACGCCCGCCAAATGATGGACGCGTCGGACGATTACATCATCCTCGACGTCCGCACGGAACTCGAATACCGAGAAGCCCGCATCGAGAACGCGCTCCTTATCCCGCACGACGAGGTAGCAGACCGCGCCGAGGCCGAACTCCCCAACAAAGACCAAGCCATCTTCGTCTACTGCAGAGCCGGCGTCCGAAGCGCAGCCGCCGCCGAAACCCTTGCCAGCTTAGGCTACACAAACGTCTACGACATAGGCGGCATCACCGACTGGCCCTACCCAACCGTAAGCGGCCAGTGAAGCATCCCCTTTGCCGCCCCCTACCCCCGTTCGAAGAATTTTACGGCAATCTGTGTACGGTGCTCCAATCCTGCCTTTTCGAGGATGGTCGATATATGGTTCCTCACCGTGCCGTCCGCAAGGAAAAGCCGCTCTGCAATCTGGGTGTTTGACAGCCCTTCGGCGACCAAGGCGGCCACTTCAAGCTCACGCGGGGAAAGGTCTTGGAACACGTCCTTTTGCGGCGGAGACCCTGCCCGTTGCGGTGACTTTATCATGCTCCTTATATAGCCTATGACATCGGGCGCAAAGACAGTGCCGCCGTCGGCAACCACGCGTATGGCGGATATGATGCTTTCTGCGCTGCTATTTTTCAGTATATACCCGCGTGCGCCGACCGTCAGCGCGTCCGCGATAAGCTCCGGCTCGTCGAATGTCGTCAACAGCAACGGGGCGCAAAGCCCTTCTTTTAGCATCACGGCCGCCGCCTCTATTCCGTTCATCAGCGGCATGCGGATATCAAGCACCGCAACATCCGGCCTTGTCTCGCGGGCGAGCCTTACCGCCTCCCTGCCGTCGGCGGCGGCGCCCACCACCTCAAAGCCGTCATTTGAGCCTATTATCATCGAAACGCCCTGCACGATGATGGGATCGTCGTCCGCAATCAATACTTTTATCATTGTCCTCTCCTTGGAAAAGTCATCACTATATGAAAGCCGTCCGGCTCATGCCTGAAAAAGCACCGCCCATAGCATAGCGCCGCCCTTTCCTCCATGCTCTGCAGCCCGATACCGGCCATGGTCTCGTCCCGCTCCTTAAAACCGCCCGCTACGCCGCCTTGCTCCGCCCCCCCGCCATTGTCTGCAAACTCGACGCGCAAAAGCGCCCCGCTGTTCTTCAGGCTGACGCTGAATGCGGTTGCCGCCGAGTGTTTTAACACGTTCGTCAACGCCTCAACCAAGTTTTCATGCACGCAGGTCCAGACCGTGGCGTCCACCCTGCCCATATCCCCTTCGGTTTCAAGCAGGGTCTTTATCTGCGGATGGTCGGCCTCAAAAGCGCTCAGCTCGTTCTCTATCCGCGCCAGGCTGACCTTGGCAGAGGCCGAGCGTTCCTCCCGCAGGACCTTGCGAATTTCCTCGACGCTCTCGCGCAGGTTTTCCGTAACTTTTCTTACGGTCTCGCGTGCCTTTTCCGGCTCCTTGTCCATCACAAGCTCCGCCCCCTCAAGAAGCAATATGCTCCCCGACATGCCGTGGCCTATCTCGTCGTGAATGCGTGCCGCAAGCCTGTTTCGTTCCTCAAGCCTCGAAACATGCTCCGCAGTCCTCACCATCCGCTTACGGCTCCCAAGCAGCCCCTTCAGTTCTTCTGCCCTGCCCAAATTCCCCTCCGCCGACCGCTCCGCGCTTTCCAGCCGCCCCATCAGCCTAAGCGCATATGCCGACAGGCCGAACAGCAAGGCGACGCTTACGACCACCATAGGCTCCGGCCAGAATATCAGCGCCAACGCAACGCTCACACAGGCGATCACAACGCAAACGGACACAAGCCCTTCCCCCATACCGCCATCCCGCTGCATTGGCAGCAAAGCCCACAATGCCGCCATGGCCGCCATCGGCAAAGCGGCAGATCCCACAGCCCACAACGTCACGGCGATGGCAAGCACCAGCCCTACACGACCGACCCACAGCCGCCCCAAAAGCCCGAACAGCAATGCGGCACTCACAAGCACCACCGCCGCCAGAGCCGCCACCACCGTCTGCACCGCACCCACACTATTCCCAAGAGCAAACGACATGGCTACCCCCGCCAACGTCACGATATACAAGAATACGATGCGCTCTTTCATGCTCCCATTTTACCATTTGCCCCAGTTGCCGCAAGTGTGTTAATATACTCGGCGGAGATAAATACTATGAACAATACTATGGACAAAAAATCAGGTTTGAAAGTCGTGTTTGCGGCAATCGCAATACAGTTGACCATCGGGATCGCATATATCTGGAGCGTGTTCCAGACGGGTATCGCGGACAGCATATTTGGCGGCGACAATGCGGCGGCGGGGCTTACGTTCTCGCTTTTGCTTGCCCTGCTCGCCATCGGGAGCGTCATAGGCGGCAAGCTGGCCGTCAAGTACACCACGCGCATCGTCGTGTTTATCGGCGGGCTCATTCTTGCCGCCGGGTTTTTCCTTGCGTCGCTCGTGACGGCTGAAGTCCCTTGGCTGCTATGGGTCACTTACGGCATCATGGGCGGCATCGGCATGGGCTTTATGTATTCCACCACCATCGCCTGCGCCCAGAAATGGTATCCAACCAAGAAGGGACGCGTAACCGGCATAATAGTGGCAACGCTCGGTTTTGGCGGAGTGATTTTCACGCCCATTGTGGAGTCGCTGATAGTGACTTTTGGAGGGGCAGGCATCGGCGAGCCCAAGACTTTTATGGTTCTGGGCGTGGTCTTTCTCGTCGTATGCTCCATCGGAAGCATCTTTATGAAGAATCCCCCCGAAGGCTATGGTATGGAGGCCGCCGCGTCCGACGACGTGAACGCAAGCGTAAACGAGCCCAAAAATTACACGTCCTCGGAAATGGTCAAGACCACGAAATACTACCTGATCACAGCCGCCTTTTTGCTCGCCTGCATGGGCGGCCTTATGATGATAGGTTTCGCGAAGCCCATCGCGGTCGCGAAAGGACTCGAATCGACAGCGACCATCGGCGTCCTCGCGATTTCGATGACTAATTCGCTCGGACGCCTGTTCTGGGGCATGGTCTCGGACAAGCTCGGCCGTATCAACACGATATTGATATTGCTCGCGGGCTCTGCCGTGTTCGCGCTTTTCGTGAACGTCGCACAGGATTATGCTATTTATGTCCTGATTGCGCTTATCGGCTTCTTCTACGGCGGCGGGCTGAGCACCTTCCCCTCGCTGACCTCCGACATCTTCGGCGCAAAGCATATGGCGGCCAACTACGGGTTTGTGCTGCTGGGCTTCGGCGTCGCCGCGATAGTGTCCTCGCAGATTGCAGGGCATTACAAAAACATCGCTGCGGACGATATCAGCCTTATGTTCCCGGCATTTGTGATAGCTTCGTGCTGCGCGGTCGGCGGGATCGTCATAATGCTGATATTGAAAAAGATGCCCCGATAAAGCTTTTTTAACCCCTTTTTAACCTTCCCTCAATCTTGCTTAAATTCGCATTTGAGCACGTTGCAGTATTATGGCTTTGATGGTTTTGTATGACGTTTTGACAGGAGGGAATTGTTTTGAAAAAGAAAGCTGTAATTGTAATTGTATGCGTTGTCGTCGCCGTGTTCCTCGGGTTTGGAGGGAAAGTACTGCATGATACGGCGAGATACCAAAAAGTCATAGCGGACACTGTGATCGCGACCCCGGACATTTCATTGGTTCAAGACGGTGTCTATAATGGGTTTTTCGATGCCGGCCTTATCTCTGTCGATGTCGATGTTGTCGTGAAAGGCCATAGGATTGCTGGGATAACAATCAACGAGCACCACAATGGCAGAGGCGCGTCAGCGGAGGTCATCACGGAAGATGTCATATTGAATCAGACATTGGATGTCGATACGGTCTCTGGCGCGACAAACAGTAGCAAGGTGATCCTCAAGGCGATTGAACTTGCCTTGGAAGAAGGTGTGCCAGAGAGCGGGGGTAGACAGGCACAATAATGGGAATACAAGAATCCGTTTCCGATGTGCAGAGCTTTACGGCACAGGACTTTATCATGAACACGCCTGTGGAGCAGAAAAACTTCGGCAGAGCCCCCGACAAGATATACGCCGCCTCCGCAAAAAAGCTGCATATGCTGGAATGTGCGATGAGCCTATACAGGGAAGGGAGCGAGGTTTCGCTGCTAAACCGTTTTGCGGGTGAATCGGCTGTAAATGTGAAGTCAGATATGCTGACGGTTTTGGAGGGACGCAGGGGGCGGAAACAAACTGCCGTCCTCTGACAGCATAAGCAAAACCTTGACGCTTTGCAAAAGCGAGAATCTTTCTATAGGCAGTGATAGAGTGTATATAGCTTATTTTGCGGTGGTGCATGAAATCCTTATGCTTGGCTTTGGCATCGCCACATTGTTTGTACTCGGCATCGAGCTGCGGATATATTTCAGGAAGCGTGCTAAACGACAAGGGGTGATGCCCTCTCGAAGCAGCGTTGCCTAAAACCCAACAAATGGCGCCCTGGAAGCCCCTCAAAAAACACTTTACTAACCTCACCGTTATTGCTATATTATTGAGGACAGTATAGCAGTTCATGAGGGAGTAGTTTGCGCGGGATGGCTCCGCGTGGCAAATCAACATCACGGCCGGTGCGCCTGGTTTGCCTTAAAGAACGAGATTCATGTAACGCCCTTTGGGTCGTGCATGGGTCTTTTTTATTTCCCAGGCTCGGCGGGGACGGGCAGGAGGGAAAGGCGTAAGTGGAAAACGATTTTTACAGCAAGGATATAGAGCAGACCCTGTCGGAATTGGGGTCCGATATGCACAATGGGCTTGGTGCTGACGAGGCCGCCAAAAGGCTTGAGCAGAACGGCCCGAACCGGCTCAGGAGCCCTAAGAAAAAGTCCCTGCTTTTGAGGATACTCGCGCAGTTCAAGGACTTTCTCGTAATCATCCTTATTATTGCGGCGGTCATATCCATGCTCGTGGGCGATGGCGAAAAGGACGCAATCATCATATTTGCCATACTCGTCATAAATATGATTATCGGCATCACGCAGGAGAACAAGGCGGACAACGCGCTAAAAGAGCTCAAGGATATGTCCAGCCCCAAGGCTAAGGTACGAAGGGGCGGCGTGGTCGAAAAGGTCGATTCCGAGAATGTGGTGGTCGGCGATATCATCATCCTGGACGCAGGCGACTATATACCGGCGGACGTCAGGATAGTCGAGAGCATGAACCTGAAAGTGGACGAGGCGGCCTTGACCGGGGAGTCGTTGGCGGTCGAGAAAGATGCCCTTGCCGTCTTGGATAACGGAACAACATTGGGCGACAGGATAAACCTAGCGTCCATGGGGACGGTAGTCACTTACGGCAGGGGCGTGGGCGTGGTCTACGCCACAGGCATGGACACCGAAATGGGCAAGATAGCCACCATTTTGAGCGAGACCGACGAGGCGAACACCCCGCTCCAGGACAAGCTGAACGCCATGGCAAAGACCTTGGGCATCGTCTGCATCCTCACCTGCGCGTTCATATTCTGCATCGGCTTCCTGCGTGGCATGGACATAATCGAAATGCTGATGGTGTCGGTGTCGCTTGCGGTGGCGGCGGTGCCGGAGGGCGTGGCGATCGTTGCCACGGTCATACTGGCTATCGGCGTGCAGAAGATGGTCAAGTCCAACGCCATAGTGAAGAAGCTGCGAGCGGTCGAGACTCTTGGCAGCACCACCGTCATATGCTCGGACAAGACCGGCACTATGACCCAAAACAAGATGACCGTCGTAAAAGTCTTTGATGCAAGCACCACATACGAAGTAACGGGGGTCGGCTATAGCGCAGAGGGCGAGGTCGTGGCGAGTGGCGATGTCTGGGCAGACGGAGAAGCAAAAGCGGACACCCCAACTGTTAGCCAAAATATCCCTTTAATGGCAAAAATTTCAGTACTGTGCAACGACTCCATCTACGACAGGCACGAAGCGAAAATCATAGGCGACCCGACCGAGGCTGCCATGCTGGTGTTCGGCACGAAGCTCGGCATGGACAAGGACGAGCTGAACGGGCTTTACGAAAGAGTGCAGGAAATACCTTTCGACTCGGACAGAAAGCTGATGTCCACCTACAATCTCAAGGACGGCATCAAGGGCGGCGAGGTCATTATGAACACCAAGGGCGCACCCGACGCCATTATCGGACGCTCCGCCTCAGTATTCATAGACGGCGACGTCGTGCCCATGACGGATGATATACGGCAGCGGCTGACCGCCCAAAACGAAGCGTTTGCAAAACAGGCCTTACGCGTCCTGGGGTTTGCGTACAAAGAATACGAAAACGAGGCCGCAATAGACGGCAAGGAAGATGGCTTGGTCTACGTGGGCATGATGTGCATGATAGACCCCCCGCGCGAGGAAGTGAAGGCGGCCGTCGAGCAATGCCACGGCGCAGGCATCAACGTCAAGATGATTACTGGCGACCACAAGACGACGGCCGCCGCCATAGCGGAGGCCTTGGGCATCATGGCACCTGGCGACGAGGTGTTGGACGGTGCCGCCATAAGCGGGATGAGCGACGAGCAGCTTAGGGAGCATGTGAAGCATGCAAATGTTTTCGCAAGGGTGTCGCCCGAGCACAAGGTACGCATCGTGACGGCCATCAAGGAAAACAACAATATCGTGGCGATGACCGGCGACGGCGTAAACGACGCACCCTCTCTCAAAAAGGCGGACATCGGCATCGCGATGGGCATCACAGGCACGGACGTCTCAAAAGAGGCAGCGGACATGATATTGACCGACGACAATTTCGTAAGCATAGTGAGCGCCGTGGAGCAGGGCCGGACGATTTACGGAAACATCCGAAAGGTCACGGGCTATTTGCTTGCGTGCAATATCGGCGAGATATTGGTGATACTCCTAGGAATAGTTTTCGGGCTACCGGTGCCGCTTGTAGCGACCCAGCTTTTGTTCGTGAACCTGCTTACGGACGCCTTCCCCGCCTTTGCCCTTGGCATGGAGGGCAAAGAGCCTGGGGTGATGCAGCGTCGCCCACGAGACCCCGGGGAGGCGATAATAAACAAGGCCATGCGTGGCTCGGTCGCTTTCAGGGCTGTTTTCCTTTGCGCGGGATCGCTGGGGGCGTTCCTATACGGGCTAAATCTCCACGACTACAATGTGGCGATATCCATGTGCTTTTTCACCTTGGTGGCGAGCGAGCTCTTGCTGGCGTACACATCCAAGACCGAAACGTTCTTGGGATTCAAACGGGCTTTGTTCGGAAACAAATTCTTGAATATATCAATGGGGCTTTCGCTGGCGATATTGGTTGCCGTCGTGTACGTCCCGGTTTTTGGCGACGTCTTTACGGTGGTGCCGCTAAGCATCACGCAGCTTCTTGCCTGCATAGCCTTTATACTGGTGCCGATTGTAGGGAGCGAGTTCTCAAAGAGGGTCTTTCGCGTAAGCAAGTGAACCGCAGGGCACGGAGGCGACTTCGGTGTAGACAAGCCGGCCGCCTATGTGGTCTGAGCGCATAATGGATATATGGTCCGCTTCCATAGTGGCAAGGTGTACTTTGACAGCGGCACCGCCAGCCCCGCCCCCGCCGTCTGCACCGCCGCCCGCACCCACAACCACCTCGCGGGCTATCGTGATATGCGGCACATAGCGGCGCCTCTCGATATCAAACCCGTCGGCGCGGAGGCCGTCGGCCAGAGCCTTCGCAAGGGCTTTCAGCTCCGGCGTGCTTTCCACGCCGACCCAGTGCAAATCGCCTCCGCTCCTTCGAAACGCCCCCGCCCCCGACAATGCCAACCGAATGGGTTCGGTGAAAAACTCCTCCGCCACGTCCTCCATCACATCGAGGATGTCATCCACGCGGTCGCTCTCGCCGATAAACACAAGCGTCAGATGCAGGTTTTCGCGATGGGTATAACGCCCGCGCCGCGCAACCGAACGCAACTCCGCCGCAGTCTCATCAAGCACGTCCTTCATGCCATCACTTAAATTTATCGCAATAAAAAGCCGCATGGTTTCTTCTCACAAGTTCATATTCGATTTCCTCAAGTCATATATTAATGCACCGAATACTCCCTGTCCATTATAAAAGCAGAGCCACGACTTCCTCTGCGGTGATCGCGTCGTGGAACAACCCCCGCGCCATGCGGTTGGCGGCGGTCGTATAGAAGCTGTTTCCGCTGAAAAACTTGCGTGGCGTGCCCTCGCTGACGATGCCGCCATTGAAAAACAACGCACAGCGGTCTGTATATTTCGCGCAAAACTCCACGTCATGCGAGACCATAAGCACGGCAATCCCGTCCGAGCAAAGACGCTTCAGTATTGCGGAAAACTTCTCCTTGAAAAAGCTGTCCATCCCCTTGGTTGGCTCGTCGAGCAATAATAACTTTGGTTTTGTAAGCAACGCCATCGCAAGCCCGGTGCGCTGTTGCTCGCCGCCGCTTACGTCAAAGGGGTGAAAACCCATCAGGTTCACTATGTCTGTCATTTCGCAGACGCGGCACACTTCCGCTTCTATTTCTTCGGGGCTCGCAGGCTCGCCGCGCCGTTTCGCATGGGCCGTTGCCACATCTATAAGGTTGTCAAAGACCGTGGCGCGCGTGAACAATGTCTGCGGGTCTTGGGGCAACACAGCCAAGCCCGCGTCGGTAAGGCACCGCCCGTCAGCCTTTTTCGGGTCGAAGCCGAGGACACGCGCCTTGCCTCGGTAATATTTGTTGTCGCCGGCCACGATGCCGAGCATGGTGCTTTTGCCCACGCCGTTGCCGCCTACCACTGCCACAAACTCGCCCGGATATACATTGAGCGCAAGGTCTTTCACAATGTCACGCCCATCGCGCTCATACCGAAACCACAGCTCCTTCATCTCGATAATAGGCTCGCGGGTGGCACCGTCATTATTGCGAGCAGGCTCATCACCACCAACGCCACGCTCACCGTCCACGCCACGTCCAGCGTACTTCCCCTCAAGATAAACCCGCCCCTCCCGCACAGTCTGCGGCACTTGCCGGACCGAAGAAAAGCCGGGACTTCGCGTCGAGCGCCGAAGGCGCGAGGCGGAGCAAGGGGTTACCGAAAGCGAGGCGGAGCCAAACGAAGGCGGAGCGAGCCTTTCGGTAGAACCTCTGCGGACGCGTCGCAAGGCCTGGCTTGCTTCCAGCGCCAAATACACCCGCACCGGCGTCGGCATAGCAGTCAACATCGGATCCCCCAGACGCTTCAACTCCCACGCCACCTCGGACGCGCCCCCCTCGCACAGCACCCGCCCCTCTGCCATCACTGCCACCCTGTCGGCCCTCGGCAGCACCCCCTCAAGCCTGTGCTCGGACAGGATAATGGTCGTGCCTATCTCATCATTTATCTTTTTTAGCGTTTCTATAAAGTCCTCTGCCGCAATCGGGTCGAGCTGGCTCGTCGGCTCGTCGAGTATCAGCACATCTGGCTGCATGGCCAGCACCGCCGCAAGCGCAAGTATCTGCTTCTGCCCGCCCGAAAGCTCGAACACGCTTTTCTCGTACCACTCCTGAATACCGAAAAACGACGCCATCTCCGCAACGCGCCGCCGTATGACAGGCGTTTTCTCGCCAAGGCTTTCAAGACCGAACGCCAGTTCATGCCACACCTTGTCGGTGACAATCTGGTTCTCGGCGCTCTGCAATACAAAGCCTATTCGTGAGGCCTGCTCGCGCTTTGAAATGCTTTCGACCAAGCGGCCGTCAAAAAACACCTCGCCCTCCCGTCTGCCAAACGGCGTAAGCACTGTCTTTAAGTGGCGCAGTAGCGTGGACTTGCCGCACCCCGACTTGCCGCATATCACCACAAACTCGCCCGCTTCCACCGACAGCGACACATCGGAAAGCGCCGCCCGCCCCCGCTCAGGGTAGGCAAACGTCAGCCCCCTCACTTCAAACATGGCACGCCCTCCTGCCTTCCAGCGCACGCTCCGCACCCGTGCAGCGCCATGTTCCAAATCGCGTCCTCCCTAAGTTCAAGCGCAAGCGGCAGCAAGCAAACCGCGCCGTGGCAGACATACGCAATCCCCGCAAAGGGAGAAACGCTCTCCATAACAAACATCGGATAGTACACCACGGATATCAGCCCCGTGACGCACACGAACAGCGCGACCGACATCAAAGCAGCCAGAAGCAGTACCAGCGTCCGGTCGCGCGAATCAAAGCGATAATTGGAATATGCCGTACGCCCCGGCAGCCCGTAGCCGCGCGAAAGCATGGAGTCGCCGGTTTCGATCCCGTTCTCAAGCGCCCACGTCAGCATCACCGAAAGGATGGCGCCCCCGCTTCTCACGCGCTCGATGAACTTGCCGGAGCTTACGTCAAAGCCGATCCCGCGCCTCGCGGCAATTATGCGTTTTATCTGCGCCCTGTAGCGCGGGACGAACCGCAGCGCCATCGAGATGACCATGGACATCGCTGGCACAATCCGCCCGAACAAATAGATGAACTTGTCCGATGTCATAATCGAGTTATAGCAGACAAACCAGAAAACGACGCCACCTATCATGCCGGCCGCGACAATTCCATAAATAACTGCCTCCAGCGTAATTGGGTTGTAGTTTATGTAATACAATATAGTGATGCCTCGGTGATTAAATGCGGGGTTGAACAGCGCGGCTATGACCATAAGCGGCAAGACGAAGCACAGCCCGAAACGGGCGGCCCTTCTGCGCCCCAGATAAATAGAATGCGCAAGGGCGGGCACAAACGAAATCGCGACAATGACGGGGTGCATGAAAAAAACCGGCAGCAATATTACATAGGCAAACCACATATAGTTGACAAGCGGGTGGTAGCCTGCGAAAATGCTACGGTTTTCGGATATATGCCCTATCATGCCTCAGCTCCTAGCAGCCCGTATTTTTTCTTGACGCGCTCAAGTTTTTCAATCATGGTACGTGCGAGGACTGCGAGAAAAAACACCGTTGCCGCTGCATGCACCATATTGAAAGGCGCCCCCGTCAGGTACGTCGTCAGCAATTGGCTCAGCGTGACATCGCCTGACGAAAACATGATGGCCGCCGCCGTGTCGAGCAGCAGGCCATATACCACAAAGGTGATGACGCCGCCGAATACGCATAGGACGAACACACGGAGCCATTCCACACGTTTGCGCGCCCGCACATTCCACCCAAGGCGGCCTGTGTCGTACCACTTGTACGCAACAACCCCCTCTGCACCCGACCCGTCCCTGCTCGGTGCCCCTATCGACGCCGCAAGCCTGTAAAAAATAAGCCCCGCCAAAAATCCTATTATTCCGAAAGCAAACATCTGCCACGGTGTCCACGGCCCCTGCCCAAAGATAAAATTGGACACAAACCCCGTAAGCGCCCCGACCGCAAAGCCACTCTCCGCGCCGAGCGCCGCGCCCGCTATTATGACTATTGCCACCACGGGCTTGAACTGCGGCAGCATAAAAAACGCCGCCCGCCCTACCACAGCGACCGCCACCATGACCGCAATCACCACAAGCTCGCGTGCCTGCGGCTTCCGCCCCTCAAACACGAGCGCAAACGGCACAAGCGACAGCGCGATTATTATAAACGACGTCGCATAGTAGCTGCGGTCCTCAAAAAACAATATGTTGACCGCCATCACCGCCGGTATGCACAGGATGACAATTATTGCGGCCACGACCGTGCGCCTCGATAAACGTCTTTTTTCAGGCATAAGTCAGACCGTCACCCGCCGACCGCGCCCTCGCCGCCGATATCGCGTCCGAGGTCGCGGGTATAAAGCCACTCGACAACATCTCCGTCCTCAAGGGTATAGCTGCTCGCCCCATAATTGGGGAACCACCCGTTGACCCTGTACATCCAGCCGGAAAGGTCCCCGCCGTCAAACTCGTACAAGTTGTCGATCCCCGCAATATAGTAGCTGCTGTATAGCGGCGTCCATCTTGAAGCCATATGTATTCCGCTTGCGCGGCACTCGCGGAACAACACGTCAAAAACGGATTCGCCCTCGGTAAATGATGCTGTGCGGGGCCGCATTACAAAGCCGCGCCCCATCGTGCTTGCGTCGATTGAGATTGTTACTGTCGGACCTGACGGGCCGCCGTCCTGACCACTGCCGCCGCCTCCATCGGATGGGTTTCCGCCGCTGGGCTGACCACTGCCGCCGCCATCGCCCTGACCGCCATCGGGCTGACCGCCCTGACCGCCCCCCGCATCCATACCCCCTACACCGCCCATGCCGCCGCCACCCGACTCCGAGCCACCGCCCCGCCTGCCGCCCTGCTGATTGTCAGAGGCAACCGAGCCCGGAACCTGCCTCGACGCCCCAGGCGTCCCAAACGCTCCGGGCATCCCCAATTGCGTTTCTGGGCCCACCCCATTATTCGCAAAAGCGTCAAAGGGGTTTGCAACCGAACCCGAAGCGGCGGGGGGCATATAGACCGAGCTAAAGAACGTGCGCGAGCCGCCCTCACCCCCCTCGCCCGCTGCAAAATACAAAACGCTGACCACCGCGATGGCGGCCACAACCGCCACCGCAGCCACATATGATTTTTTCGCAAATATTTTCCTCAACACACTATCCCCTCACTATCCGCACCGTCACATTTACCACGATCGGCTTTGACACATTCTTGCCTTTTGCATTTTTCAGCGCTACCGGCACTGGGTTGCCGCTCTTGTCCCTCACCAAAGTGACGCCGTCGCTCTCCATCTGCCATTCATATGTCCCCTCGGCCCATAGCTGCAGCCCTATCTTGTAATTGTTTGCGAGCGTAGCAGCGGTCGGCCTTCCGCGGCTGTCGCCACGTATCGGCAGCCTGTCGTTCGCGAAGAAAATCGTCCATTCGTTTTCGCCTTTTCGCTCAAGTCGGAAGCCGTCCCTAAGCCCGTCCTCATCTATCGCAAAGGGCCTTAAACTCGCAGGGTCGATCCCGACCGCCCCAAGTTTCACATTGTCCGGCGTAATAAGGTCAAGCGCGATGCCCTCGCCCTGCATCGCCTTGTCGCCATAAAGCGTCACATTGTTTCTGCTGAAAGCCGCACGGCCCACCGTCTGCCTCGGATTGATGTTGACCGTCCTGTTGTTTGGCTCCGAAAATATGGGGTTGCCGCCAATGTCCAGTCTAGGCTCTCCCATATTGGTCAGCGATTCCGCATAGGATGTCAGGACCTGCCCATTGGCAAGCGTCACCTCGACGCTGAGCCTTTTCGCCACGGTCGGCGGCACCAACACGTCGGGCGCGCGCTTGATGTCGAAGCTCAGCCCCCTGATGTTTTCAACCACAAAATCCAGGCTCTCGTCATTGCCCGCTTTGATCAACACATTCTTTTTCCCATCCCTGCCAAACTCCCGTTCAAAGAGCCTGATGCCGCTTATCTGGGACGTGGTGCCTACAAGCCGCACCGTCGCCGTCTGGACGGATTCAGGGTTCGAGATGTCGATCCTTGCCTTCGACAGGCTTATCGTGAACGTCGGAGCCGCCTTGACAATATTCAGCGTAGTGTTGAATGTCAATTCCTTGCCCGGCGCCCTGCCCAATGCGTCGTTGAGCTTCTTCGACCCGATACGCAACGTATACCTCAAGTTTCGCTTTTCGTTGCCAGATGCAGCGGCGTTGTGTGCAGCCACCAACTTGTTGAGCTGGCTTTGGTTTGCCATTATTCTCAATGCGTTTTCGCCGTCCACAGACTCGGCATACACCGCGCCGTCCCAAGACCCAAATCCGTCAAGTTCGCCATTCCACGGCAAGGTCCTGAAGTTGCTGCCCGTGACCGGCGTCGCGAACATTATGTCCCAATCGTCGAGCACAAGGTTGTCCACATTCATGGCGATGGGTATGTCCGCAACCCTAAAGACCGGCGTGCTTTCAAGCAATATATGATTCCTGTTCATATTGACTGTACCGGCCTTGTTTGTCGTCTTTAGCGCGGAAAGCTGCGGCGTAGTAATGCGGAATTGCAATACACGCGGATTTGGCGCGTTTTCAAAGTATACCTCTACCGCTGCCGTGCCTGCCCTTACGCCCGCCTTGGCGGAAAGCCCGATCCTGTTGCCTTCTATATGCCACGCCGTCAATTCGTCCTTGCCGTTTGCGCGCGTTCCCTTGTCGGCTATTTCCACCTTTGTAATTTCGGGAATAATCGCAAACGGAACTTTCTTGTCGGTAGAGATAAGAGTCATCACGGCTTCCCTCCCCGCCCCATCAAAGTGTCCGCCTGCGTTCGCGACCTGCTCGTCTGTCAGTATGGGATACGAAGTCTTGTTGAGTTTGAGCTTGGGCAACGCAGAGACCGCAGCGACCGTCACGTTCAGTGTAGGCATGTTTTTTGCCGTGCGAGTGCCTTGGCCGACCTCCATGCGGCGATAGCCTTCTATGTCCACATAGCCTGCGCCGGACGTCCTCAAGGCGACCTTGCCATTGTTCGGCATGCCCGACCAGTCGTTCGCAAGCTTTAGCTCCCACGTAGCTGCATTGTACTCAAGCGTGTTTGCGGCAAAAGCGTCAAGACCCACTTCCCTCACCTCGCCGATGCCGACCGGCGTGGCAGCCGTAAGCTCGGCGGGCACGGACGGGAACGCCCTGCTCAACGCCCTGCTAAGCCTAAGCGTCACCTTCGGCCATGTTTCGCTTACCGTCAGCGTGAACGTGTTGCCGCTCGAACTGCTGGTTGAAGTAATCCAGCCCGTTTCCTCGTCTGCGCCCGCCGGAAGGATCTGCAGCCTGCTTCTCACATTTTTCACATTTTTGGTCGCAAACGGGGTCTTTTCCGACAATTCTATGACACGCGGATCGTCCTTGCTTATCTCCGCTTTGATATTCCAAAGGTTTTCGCCCTCGACATAGGGCGTCCCGTCCTGCTTCACAAGCCTTGCCTGTACGCCGTTCGCCGCCGTGTTCATCCCTTCCATTCTGATAGGCACACGCACGCCTGCCACCATCGCCTTGTTGAATGTAAACGCCGTTCCGAGGATTCCAAACGCCGCCTCGCCGGAATTTTCCGACAGCACTTCGACCGTCGCGGTGGCCTGCCTGAACACCTGGCTGCGTGCTGTGCTATACCTTGCGCGTATGCGGTATATGCCGTCCGCCTTTAGCCCTTCTTCCGTCACAGTCACGGTCGCACTTCTCCTGTCCGGCGACTGCTCCAAAGTGATCAGTGGCTCATCTTCGCCTGCGCCCCACGCCTCCGCGCCGTCTATAAACCAGTCGATAGCCACGAGGCCAGATAGGTCATCAGGCAGAATATCCGCATCGATCACGATTGAAGGATTGTCTTTCGTAAGTATTGTATGCACAGGCCTCAGCGAAATATCCGTGCCCATCGAATCGGGGTCGGGGTCTGGCTCGCCCGCTGCCACAACTACCTCTAGCCACGGGATTATCAGGGTTTCATAACTGTTGCCGTCGGTAGCAGTGATATAGTAAGTGCCGGGCATGTCAAACGATACGGTAAACTCCCCGTCCTCGTCAGTCTCGGCAAGTTTGTCGTCTCTAGTGGCGACTTTGAAACCGCCGCCGTCAGATATTTCAAGGTCATAAATATCCGCATCCTCAATCGGGCCGGCGGCCTTTTTCTGATCTTCTTCATCCTCAAACAGCATCATCAGCCAAACCCCCTGCAACTTGAGCGTCAAATCGCTCCCCGCATCAGCCGTAACCGAGCTGACGGGTACCCCGTCCTGCTCAAACCATGTATACTGGTTCATCAGACCGCCCCAACCGAATTCGTCGTCGCGCAGCAAAAACGATACTATATCGCCGTCCTCTACCGTCGAGTCCACAATCAACATGCCCCATCCGTCATCGTCTTTCGTGAAAGCGCCGTTGACAAGAAAGGTGAAGCTTGAGGCGTCCGAATACCCGAAAAGTTTTGTCACGTTGCCGCCGGACACGGCAAGCACGTCCTGTATATCCGCCTCGACGTCGCCATAAATCGCGATATGCGCGGCGACAAGCACGTCAAGCACGGTCACTTCCTCTCCGTTATAGGTATCGGCAAAGCCGTAGCGCTCCGAAAGATCCGCCTCGACGCTGAACTCAGTATCCGCTATCAGAAAGCCCCTGTCATCTTCCTGCAGGAACACTTTTACCTCGCTCACCGGCGGGTCTGGGTCGCCGGGCCTGCTGACCGTTACAAAGAATTCCTCCGTGGTCACACCATCCTCTGCCGTGACCGTAAGCTTGATTACCGCATTCGCAAGACTCCCCGCAAAGTAGATATTGTACCGCAAATACGTCGCGCCCACGCCCGAAGTCAAGGTGTTCATGTTTGTCAATTCCGTGCCTGGCGCAAGCGCAGCCCCGCCCATTGAAGCCGCCACGCCTCTGACAGCGGTGGCAACCACATTCGCCCTGACATCGGCTCGCTTTAGCCAGACGCGGCGAAAAGTCGTCTCATCTACAAGGCTGTGGCTATAATTATTGTCCTCGTCAAAAGGCACAAAGCTTGCGTCGGCGGGCGCGGCGTTCAACAGATTGATCGAAACGCCAAGCCCCGTTTCATCGCTCGCCTCGCGTATATTCACCGTATAATCCCTGTTTTGGCCGCCGTTGGCCACCTTAATTACCGCCTTCGCCGTGCCGTCCGCAAGCTCGATGGTCGCAACGCCTGCGACGTTTGCCGTGCCGTTTACCTCGACTGTAGAGCCCACCGAGGCGGTGAAACTTAGCCCTACATCCTCAGTCCCTATGGGGACGACAAGCTCATATGTCAGGACGCCTGTTTCAAAAGCCCTGTCAAACGTTCCGATATCCGCGGAAAGCGACTCAAGCCACGCCACATTCCTCTCAATGGCAAACATGGTACGGGAGTCGTTGTGGAAGTACAATGTGCCGTCTTTGTCGCAGACCACGCTGGATATCGCGTAATTTTGCATGCCCGCGGGCGGCGTGAAAATTTCCGTTTTTGTGAGTTCCCTTGTATCCGTGTCAAACTCGACCATGGCGAGGCCGCCGGGCAACCCATTGTATGTAATATAGAGGAACAGCTTGTCTTCATCTTCATAGGCAGTGGTAAGCAGCGGCGAGCCTTGTGGGTATGCGATAAGGTCCACATCGTCTATAAGATCCAAAGTCTCGGCTTCAACGGCCACAATCTTGCCGGGAGAACCCGGGCCTCCGCCCGTGCCAAAGAACACGGTGCCGTCGTATACGGCGGGCGTGCTCGTCGCCTGCGCGTTAAACGGGCGGTTCATCTTAAAGCTGCTTTTGTCAAATTTTCCCGTGCTTTCATCAAATTTGACCGTGTTGATATAGCCGGCCTTGCTTACAAAGAACAGATTGCCAGTCACATCGTCGTAGGCAATGCCGCTGCGCTGGTCGCCGAACACCCCTTCAAGCACATCCGATACATCTCCCGTGATGCGGTTCAGGGCGAACACATTAGACAGGCCGGCTTCTTCACCCGTGCCAACGCCGTTGTCGCTGCCGAATACTATATAATCGCCCAGTACGATGCCGCCGGCCCAATAATATCCGCCCGCCGCCAGGTGCTTCCACTGGGCAAGTTTCGTTTCGGTCGGGTCGGCAGGATCCTCATCCGTCACGGACAGGCAGACATAGTAGTTGTCGGCCGTTTCGCTCTGCCAAAAGCCCGTATATACATAACCGTCATGGTAAACAATGGGGCTGAGGGACTGCCCGCCTATCTGCTCGCTGACCCACAACGACTCTAACGTGGACGCGTTGAACGCCTGTATGCGCCCGTTGCTTATCGGGGCAAAGACCATGCCTGCGCCGTAGGCAAGGGACGATATCCCGAAGCTCGGCGCGGCGACCATAGTGGTCTGGGCAACGACATTACCTGTTTCCCTGTCAAGTTTGCATATTACGTTGTTCGCGGACACGATTAAATGGTCGCCGATAATAACAGGGCTGTTTGGGGTGTCGGCGAATCCGCCTGTGCCAAAAGTCCTCGCCCATTTCAGGTTTGTTTCGGTCGCCGTCGTGGGCGTCAGCGCGTTCAACACACCCATGTTTTGCGGGTTGCCGCGCGCGCTAAGCCAGTCGCCGGGCCCGCTGATGTCCGGCAACGAATCCGCCATAGGCTGCAGAAAGCCTGCCGGTTCGGTGACTTCGGGCTCCCCAGGCTCTCCAGGCTCTACAGGCTCTCCGAGCTCTCCGAACCCATCCTGCTCCGATTCCGTCACGCCGTCCGTCGCAGGATCGCCGACCGACTGCCCGCCCTCGCCGACCCCTACCTCCTCGCCAAAAACGCCCCCTGGCGCCATTCCCGCCACCAGGACAAACGCCAACAATATCGCCAACAAGCGCGACCCTCTCCTCGATTTCATCATATTGCGTACCCTCCTTTCAAAACACCATCAAAAAAGCCCTACCGTCCAACGGTAAGGCTTTGTTATGTATTACGAAAAAACCACTTCCACGCACAGCAGGCATTAATTAGCTCATAACGCCACTGCGCGGAACATATCCCGCAACACACTGCCCTCACCAAAAGGAGCGGTTACCGCATATGCCAAGTCTACTGGCTTGAAGCGTCAAACCTCAGCTTTCGCCTTCTCAGGGGAAACCCCCAATGGCTTTTCCGCGCGGAATGCGCGTGAAAGCTTTGTAGCTTCTTACAGTGGTTGATGAACCACCCCGGACTTTCACCGGGTTCCTTGCGTCATACGCACTTGCAGAATAACATTTTTAGCACCAATGTCTTGGTATTTTTTCGCGCACTTTCACAAAAATCTGTCTTTTGCCGGATTACACAGCCTCAAAAGCCTGCTTCAAATCGGCTATTATGTCATCGACATGCTCCGTCCCGATGGACAGGCGCACCGTGTTCGGCTTTATGTCCTGCTCCGCCAACTCGGCTTCCGAAAGCTGCGAATGCGTCGTGCTGGCAGGGTGTATCACGAGCGATTTGCTGTCCGCGACGTTTGCGAGCAACGAAAACAATTCCAGCTTGTCGATGAAGGCCCGAGCCTTCGCCGCATCGCCCTTTATCTCGAAAGTGAAGATAGAGCCGGCGCCGTTCGGGAAATACCTTTTGTAAAGCCCATTGTCAGGATGGGACGCAAGCGCAGGATGGTTCACCGCCTCCACAAGCGGATGCCCCGACAGGTACTCGACCACGCGCAACGCGTTCTGCACATGACGCTCCAGCCTGAGCGACAGGGTCTCCAAGCCTTGCAGGAACAGGAACGAATGGAACGGGCTGACCGTCGCGCCCGTGTCCCTCATCAAGGTGACCCGTAGCTTTATGATATACGCAAGGTTCCCGACGACATCGGTAAGCACAACGCCGTGATAGCTCGGGTTCGGCTTCGAGAGCCCGGGGAATTTGTCGCTCGCCGCCCAGTCGAATTTTCCGCCGTCCACCACTACGCCGCCGAGCGCCGTCCCGTGCCCGCCGATAAACTTCGTTGCCGAGTGGACCACGATGTCCGCCCCATGCTCGAAAGGACGGAACAGATAGGGCGTCGCGAATGTGTTGTCCACGATAAGCGGTATCCCGTGCTTGTGGGCGACCTCCGCCACCGCATCCACGTCGACGATGGTAGAGTTCGGATTGCCAAGCGTCTCGATAAATATCGCCCTCGTGTTTTCGTTGATGGCCTTCTCGTAATTTTCGGGCTTGTCGCCGTCAACAAAAATCGTTTCGATACCGAAATCCGGAAAGGTGTGTGCGAACAAATTGTACGTGCCGCCGTAGATGCGCCTGTCGGACACGATATTGTGCCCCGCCAATGCGATGTTTTGCACGGCGTATGCCACCGCCGACGCACCAGACGCCGTCGCGAGTGCCGCTACGCCGCCCTCAAGCGCCGCTATGCGCTGCTCAAAAACATCCGATGTCGGATTCATAAGCCTGGTGTATATGTTGCCGCCCTCGGTGAGCGCAAACCTGCCCGCCGCCTGGTCGCAGTCCTTGAACACGTACGATGTCGTGGCGTAGATCGGCACCGCCCTCGCGTCGGTCGACGGGTCCGGGCTCTCCTGCCCCGCATGGACCTGAAGCGTCTCGAACCTATAATTGTTATTCTCCTTTGACAAATTCGTTCCCTCCTATAATTGAATTTTTTGCGATAACGGTTTTGCCGCCAAGTATTGACGCCCCAGAATAGATCGTCACATTGTCCTCTATGGTGGGGTGGCGTTTCTGCCCGGCGAGCTTCTGCCCGCTCTTTGTGGAAATGGCGCCGAGCGTCACTCCTTGGTAAAGCTTCACATTGTTTCCGATAACGGTGGTCTCGCCGATAACGACGCCCGTGCCGTGGTCGATAAAGAAGTACTCCCCGATCTCGGCGCCGGGATGTATGTCTATTCCCGTGGCGCTATGTGCGTGCTCGCTCATCATCCTCGGTATGAACGGCACATCTTTCAGGAACAGGAAATGCGCGATCCTATACACAAACACGGCGAAGAATCCTGGGTAGGTGAGAATTACCTCGTCCACGCCCCGTGCGGCAGGGTCGCCGTCAAAACTCGCCTTGGCATCCTTGTACAAAAGCTGCTGCAAGTCGGCAAGGTGCGCTATAAGGTCCGCGGAGATATCGCTTGAGGGCTGTTTGGTGCCCTGCTTCAGAAACGCCGCTTCGATCTCTGCCGACAGGTCGCGGTGTATGTCCGCAAGCATATCCTGAAGCCATGCGTCCGACAGCCCCGCTTCGGGGATTTCACAGAAGCAGTCAAGGAAAAGAGCCGTCCGTATACGCTCCAATACCCCAATGGTTTTCTTCATGCAGGGGAAGGGGTTAGAATTGCCGCTCTTTGAAAACTCGCCGTGCTGCGCGAGCAATTTCGACGACGTACCCGAAATTATTCCCTTGATATCCACATCCATCGCCTTCTCCGCCTACTGCGTCTCCGCGAACATCGGCGTCGAGAGATACCGCTCGCCCGTGTCCGGCAGGATTACGACAATTGTTTTGCCTGCGTTTTCTGGACGCTTCGCCGCTTCGATGGCCGCCCATGCCGCCGCGCCGGAGGATATGCCCACCAAGACCCCTTCGTTGCGCGCAATATCCCTGCCCGTCTGGAACGCGTCCTCGTTCCTAACCGTGATGATATCGTCATATATCTTGGTGTCCAGCACGTCGGGCACGAACCCCGCCCCGATGCCCTGAATCTTATGTGGGCCCGCCTTCCCTTCCGAAAGCAGCGGGGAGTCCGCCGGCTCTACCGCGATGATCTTTATGTTCGGGTTTTTCTCTTTAAGGTACTTGCCCGCGCCGCTGATGGTGCCGCCGGTCCCGATGCCCGAAACAAAGATATCGACCTTCCCGTCTGTCTGCGCCCATATCTCCGGTCCCGTAGTCTTATAATGGACGGCGGGGTTGGCGGGGTTGACGAACTGCCCTGCTAAAAAGCTGTTCGGCGTAGACTGCACTAATTCCTCCGCCTTGGCGACGGCGCCCTTCATGCCGAGCGCGCCCTCGGTCAGTACGAGCTCCGCCCCATATGCCTTGAGCAAATCACGTCTTTCGACGCTCATGGTCTCAGGCATGGTCAGTATAAGGCGGTAATTTTTCGAGGCCGCGATCGCTGCGAGCCCTATGCCCGTGTTGCCGCTCGTCGGCTCGATAATGACCGTGTTTTCGTCTATAAGCCCCTTTTCCTCGGCGTCCTCTATCATCGCTTTCGCAATCCTGTCCTTTACGCTGCCGGCGGGATTGAAATACTCAAGCTTTGCGATCAGCCTCGCCGATAATTGATTAGAGGCCGCAGTGTTCGACAATTCCAACAGCGGCGTGTTCCCTACCAAGTCCCCGAAATTCTTGTTAATTGACATAGATTCATCCTCTCTTTACTTAATACATACTAATCATATATGATTATTGTGATTAAAATATCACCTTTTCGTAGCCCTGTCAACAAAAATTTTTATTTTGCGGGTATTGTGGGGCTTGCCATCAGTCCGCGAGATTGTTGCTCTCCCCTGCGAGGCTGCGGCGTTTGAACTCGCTGCCGTTGTATGCGTCCTTGACCTCAGGGTGTACGGCCTGCTCGAAAAACGACGGGAGTGCGTAGCACTTGGCGGGCGTATTCTCCCCGTCGCACTTCTCCCAGGGCAGCTCACCTGTCTTTATGAATGTGAGGAAGTCGCCACGAAGCTCTTTGTGTACCTTGCGAATGCCCGTTTTGACCGGCGAAAAGGCGAGCATATACCTTGCCAAGCCGACTTTGAAATTGCCGAAAAGGAAGGGTATGTCGCTTGAGTGGAAGGCGTGCAGGCCCGACATCCGCATACCGAACGTCTCGTAGTCGAAGCGGTACATCCATGTGCATGTGCTTTTGCTGTGCGCCTCCGCGAACCAGACGCTCGGCATACGGAACACATAGTCCGAAACCATGATGGCCGGCCCGCGCCTCCCATACCTTTCGTATGCCGCCGAAATACGCTTTTTCGCTTCCTCAAGCTCCGCCTGCACGCCCTTCTTCCTCAGCACGCTGATATCCACGAGGCGGGAAAGCGTTTTCTTGAACACGATGGACATTTCCTCCCGCGTAGTGCCGATAAGCATGGGGACGCCGCAGGTCTCGCCCTCTTTCGCAGCGGGGATAGGATAGCGGACTACAAGGTCGCCGTCCGCACACGGCGCGAACGTGGCGGCGCCGAGAGCGTGATTGAGCGCAAACTCCTTTTGACGTGCCGCAAGGTCAAGGTCGCACGCCGCCCTCAATCCGTCCGCGTCCGATATGCCCATAAACTCAAGAAAGCCACGGGCGACCTTTTGCGCCTGCTCCCTCGTATGCAGCAATGTCGGCAGGCCGCTCATCATGATGCCGCGTTTCAAGTATCCGCACGCCTCGTCCATAGTCGCAAGGATGCATACGCTGATGCCGCCGGCGGACTGGCCGCACACCGTCACATTGTCAGGGTCACCGCCGAACGCTTCGATGTTTTCATTCACCCAGCGCAGGGCGGCAAGTATGTCCCAAAAGCCGCAATTCGGCACAAAGCTGTCATCCAGAAACGAAAAGTCCATAAAGCCGAGCGCGCCCAAGCGGTAATTTATCGTGACCAAGACGATATCGCCGTCGCGCGTAATGCCTGTGCCGTCATACTCCTTGTCGCTGCCTGCGCCGTCGGAAAACGAGCCGCCGTGGATATAGAACAGCACCGGGCGCTTCGCCCCGTCCGCCGCCGGTGACCAAATATTGAGCGTCAGACAGTCCTCGGACATCTCCGTGACTGAGGCGCGTCCTCTCCTACGGAAGCTGCCGCTCTGCGGGCATATGGGCCCGAACGCCAAGGCGTCCCGCACGCCCTCCCAGGACGCCGGCGGCTCAGGTTTCCTGAATCGCAAGTCACCCACGGGCGGTGATGCGTATGGTATGCCGCGCCAGACGCTCACGCCTCCGGCGTCCTCGCCCCGCAGGGTGCCATATTTCGTTTCGACTATATATGATTTTCCCGTCATTTCTTTGTGACCACCTCACTTAGGGGCGGCGAGCCAGGCAAGGTAGCCTGCGAGCCCGCCCTCTATCGGCACCCTGATTATCTCCGGCAGATCGTAGTCGTGCAGACGCAGAATCTCCGCCTCGATGCCCTCATAGTTTTCGGTCTTGCCCTTTATCATAAGCAGCACCTCATCGTCGTTCTGCACCTCGCCCTCCCATATATAATGGCTCTCTATCGGCATGGCCTGAACGCAAGCCGCCAAGCCTCCGTCAAGCAGCGCCGAAGATATCTGCCTTGCCTTGTCCGCGCTCCCGCACGTCGTCATCACAATCGAAAAGCCGTCCATATTCCCCTCCAAAATTTACTTATTATGCAAAATTTTTCCTTTAAGCCCGCACACCGAAAACCCTTTTCGCTTCATTCATATTCTGGATGATCGGCACACCGAACGGGCAACGATCCTCGCATTTCCCGCAGGCTATGCAGTCGCTCCCGCTGTACGGCAGCTGCGAATAGTGCGAGCGGACGGACGGCGGCACATTCTCTAGGTCGAGCAATGCGATGTCCAGATACTTTGTGACGGCGGCGATGTCGATTTCCGCTGGGCAGGGCTGACAATGATTGCAATAGACGCAGCTGCCACGGAAGTCGTTTTTGACGGAGCTAAGAACCTCCGTGTAGTCACGCTCCGCATCGTCAAGCGTAAGGTAGCGGACGGCGTCCTCCACCTCCGCCGCCGTCTGGCAGCCGAGCAGCACGCTACTTACCGCCGGTCTCGACAGCGCATAATGTATGCACTGCGGCACCGTCATCGGGCTTGCAAACGGCGTATGCTCAGGCGAAAGCAGCTTGCCTGAACAGAGCGATTTCATCACCGTGATGCCGATTTGCCTCTGCTCGCATAGCTTGTAAAGCTTCGCGCGCTGAGGGTCGATGCCCTTAAACGCTTCGGGGGTGAAGCCCTTGTCGAGCTGCCGTATGGTGTATTCTTCGGGCGGAACCATGTCGAACGCAGGGTTGACGCTGAACATAAGCATTTCGGGCAGCCCGGTCTCAATCGCCTTGATAGCCCTCTCAGGGCTGTGCGAACTGAAGCCGACATTCCCGATATAGCCCTCCTTTTTCATACGCTCCACATACGTCGCAAAATCCGTCTCGAACACATTTTTATAGTCCTTTTCCGAGTCGATGAAGAACATCATGCCGAACTCGACATGCCCGCCGAAGATACGCAAAAGGTCCTCGAAATACTTCTTCACCGTGGGCAGGTCGCGGCTGATATCGTATTGTTGGTTGATGTCCGTGGAGCCGATATGCCCCTGTATCATCACGTCCTTGCGTCTGCTCCCAAGCGCCTTGGCGATGTCCTCGCGTATCTCCTTGCCCGGCATAAACACGTCCAAAATATTGACGCCGTTCGCAAGCGCCGCGTCCACCGTCTCCTTGACCTGCTCGTACGGTTTCCTGTCAAGATGCTCGCACCCAAGCCCGATGACGCTGACCGTTCTGTCCAGTTTTCCAAGCCGCCTGTACTCCATCTGCCCCTCCGTCGCGCCGCCCCTAAAACCTTATCACCGGCTTTATCGCGACGCCGCTATGCGAATCGTCCGCCGCCTTGTTGATGTCCTCAAATGAATAATATGTAATCAATTTATCGAACGGAAATTTCCCGTCCTTGTATAATCCAATAATTTTTGGAATGAACAACCACGGTATAGAGTCGCCTTGCACAATGCCGACAAGCTTTTTGCTCTGTCCCATAATCGTCTGCATTTTCAGGCCGAGCACCCTCTCGCCCGACGTGCCGACCATCCCGCACGCCCCGCCCCTGCGAAGCGAATCCACCGCCGCGCCGAGGACGGACTCTATCGCCGTTGTCTCAAATGTGAAGTCAAGTCCGCGGCCGTTCGTAATCTTCATAATCTCGGCAGCCACGTCGCTTGTTTCGCTCGCATTGATTGTGTGGGTCGCGCCAAGCTCCCTCGCAAGATCGAGTCGAGCCGTGGTCACATCGACACCGATTATGGTGGAGCATCCGCATAGCTTCGCGGCCATAAGCGCCGAGAGCCCCACCGAGCCGCACCCGAAAATCGCGATGGTGTCCCCCACCTTGGGGGCAAGGACGTTTATTATGGAGCCTGCGCCCGTCTGTATCCCGCAGCCTAGCGGCCCAAGCATCGCAAGATCCACGCTCTTGTCTACGCTTACAACGCTCCTTTGGTCTGCGACAACATACGTCGCAAAGCTCGACTGCCCGAAGAATGTCGACAGCTCCGCCCCGTCCTTGTCCGCAAGACGCTTCGTGCCGTCCGCATGCACGCTCCCAAAATTCACATCGTCGCTACGCTCACACCATGCGGGATGACCGCTCAAGCACGCCTCGCAAACCCCGCAAGAGTAAGAGCAAAACACGACATGTTCGCCAGGGGCCACCATCGTCACCGCGCTCCCCACCCTTTCGACCACGCCTGCGCCCTCATGCCCAAGCACCGCCGGAACCTCCGTCGGCCCATGGTCTCTTACAAAAAGATCCGAGTGGCAGATGCCGCAGCCGACCATTCGCACCAACACCTCCGTCGCCTTCGGCTCGCCAAGACATACATCCCTTATGACAAAGGGCTCGCCCCTCTCATATACAACTGCCGCTTTTATATCCATAGTTTTTCCCTGCCTTTGCAACACAATTATTTTACGACAGTATTATATCGCAATCACGACTTTGGAGGAAATAGTTATTAGAGTGTTAATCGGTAACGCTTCTACCCCCAGAGCTATAATACAAGCTATGCTGATAGCTTCATAGCGTTAACACAAGCCAAAGTTTTTCAAGATATTCAGGGAATAGTTCTAAATGGCAAACCAACCGGGCAACAATTGTTGGCCTTGATAGACTCCATCATTGATGCATTCCCACAAATATTAGGATGGAAAATGGCATCTGGTCTTACGTTGCTTGAGTCAGCCACGACATGGGAAAAGCCCATGACCGTTGAAATCACAAGCTTTCCCTTGCCAACCTACACCGAAAAAGATGTGGGGCTGAAATCATTGATATTTCTACACCGTTTGCTGCTTGCAACATATATTTTAGGTATATATTGTCTAATACCTTATTTGGCGATTGAAATAATCGTTATCATCTTACTTTCTTTTTCCTTTGGTACTATTGCCTAATCGCTGGATTTGTTTGTTTCCAAACAACGATGTCAATTGCGTGATTGCGACCTGATTGAGTTCGACAAGGCGCTCGCCTTGCGACAATCCCTGCTTAATAAGAAGCGCATTGATGCTCTCCATATTGGAAAGGACAACAAGCTGTTCGAGTGTTGCGCCATCACGTATATTCCCAGGTTTTTCAGGGTTATTCATTCGCCATTCTGCCGCAGTCAACCCAAATAAAGCAACATTTAAAATATCCGCTTCTGAAGCATAGATGATATTAGCCTGAGCTTTTGTCACCATAGGCGGAATAATATGCTCTTTTATCGCATCTGTATGAATTCGATAGTTGATTTTTGAAATCGTACGCTGCAAATCCCATTCCTGCGATAGTTGCAATTGTTCTTCGCTTTTTAGGCGTTTGAACTCAGAAATAAGATATAGCTTGAATTCCGGCGAAATCCACGATGCAAATTCAAACGCAATCTCATTGTGCGCAAGCGTTCCGCCACCATACCGCCCAGATTTTGAAATCATACCAATAGCGTCTGTTCCATCTATCCATTTCTTTGGAGACATCCAAAAAGTTGGCTGGGCAGCTTCTTGTTTAAACCCCTCATATATGTGGGGTTTAAACTCTGGGTTGTTTATTGTTTCCCAAAGACCTATGAACGAAATTGTGTTATATGTTCTCAGCCATAAGCTAATAATTTGATTGGGGTTGTCAGCATCTCGATACTTCGCAATATCTGTCAACGAAATATAGTCATCCTTGCGTATCTTCGTGACATTGACTATTGTGTTCTGTACCGTAATTATGCTGTTTTTCTCTTTAGCCATATTTGATCCCTTTCCTTATTTTCAACTAATGTAATTGTAACATAAGAAGAACGTTTGTTCAAGAAATCGTCTCTTTCGCTTTCAATGCAAGCAAAAACCGTTGGTCACATTGCAATTCCAACGGTTTTTTGGAGCGGAAGACGAGATTTGAACTCGCGACCCTCGCCTTGGCAAGGCTACTCTAAGCGTTGAAGTTTCAACATTCCCCTGCCTATTACCACGTTTTGTACCACACTAACGAACCGCCGTTCGTAGTGCAGTTTGACATTAGTTTTGTCGTAGCCCTATACCGTGGCTGTCCAGTCCTCTATATCAAGACCGTCAACAAGGCTGTAATGCTTTGTATTGTTTGTGACCAACACATAGCCTTTATCTAAACAAAACCCCGCAATGAGCAAATCGGCATCGTCAAGCGTATACCCTGCCCGCTTTAGACGAGCGTGTTCAGTCGCTGCTATTTCAAATGCGCTAAGTTCCATGTCCTCAGTCAAAGAATCCGCAAGAAAGTTTTCAAATGTCTGTGACCGATTACCTGATTTGTTGAACAGAAGCCACCGCCTTATTTCATACAGCACAACTGGCGGGACGGCAATTGCGTTTCCGCTTGCCCACTCCTGCGCCACGCGAGTTGACAACCCCTCATCACCTTTCACAATATGCGAAACTATATTAGTGTCAAGCGCGTATATAATCATCAGTCAAGCACCCTGTTGAAACGTACGCGCTCTGGCATACCTTCGGGCGGCGGCTCATCGCACTCTGCTATTTCCTTCAGAAACTTCATCCACGCTTTCTTGTTCCTCTCATGCCTGTCCACAACAGGCTCGTCCAAAATCGTGACGATTGCCCGCTTGCGCTGTGGAATCTTCACCTGTTGTTCAGGGAAGAAACGGTCACCCTCAAAATATCCTTGTACAGCAATCATGCCAAGCTCCTTTCAAATGCGTACTGCCATTCATATGTGAAGTATATCATAAAGTCTATGCCTTGTTTTGTAATGGAGGTATCCACCATGAACTCGACCACAACCAACATCAATATCCTAACTCGCCGCGAACAGGAGGGCGAACATCTTGAAGACCATGAGGACTACGCGCTACATATAGCAAGAACGCTAAGTGAGATTATCAGTAGCGAATACATAACCTGCTTTGAATACCTGACGCTCTATGAATACCTTGCGGACTGCTTGGACATCGAGTATCGGGTTGGCTCGCAGCACGAGTACCGCAGCGTCAAAATCGCCATCACCCTTGGGGGTCCCGCTTGCTATATCGACACAGACTTGCAAGCTGTTGTCTGTGTATGGTGGAGCGGCACTTGCGCCTGTGAGTACGGACGGACGTATAACGAACGTGACGCTATCACAAGCGAGATTGATACCATCTTTGCTGAACTGCACGACCAGATAGCGGCGTAGCCTGCTACGCTTTCCGTGCCACAGGCTAAATATCTGTTATAAGGTTTCCCTGATTTACATTCGGCGTTGCCACAATGTTGTAAACCTTTGAACACACTCGACTACGCTCGTGTGTTACAATATCCATGCCAAATACCCGACCCGCAAGGGTCAACAAACAAATTCAAAAGAGGGCATCTGCCTATCATGGATTTGTTTGTTCATGGGTGTTTGGCGACACAGGCAGGTGTCCTTTTGTATTGGGAAAACATAGAGAGAACACCCGCACAAACAAACCGAAAGGAGATAACTATATGAGTGACAATACATCTATCGCCGATGAAATCCGCAAGCTAAAGGAATTAGCCGATGAGG
>WRMW01000007.1 GCA_009776955.1 Clostridiales bacterium | reverse complement strand
CTTCCGATCTTATACCCCCCTCTATATCTCCCTCTATCACAAACGACCGGAATCCCTCAAGCCGCCCCCCCAGGCCATCGACCCCCTCAACCTGCCCATCGACCCCCTCCAGCCGCTCAATCAGCTGCAGCAGCGCCGTTGTCTTGCCTATCCCCGGCGCCCCCATCACATTCACCGCGAAAACGCCCCGCTCCGCCAGATCCCGCGCCAACCGCGCCGCGATTCGGTCGTTCTCCCCTAGAATATCCTCTCGTACATCCACAGTCCTCACATCATGCATTCAAAGCCACCTCCCTCATTCCGCCTCGGTCTCGACATCGCCCTCAAAAACCGCCCCGACCCTATCCTCTGCCTCCGCCAAAATCCGCCTCATCCACGCAAACGCCTCGTCCGCCCCGTAGTCCCCGGCATGCATATACCCCCACGCAAACTCAAAGTCCACCGAAATCCCCGCCGCATTCATTTTTGTATATAAATTAATGGGCACTGTAAAGGAAGTGTCTCGGTCAAAGGAGCCGTGGCGAAGAAAGACGTGTTTTGCCATTGTCCGGCGGTCTTTTTCGCCACTCCTTCCTGCATTCTCCGCGTTTTCCGGCCCCAAAAATCGCATCGCGTTCATCAGCCGTACCCGCTCCTTCACGCTCTCTGCCACGAGCGCCTCAGTATCCCCGCTTGCCGTGCGAAGCGCCCAGTCCGTAAAGTTCAGCGCTCGCTCCCTCTCGTCCCCAAAGAGCAGGTTCTCAAACGACCCGTCCGGCTTGCCCGAAATGCCGAGATTGTCATACGCCGGAGGATCTTTTATAGGCGACCATCTGCCCAAAAATGACAGATACTTCCCCATATCAATGCCGGCGACCCTGCCTCCCTCAATTACAATCCCTGTTTCCGGCGGCACTGCCCCGCCACTGTCAAGCTCCTTTTGGGCCGATCGCCTCAAAAAATACCCTATATACTCCAGATAATTGTCCGCAGTCAGCCGCTCGCCCGTGTCCGTCCGCACCATGTCCAAAGACTCGATATACGCAGGGTAGAGCCCCCGCAGCCCCTCAGACATTGACCGAAGACGTTCGGTGAAATCCGCCCATCCCTTGACTTCGCACACCCGCGGGTCGGGCGTGGCATCTATCCCGTGGTACAGCCATTCGTAGGCCGTATCTGAGTTTTCCATGTCCGTGATGGGGCAGAACGACATCGCGGCAAAAACGTCGTCACGTTCGTCCGCCGCGCCTATCTCCCGCAAATAAGGCTCATAAGCCTTGTCGTTTCCTGTGACGGCAAGCAGCGCCGAGCTTGCCCCGCCTGCGCTCCATCCGTCCGTTATGATGCTCTCGGTGTCACCCGGCAGCAATTCCGCATTGTGGCGAAGATACCGTATGGCCGCCTTGAGGTCCACGATGACAGAGGGCGCGCGCCCAATATAATGCCCATGGTCGCCGGCCGCCACGCTCGTGCTCCCGCGCGAGCCGGGTGAGACTACCACATAGCCCTCCGCAAGCGCTCGTGCCGTAAAATCGCGTCCGTCGTTGAACAACTCCTTGCCTATCTCGCCCGGTAGCGCCGGCATATAGTATCCCGCGTACGTCCGCAGCAGAATCGCCGGCTTTCGCCCCGTCACCCCCTCCGGCGCATAAATATTCAGCGAATGATACCCCAAGGTCTCCGACCCCGGCACAGGCTCAAAATTCGTCAGCGCCACCGTCGGCGACAGCGCCTTGTCCCTCATTTCCGCCGCCGCCACGGGCCTCGCCACATAGACGATGCCCTCCCAGGCCCGATACCGCACCATTTTTCCGTCCACCTCCACTTCCCTAAGCGCATAGGCTCCCGGGTCGAAAGCAAGCGAGCGATCAGTCATGTTATTCTCCATTGTCAAGCCCCTTTCGCGTCAAAAGCGTCCATTTCTTTACAGCACAATGACTTTATGATAACAGATTATCATTCTTTGCTTGCAATAATGTTTGAAATCCGTAATTTGTGGTATCTTATACCTACTAGGTGTATATTTTTGGCGGTTTAGGTGTGAGAATAATGAGAAAAGAAAAAAATAGGTTGCTATCTATCCTGTTATCGTCGGTCGTGATTTCGGCTCTTGTCTTGACGACAATAATGCCGGATTTCGGCTTTACGTTCGCGGACGATGGAGGGGGCGGCGACCCGCCTGCAACAGCCTCACCCTCGCCGGCTCCGGACGAGCCGGAGCCTTCGACATCACCAGAGCCAGAGCCAGAGCCAGAGTCCGCACAAGAGCCTGCGCCCGAGACAGGCACGGGCGAGGGCCCAGGTGAAGGCCTCGAAGAAAACCCCTCTGACGACCCTGTCGGCGATCTTGGCGAGCTGTCAGAAGACGAAGAAGGCGAGGAGCTTGAGGAATCCGAAGAGCTTGAACCCATGGCGGACGAGTTGCAGCCGCTTTCCTTTGTGGGCGGCGTGCTGACGCTTGACGGTGTCACAGCGGGCACATTCCAGGCCCGGGTAGATGCCGAGATAGGCGGAGCCAGCTACGCGAGCGTCCATACGCTTATATTTTCCGGCACATTCAACAATGCGGACAGGGAGTTTCTCAGAAATTCGCTTACCGCGCTCACAACAGTGGATTTCAGCGGCTACACGGGCAGCTACCCCACGCAGCTTTTTATGGGCCTTAGCTTGCTGGCAAGGGTAAAACTTGCCGCAGACGTGCCTGTTTCAGACCAAATGTTTGAAAACTGCACATCTTTGGCAAGGCTTTGGGTGGGCAGCAGCTCCGATCCAGGCCGCGATGTCATTGACTTCACGGGATACACCGCGTCCACATACGGCGCCGACGTATTTGTCGGCTGCACTTCCATCAACACCGTCATATTGCTCCCGAATGTGCAGATTGCGCCGTATATGTTCCAAGGCTGCACCAACCTTAAAAAACTGTGGATAGCGGGCAGCCCCGAGCCTGCGGAAGAAATTGTCGACCTTACCGGGTACACCTACACCGCGAGCGCATACGGGGCATACTCATTTCAGGGCTGCCGTGCCATCACCACGCTCAGGCTTGCGCCGACAGTGGCTCTTGGGTCGGATATGTTCCGAAATGCAACGGCCTTGACCACTGTGATATTCCAGGGCGCCGCTGTGCCAGGGACTTGGGGCCCGCCCGCATCAGGGCCGTTTGCAAATATATCCCCCCTTCCCGTCGCCTACGTCCCGGAAAGCTGGGCTTCGGCGTCCTACGCAGAGGGGACTCCTTTCAGAGGGAATTTCTCGGCGGTGCACCGCATCGAGATGCCGTCCGCCACCATTGCCCCCGCAGTCCGGCAAGGGGACGTAAGCACCACCGTAAACTTCCCGGTCACGGTGGGTGGCGCCCCCGTGCCGTATTTGCACCAATGGCAGATGCGCCCCAAAGGGACCTACGCCAATGACGATGCTGGCTGGACCGACCTCGGCGCGTCTACGTCGACGCCAGCCACCGGCTTGGATGTGATCATTTCCAACGCAAACATGGACGGCAATCAATACCGTTATGTGGTCACCAGCCTTATGGGCACCAGCGCCTCAAACATAGCGACCCTTATGGTGTCTTTTGCTGCAACGCTGAACGTCAGGCTTGACGGCCAGAACTGGGTAGGGCACAACCTCGCTCCGCACAATAAGTCCATAGGGTTGCAGCTCACGACAGGGGGGACGATATATTTTGGCTCCGTCAACGCTACCACCGGTGTCGTGACCATCCCCAATCTTGCAAACGGCACTTACCGCGTGGTCGAGCGCGTGATCGACACCGACCGCACCTACAACCAGATAACACTTACCATAAATAATGGAAGCGGTAATGCGACATTGAACTATTACACCGTTTCTTTTGCTGCCACGAACTCCCTTCAGGCGACTGGCTCAAGTGTCGCTGCGGCTTACACCCTCACAACAGCCGGATATAGCAGCACAAATATAACGCCCAGCGGCTCCATAGTCATAGGCGGGGGTTCGTTCACCTTTACCGCCACTGGCACCGGCGCCACAGCCCCTGTAGATACGCCCAGGTACACATATCTATGGTCTGGCACGCACGGCGCCGGCCAGACGACCCAGTCCATCACAGTTCCCACGCTAAGCAGCGCTGTAAATGTATCCGCCGCCGTTTCAGGCACATCCATCATCACGATTACCGATTTGCAAGGCGTGGCGAACCCTGTGCCAGGCGCCGCGCCGGCCACCGCCGTCACGGAAACGGCGCAGTACACTGGCACGGTCGCATGGGAGCATAGGCCGTGGATATCGCCTGGTAGCGGCGCCTGGACTTCGTTCACAGGCAATACCTTCGCCTATTGGACGGAATACAGGGCGACTTTCACCATAACGCCCAAGCCAGGATGGACGCTCAACGGCATGAATGCGAACTCTTTCATGGTGAACTCCCTTGCTACCACGCACCCGCAGAACGTCACCGAAAAACCATACAGAGTATTCCCCAACACCCCTGAGCAGCCCGCCACCGATTACGTCATACAAGGTTTGACCGTGCCCGTGCAAGGGCAGAACGCAGTCGAGTCGCTTCCTGGTTCTAGCCAATACGATGTCACTTCCGTTTCGTGGATGAACATTACCACAGGAGCAACTCACACAGGCGCTTTTTCCGCGACTTCCGTATATCAGGCAACCGTCATCGTCAGCCCCAAGACAGGCTATACGCTCGTAGGCATGCCTCGTGCTTTTGAGGTCCCGGGGGTGTCCGGGCCGGTCAACAACGTACAGATTCCAGGCACACCCATCACTCGTAGCCTCACCGCCACCTTTCCGGCCACAGATTCCTCGCCCATCGACATATTTGCGATAGGGGGCGTTACGCCGCCTGTAAACGGCCAGACTCCCGTGTCGTCCATTACGCGTGCGCCGGTGGCAGGGGATCCGCTTCAGTACACAGGCACAGTCGCGTGGGAGCCGGCTTTGCCGCCTGGAACCACCACTTTCGACTATTGGACGGAATACACGGCTGTCATCATGCTTACCCTGGGGCCGCAATTTACGCTTGCCACCGTAGATTGGAACGATAAAGCCTTTACCGTGCCAGGCGCGAGCAAGGTCGAGCACGTGCCAGGCAGCAACGTTATCAGGGCTACCTTCCCCATTACCGCGAAGCAGGCGGTTTCGCAGTCCGCGATAGGAGGCGTTACCGCCCCTGTGGCCGGCCAGGCCCCGGTCGTGGCCATCACTGAGACAGACCAGTTCACAGGCACGGTCACATGGTCGCCGGCCTTGCCGCCTGGAACCACCACATTCGACCACCATACCGTATACACCGCGACCATCACGCTCACGCCTAAGGAGCGCTATACCATCGCGAATGTGCCGGCGAACTACTTCACCGTGGCCGGAGCGTCGACGGTAACAAATCCGGCGCCCGGCTCGGCGGCCACTGCGGTCGTCACCGCCGTGTTCCCCATAACCGGTCCCCGTGTAGTAAGCGTTTTCGCCGTACCGGGCGTCACTCCGCCTGAAGGCGACGCGGAGCCGGTGTTCAGCTTTACGAGCACGCAGTACAACGGCACGGTTTCGTGGACGCCCACTGTGCTGCCTGGCGGCACGTTCTCTTGGTCTGAAAACTATACGGCCAGCATCGTGCTTACGGCGAATACGGGCTTCACTTTCACAGGCGTGTCTGCGAACGTCTTCACCGTGGCCGGCGCGACTTCGGTCACCAACCCGGCGCCAAGCACGGCTGCCACTGCAGTTGTCACGGCCGTGTTCCCACGGACTGACTACTACAACTACCAAGTGAACACCACAAGCAGCCCCATCACCAGGACCGGCCACGAATCGGTCTTTATCGGGTTGCCGTCGAGCGAAACATTGCAAAGCCCCGTGCTGTTGCTTGTAAACGCGGACAAGACCACAGAACCTTTCCCGACGGCGTTTTACGAGGCGATAAATGTCACGAGCGGCACCCACGGCGGCGTCATACTCATTGCGCGGACATGGCTTGAGCAGATTTTCACCACAGCCACAGGCCAGCAATACGGCTCATACACCTTTGGCTTCCAAGTGCCGCTGGAGTATGGCACGGCAGCGTTCGACCTGGACGTGGTCTTTAGGCGGCCGCCTCAGCCCGGACCCGGGCCTGGGCCTGGCGGCGGTGGAGGCGGCGGTGGAGGCGGTGCGGCCGCGCCCCGACAATTCCCGCTGATACAGGAGACTTCAGCATGGAGAGGGCTTGGCAGCGCGACATGGAAGATAGATGCCCCCCGCAGCGATTTCTGGCGTCTGACGCTGGACGGCGAGGTGATTGCATGGGAAAACTTCTCCGTACGTGAGGGCAGCACCATCATAACCTTGAGGGAGTCGTACCTAAGGACGCTATCCCCTGGCACATACGCCTTCCGTGCGGAGTTCATAAACGGGTATACAGACTTGTTGCTATACGTGACAGGCGGCTCCCCGCGCACATCTGACGAAAGCGCCATGGGCGGCTGGTGGTTTGCCATGCAGATGGCCTTGCTCGTGCTTGCCTGCTTGGCGCTTAGCCATATGGCGGCATCCCGCTCGAAGCGCCGGCATATGCTGCGGCGCATGTAAAGCGCGCAAACATGCAATATTTAATGTTGTAATATAAAAATTATAAAAAACACATCAATTTGTGGTATATTACATATGATAAAGTGTAACTTGGTAGTTTGAGTGTGCTTAGTCAGGTAATAGAATATGGATATGATGAAAAAAAGAAAAAAAAGGATAGCGTCAATTCTGCTCTCGTCTGTCGTGGTTGCGGCACTTGTCTTGACGACGGTGATGCCGGATTCCGGCCTGATATTCGCGGAGCACGGAGAGGGGGGCGAGCCCACTTCCACAGCGCCTGAGCCTCAGCCCGAGCCAGAACCCGAGCCCGAGCCTCAGCCCGAACCAGAGCCAGAGCCGGAGCCGGAGCCGGAGCCTGAACCCCAGCCCGACCCCGATCCCGATCCCGACCCCAACCCGGGAGACGGGCAGGACGAGGAAGGCGACGAGGAAGGCGACGAGCTTGAGGAGCTTGAGCCTATGGACGAGGAAGAGGAAGAAGAAGAGGAAGAGCTGGAGCCGCTGAACTTCGTGAGCGGCGTTCTGACGCTTGAGGATGTCGAGGCTGGCAAACTTAAGGAGAGGGCAGACGCGTCGCTGTCGGCGGCAGGCGCAAGCTATGCGAGTGTGCATACGCTCGTGCTGACTGGCGCGCTCGACATCGCCGACAGGGATTTTCTTGTGGGAAGCCTCACTTCGCTTTACTTTGCGGATCTGAGCGGGTATACAGGGGCTTCTTACCCGGTAAGCCTGTTTTCAGGGCTTGCTTCGCTGGCCAGGGTACATTTGGCGGCAAACGTGCCGGTCTCTGGAAATATGTTTCAAAATTGTACCAATTTGGCAAGGCTTTGGGTGGGAGGCAACGACCCAGGCCGTGACATCATAGATTTTACCGGATACACCCCTGCAGCCTATGCGACCGGCGTGTTCCAGGGCTGTACCACAATCACCACAGTCAAGCTGACCGCCAATGCGCAGATGGCGGGGAGCATGTTTGTGAACTGCACGAACCTGAGAAAGCTGTGGGCGGGCGATTCCGAGCCTGCGGCAGACATCATAGACCTTTCCGGCTATACCCAAAGCGCTTACGGGACGTACGCCTTTCTTGGCTGCTCTTCCATCACTGCGATAAAGCTGCTGCCGAACGTCCCTGTTAGCACGCAGATGTTCTATGGCTGCTCAAACCTGAGAAAGCTGTGGGTTGACGGCAGCCCCGAGCCCACGGAAAACATCGTAGACTTCACAGGCTATACCGCTGCCTCATATGGCGAGGGATCGTTTGAGGGCTGTGCCTCTATCACCACCATCAGGCTGGTTCCGACCACACCGCTCGGCACGCGTATGTTTGCAAACTGCACAAGCCTGGGCACGGTGATTTTCCAGGGCGCGGCGCCAGGGAATGCTTGGGGGCCGGCGGGTCCTACCCCGTTTGTGGGCATAAACCCCAAGCCTGTAGCCTATGTGCCAAACAGTGTTGGCGCATACGGCACCACGGCGTTCAGTGACAACTTCTTTGCGGTGCACGTCATTTCAAGCCTTACGGTCACCATAGCCGCCACTACGGGCGGCCAGGCGGCGGTGGGCTCCCTTATGCGTTTCACGCCTACGGTGGGGGGAAACCCGGCGCCGTATTCGCACCAATGGCAGAGGTCTACGGATGGCGGCGTCACGTGGGTCAACGTCGGCGCTCCGACCCCCGCATCGGCGAACCATGAAATGAGCCTTGTCGCAGGCGACGATGGCCATCAATACCGCTACACCGTCACCAGCATTACGGGCACGGTCTCTTCCAATGTGGTGACGCTTGTAGTGACATTCTCGGCATCGTTGACCATCAGGCGCGACGACGCGCCCTGGATAGGCCACAACCTCGCACCGTATAGCAAATCCATAGGGTTGCAGCCCACGGCGGGAGGCACCACGCTTACTGGCTCTGTGAACGCTGCCACAGGGGTTGTGACGATTTCAAACCTCAGAAACACCACGTACCGCGTGATAGACACAGGCCGGATATACAGCCATCTGACCATAACCATTGCCAACGGCGTCGTCAGCGGCAGCACCACGCTGGATTATTATACCATCACGTTTTCCAGGACGATCGTTTACAACGCCAGCACCGCGAGCAGCGTGGTTGCGACGTACACCCATGCGGGCGCGGGGTATACAAACACAAATATAGCCATAACCGACAATATAGTCATAGCGGGCGGCTCTGTCACTTTCACCGCCGCAGGCGCCGGCGCCACCGCCCCGCTGGCCACGCCCAGATATACATATCTGTGGTCTGGCACGCACGGGGCAGGCTCGACCGAAACGGCCATCTCGGTCAATCCGTTGAACAGGGCGGTGGATGTGAGTGTCGCCATAACGGGGATTTCGACCATCACCATCATCGACCTAGGGGGTATAGCGAACCCTGCGCCGGGAGCCATGCCGGTGCTTGCCGTCACGGAAACGGCGCAATACACAGGCGTGGTCGCATGGGACGCGCAATCACGGTTTGGCGGCGCCTTCGCCCCCCATCCCGTTGGCTCCCCCTTTGACTACTGGACAAATTACAGGGCGCGCATCACCGTCACGCCCAAGCCTGGCTGGACGCTTCAAGGCGTGGCGGCGAACTCTTTCCGCGTAAACACTTTGCCCACCACGCACGGTGCGAACACCGGCAGCAATATCAGCATAACCTTCGAGGGGACTTCACAGTTTCCCGTCACAGATTATGTCATACCGGGTATAGACATCCCTGTGCAAGGCGCGATGCCGGTCACGACCCTTCCCGGGACATCGCAATACACCGCCACGATTTCCTGGGTGAATGCCGCGGGAAACCCGCAGACCACCGCTTTCGGCGCCAGTTCAGTATATAGTGCTATCGTCGTCATTACGCCAAGGACAGGCTATACGCTTGCGGGCATGGCCCAAGGCTTTGATGTCCCAGGGGTTTCAGGTCCCATAGGCTATATATATGCCCCGGCGACCGATACTGGCACTGTTACCGCCACCTTCCCCAACACATCTTCCCAGCCTGTGGATTTGTTTGTGATAGGCGGCATCACGCCGCCTGTAGCAGGCCAGACGCCGGTCAGCGTCATCACTCAGGTGCCGTTGAACCCGACCCCCGCGAACCCGCTTCAGTACACAGGTACGGTCGCGTGGGATCCTGTGGCGGGCAGCACCTTCGACTACTGGACTGTATATACGGCAGTCATCACGCTTACGCTAGGCGATGACTTTACGCTTGCAGGCGTGCCGGCGAACACTTTTATCGTGCCGGGTGCCGATTCTGTCACTCATGCGGCGGGCAGCCCGATAATAAGGGCCACATTTGCAAGGACGGTGAAGGCGCCGGTCACTTTGTTTTCAATACCGGGCATGGTCGCGCCTGTAGCCGGCCAGGCGCCGGTCAGGGAGATTGAGGAAACGACCCAGTATACGGGCACGGTGTCATGGTCGCCGGCAGTTCCGGCAGACGGCACTTTCGCTTACTGGACGGAATATACCGCCACCATCACGCTTACAGAGAAGGAACGCTATTCGCTCGACTATGGAAATGTCGTCGCGAACTGCTTCACATTGGCAGGTTTAAGCAACACTCCGCCCGCGACCGCGCCGATCATCTCCGGCCCCACCAATGCGGCAAGGAGCGGGGTCGTTACCGCCACATTCAGAAGAACGGCGGCTCAGCCCATCAATCTTTATGCGATACCAGGACTCACCCAGCCCGTGGGCGGGGAGGAGCCGGTCTTTAGCATCACAAGCTCTCAGTACACAGGCACCGTTTCGTGGACGCCGATAGTGCTTCCTGGAGGGACGTTCTCTTGGGTCGAGAATTACACCGCCACCGTAACGCTTACACCGACCGTCGGCTTCACGCTCACGGGCGTGCCCGCGAACAGCTTTACCGCGGCGGGGGCGACCTCTGTCGTCCATGGTGCGGACAGCGGCTCTGTAATGGTCGTATTCCCAAGGACGGACTACTACACCTATGTGGTGGACACAAGGAACAGCCCCATCACCAGGGCTGGCCACGAGTCTGTCTTTATCAACATGCCATCAATTGAAACCATGTCGTCACCATTGCTGTTGCTGGAAAATGAAGACGGGACTACCGAGCCGTGGCCTGCTGCATTCTATGATTCAGTTGGGCTCACAAACGGTCTTCACGGGGGTGCTGTCCTTATAGCGCGGACTTGGCTCGACTACCTTTTCACCGAGATCACAGGAAAGCAGACGGGCACGCACACCTTCAAATTCCAAGTGCCGTTGACTTACGGGACGGCGGCGTTCGATTTGCCCATAACCGTAGGGCCGCAGCCACGGCCTCCAGGGCCGCCGGCACCGGCGCCTGCAGCAGGCGGAGGAGGTATGCAGCGGTATTCGTTCATACAGGAAACCACCATATGGCGAGGCTTGGGCAGCGCGACATGGAGGATAGACGCCCCCCGCGACCACTTCTTGCGGCTGACAAAGGACGGCGAGGTGATTCCGTGGGAGAAATACACCGTGTTGGAAGGCAGCACTATCATCACTTTGAAGGAATCGTATCTTAGGTCGCTTCCGAACGGATCGCATACCTTCCGTGCGGAGTTCATAAACGGATTTGCCGACATTGTGTTCTTGGTGACGGGCGGAGTGCCTCGTACGGCTGATGAAAGCTCCGCGACCAGCTGGATGTTCGCCATGATGGCTTCCATCCTAGGGCTTGCATGGCTGATGATGCCGACCCGCAGAAGGAGGCTTGTCTTGGCTGGCGCGGGCGCAATCCTAACATCGTTGTTATCGCCTCGGTTCAAGTGATGCAAAAACGGAAGTTTTAGATTATTCATCCCCGGGGCGAAATGCCTCGGGGATTGTTATATAATATGTGGATATGTGAGATTTAGGAGGTGGAACTTGGACAGCAACAACAAGATAAGGATCTTTGACACGACGCTGAGGGACGGCGAGCAATCGCCCGGTATGAGCATGAACCTCAAGGAGAAGATAGAGCTTGCGAAACAGCTTGAGCGAATGGGTGTCGATGTGATAGAGGCGGGGTTTGCGAACAGCAGCCCTGGTGATTTCCAGTCCGTCAAAGCCATAGCGGACACGATGAAAGACTGTGCGGTGGCGTCCTTGGCTCGGGCGGGGGCGGCGGACATCGACAGGGCGTGGGAAGCGGTGAAAGGCGCAGCGGACCCGAGGATACACTTGTTCATCGCGACCAGCGACCTTCATATGGAATACAAGCTGAAGATGAGCAAGGACGAAGTGCTAAAGACCGCCGTGGAAATGACGAAGCGCGCGGCGGGCTATTGCCCGAACATCCAGTTCTCGGCGGAGGACGCCACAAGGAGCGACATGGGCTTTCTTGCAAAGGTGGTGAAGGCGGTCATAAAGGCCGGGGCGACCACCATCAACCTGCCCGACACCGTGGGCTACACGACGCCGGACGAGCACGAGGCTTTCTTTGCGGAACTCCACAGGCGTGTGCCTGAGCTGGGAAATGTAATCGCATCCTCTCACTGCCACAACGACCTAGGGCTTGCCGTGGCAAATTCGCTTGCGGCGGTGCGGGGCGGCGCGCGCCAGGTCGAGTGCACCGTGAACGGCATCGGCGAGCGGGCAGGAAATGCCGCATTGGAAGAGATTATCATGGCGCTCTACGTCCGCAAAAACCTGTACGGTATAGAGACAAACGTGGACAATACGGAGATTATGCGGTCTTCGTCCATGCTTACGCGCATAACGGGCGTCAAAGTGCAGCCAAACAAGGCGATAGTCGGCGACAACGCCTTCGCGCACGAGGCGGGCATCCATCAGCATGGCGTGCTCGCAAAGGCGGAGACCTACGAAATAATGACGCCTGCGTCCGTAGGCCTCAAGGAGAGCAACCTCGTGCTAGGCAAGCACAGTGGCAAGCATGCGTTCAGGGACAGGCTGAAAGACCTTGGCTACGCGCTCTCGGACGAGGAGCTTGCCGAGGCGTTCAAGCGCTTCAAGGAGCTTGCCGACCGCAAGAAGCGTGTATACGACAAGGACATCGAAGCCTTGGTCGCAAAGGACGCCATGCAAGTGCCGGAGACTTTCACGCTGGACAAATACGTGATAAACAGCGGCAACACCATCACTTCCACCGCGACGGTCGCCTTGGTCAAGGACGGCAAGACCACCGAGACCGTAGCCAGCGGTTCCGGGCCTATCTATGCGTCGTTCAAGGCGATAGACAAGATTGTGGGCAGGCATCTGGAGCTTGAGGACTTTCAGATAAAAGCCATAACAGAGGGCGAGGATGCGCTCGGTGACGCCCGTGTGGTGCTGAAAGGCCTAGAGGGACGGACGTTCTCGGGACGTGGGTTGTCCACGGACATCATCGAATCAAGCATCAAGGCATATATAAACGCCGTGAACAAACTTTATTATCAGGAGAAAGAAGCATGAACAACAATATGAGCGGCAGCATGACGATGACGCAGAAGATACTGGCGGCGCACTCAGGCCACGACCACGTCTATCCAGGCATGTTCATCGAGGCAGATCTTGATGTGGTGCTTGCCAACGACATAACAGGGCCTGTGGCGATAAAGGAGTTTGACCGCATGGGCGTGGACAAGGTTTTTGATTGTGAGAAGGTAGTGCTGACGCCCGACCACTTCACGCCGAACAAGGACATCAAGGCAGCCGAGCTTGCCAAAGAGCTTCGTGACTTTGCAAGAGAAAAAGGCATAGTGAACTATTTTGAGGTGGGGCGCGTGGGTATAGAACATGCGTTCTTGCCAGAGCAGGGGCTTGTGACGGCGGGCGAGGTGATTATCGGCGCCGACTCGCACACCTGCACATACGGGGCGCTCGGAGCGTTTTCGACGGGCGTGGGCTCCACGGACGCCGCAGCCGGCATGGCGATGGGCAAGGCGTGGTTTCGTGTGCCCGCCGCCATAAAGTTTGAGTTAGTCGGGGCGCTTCCGACTTGGGTGTCGGGCAAGGACGTGATACTGCATATCATCGGCATGATAGGCGTGGACGGTGCTTTGTACAAGTCCATGGAGTTTGCAGGGCCAGGCGTGGCCGCGCTCTCGATGGACGACCGCTTCGCCATCGCGAACATGGCGATAGAGGCGGGCGCAAAGAACGGCATATTCCCGGTGGACGAAAAGACCCTGGCGTATATCGCCGCGCACCCTGCGTCCACCATGACGAAAACCCCCGTGATCTACGAGGCGGATGCGGACGCAGAGTACGAAAGCATCTACACGATAGATCTATCGGCACTGCGTCCGACCATATCGTTCCCGTCCCTGCCCGACAACACCAAGACAGTGGGCGAGGCGGCAGCCTTGAAGATAAGGATAGACCAAAGCGTCATCGGCTCCTGCACAAACGGGCGGCTCGAGGACATGGAGGTGGCGGCACAGATATTAAAAGGACGCAAGGTAGCGGACGGCGTGCGCTGCATCATAGTGCCCGGCACGCAGGAGATATTTTTGGACTGTGTGAAAAACGGTTGGGCCGAGATATTTGTCGAGGCGGGCGCGGTCCTCTCGACGCCCACCTGCGGACCCTGCCTCGGCGGCCATATGGGCGTGCTGGCGGCGGGCGAGCGGGCTATCGCCACGACCAACCGCAACTTCGTCGGCCGCATGGGGCACATCACCTCTGAGGTCTACCTCGCGAGCCCGGCGGTCGCAGCAGCCTCGGCGGTTACAGGCGTCATCACCGACCCGGCAGGGTTGTAATAAGGAGAGAACAATGGGAAAGGCTTATAAGTACGGTGCAAACGTTGATACAGATGTCATCATCCCCGCTAGGTATCTCAACATCGCAGACCCCACAGAGCTGGCCAAGCACGCGATGGAGGACATCGATGCCGACTTCGCAAAGACCGTCGCCCCTGGCGACGTGATAGTCGCCGGCAGCAACTTCGGCTCCGGCTCGTCCCGCGAGCACGCGCCTCTTGTGCTGAAAGTAGCCGGCGTAGCCGCCGTCATAGCGCCGTCCTACGCCCGCATCTTCTACCGCAACGCTTTCAACATCGGCTTCCCCATCCTGGAGAGCGCCGAGGCGGCGGAAGCCATTGACGCAGGCGACGAAATAAACATAGACTTCGCCGAAGGTGTTATTATAAATGAAACAAAAGGGGAGACCTACAAAGCGGAGCCCCTGCCGGAGTTTATGTCAAAGCTGATAGAGTGTGGCGGGCTCGTGGAATACGTGCGAACGGTGACCACCACGTAGGGGCGGCAACCTGCCGCCCGCACCCGACGAAACAATCCGGAAAAATATAATCACACAAGGAGGAATAAGCTAAGCAATGGACTACAGAATCGCAATAATCAAGGGTGATGGCATCGGGCCGGAGATCGTGGATGCCACGTTGTTGGTGCTCGACAAGGTCGGCAAGGAGTACGGGCACACGTTCAAGTACGAGTACCTGCTTGCGGGCGGGGCGGCGCTCGATGACAGCGGCGAGCCCCTGCCGGAAAAAACGATAAAGGAGTGCAAGGACAGCGACGCAGTCCTGCTCGGCGCAGTCGGCGACCCCAAGTGGGACGGGCAGCCCGGGAACAAAAGACCCGAAGCAGCAATACTCGGCTTGCGCGAAGCTCTCGGTTTGTTCGCAAACCTCAGACCTGCTATGGTTTACGATGAGCTCGCATTTGCCTGCCCGCTCAAACCCGAGATCATCGAGGGCGGCCTGAACATAATGATAGTTCGCGAGCTTACGGGCGGCATCTACTTCGGCAAGCGCGGAACGGAAGTGATAGGCGGAGCATCGGGCTCCGGCGAGTTCGTAGACCATCTACGCGGTGAGAAGACTCTGCCGTCGGGCCGCTTCGCGTACGATGTGGAGCAATACACAGAATTTGAGATAAAGCGCATCGCGCACGTTGCGTTCGACATGGCGATGAAGCGCAACAAGAATGTGATGAGCGTAGACAAGGCCAACGTCCTTGACAGCTCGCGGCTATGGCGTGCGGTCATGGAAGAGGTCCACGCAGAATACCCCGAGGTCAAACTCGACCATATGTATGTGGACAACGCGGCGCAGCAATTGATAAAGAACCCGAAACAATTCGACGTCATAGTCACAAGCAATATGTTCGGGGATATCCTGTCTGACGAGGCGAGCCAGATTACAGGCTCCATCGGAATGTTGCCATCGGCGAGCCTCGGCGAAGGTGCCTTCGGCCTGTACGAACCCATTCATGGGTCCGCGCCTAAGTATGCCGGCATGGACCGTGCAAACCCAGTCGCCACCATCCTGTCCGCCGCCATGATGCTCCGTTACTCGCTTGGGCTCGGCAAGGAAGCGGACGCGGTCGAAAAAGCGGTCGAGGACTACCTTGCCGCAGGCTACCGCACGCCGGACATCATGACGGAGGGGAAGATACCGGTCGGCACAATGGAATGCGGCCGCCAAATCGCCGCACTTGTATGACCTTTGAATACCCTCAAAGCACATGCCCCGCCTGCGGTCTTCCCATACCGGCCGCATATGTACGCCATGGCAACGCCGTCTACCTCGAAAAGTCCTGCCCCGAGCACGGCCCCTCGTGCATACTCGCATCCGAGGACGCGGTCGCCTTTGAACGTTGGCTTGCCTCCCCCTCGGTCACAGTGCCCCCCCGCATCGTGTTGACGGAGGGTTCAGCCCCATGTGACTTGCAGCGGCACACAACGCAGCGAGCCACCTCCACCGCCTGCCCCCATCATTGCGGCCCCTGCCCCGACCACCTGATGACCGCCTGCTGCGTCCTTCTAAACGTCACCTCCCGCTGCAACCAGCGCTGCTCCTATTGCTTCGCCAACGCAGGCGAAGAAGCCCCGACTGACCCCCCGCTCGCCGACATCGCCCTCTGGCTTGATCGCCTCATCGCCCTTGGCGAAGAACGCAAATTCAATCTGCAGCTTTCCGGCGGCGAGCCCACCGTTCGCCCCGATCTGCCCGACATCATCCGCCTGTGCAAAGACAAAGGCTTTGAATACGTCCAACTCAACACCAACGGCAAGCTCCTCGCAGAAGACCCCGCCTACGCAAAGACGCTTAAAGCCGCAGGCCTCACCACCGTCTTTATGCAATTCGACGGCGTTTCGGACGAAGTACACATCGCAATGCGTGGCGAACGTATGTTCGAGACAAAGAAAGCCGCCATTATGAACTGCGCCGTCGCCGGCCTCCCCGTCACCCTCGTCCCCACAATGCTGAAAAGCACCGCAGACCAGATCGGCCCTATCATAGACTTTATGCTCGAAAATATTTCCGTCGTCAAAGGCGTGCACTTCCAGCCCGCCGCCTTCTTCGGCCGCCACCCAGACGAACGCAACGCAGACGGCGACTACGACGAGCGCCTTACCATGTTCGCCGTGATGGACGAGATCGAGAAGCAGACGGGAGGCCGCATCAGCAAAGCCGACCTCGCGCCCATAACCACTGGCCACCCACTCTGCTGCTTCTGCGCCGCCTTTATGAAAGAGGCGGACGGCACCCTCCGCCCCCTTTCAAGCGGCGGCTCATGCTGCGACCCCGCCCTCGCTCCGTTCGCCGCCGACCCCCTCGAAATCATCCGCCGCGACCGCGACTTCGTCCTAAACAAGTGGGACGTCCACGCACCAAACGAACCACCTTGCTGCCCGCCCCCAGAGCTTTGTGTCGAGCACCGAAGGTGCGAGGCGGAGCAAGGGGTCTTCGAAAGCGAGGCGGCGGCTGAGCTTTGCGAAGCCGTAGCGAGCCTTTCGGCAGAACCCCTGCGGACGCGGCACAAAGCTCGCTTTGGCACAATGTCTTTCGACGAAGCGATATCCTCCTTCAAGCGAAGCTCCTTCACCATTTCCGGTATGCCCTTTATGGACGAGACCAACCTCGACGCCGAACGCCTGCGCCGCTGCCGCGTCCAGGTCTATTCCCCCGACGACCGCCTCATCCCTTTCTGCGCCTACTACGCCAAAACAGGAGAAACCCCATGACCATCATCCGCCCCGGAGGCCTAGCCCTCACAAAAAAGGCCATCGAAAAAGCAGCCCTCCCCCAAGGCGCACGCGTCCTCGACATAGGTTGCGGCGAAGGCGACACCGTAGCCCTGCTTGCAAGCGACTACGGCTTCAATGCCACAGGCGTCGACGTGTCAACCGAATTGATTGACAAGGCCAAATCCCGCCACCCAGACCTGGACTTTCACCAGATGGAAGCCGAACTTCTGGACTTCGATTCCAAATCATTCGATGGCATATTTATGGAATGCAGCCTGTCGGTATTCAGGCTCCACGAGGATGCTGCCTTTGAAGCCTATTGCCTGCTAAAGCCCGGCGGCAAACTCATCATTACAGACCTGTACATCAAAAACCCCGACCCGGCAGCCGTCGCCCAAATGCTGAACGAAGCGGCCGAAAAAGCAAACAAACCAAGAGCATACGGCGACTGCGCCGAAAACGAAAAACCTTCATTCGTGATGCTGAACGACGCTTTCGTGGTCGATGAACTCGCTGGAATGCTTGAGGACATGGGCTTTATCCTCGAACACTACGAAGACGAAAGCCCCGCCCTCGCAAGCTTCGCCGCCGAGGCCATCATGGCCCACGGCTCCCTCGAAGCATACTTCAAAGCCGTCACCCCCGAAGGCGAAGACCCCGCCTCATACTGCGCCTGCTCCGCATTCTCCAACAAGGATTCCCTCGGCTACTTCCTGATGATCCTCAAAAAGCCCGCCACGTGATATAATCAAAGAAAAGAGGCAGAGATTCCATGAACGCAAAAGACAGAGTATTCGAAGAAAAACTAAAAGGGCATTGCTGCAGCGAAAGCATTATGAATATGTGCCTTGAGGATATGGGTTGGGAGCCGGAGGCCCGACAACCGCTTATAAAGTCCATGGGCGCGTATTGCGGCGGGCTGCACGAGGGCCTTGCCTGCGGTACGCTCTGCGCCGCGAACGCCGTGCTATGGATTGCAGAAGAAGATTACAACAAAGCGCACGACGAACTGGGGCCGGAGATGATGGCGTGGTTCAAGGAGCGGTTTGGGTCGTGGAACTGCACAGAGCTGCTCGAAGGCGACGAGGCGCGCAAGCCCATTGTTTGCCCGCCCATAGTCGAGGACACCTACCTAAAGCTGCATGACATGCTCGAAGACATAGGCGCGGTTTAGCCCGCCCCATGTCACAAAACCGTAATGGCCGTTAAGATTTTCGTAAGGAACAGACAAGTTGTTTCGTAATACCCGCAAGGTATTTTCATTTTGTAAGCTAGAGTACGTAAGCGGAGTTTTATTAGGAAAAGACAGGAGCAGGGTTTAAGAGCATGAACGGTGTGGAGACAATTCTCATAGCGGACGACGACCAGGCGATAGCTGCGGCGGTGGAGATCTACCTTGCCGCCGAGGGCTATAGGGTGCTGACGGCGACCGACGGCATGGAGGCCCTAGAGGTTCTTTCGCAAGAGCCGAACGTGAGCCTCATCATCATGGACGTGATGATGCCGAGGATGGACGGCATCCGCGCGACGATGAAGATTCGCGAGGAACGCAACATCCCCATCATCATGCTGTCCGCCAAATCCGAGGATTACGACAAAGTCGCAGGCCTTGGAATCGGTGCGGACGATTATGTCACCAAGCCCTTCAACCCGCTCGAACTCGTCGCACGCGTCAAGTCGCACCTTCGCAGGTACAAGACGCTCGGCGGCGCGCAGCAGCGTGAAGGCGTCTACACCACTGGCGGCCTCGTAGTCGACGACGAGGCAAAAACCGTCACCCTTGACGGCGACGCAGTGACCGTGACGCCCATAGAGTTCGGCATCCTCAGCTTCCTGACCCAAAACGCAGGGCGCGTCTTTTCCATCGGGCAGATTTACGAGGCCGTCTGGAACGAGCCTTCGTACAGCCCTGAAAACACCGTAGCCGTACACATCCGCCGCATCCGGGAGAAGATCGAGATCAACCCCGGCAACCCCCGCTACCTGAAAGTGGTGTGGGGCATCGGCTACAAAATGGAAAGGATTGAGCGAAATGAAAACAAGGATTTGGGAAAAGACGGCGTTTAGGACAATAATTTTTTTGCTGTGCGCGCTGTTTGTCGCGGGCTCGATATGCTTGCTGCTGCTCGGCAGCGCGAGGTTGGGCGAGTTTCAGGCAAGGCAGAGCAACACAATCGCTTTTGTGTCGATGGACGCGTTCTCGCCAGGGGGCTTCCTCGACTCGGAGACGTTCCATCTGACCGCACGAAACAAGGTGAACGACGTAGGCTATCTTTTCAATGACTTTGTCGATGGTGACAAGGTGAGTGTGGCAAGAGGGCCGGCCTATGAGCGCGCGGTGGACGATCAGTTTCGATACTTGTACAACAATGTCAAGGACAGCATTGAGTGGGCCTATGATTATCATGGCTATGACGGGTACGACGAATATGGCGAGCATGTGTTCAATTGGTGGGGGTTTGGCTCTGTGCCATTGGTGGAGCCACTCAAATTTGATGCCTTAGAAATAGCAGGCAGCACCGCATTGGTAGCGGACGGCAAAATAAAATCTTTCGATGAGCCGGGCGTACGCCTTGCATTTGAGGCCCTGTATCCCGATCAGTCCTTGGCTGTCAAGCAGGAGATCGCCGCAGACAGGGAGAAAAGCTATGCAGCCGCTATGAGAAACCTCGATGGCGTTCTTTACTATGCCAGCGACGGCGAAAATACGCTGTCAAGCGTAGACCTTGACGGAAATAATTATCCGGCAGACCCCGCCGTGTTCGGCAACCAGCCGGCATGGATCGTGATAGAGGCCGGCGATACGTACGCCAGCCCCGCAAGCCTCGCGAGAACCAGTGGATTGTGGTCATACCTCGGCAGGACGTCTCTCCACATTGCGTGGCCGGAGGATGTGCTTGCCAGCTATGAAGCCTATTACAATGAGGGCATGAACATCATGCGGACGTATTTCTTCACCGCTGCCGCGCTCGCTGCGCTCGTGCTCGCTTCCGCAATCTGGCTGATAGTGTTCACCGGTCGCAAAAGGCCCTCTTACGAAAACACCCGCAAGCTCTGGGCGCTCGACAAAATCTTCGTGGAGTTCCAGGTCGTCCTTATGGCAATAGTGCTCACCGTCGGGCTTTTCATAGTGTCGGAGGGCTCCAGGGTATATTGGAACAACACACAAGGCGTAGACATTCTGCAAAACAACCTGTATATCGCTTTTTACTCCGCGTTGGGCTTTGCGTGCTCTGCCGTCGTTCTGTGGTTTGTGCTGTCGCTTGTGCGTATCGGAAAAGCGGGGCTTTTTGCGGAACGCTCGCTTATTGCGATTTTCGCCAATGGCCCTTGCAAGAGGCTCGGCGACGCCATCAAAACAGGCTATGACGGGACAAACCCGCTCGCAAAAACTCTCATTTTTGTAATCGTGTTTTGGGTAATCACGGCGTTTCTTGCAGGGGTTTGTGGGCTTGCACTTATGCTTGAAGGAGCCGTGGCATCCATCTTCTTGGCCTTGCTTCTGCTTGTGCTTGGGGGGTCCATCTACCTTACCCGCAAGTGGGTGGAGCGTTATGGGCGGCTTCGCAAAGGCATCGAAGAAATATCGAGCGGAAATTTGGGCTATAGGATTGATATAGAGGGCGACGGCAAAAACGAGTTTGACAAGCTATCGGCATTGGTCAACGAGCTCGGCACCGCCCAAAATACAGCCATACAGAACGAGCTAAAAAACCAAAGGCTCAAAACCGACCTTATCTCAAATGTCAGCCACGACCTCAAGACGCCGCTTACGTCAATACTTACATACACAGACCTCTTAAAGACCGAGGGGCTTAAAAGCAAGAACGCAGAGGAATACCTTGCGGTGATAGACGAAAAAGGGCAGCGGCTGCAGAAGCTGACGGAAGACCTTTTCGATGCTGCCAAGGCATCGAGCGGCGCCATGAACGTACGCAAGGAGCGGGTGGATCTGCTTGAACTTGTCAATCAGGAGATCGCGGAGATAAACGGCGGTTTTGCTGCATCGGGCCTTGAAGTGGTCATCGACGCGGAAGACGGGTGCTACTATGCAGAGGCCGACAGCCAGCTCCTCTGGCGAGTCGTGGACAACCTGCTTCGCAACGTGCGAAAATACGCCCAGTCCGGCACCCGCGTCTATATCAATCTGAAAGAGCACCAAAAGATGGTGACCCTCGAAATCAAGAACACATCGGCGACAAAACTCAACATCCCGCCAGAGGAGCTGATGGAGCGATTCAAGCGCGGCGATGAGGCACGCACCACGGAGGGCAGCGGACTCGGCCTTGCTATCGCCAAGGACCTCGTCCTCCTCCAAGGCGGCTGGTTCGACATATCCATCGACGGCGACCTGTTCAAAGCCACCGTCATGCTCCCGCCATTCACTCCAAATGTCTGAAGTAAAATGCTCCAAATATCAGAAGTAAAACGCTCCAAATATCAGAAGTAAAACACTCCAAATATTAGAAACAAGTCTTGACTGTCGTTGGAATTTGAGGTATAATCCCAAAACAACGGCAGTCAATTTTTATAAAGAAAGAGCAATAAAATTATGGCCTATATTGAGAGGATTATTGACAAGGAAATAAGGGAAAAACTATCCGCATCCGGAGCTTTGCTCATAAGGGGCCCAAAATGGTGCGGAAAGACGACCAGCGCGATGCAGGTCGCAAAGAGCGTCCTTGAGATGCAAAATCCCGACTTGCAGGAAAACTACCTAGAGCTTGCCGCCACAAAGCCGTCATTGTTGCTTGAAGGTGACAAGCCGCGCCTGATCGACGAGTGGCAGATCGCGCCAAGGATATGGAATGCGGTCAGATACTCAGTCGACAAGTCTGCCAAGCCCTCGCAATACATCTTGACCGGCTCCGCCACCCCGGTGGAGGACGATACTTTGCACAGCGGCACGGGCAGGTTTGCGTTCATTACCATGAAGCCGATGACCCTCTACGAGTCTGGCGAATCAAACGGCTCAGTGTCGCTGACAGATCTGCTGATTGGAATGGCGAAAATCGACGGCATACAGACCAGTTTGACATATGAAAAAATCGCGCACGCCCTTTGCAGAGGTGGATGGCCGAGCGCCATCAAGCTGACAGGGAAAAAAGCGTTTGATGTGCCGAAAAACTATCTGGACGTGTTGTTCGAAAACGACATATCCAAGGTTGATGGCACAAAGCGGAACCCGGCATTGGCAAGGTCAATCCTGAAATCATACGCTCGGCAGGTATCCACTATAGACTCAAACAAAGCGCTTTATGAGGATATACGGGCAAATTATTCAGAAATAAGCGACAAGACCATCATGGATTATATCGAAACGCTGAAAAAGCTGTTCATCATCGAGGAGATCGAGGCGTGGAACCCAAATATCAGGTCGAGGACATCAATCAGGACGTCTCCGAAAAAGAGCTTGGTGGATCCATCTTTGGCGGTTGCCGCTCTGGGCTGTTCCCCCAAAGAGCTTATGCTCGACATAAAGACCTTCGGCTTGTTGTTTGAAAACTTGGTGAACAGAGATTTGAGCGTGTACGTGCAATCCATCGGCGGCAGCCTGAAACACTACAGGGACAGATTTGGCCTGGAGTGCGACAATGTAATCCACTTCCACAACGGCAAGTTTGCGTTGGTCGAGGTGAAGCTCGGCGGAAGCAAGATAAAAGAAGCGGAAGAACACCTGATAACGCTGAAAAATCTTATCATGGAGAACGACAAAAAACTTGGCGAGCCGGAGTTCTTGATGATTGTAACGGGGACGGAGATGGCTTACACGATGGAGAGCGGTGTTTTAGTGGTTCCGGCAGGGTGTTTGAGGGAATAAGGCGGCTGGCCACAATAGGGGCTTTTGGCTATGGGTTGCGGGGCTTTACAGGGAGTCGTGATACGGGGCGGTGAGGGCTTTGCGTTTTTTGTCGAGGCCGTCGTAATTTGCGGCGAGCCAAGAACGTAGGAGGTCAGGGCGGCGTTCGGCAGTAAGACGCAGCGACTGCTCGAAGTTCCAGAGGGCGATCTTGGCGTGGTCACCTGAAATGAGCACGTCCGGCACGTCCATGCCCTCAAAGGATGCAGGGCGCGTGTACTGCGGGTATTCGAGCAGGCCGGAGTATATGGACTCCTCGGCATGGGAGTCATCCGAACCGAGGACGCCAGGGACAAGGCGGCATACGGTGTCAATCAAAACCATTGACGGCAGCTCGCCGCCGGTGAGTATATAGTCGCCGATGGATATCTCCTCGAAGCCGAAGTGGTCGAGTACGCGCTGATCCACGCCTTCGTAATGCCCGCAGAGCAGGACGAGCGAGGGTTCTTTCGCAAGTTCCTCGGCGAGTGTTCTGTCGAGCGGGCGTCCCCGCGGTGATGGGTAGATAAGGCGGGGCGGGAGAGGGCTCAGGCTCCGTAGCGAGTCGAAAATCGGCTGCACAGCCATAAGCTGCCCCGCTCCGCCGCCGAACGGGTAGTCATCAACCTTGCGATGTTTGTTCGCCGTGTGCTCTCTTATGTCGGCCACTGAGAACTCCAAAAGCCCACGTTCCGCCGCGCGGCCTATCACGCCCGCCGAAAGCACGCCCTCAAACATCTCGGGGAACAGCGTCAGTATGTCTATCTTCATTGCGGGTTTCATTGCGGACTCCCGCCAGACCACAGCCAGTCTGGAACCTTGCACATCGTCACGGAGCCGGTGTCGAAAAATTTGGGCTCGCCCGGCGGGTACTTTTCTGGGTCAAGTTCTTCCGTCAGGGCTGTCACGACGCCGAGGTGCGCGACTATTATAAGGTCGCAGGGGCTTTCGTCTGGGCTGCCCGCCACGCCAAGGATGTCGCTTTCAAATATGCGGTAAAACTCGCGTGTGACACGCCCCCTGAGATCGTAAAAGCTTTCGCCGCCAGGCACGCGGTAATTACGCAGGTCATCCCCGCGCTTGGCGTATTCTTCCGGAAACTTTTTTTTGATGTCCTCGATAAGCTCGCCGTCCCAAGCGCCCATAGCCATTTCGCGGAAAAGCTTGTCGGGCACGACGGTAAGACCGCCAAGCTCCTCGGCTATGATGTCCGCCGTTTCCTTGGCGCGCATAAGGTCGCTTGTGTATATGCGATTCGCACATGCACCGCTGGCTACGAGCGCACGCCCGGCAAGAGAGGCCTCATGCCTGCCTTTGTACGAGAGCGGCACGTCAAGCTGGCCGAGAAAAATCTTCCCGCTGTGTTGCTCGGGTTTGCCGTGCCGCACAAGAAAAATGCGGGGGTCAGGCGCTTTCTTTGTGGTATTCAAGAATTTTCTCATAATCCTCCTGGGTGTCCATGTCGAGGACGCAGCCCATGTCCTCCGCTTCATATCTTACCATGCCTGCGTCGTATTTGTTGCGGATGGCTTTAAGGCCGCCGTCGCCATTGTAGTCGATTATTTCGGAATAATGGTTTTTTGGGATCAATAATGGGTGGCCGTTTCTGCCCTTGTGGACGGGGACGGCGAAGTGTCCGGCCCCTGTATGCGTGACGTCGCTCTCATACGCCTCAATCAATCCTACGATGGTATGGGCGGCGACAAGCGGCACGTCCACGGGAAAGAGCAAAGCGTCGGTTTTATAAGTTTTGGATATGTGGCGGATGCCCGCCTGTACAGAGCTGAACATCCCGCTCTCATAATCTTCATTGTGTAGGGTGGTAACTTGAGGGCTGCCGTAACGGAGCATGGCATCCTCGATCGCGGTGTGTCCGTACCCTGTCACGATGAAGGCATGTTTAATATTTGCGGCCTGTATCGTATCGAGCAGGCGGAAAAGTGCGGGCTTTCCTCCGATGTCGAGCAGCGGCTTGAAGCCGTTCATCCGTGACGAGAGGCCTGCTGCTATCACGACAGCTGTGTAATCTCTGGACTTATCCATGGGTTTTATCCACATATCCATAGTCAATAACTCTTTCGTTCAGCGCGGTCGCCGACTTTGTCGAGGCGCTTTAGGATGCTGCCGCAGGGACATAGCTCCGGCAGCCACCGGCTGAAGTCCCCCGTGCGGTAACGGATGAACGGCATCGCCCGTCGCGTCAAGGTGGTAAAGACTATTTCGCCGTATTCGCCTTCGGGCAGGGGCTCGCCTGTGTCGGGGTTTATTATCTCAAAGAGCAGGTCGGCCTCACGAGGGTGATAACCTAAGCGCGCCTCGCAAGCCATCGCGCCGCCGAGCCCCATTTCTGTCATGCCGTAGTGTTCGTAGACCGTGCAGCCCCATGAGCTCTCTATGGTTTTTTTGTCCGCTTCGGACACGTACTGCGCCGAGAGAAGGATGGTACGCATATTGGTTTTTATTTCGGGGTCGGCGGCGCTCAACGCAGCGAGGCGCACGGCGGTGGCCCCCGTCGCAAGCCCCGTGCTCACCCGCTCGCGCCGCATCAGCTCAATTATCTCACTGTCGCGGCTTCCGTCCTGCGGGATAGCCCCTATGCGGATGGCACGCGAGCCTATGCGTTCAACGCCTATCGCCACAAGGTCACCGACCGACCCAGGCCGCTCGCAAGGCATCAGCACCAAAAAGACGTCCTGCGGCCCTGTCATCACCCTCAGCCCGTGGTGGATATAGTCGACCATAAGCTCCTGATCCGCCTCTGTGAACCATACGCGCTTAGGCGGCCCGGTCGTACCCGACGTAGCTTGCAGAGTCACGATGCGGCTCACCTGCGAAGCAGGGACGCAGACCATAGCCGCCCCATGTTCCGCGAGCTCGCTCGGCATCGTAAACGGAAGCCTCGCGAGCTCGCCCTGCAGCGATGCCCCACCTGGCTCCCCGCCTCCGCCGACACCCCCCCCCAACTTTTCCCGATAAAAAGAGCTGCGCTCGACCGCCAACCCAACAGTCTCGCGCAGCCTCTCAAGCTGCCACGCCTCAAGCGCCTCACGCCCAAGCCCCTCCCTCGACGCCAGCCCTATCTTCTCCGCAATCCACCTGTCAACAATCACACTCTCACACTTTGCAACAGACCTATGCACAATAACCACTTACGAGTGTACGCCGACAGTCCGTTCCTTGCGGCTCGCAGCCGACTGTCCTCCCTAGATTTGCATTGCGAGGCCACAATGGCTCCGTCACACTTACTATTCTCTGAACCTGCAGTCGAGCACCGGCAAATCGTAGAGGACCAGTCGGGGCGAGCCGCACCAAAGTCGAGACTATCGGCGTACACAACAGATGTACACTGCGGAATTGCGTGCCGCTGCTAATCATACCGGCACCAAGACCGTCGGCGTACACAACAAACGTACATCCTACGCCATCACTTATTCGCAAACCCCGCAGCCCGCTTCTCCAAAAACGCCCCCATGCCCTCTTGCCGATCCTCCGACCCAAACGGCGCAACCGAAGCCTCCGCCTCGAAGTTCACGCCTGTAAGCAAATCGACGTTCACGCCATTGTTGATCGCTGCCTTGGCGAGCGAAACGGCTATGGGCGCTTTCGACAGAATAAGCTCCGCAAACTTCTCCGTTTCCGCCATCAGTTCATCCGCCGGGAATACTTTCTCTGCCAAACCTATCGCCTTCGCTTCCTCGCCGCCTATCATTTCGGCGCTGAAAATAAGCATCTTCGCCATCCCCTTGCCGACAAGACGCGGCAGGCGCTGCGTACCACCAAAACCAGGGATGATTCCAAGGTTGACCTCTGGCTGCCCAAACTTAGCCTTGTCCGAAGCGAAGCGGAAGTCGCAGGCCATCGCAAGCTCGCAGCCACCGCCCAAGGCAAACCCGTTTACCGCCGCGATGACAGGCTTGCTCAACCCCTCAATCTTGTTCATCACCGCCTGCCCCTTGATCATAAAGGCCCGCCCCTCAAGCGCGCTCATTTCCTTCATCGCCGCGATGTCGGCGCCCGCAACAAACGCGCGCCCTTCGCCCGTCAAGATCGCGATCCCGATGGAATCGTCCGCCTCGATTTCCCCGAAAATATCGGAAAGCTCCTCAAGCACGGTCGCATTAAGCGCGTTCAGCGCCTCTGGCCTGTTGACCTTCACAATGCCGATCCTGCCCTTTTGCTCAAACACCAATGTAGAATAATCTTTCATGCTGCATATCTCCTTTCACCTTGCTGCCACCATTGTTACCATGTCGTATATCACCTATATCATACATCGTCCCCACCCAACTCGCAACGCCCCCTAGCCAACCTTCCCCCCTTCTGTTAAAATCAAACGATGGACATAGGTACACCTGAACATATCAAAAGCACAAACCACGGCAAAAGCACAAACCACGGCAAAAACATCCTGGTCGTGAATGACGATGGCATTGACGCCCTCGGCATGCACAAGCTTGCGAAAGCCCTCTCCGAAGTCGGCGACGTATACATCTGTGCCCCCCATACGCAAAAGAGCGCAAGCGGGCACGGCATCACCATCGGTCGCCTCGTCAACATCGAGGACGTCCCTTTTCCCGAGGCGAAGCATGCCATCGCCATGGAAGGCACGCCCGCCGATTGCGTCAAGATAGGTATAGAGATTTACCGCGACCGGGGCGTCGAAATAGACATGGTATTTTCCGGCTTCAACCACGGCATGAACCTCGGCACGGACACGCTGTATTCCGGTACGGTCTCGGCGGCCGTCGAAGGGGCGCTCTGCGGGCTGCCGGCGGCAGCGATGTCCATCAGCTCAAACCTGTCGTTCCACCGCACGCCCACCAACTTCGGCAAAGCCATGGAACTGGCGCAAAAAATCGCCCGCTCCGAGCCTTTCTCAAAACGAATAGCCAAAGACCCAAAATCGCTCGACATCCATTTCATCCACGAGCCGCACGTTATCCTCAACGTGAACGTGCCCGACCTGCCGCCAGATGAAATCAAAGGCCCCAAGGTCTGCCCGCTCTCCTATCGCGCATACGATGAATGGTTCCATGAGCAGACGGACGGCGAAGGCCGCACGGGCTACCACTATTCGGGTGCGCCGCAGATAATTGGCGAATCCGCCCCTGACGAGAGCGACATCATCGCGAACGGGCTTGGCTATGCGACCATTACCCCCTTGCACTTCGACCTGACGGCCCACCGCAGCCTCGACTCCCTCCGCAATATATGGAATGGAAAATAATGGAAATCACCCCCCTTCCCATTACGACATCCGCTCCCATTGAGCCCCCCCCTCCCGTGCACCTATTCAGCGGCCGCATAACGCTCGAAGACAGAGCCCTTTTGGAATCCTTTCTGAACGGTTTCGACTACAAAGCAAGCGGCCTCACCTACACCTCCCTTTTTATGTGGCAAAGCATAAACCATTTCCGTTGGGAGCAGATCGGCGAATATCTTTGCCTCACAGGCTCTGACAACCTCTACTTCAACGGCGACAATCCGTTTATGTTTGTCCCTTTGACGCGAACCGGCGAGTACGACCCGAAAAGCCTCCGCCAGACAATTTTGGACGCCAGAGAGATATTCGCATCAAACAAAAGCCCTTTCAGCATGAGGCTGGTGCCGTTCCATATGCTCGAAATCCTGGAAAAAGCCATGCCCGGAGAACTGACGTTCGAGGCAGACCGTCCAAACTTCGACTATCTATACGACACAAAGGACCTTATCGAGCTCAAGGGACGAGCCTATCACTCCAAAAAGAACCACCTCAATTATTTCCAAAGAAATCATTCATATGAATACAGCGAAATGACCTCTGATATGGCGGACGACGTCATGGCGTTCATCCATGCGTTCAACGAGCGGAAAGATTTGCAGAACCCACGCGAACGCGAGCAGCTGAAATACGAAGAAACCGCCATACATGACGCGATTTTGAATCTGGATAATATAGGGTACCTGTCCGGCTGCATACGCATAGACGGCAAGATCGAAGCGATCAGCATAGGCGGCCGCATCGGCACGAGAACCGTGGTTGTGCATATCGAAAAGGCCAACACGGAGTACCGCGGCCTCTACCAAGCCATCAACAACGAATTTTGCAAGGCGATGGCATCGAATGTAAAGCGCATCAACCGCGAGGAAGACATGGGCATTCCTGGGCTTCGCAAGGCCAAGCTCTCCTACAACCCCGTCAAGTTCGTCGAAAAATACACGGTCATGCTCAAGTAGCGCCGCACCAACTGCATCGGCTGCAAATCCTTTGTGAAATATCATAGAAGCATCGAGGGGAAATATGCTCTTTGTGCGATGTCACGTAAAAACTTATAAAAACTTACATGGTTCACATTGAAATCGTGCCCAAAACATCGTATTATCAGTAGGTAAATCTCTGGGAATAAGCAGAAAAACACAAATAAAGGAGTGAAGAATGAGAGAAGCGGTTATCGTTAGCGCAGTACGCACACCAATAGGGAAATACAACAGAAGCCTGAAGAATACAACAGCGGCGCAGCTTGGCACACTTGTTGTCAAGGAGGCGCTGAAAAGGGCGGGCATCAGCCCCGAAGAAGTTGACGAGGGCATCTTCGGCTGTGTCCTACAGAGCGGCCTTGGGCAGAACCTGGCGCGTCAGGTGATGATTCATGCGGGCATACCCAAGGAAGTGCCGTCTTTTACGCTAAATAAAGTCTGCGGGTCGGGCATGCGGGCGATCAGCCTTGCGGCTCAGATCATCAAGGCGGGCGACGCAGACGTGATAGTGACGGGCGGCGCCGAAAACATGACCCAGTCAAACTACATTCTTAAAGCCAGATGGGGCATACGCTATGGCGACACGGTGCTTGTCGACGCAATGATCGCCGATGGGCTAAGCGATGCGTTCGAGGGCTACCATATGGGCATCACGGCGGAAAACGTAGTCGAGCAATGGGGGCTGACAAGAGAGCAGGTTGACGAGTATGCGGCTCGTTCGCAGCAGCGTGCGGAAGCGGCCATCACGAGCGGGCGCTTCAAGGACGAGATAGTCCCTGTCGAGATACCCAAGGGCAAGGGCGAGTTCGCCATGTTCGACACAGATGAACACTATACACCCGGCGTGACTGCCGAGGGCCTTGCAGGGTTCAAGCCTGCGTTCAAGGACGACGGCGTGGTAACGGGCGCAAATTCATCGGGCATCAACGATGGGGCAGCCGCTGTCATCGTGACATCCAAAGAATACGCCGAGAAGCACAATCTGAAAATCCTTGCCACCATAGTGTCCTACGCTTCGGCGGGCGTGGATCCCGCAATCATGGGCACAGGCCCGATCCCCGCCTCGAGCAAGGCGCTTGAAAAAGCAGGCATGACAATAGACGATATTGACCTTGTCGAAGCAAACGAGGCATTTGCAGCACAGGCTGTCGTGGTCGGCAACGAGCTGAAGCTCGATCCGGAAAAGACAAACGTCAACGGCGGCGCCATAGCGCTCGGCCATCCCATAGGAGCTTCTGGCGCCCGCATCGTTGTGACATTGCTTCACGAAATGGCACGCAGGGATTCCAAGACCGGCCTTGCCACGCTCTGCATCGGTGGCGGCCAGGGGACTGCCCTTATCGTCAAGAGATAGGGTCGCAGATGTCGGAATCGCAGGGCAGCAATTTCATCCACAGCTTCATTGACGAAGATGTCAAGAACGGGCGCTACGACCGCCCCATTCATACACGCTTCCCGCCGGAGCCCAACGGCTATCTGCACATAGGGCATGCAAAAGCCATATGCATCAACTTCACGACCGCCGAGAAGTACGGCGGTCTTTGCAACTTACGCTTTGACGACACAAACCCGGTCAAAGAGGACACCGAATACGTCGAGTCGATAAAAGAGGACGTGGCTTGGCTCGGCTTCAAATGGGACGATCTGCGTTTTGCCTCGGACTATTTTCCGCGTATGTACGAGGGCGCGGAATACCTTATCGAAAAAGGCCTCGCCTATGTGGACGAGCAAAGCGCCGACGAGATAAGCGCCGCCCGCGGGTCGCTGACCGAACCGGGCAAGGAAAGCCCTTGGCGAAATAGGCCGCCCGAAGAAAGCCTTCGCCTTTTCCGTGACATGAAGGAAGGCAAGCACCCAGACGGCGCAATGGTTCTCAGGGCGAAGATAGACATGGCCTCGCCGAACATCAATATGCGCGACCCGGTCATCTATCGCATAGCCCACGCTTCGCACCACAATACGGGGGACGAATGGTGCGTCTACCCGATGTACGACTACGCGCATCCCATCGAGGACGCCATAGAGAACATCACTCACTCGCTCTGCTCCATAGAATTTGAGGACCACAGGCCGCTCTACGAATGGGTGCTTGAGTCTCTTGACTGGCCTGCGCCGCCCCGCCAGATAGAGTTTGCCCGCCTGAATCTTACCCATACGCTTATGAGCAAACGCCATCTGAAATCACTTGTAGACGATGGCACGGTCGAAGGCTGGGACGACCCCAGAATGCCGACCTTGGCAGGGATAAGGCGGCGCGGATACACGCCCGAAGCCATCCGCCGCTTTTGCGAGGAAATAGGCGTGGCAAAGGCGAACAGCACGGTGGACATAGAGTTCCTTGAGCATTTTGTCCGCGAGGACCTAAAGGAAAAAGTGGAAAACCGCAACGTCGTATTCGATCCCATCAAGGTCGTTATCGAAAACTACCCCGAAGACCTTACAGAGGAAGCCATAATGGAAAACAACCGCGAGATTCCCGAAATGGGCGAGCGGGCTGTGCCGTTTTCGCGTGAGCTTTGGATAGACGGCGAAGACTTTATGGAGGATCCGCCAAAAAAATACTTCCGCCTTTTTACCGGAAACGAGGTGCGTTTCAAAGGCGCGTACTTCATAACCGCTCGTGAAGTCATCAAGGACGCCGCAGGAAAGATTACAGAGATTCGCTGTACATACGACCCTGAGACAAAGAGCGGTGAAGGGTTTGAGGGCCGCAAGGTCAAAGGCACGATACATTGGGTAGACGCGCGAACGTCAGTTCCCGTCACCGTACGCGAATACTCCTACTTGATGGACGAAGCCGAAGACGGCACCCAAACCATTGCAAAAAACTCCGTAACCATAAAAACATGCCAAGCAGAGCCCTCGCTCACCCACGCCCTTCCCGGCGAGCGCTTCCAGTTTTTCCGCCACGGCTATTATATCGCCGACTCAAAGCTTACAGATTCGAAGCAAGGCGCCCCCAAAGTCTTTAACCAGATAATTGGTCTTAAAAGCTCATGGGGTAAGCAAGGGCCTTGAGCACGCGAAAATCCCCAAAAACCTAATCTACAAAAAAAGTTGGACAAAGTTAAATAAATGGTATAATGAAAATTCAATTTTGAATAGGAGGTTATGCGAATCATGAATATGAAGAAAACTATTGCAATCTCACTGGCTGTATGTCTGGCGCTCATTCTGGCGGCCTGCGGCGGCGGGACTTCAAGCGGAGGCGGAGGCGCTATCAATTCGCCGGCAGACTTCCCGGGTCACGAGATTGCGGTGCAGGTCGATACGACGGCGGCCATCAGTATCGACGAGATGATCGAAGATGGCATGACGGGCGTTACCGTCCATCGCTACGAGAAAGTCACGCAATGCTTTGACGATCTTGCGCTTGAACGCGTTGATGCGGTCTATGTGGACAGCGTCGTGGCTGGGTACTACTTGTCGGGCGGCGACAAGTACAGGCTTGCTTGGGTCAACGATGAAGGCGAGCCTCTGGGGCTTTGCCTCGCAAAAGAGTCAACCGCTCTTCTTGCGGCTGTCGAGGCGGCTCTTGATACCATGTTCTTTGACGGTTCCATGTCCAGGATCGCGGTGGAGCATTTCGGCGAGGATTTCACGGCAGGGCTTCGCAACCCTTCGTCAGCGCCCACCATCCCGATGGACTTCACCACGATAGCCGAAGGCAAGCTTTTGGTTGGTGTGGAAGTGGGCTACCCGCCAATGGAATACCTTGCGGAAGACGGGCGTACGCCCATAGGCTTTGATATCGACGTGTCATATCGCCTCGGCGAGCTCCTTGGCCTAGAAGTCGAATTTGTCAACACCGCATGGGACGGCATCTTCTTCGCGCTCGAAAGAGGAGAGTACGACATCATCATTTCGTCCGTGTCCATCACGGAGCCGCGCAAGGAAAGGTATCTTCTGACTGAGCCCTATGTGTCAAATGCTTTGTCCATCGTAGTACGAAACGAATAGATGAAAGAATCGCTCGACCAAATATTCCTATGGATGCCCGTACTCATTGAGGCGACGGGCACGACGCTGACACTGACGATTACGTCGGTGTGTACGGCGCTTGTGCTCGGCGTCTTTCTGGCTCTAGGGAAAATATCCAAGAACCCGCTTATCAGCAAACCGGCGACCGCCTACGTGTTCTTCTTTCGCGGTACGCCGCTTTTGTTGCAATTGTTCATCGTTTATTTTGGTCTGCCTCTTATCGATGACAGCTTTACAATGGGTCGTTTTACGGCAGCGTATGTCACCTTTTCCCTCAATATCGCGGCTTATCTTGCAGAAATAATAAGGGCGGCGATACAGTCGATAGACAAAGGACAGCTAGAAGCGGCGCGCTCGCTTGGCCTTTCTTACGGGCAGGCGATGAGGCTTGTCATTATACCGCAGTCGTACAGGCGCATGATACCGCCGGTTTGCAACGAGTTTATTATGGTGCTGAAAGACACGGCGCTCGTGTCCATCATCGCGCTAAACGACCTCACGTTCCAGGCCAGGATGATATCATCAAACAGGGCAAGCGCGCTTGTTTTTATCCCGACGCTGGCGATATATTTGGTTTTGACCGGAGTATTCACGTACGTATTCAACAGGCTCGAAAAGAAATATTCGTTGTATGAATGATGAAGAAGAGGGGCAGGATATAATGTCGGTAATAAAAACCGTTGATATATGCAAGACCTTCGCGATAGTCGAGGCAGTCAAGAACGTCAGTTTGACCGTTGACTTGGGCGAGGTTGTCGCTATCATCGGGCCGTCGGGTTCGGGCAAGTCCACTTTTTTGCGTTGCATTAACGGCCTCGAAACCATCTCGGATGGCGAGATTTATATTGACGACGAACTTATTGAAAAACGGGTGAACGGCCATCAGCACGTACATATGTCAAGGGAGCGTCGCGCACAGATATTGCTCAGAACGGGCATGGTCTTTCAGCGCTTCAACCTATTTCCGCACAAGACCGCCAAGGAAAACGTTATGCTCGCCCCCATCCACGTAAAGAAAATGCCCGAGCAGCAAGCCTCGAAAATAGCCGAAGAGATACTTGCCAAGGTCGGGCTCGCAGACAAGTTCGACGAGTTCCCATCCAAGCTTTCCGGCGGACAGCAGCAGCGTGTCGCCATAGCGCGGGCGCTTGCGATGGAGCCGGAGATAATGCTCTTTGACGAGCCGACCAGTTCCCTCGACCCTGAACTGGTCGGGGACGTATTGGAGGTGATGGTAGACCTCGCGAAAAGCGGCATGACCATGCTTGTCGTCACGCACGAGATGGGCTTTGCGCGTGAGGCGGCAGACCGCGTCATCTTTATGGTAGAGGGCGAGATAGGCGAAACTGGCACGCCGGACGAATTTTTCACCAACCCGCAGAACCCGCGTGCCCGCCAATTCCTGAAAAGCATTCTGTGACGGCAAAAGCAATGGCATCAAAAGAATTAAAAGCTACAATTCTGCTCTTTCTAACCTCCATCATTTGGGGGGTTTCTTTTGTTGCGCAAGTGGTCGGCATGGAATATATGCGGCCGTTCCTGTTCAACGGTCTATCGTTCCTTATAGGGGCTGCATCGCTTGTGCCTATCACTCTGATTTTCGACAGGGCGAAGCCGGACGCCGCGATGCGGCGGACGCTATGGAAGTACGGTGCGGTCTGCGGCCTGCTCGTCTTTTTCGCTGGCAACCTTCAGCAATTCGGCGTGGACTTGACGGGCTCCGCCGGAAAGTCCGGGTTTATCACCGGGCTGTATATAATAATAGTGCCGATAGCCGGAATCTTTATGAAAAGGCCTGCGGGAAAGCTTATATGGGCGGGCGCGGGCATCGCGGTGGTCGGCATGTACTTCCTCTGCGTGGAGGACGGCTTGGGCAGCCTTATGCTTGGCGATGGCCTGTTGCTTCTCGGCGCCTGCTTCTGGGCGGCGCATATCATCGCGATAGACAGGTTTGCGCCAAAGGTCAGCGCCCTTAGGCTCTCCATGATCCAGTTCGTCATCTGCGGCGCTCTCTGCATGATCTTTGCCGTGCTGACGGAGCCCGTCGTGCCAGCCTATATGCTTATGGGCATAGCCCCTCTGCTCTATAGGGGCATCGGTTCCATCGGCGTGGCGTACACGCTCCAGGTGGTTGGCCAGCGCTACGTCGCCCCCGCCAAGGCCTCGGTCATTTTCTCATTAGAATCCGTGTTTTCCGTGGTGGGCGGCGTCATCCTTATAAACGAGGCCATGACCGGCCGCGCATACTTCGGCTGCGCCTTGATATTTTGCGGCATCATCTTGTCGCAACTCCAGAAAACGAAAAAACCCGCCTAAAACGTCACACACTCAAAAATATATCAAGGACAAACATTTTTACGCACTATATGACTGCCGGAAATATTTACTGGCAAAACCAAGGTTTTGCGTTCTTGAATAATATCGTCGTTGCAAACATTTGATGCGATAAAGTCAGTTTGATAGAAGATTTTGCCCTACGCAAAAGATATTATTCTACCAACAAGGAGGAACTATCAATGTTGACAAAAAGAACTAAAATAATCGCAGTGCTGGCAGCCATGGTGTTGCTGGTATCTATGCTGGCGGCATGCACATCGCAGCCGTCCGCGCCGGCCGAGGACACGCCGGCGCCCGCACCCGCTCCAGCGGCGCCCGCTCCGGCTGGAAACACGCACGACGGCCCTGGCACGTACAACTACCACCTGGGCCTCATACAGCCTGGGCCGGAGTTCTACTACCAAAGCTTTGCAGACAGCGTAAGGATGGCTGCGGAGTATGCGGGCATGACAGTCACCGCGCTTTTGGCGGAGTACAGTTCGGAGAAGGAGATTTCAAATGTCGAGGACTTGATCGCCCAAGGCGTTGACGCCATCGCGGTGTTCTCCGTATCCAGCGAAACGGCTCAGATAAACGCCCAGCTATGTGAGGAAGCGGGCATCCCGCTCTTTCTGATGAGCTCTGTTGCCGCAGAAGGCCCCGCAAAGGCGACCAGCACCATAGGAAACTCATTCTATGACATGGGTTACGAGATAGGCCAATGGGTCGCCAACAATGTGCCGGGCGAGCTGAGGGTGCTGGAAATACAAGGGCAGCTTGGGCAAGGCGTTGCCGAGCCGCACTCACAGGGCTTTGAGGCTGCGACAATCGGACGTGGCGACATAGAGGTCATCTTCCGCCAGACGGCGAACTGGGTGCGTGCGGAAGCCATCTCCATAACAGAGGATACGCTGATGTCCGACCTAGACTACAATATGGTGCTTGTCCACAATGAGGATATGTGCGCCGGCGTCGTCAACGTCCTAGAGGAGAACGGTGTGCTTGGCCAGATACAGGTCGTCACGTTCAACGGCTCCGACCCCGGCATCGAGATGATCGGGAACGGCCAGGTGCTTGCCACTTGCGCCAATCCCCCCTCTTATGTCGGCGGCGACGTGGTCGTGCAGATATTGAAGTGGTTCGATGGGGAAGCGGTTCCGGAAACCTATGACTCGCCTATATTCATCATCGACTCCACCAACGTGAACGACCCCAATCTTGTCACATGGGACAAAGTATGGGCGACATCCCGCGTTGACGAGTATTTTGCCTCCAGATAGAAGCGTAGGGCGACAACTAGGGGAATGACAATAATTGTTTGTGAGAGGCTGCGTTTGCAGTCTCTCTTTGTATAGGATAGAATTGTTTGTATAAGGGGTGATGACCATGGCGGATTCACAGGTTTGTTTGAAAGCAATAGGCATCTCAAAACAGTTCGGGCACACCAAGGCTTTGGACGCGGTGGACTTTTCCCTGAACGAAGGTGAGATACATACCGTTTTGGGGACAAAAGGCGCAGGCAAGACCGCAATGCACCAAGTGTTTTCGGGCGCCATCTCCATCGACTCTGGATATCTTGAGATTTACGGCAAAAGGCCGCGAAGCCACAACCCGTCGTTTGCCCGTTCAAACAATATGCAGTCGCTGTACGAGGAGCAATACCTTATGCAGGATCTGACGGTCGCCGAGAATATCTTCATGGGCGAGTATATAGCGAACCGCGCGGGCATATTGAATTACAAAAAATTAAAATACCATGCAGAGGAAATCTTTGAGCGCCTGAAAGTCCCCATAAACTCTGATATGCTTCCGGTCAACCTGACGGAGTTCGAGAAACAGGTCGTTCAAATGGCTCGCGTCTACGCCAACAAGGCCGGCATCGTGCTTGCCGACAATATAGCGTCGTTGTTCTCCGACGGGCAGAAGCAGCAGATACTTGAGATACTTAGGGAAATGGCGCAAAACGGGATAGGCGTCGTGTACTTCACTCATATAGTCGAAGATGCCATCAGGATTTCCGACCGTATCACGGTGCTTAGGGACGGACGTCGCATATGCGTGGTGCAGCGGAAATCGTTTGACTTGACGGCGCTTGTCCGTGACATGGTCGGCTACGACGAGATTTCCGTGGATCGGCTAGAGCTACTGAAACGGGAGAGCGAGGAAGGTGAGGGTTTTGAGCTTTCAAAAGCCATCGAGAACAATGGTAACTTGGCAGTCTACTTGAAGCACGCCATAGACTTTATCAACGAAAACCTCGAAAACCCCATCTCCCCAAAAATGGTCGCGGATGCCGTACATCTGAGCTCCGGCTACCTTATGCTATTGTTCAAAAACCATATGAACACTTCCATAATGGAGTACACATACAAGCGGCGAATCGAAAAAAGCAAGGAGCTGCTTGCGGATCCGAGTCAGAAAATATCCCAGGTGGCGATGGCCGTCGGCATCCCGAACTCCCAATACTTCTCCGTCCTGTTCAAGAAATACACAAACATGACGCCGAAAGAATACCGCAAGACCTGCGGCCATTGATTGCATAGTCCCAAAATGTCGTTTAGGCAAACAAAAGAAGGCCTTTCTGTAGTGTGATAAAAGACAAGGATTTACCACCGCCATATAATCGAACCATGAATAAGAAAGCCTCTGACATAGTAGTCCATGTAGAGGATTGCACCAAAAGCTTTTCCGGCGTCACAGTCTTTGACCGTGTGTCATTCGACCTTGTTGCGGGCGAGATACATTGCTTGGTGGGCGAGAACGGAGCGGGGAAATCGACGTTCATCAAGATACTGTCCGGCGCATACGTGCCTGATTCCGGCAGGGTTTTTATCTGCGGCAAAGAGGTGAAGAACTTCAACCCCGACGTTTTGAAAGCGATGGGGGTGCAGACCATTTACCAAAACCAATTTCTGATGCCCGACCTCTCCGTGGCGGAGAATATTTTTATGGGGGACTTCGCCGCGGGGAAGAAGGGCTTTATGAATTATAAAAAATTGGTGGAGGAAGCGGAGAAGGTGCTTGCCGAAACGGAAATGGACATAGACCCGACGAGGATGCTTGGCGAGCTCGACATCACGGAGCGGCAGGCGGTGCAGATAGCGCGCTCGCTCGCCCAGGAAGCAAAGGTGCTGATACTCGACGAGCCGACGGCCTCCTACGGCAAGAGGGAAAAGACCGCCCTCTTGAAACTTGTAAAGAAAATCGCCGCAAAAGGGATAGGCGTCATATACATATCGCACCATCTGGACGAGGTGTTTGAGCTTGCGGACCGCGTGACCATCATCCGTGACGGAAAGAAAATCGCCTGCTACGAGCGTGACGAGATTACCGAACAGCAACTGATAAGGGACATGGTCGGTCGCGACGCAGACCTTTTCTACAAACGTGAAGCGGTGCAGCTAAAAGACGGATTGCTGGAAGTAAAAGGGCTGTACAAGAAAAATTATATAGAGCCTGCGTCGTTCACGATGTGTCGGGGCGAGATACTGGGCATAGGGGGCATGGTCGGCTCTGGGCGAACGGAGCTTGTAAGCCTGCTATTCGGGGTCGTGTCCCCAGACGGCGGCGAAGTTCTGATAAACGGCACGGACGTCACCTCAAAAGACCCGTATACCGCAATAAAGAACGGCATATGCCTTATCACCGAGGACAGGCAGCACAGCGGCATGTTCCTCGACCATAGCGTGGGCTGGAATTTTGTGTCCGCCATCATCAATAAAGAAAAGGGGATGCTTCTGCGTCAGCAGAAAGAAAACAAAGTCCTTGAGGACTATATTGGTCGCATCCAGATAAAGACCCAAGGGCCTGAGCAGGAGATAAGGTTCCTCTCCGGCGGCAACCAACAAAAGGTCGTACTGTCAAAATGGCTGCACACAAACGCCGAAGTCGTCATATTCGACGAGCCGACCAAGGGGATAGACATAGGCGCAAAAGAGGATGTATACAAGCTTATGCTCGAACTGGCGCACGAAGGGAAATTCATCATAATGATTTCTTCGGACATGCCTGAGCTGGTCGCGCTGAGCGACAGGGTTCTTATTATGAAAGAAAGAAGGCTTGTCGCGGAATTGTCGGGCTCAGACATCAACGAAGAAAAAATACTTACCGCATCAATAGGAGGTTGAGCGATGGCTTTAGGCAGCAGATTCCTTGATGGACTTAAAAAAATAATGAAAAACAAATCGACGTCGCAGATACTGCTTCTGGGCATCGCTCTGGCAGTCATCATTATCTTCATGTGTTTTGCGACCGACCGCTTTTACCAGACCAGAAACATCATGAACATACTCACGCAGATCACGGCGCTCGGCATAGCAGGAGCAGGCGCGGCGATAGTGATGATATCCGGCGGCATAGACCTGACCCTCGGCAATATAATTTCCCTGTCTGGGTGCGTGACCGCCGCAATGATGGGAGCGGGGTATGGCGTCGGTCCTTCGGTGTTTGTCGGGATGCTGGTGGCGATAGGGTGCGGGACGCTCAACGGGGCGTTGATCGTTTTGAGCAAGGCCGAGCCGTTTATCGTGACGCTAGGCATGATGAGCGTGTACACAGGATTGACATTGCTTGTGACAGGCGGCATGAACTTGCCGGCTTCTTCGGAGTTCACCTTTGGGCGGGACAGGATAGGCGACATACTGCCAATACCTGTGATTTTCCTGGCGGCGGTATATATCGCAGTGTATTTCATATTGAAATATACCAAGTTTGGGAGGCGGACTTACGCGATAGGCAACAACACAGAGGCGGCGTTTCTTTCCGGCATAAAAATCAAACGCAACAAGATATATGTCTATGCGCTGAACGGCGGGCTGCTAGGCATCGCTTCCATGATAATGCTGTCGCGCCTGAGTTCCGCGAACTCCGTTATGGGCGACGCATTGTTGATGCAGGCTATAGCGGCGGCGGTCATAGGCGGCGTCACGCTGTCTGGGGGCAGGGGCAATATATGGGGCGTGTTTTTGGGGACCGTATTGATAGGGGTAATATCGAACGCCCTGAACCTTCTTTCCGTGGCCTCGTTCTACCAATACATCGTGCTCGGCGCCATTATTGTCGGGGCGGTCTTTGTAAGCAATATCGGGTCAAAAAGCAGGTAGCGAAAAAACACCCCGATTTGATATAGTTATATATAATGTAGTTTGCAAGCAATGATTATTGATTAAAAGGAGGTTTGTTATGGCCAATATGCAGGAGATCTATGATGCCAGGATAAAGCGGGTTGCGGACGCCGTGCAGCTCAAAGAGCCGGACAGGGTGCCGATAGTGCCGGTGTTCCAGGCGTTCCCAGTATACTTTATGAACAAGTGGACCATCCAGGACCTTATGACTGACTACACCAAATGCACGGAGGTCTACGACCATCTCTACGACCATTACCAGCCCGACATGGGTTGGGACCCCATTCTCTTCTTCCCATCGAACTATATGGAGCGTGCCGGGCTGACCTGGTTCCGCTGGCCGGGCAAGCACTACGACAACCCCAATATCATGTACCAATACATGGAGGGGGAGTATATGAAAAAGGATGAGTATCCCGAGGCCATCCACGACATCACGAAATTTATGATGAACAAATGGCTGCCGCGTAGTTTCTCCAACCTTTCAGGCCTGTCAAAGATCGATTTCCGCAATACCATGTGGTTTGGGCATATGGGGGCGTTTGCGGCGTTTTCGGATCCAGAGGTAATAAGCGCGTTTGAGACCCTTGCGGACTCGGGCAAGATGCTTATGGACTGGTTTGTGTATCTCGGCGGGTATCAGGCGCATATGAAAGAGAAGTACGGAATGCCGCCGCTCTATGCGGGCTTTGCGTATGCGCCGTTCGATATGATCGGTGACAGCATGCGCGGCACCATCGACATCCTTATGGACATGCACGACCGCCCTGACGAGCTTCTTGCGCTTATCGACGTGGTGACCGACTTTGCGATAAAGGACACCATAGCGGGCTGTTCGGGCAAGGCGACGCCCTATGTATGGTTCTGGCTCCATAAGGGCGTTGACGAGTTTATGTCCGATGAGCAATTTGCCAAGTTCTACTGGCCGTCGTTGCGACGCTATCTGACCGAGGTGGCCGAGGCGGGGCTGACCCCGATGGTCTATGTCGAGGGCAAGTACCATACGCGGCTCGAGCATCTGCTGGAAGTCCCAAAGGGCAAGGTCATCTACAACTTCGAGTATATAGACATGGCGAAGGCGAAGAAAGTGCTGGGCGGGCATTCCTGCATCATGGGCAACGTGCCGTCGTTCACGCTTTCGTACGGGACCCCGGAAGAAACCGCCGATTGCGTAAAGAAGCTGATAGACACCTGTGCGCCCGGCGGCGGCTATATAGTGGACACCGCTACGATGGTGGACGACGCCAAGCCGGAAAACATCGAGGCGATGTTTGAGACGGTGTTTACATACGGAGTGAGGTAATAATCACAGCGCTCGGAAGTGGTCGCTCTTGAACGCCCCGCTTGCGAGCGCCTTGCGTAGGGTCTCAATAAGCTGTTCGTTGTCGTGAGGAAGCGTGCCCTTTAGCGGCACATAGTTCGATGCGTGGTTGCTGCGGAATACGCAGTCCGTTTTTGGTCGTGCGTGCTCTAGCAGCAACAGGGTTTCTTCGGCTATTTCTTCTGGCGTCATAAACTCGAAAGTGCCGGCCTGTAGGTCTTTGTACATCGGTGCGACGGGGTCGAGCAGAAGCGTGAGCAAAGCCGCAAAGGACGGGCGCGACTCCGTGATGACCCGTGCGCAGCCGAGGGCGTGCTGCTCCGAAAGTTCCGCTCCGCCAAGCCCTGAGATAAATGTGACTGAGGCCGCAAGCTCAGCTTCCTCAAGCTTGCGTATCGCCTCTATGATTTCGTCCGCAGTCGCGCCCTTTTCCACGCGTCGCAAGACCTCATCGTCGCCGGACTCCGCGCCGATATACACTATGGCCAGCCCCGCCTCCGCAAGCGCCCTTAGCTCCTCCGGCGTTTTCCGCAAGGCGTCACGCGGCGTACCGTATATCGAAACGCGCTCACACTCCGGGAAGAGGGCGCTTATTTCGCCTAAAATAGTGAGTAGCGTGTCCGTGCCAAGCACCATGGCGTCGCCATCGGCGAGGAAAACGCGCCCCACGCTGCGGTACGCTTCCCTCGCCATGCGAAAGTCCTCAAGCACTTCATCCAAAGGACGCACACGAAAATTGTCGGCCTTGTACATGCTGCAAAACCTGCACTTGCCATGCGCGCACCCTATGGTCGTCTGCACTATCAGGCTATGGGCCTCGCTCGGCGGCCTGTATACATTTCCCTCGTATCTCATGCGTTTATTCTACCATAGAAATGTGATATGGTAAGGTTTATGAAAACAATCTACTGCATCGGAGAGGCGTTGATAGACTTTATGCCGGCGGACGGGGATGATGGGGCACGGGACGCCCTGCTTGCGCCAATGCCGGGCGGGGCGGCGGCAAACACGGCCGTGGCCGCTGCGAAGCTTGGCGCGAAGGTGGCGTTTATTGGCAAGGTCGGGGCGGACGGCTTCGGGCGAAAGCTTGTGGAGGTGATGGGGGGCTACGGCGTCGATACCTCTTTTATGACCATGACGGAAGCCGCCTGCACGACCATGGCCTTCGTAACGCTCGCACCGGACGGCGAACGTGAGTTCACTTTTGCACGGAAGCCTGGCGCGGACATGATGCTTGGGGAGAGCGATATCTTGGACGGCCTGTTCAGGCCCGGGGACATTCTTCACTTTGGCTCACTAGGCCTAGTCCCAGGCTCGCCATCCAAAAAGGCGCACCTAAAGGCGATACTTGCGGCGAAGGAAGCTGGGGCGCTCGTGTCTTTCGACCCAAACGTAAGGCTTCCACTTTGGGACTGCGAGGACGTGCTCAGGGAAACGATACTGGAGTTTTTGCCTTACGCGGACATCGTAAAGGTCAGCTCCGACGAAATGCCGGTCATCTTCGGCACGGACGAAGAAGTAGCGGCGGCAGCTTATTGTTTTCGGAAAGGGGTCTCGGTCTTTTTCGTGACGCGCGGCGCCGACGGCGCCGCGGCCTATTTGCCGAACTACTACACATCCGTAAAAGGCATCGCCGTAAAGGCTGTCGACACGACGGGCGCCGGCGACGCGTTCAACGGTGCTATCCTGTCCCGCTTTCTTGGCCGCCCCCTCGCAGAATGCCTTGACCCTGCCGCCCTTGGCGAATCGCTCAGCTTCGCCAACAATGCAGGCGCAGCCGCCGTAACCCATAAAGGCGCAATGTAGGGCTGTCGGTTTCCCTTTTGCACAGCACGCCAGATAGCGTGTACGCACATCTTGTGTGCAAACCTTGGAACATCAACAAATTTTTCAAAAAAAACTTCAAAAATCACAAAAAAAATGAAAAAAACGCTTGCCAAATATATTCCCTTTCACATATAATGGGCAAGCTTGCGCAAAAACGGGCTGTGTTGCGTGCAAGTGAACGGCAAAGAGCAAGGACTCAGGAGGTCTATAAATGGCAGAAACACAAAAGATCAGGATCAAGCTCAAGGCTTACGAGCCCGCATTGCTCGACAAAGCGGCGGCGGATATCGTAGAGACTGCGAAGCGCAACGGAGCTGATGTATCGGGCCCTGTTCCGCTCCCGACCGAAAAAGAGATCGTGACGGTTCTGCGCGCTGTGCATAAGTATAAGGACAGCCGCGAACAGTTTGAGCAGCGTACCCACAAGCGGCTCATCGTTCTGTCGCATGTATCGCCTAAGACCATGGACGCGATGATGAATCTCGACCTGGCCGCCGGGGTCGATATAGAGATAAAACTGTAGAGGAAAGCACAATGGCAAAAACGATATTAGGCAAAAAGGTCGGCATGACCCAGATATTCACGGAAGAAGGGACGATGATTCCCGTCACCGTGATTGAAGCAAACCCAAACGCGGTCGTCCAGATAAAGACAAAGGAAAGCGATGGCTATGATGCCGTGCAGATAGGCTACGCGGATCTCAAAGACAACAGGGCCAACAAGCCAGTCAAAGGCCACTTCAAAAAATGGGGGGCTCCGCTCAAAAAACATCTGGCGGAAATCCGTCTTGATGAAGGCGAATCCTACGAGGCCGGACAGGAAATCACGGTTGCGGATTTTGAGGAAGGCAAGAAGCTCGATGTCACTGCCACATCCAAGGGCAAAGGCACGCAGGGCAACATCAAGCGCCATGGTCATCACAGAGGGCCGGTGAGTCACGGTTCGAAGCACAAAAGGCTTCCTGGCGCGCTTGCCGCCGCCGCTGCGCCGTCGCGCGTGTTCAAGGGCAATAAAGGCCCCGGCCGCATGGGCAACGAAACTGTGACCGTCCAAAACCTGGAACTCGTTAAAGTCATTCCCGAACGCAATGTCATGCTTGTAAAGGGCGCCGTCCCTGGCATACGCGGAAGCGTCGTGCGCGTGCAGTACGCCGTCAAGGGCGAATAGGAAAGGGGGGCGCAGCAAAAATGGCAACTCTTACATTGTATAAGATGGACGGTAGCGAAACCGGAAAGATCGAACTCAACGATGATATCTTCGGTATCGAAGTCAACCAAAATGCTGTCCACGAAACCGTAAAAAACTATCTGGCAAACCAACGTCAAGGCACACAGTCCGCAAAGACACGCGGCGAAGTGCGCGGCGGCGGCGCCAAGCCTTACCGTCAAAAAGGTACAGGTCGCGCTCGCCAAGGCTCGCGCGTAGCCCCGAACTTCGTGGGCGGTGGCATAGTGTTTGCGCCCAAGCCGAGGGATTATCGTTACAGCCTGCCCAAGAAGGTCAAAAGGCTCGCGATGCTCTCGGTTCTTACTTCCAAAGTCAACGAAAACGAGATGATCGTGATTGACGAACTTGCGTTCGAGGGTCCCAAGACGAAAGAGATGGTCAAGTTCCTATCGGCTGTCGGGGCGGCGAAAAAGGCGCTTATCGTGACGGCCGGCAAGGACGAAAGCGTTGTGAAGTCCGCGTCAAACATACCTGGCGTCGAAACCACCTATGTGGGCCGCATGAATGCTTACGAGATCATCAATCACACGACATTCATCGTCACAAAAGAAGCGGTTGAGAAGATTGAGGAGGTGTATTCGGCATGAAAACGGCATACGATATCATCTTGAAGCCCGTTATCTCAGAGCGGAGCATGGACGAAGCGCAATCGCGCAAATACACTTTCAACGTGGCTTTGGGCGCCAACAAGACGCAGGTCAAGCACGCGCTCGAAGAGATTTTCGATATTGAGATATCAAAAGTGAACATTATGAACGTGCCCGGCAAGAAAAAGCGTCAAGGCCGCACTGAGGGCATGACATCCGCCAGGAAAAAAGCCATCGTGACTCTGAAGCCCACCAGCAAAGAGATAGAATTCTTCCAGGGCTTGTAAGAAGGAGCATAAAATATGGGAATCAGAAAATACAATCCAACAACTCCCGGCCTTAGAGGCATGACGGTTTCCGACTTTGCGGACATCACGGTAAGCAAGCCTGAAAAAAGCCTGACTGTCACCATGAAAAAACACGCTGGACGCAACGCGCACGGCAAGATTACCGTTCGTCACCGTGGCGGCGGCACCAGGCTGCGTTACCGCATCATAGACTTCAAGCGCGACAAGGACGGCATACCCGCCAAGGTCAAGACCATAGAGTACGATCCCGGGCGCAGCGCAAACATCGCGCTCCTTGCCTATGCGGACGGCGAAAAGCGTTACATCATCGCACCCAGAAGGCTCAAGGTGGGCGACACCGTCGTGTCAGGTGAAACTGCGGACATCGTTGACGGCAATGCTCTTCCGCTGAAAAACATTCCGGTCGGTACGGTCATACATTGCATCGAACTCAAAGCCGGCAAGGGCGCCCAGATGGTGCGTTCGGCTGGCGTCAAGGCGCAGCTTATGGCAAAGGACGGCAATTACGCACAGGTGCGCCTGCCGTCTGGCGAAGTGCGCATGGTGCGTACCGAATGCAGGGCGACAATTGGCGAAGTCGGCAACGAAGAACACGGCAATATCAAGATCGGCAAGGCGGGGCGCAAGCGCAATATGGGCATCAGGCCTACAGTGCGAGGCTCGGCCATGAACCCCAACGACCACCCACACGGCGGCGGCGAAGGCAAAGCCGGCATAGGGCGAGATGGCCCGGTCACTCCGTGGGGCAAGCCCGCGCTAGGCTTCAAGACTCGCAAGAAAAACAAGCCGTCAAGCAAGTACATCGTCAAAAAGCGCGGCAAGAAGTAGCAGGAGGAACAGCACAGTATGAGCAGATCATTGAAAAAAGGCCCATTCGTCGAGAAAAAGCTGCTTGCGCAGATTGACGCTCTCAACGATGCCAATCAAAAGAAGATCCTCAGGACCTGGTCTAGGGCGTCGACCATCTTTCCGCAGATGGTAGGGCATACGATTGCGGTGCACGACGGCCGCCGTCACGTTCCCGTCTACATCACGGAAGACATGGTAGGCCATCGGCTCGGCGAGTTTTCGCCCACGCGCACGTATCGTGGCCATGGTTCCGACAGGAGCACGAGGGTGAAAAAGACCAAGGTCGATGCGGGTGTTGTGGCTACGACGGACAGCGCCACGCCTGCAGCCTCAGCCGAGGCAGCCCCTGCAGCCGCATCGGAAGCGCCCGCTGAGTAGAAAGGATAGCCCAACATGGAAGCAAAAGCGATTGCGAAATATGTAAGGATTTCACCGATCAAACTCCAGCCGGTTACGGCTCTCGTTCGTGGCAAAGACCTTAATGAGGCGTTGACCATTCTCAAGTTCACGCCTGGCAGAGGTTCCGAGGCCATCGAGAAGGTCGTGAAGTCAGCTGCGGCCAATGCGGAAAACAATCATTCAATGGACCCCGAAAACCTATTTGTCGCCGAGGTTTTTGCCCACAAAGGCCCTACCATGAAAAGATGGCGTGCAGGGTCGAAGGGAAGGGCGTTCCCCATACTGAAAAGAACCAGCCATATCGGCGTGACGCTCAGGGAAAAGGAATAGGAGGTTCCGCGCATGGGTCAGAAAGTAAGCCCAAACGGGTTTAGGGTCGGTATCATAAGTGATTGGAATTCCAAATGGTATGCCGACAAAAAGAATTTCGCGAACTATCTGGTCGAAGACAACCAGATAAGGGAATACGTCAAGCGCAAGCTTTATGCGGCGGGCATCAGCAAGATAGTCATCGAGCGCGCAGCGGACAACCAGATCAAGGTTTCTGTTATGACCGACAAACCTGGCATCATCATCGGTCGTGACGGTTCCGGCGTAGACGTGATACGCAAGGCGCTTGAGCAGATGACGGGCAAGACCGTCCGCCTTAACATAATAGAAGTAAAGCGTGCGGAGCTTGATGCCACGCTTACTGCAGAGAGCATAGCTCAGGCGCTTGAAAAGCGCATATCGTTCAGGCGGGCCATGAAGCAGGCGATAGGCCGCACAATGCGTGCCAACGCAAAGGGCATCAAGGTCGTGGTCGCGGGACGCCTTGGCGGCGCCGAGATTGCACGGAGCGAGAAATACAATGAAGGTAACGTGCCGTTGCATACGCTTAGGGCTATCATAGACTACGGCGTTGCGGAGGCTGACACGCAATATGGCAAGATAGGGATCAAAGTATGGATCAACCAGGGCGAACGCCTTGAAAAAGGGCTGATGAGTCCGATTCCAGAAGAAAGACCAGGTCAGGACCGCGGCGATCGCGGTGACCGCAGAGGCCCGCGTCGTGATAGGGATCGTGATCGTGACAGGGGGGATCGCGAAGGCGGCGACCGTCCGCGTCGTGACCGCAGGGACGGTCCTGGCGGCAGAGGCCCTGGAGGTCCGGGCGGCGGCCCTGGCGGCAGAGGCCGTGGTCGCGGGCAAGACCCGGAGGTACCTAGGGCCATCAACCCACGCAAGCGCCCGCCTGCCCCCAAGAAGGAACGCGAGCCCGCGCCCCCACCCGTGGAGGAAACGCCAGTGGCCGTGGAAGAACCCGTGGTAGAGGCGGTCGAAACGCTCGAAACACAAGGAGAAGTATAAATTATGTTAATGCCAAAACGTGTAAAACGCCGCCGCGTCCACAGAGGACGCATGAAAGGGGTCGCCTCAAGGGGCAACCGCATAACCTACGGCACCTACGGCCTTATCGCCGAGGAAGCCGGCTGGATCAAATCCAATCAGATCGAGTCGGCCCGTATCGCGATGACAAGGTCAATTCGCAGGGGCGGCAAGGTCTTCATCAAGATATTCCCGCACAAGCCGGTCACGAAAAAGCCCGCCGAAGTCCGCATGGGTTCCGGCAAGGGCGCCCCCGAATTTTGGGTGGCAGTCGTCAAGCCGGGCCGCGTAATGTTCGAGATCGAGGGTGTCAGCTTTGCGGCGGCAAAGGAAGCCATGCGTCTGGCGTCACATAAACTGCCCGTCAAAACCAAATTTGCCGTCAAAGGCGAAGAGATCAAAAAGGACGGTGAGGCGAAATGATAGAAATAACGAAAATAAGAGAGTTCACGGACAAGGAGCTCGACGGCGAACTCAAGAAAATGAAAAATGAGCTGTTCAATCTGCGTTTCCAGCATGTAACCGGCCAGCTCGAAAACCCGATTCGCATGAGAGACGTCAAGCGCGATATCGCTCGGATCAAGACCGTAATCCGCGAAAACGAGCTTGCCCGCGAGCAGGCAACGGGCTAAGGAAGGGAGGACATAACGTGCAAGAGAACGAAAAAAATGCCGAAGTGACGGAAGAACCCGAAGTGACGGAAGAGCCCGAAGCGACGGAAGAGCCCGAAACGACGGAAGAGCCCGAAACGACGGAAGAGCCCGAAACGACGGAAGAGCCCGAAGTGACGGAAGAGCCGGCCGACGAGGACGAACCCCTCGCCGAACCTGAGCCCGAGCCTGAGCCCGAGCCAAAAAAACGCAACCATAGAAAGTCCCGCGTCGGCTTGGTCATCAGCAACAAAATGCAAAAAACCATCACGGTTTCGGTCGAGGACTTTGTCCGCCACCCCCTTTACGGGAAAGCCGTAAAGCGCACGAAAAAGTTCAAGGCGCACGACGAGGAAAACACCTGCAACGTCGGCGACAAAGTAAGAATCATGGAGACGAGGCCGCTGTCCAAGGACAAATGCTGGCGTCTCGCCGAAATAGTGGAAAGAGCTAAGTAAGGAGGCGTCCGAAGGAAATGATACAAAGCGAATCACGATTGAGAATCGCGGACAACTCAGGAGCGAAAGAGGTCCTGGTCATACGTATTCTCGGCGGCACAAACCGGGCATACGCCAATATAGGCGATATAGTCGTGTGTACCGTCAAAGTCGCGACGCCGGGCGGCGTTGTGAAAAAGAGCGAGGTTGTGCGGGCTGTCATAGTGCGCTCCAAGACAGGCGCGCGCAGGAGCGACGGCTCATATGTGAAGTTTGACCAGAATGCGGCGGTCATCATCAAGGAAGATAAAACACCGGTAGGTACGCGCATCTTCGGGCCTGTAGCCCGCGAGCTCCGTGAAAAGAGCTTTATGAAGATAGTGTCGCTCGCGCCGGAAGTGCTTTAGGAGGGAGCCATGCATATAAGACAAGGCGATCCCGTGGTTGTCATCACGGGCAAGGACAAAGGGAAGCGAGGCCAGGTGCTCAAAGTGTTTCCGTCCAAAGGGAAAGCGCTGGTTGAGGGCGTCAATGTCCAGACGAAGCATCAAAAGCAGACGCGCAAAGAGCGTGCAGATATCAAGCACGTAGAAGGCCCCATTGATGTTTCGAACCTTATGTACTACGACGCAAAAGCCGGAACCGGCACCCGCATCGGCTATCGCGTTGAAGACGGCGAAAAGCTCCGGTACTCAAAAAAGTCCGGAGAAACAATAGATTAAAGGAGGGAGCAATGACAGCAAGATTACTGGAAATGTACAGAACCGACGCATTCGGCGCCCTCATGGAGAAGTTTGGGTACAAAAATCCGATGGAAGTGCCGAAGCTGGAAAAAATCACGATCAACATGGGGCTTGGCGACGCGAAAGACAACGCAAAGCTTATGGAAGGCGCCGTGGAGGAGATTTCGCTTATCAGCGGCCAGCGTCCCGTCGTCACCAAGGCCAAAAAATCCGTTGCGAACTTCAAAGTGCGTACGGGCATGCCTGTCGGCACCAAGGTGACGTTGCGCGGCCAGAACATGTACGTGTTTGCGGACAAGTTTTTCAACATCGTCCTGCCTCGTGTGCGCGACTTCCGCGGGGTGTCAAAAAATTCGTTCGACGGACGCGGCAATTACAGCCTCGGCCTGAAGGAGCAGTCCATTTTCCCTGAAATCATTTACGACAATATAGACAAGGTCAAGGGAATGAACGTGATTTTTACGACTACGGCAAAAACGGATGAAGAAGCCGCCGAACTCTTACGGTTGCTCGGAATGCCGTTTGAGAAATAGGAGGGACACATGGCAAAGACATCTCTCAAGGTAAAGCAGGCCCGCAAACCGAAATACAAGACACGCGCATACACGCGCTGCCGTATCTGCGGAAGGCCGCACTCAGTGCTCAGGAAGTACGGCGTTTGCAGAATATGTTTCCGGGAACTCGCTTACAAGGGCGAGATACCTGGGGTAAGAAAAGCAAGTTGGTAATAACGAGGAGGAAAGCAGCATGACTATGACAGATCCCGTTGCGGATATGCTCACAAGGATTAGGAACGCGAATACCGCCGGTCATCAGGCGGTCGAGATTCCCGCGTCCAAAATGAAAAAATCCATCGCATCCATCCTCAAAGAGGAAGGGTATATCGAGGATTATGAGTTCGTAGACGACGGCAAGCAAGGCGTCATCAAGATCGCGATGAAATACGCGCCTAACAAGACGCGCGTCATAAGCCAGCTCCGTCGCATCTCAAAGCCAGGGCTCAAAGTGTATGTGAAGGCGGACGATGTGCCGCGTGTGCTTGGCGGCCTCGGCATAGCAATCATTTCCACGTCCAGAGGCGTCGTCAGCGATAAGGATGCACGGCGCATCGGCGTCGGCGGCGAAGTAATCTGTTACGTTTGGTAGGAGGGAAACGGAGTGTCTAGAATAGGAAAAGTTCCGGTAACGATACCTGCCGGCGTAGAAGTAAAGATCGGAGACGACAACTTTGTGACGGTGAAAGGCCCCAAGGGCGAGCTGTCCGAGCAGATATCCCCGATAATAACAATGAAAATCGAAGACGGCGTGCTATACGTGACGCGTAGCGATGACGAAAAGCAAAGCCGTTCGTTGCACGGTCTGTCGCGCACTCTTGTCGGAAATATGGTAACGGGTGTGTCCGACGGGTTTGAACGCAAGCTCGAAATAGTAGGCGTCGGTTACAAGGCCGACAAGCAGGGAAACAAGCTGGTGCTAAACCTTGGCTACTCGCACCCGATAGAGCTGCCCGATCCCGAAGGGATCACGACAGAGGTGCCGAGCGCCACCGAGATACTTGTCAAAGGCATCAATAAGGCGGTCGTTGGCAATTATGCAGCCATCATCCGCGCGTGGAGGCCGCCGGAGCCTTACAAGGGCAAGGGCATCCGCTATTCTGGCGAGAAGATCCGCCGCAAAGAGGGCAAGGCCGGAGCAAAGGCCTAGGGAAAGGAGCGAAGGATGTCAAAAAGAAGCAGGAACGATATGCGGCTCGCGCGGCATGAGCGCGTCCGGAAAAACCTTTCGGGAACTTCGGCCAAGCCGAGGCTCTGCGTCTACCGCAGCCTGAACAATATCTCGGCACAGCTTATCGACGACGGAGACGGCAGGACGTTAGCGGCTGCCTCGACGCTCGACAAGGATATAAAAGCGCAGGCGGCATACGGCGGCAACAAAGCGGCCGCGAAGCTCGTCGGCGACAAGATTGCCAAGACAGCAATCGGGCTGGGCGTCGAAGAGGTTGCGTTTGACAGAGGCGGATTCCTCTATCACGGGCGTGTAAAGGAACTGGCCGACGGCGCGCGCGAAGCCGGCCTGAAGTTTTAACGGAGGAAGTACGATATGCAAAAGACAATCGACGCATCCAAAATGGAAATGAAAGAATCCATCGTAAACATAAGGCGAGTCGCCAAGACGGTCAAGGGCGGGCGCAATATGCGCTTTTCCGTGACTGTCGTCGTGGGCGATGAGGAAGGCCATGTAGGCGTAGGACTCGGCAAGGCGCGTGAGATTCCCGAGGCCGTCCGCAAGGCCATAGAGAATGCGAAGAAAAACCTTATCTTCGTACCTATGGTAGGCACAACCATTCCGCACAGAAACCTCGGGGTTTTCGGGGCTGGCAAAGTGCTTTTGATGCCGGGTCGCGAGGGAAGCGGCGTTATTGCGGGTTCGTCCGTCCGTACCGTGCTCGAGCTTGCAGGCCTCAAGGACGTGCGTGCCAAGTCCATAGGCTCAAACAACGCGGGCAATATGGCATATGCTGCCATAGAAGGCCTCAGAGGCCTTAAAACCATTGAAGAAGTATGCAAGCTTCGCGGCAAGACACCGGAAGAAATACTCGGATAGCAATAAGAGAAGGTCGGTAAATCGCTGGTGAACGGAGAATAGAATTATGGCAAAAATAAAAATCACACTTACGAAAAGCACCATCGGCGCGCAGCCTAAGCAGCGCAAGACAGTGCAAGCGCTGGGGCTTCGCAAGATGCACCAGACGGTGGAGCTTGACGACACGCCGGCGACGCGCGGGGCGGTTGCGAAAGTTTCGCATCTCGTCACGGTAAGCGAGGCTTAGTGTTAAGGACGCAGGAGGGAAGTCATTATGAAACTGCATGAAATGAAAGCTGTGCCGGGTTCTTCACGCCCCCCCAAACGCAAGGGGCGCGGTATTGCGGCAGGCCAGGGCAAAACATCCGGCCGCGGCATGAACGGGCAGAATTCGCGTGCCGGAAGCAGCGCCAAGTACGGTTTTGAAGGCGGCCAGATGCCGCTCTATCGTCGTATCCCCAAAAGAGGTTTCACAAACATCTGGCGCAAAGAGCTGGAGATAGTGAACATCGGCGACCTTAACGTCTTTGACGATGGCGCCGAAGTCACGGCCGAAGACCTTGCGGAAAAGGGCCTTATTAAAAAGCCAGGCAGCGGACTGAAGGTGCTGGGAGAGGGCAAGCTCGAGAAGACCCTTACCGTCAAAGCAAACAAGTTCAGCAAATCCGCCGCTGAAGCTATAGAGAAGGCCGGCGGCAAAGCCGAGGTAATATAATGGGAATGTTTGAAACACTGGGCAAAGCCTGGCAGATACCCGATATCAGACGCAAGATAGTGTTCACCTTGCTGATGCTTATTGTGTTCAGGCTTGGCTCGAATATCCCAGTGCCGGGCATTGACAGGTCTGTCCTTGCGGAGGCGTTCACGGGGCAGGGGCTTTTTGAGCTCTTCGACCTGTTTTCAGGCGGCGCGTTCCAGAACTTCACCATATTTGCGCTTTCGATAACGCCTTACATCACAGCTTCAATTATAATCAACCTGCTTACCGTAGCGGTGCCATATCTCGAAAACCTTGCGAAAGAAGGCACCGAAGGGCGCAAGAAGATGACGCAGATCACGCGTTATCTCACAGTCGTTCTCGCCTTGCTTCAGGCAGTAGGATTCACGTTCGGGCTGTTCAGGAACGCGCTTCAGGACCCAGGCGACATTTTCATGATTATAGTCATAGTGTTCACGTTGACGGCGGGTACAGCCTTCCTGATGTGGCTCGGTGAGCAGATAAACGAGTACGGCATAGGCAACGGCATCAGCATGATCATCTTTGCGGGTATCGTCTGTCGCTTCCCTGCAGACATAAACAGCGCCTTGGTCAGTTATCGTGCGGGCGCTGTCTCCGTTATCTCGCTCATCCTGTTCTGCCTCTTTGCGCTTGCAGTCGTCGTTGGCGTCATCATGGTTCAGCAGGGTCAGCGTCGTATACCGGTGCAGTACGCGAAGCGTGTCGTGGGACGCAAGATGTACGGCGGTCAAAGCACGCATATCCCGATCAAGGTCAACCAGGCGGGCGTCATCCCCGTCATTTTCGGCCTTTCGCTTATGCAGTTCCCGCTGACCATCACGTACTTCTTCCCAGGCGGCGCACTCGAAGATTTTGTCAACACATACCTTTCTCCCACGGGCAGCCCTGGAGTCTGGATATATGTCAGCATAAATGTGATTCTTATCATATTTTTTACATACTTCTACACAGCCATCACCTTCAATCCCGTAGACGTCGCAGAAAATATGCGGGCGAATGGCGGCTTTGTGCCCGGTATCCGACCTGGCAGGCCTACGATAGAGTATTTGAACAATGTAATGATGCGTATCACTTTTGTCGGTGCGGTCTTTCTTGCATTGATTGCGTCAATGCCGTATCTGATTCAGCAGGTTACCGAGTTGCGGATATCATTTGGCGGCACGGCGTTGCTTATCGCGGTCGGCGTCGCCCTTGATCTTATGAAACAGATTGAGAACCAGATGGTAATGCGCAATTACAAGGGGTTTTTGTAGAATGAAAAGGGTAATGTTGCTAGGCCCGCCGGGTTCCGGCAAAGGCACGCAGGCCGCAATGATAACGCGGACCTACGGCATACCTGCTATTTCCACAGGTGACGCTTTGCGCGAAAACATTGAAGCGAAAACGCCGCTTGGAGTCGAGGCCAAAGCCTATATGAACATAGGCATGTTGGTACCGGACGAAATAATCGTAGAATTGGTCAAACAGATATTTGAAAAAATAGACGTGGAAAAAGGCTATTTGCTGGACGGTTTTCCACGCACCATAGTGCAGGCGGACATGCTGGACGCCTACCTTGCGGAAAAAGGCAGGGAGCTGGAAGGTGTATTCTTCCTGAACGCCCCCAGAGAGGTGCTTATTGAGCGCATCATTTACCGGCAGGTATGCCCGACATGCGGGCTCACCTACCATATGAACGGGCGAAAGCCCCTGCAGGACGGCATATGCGACCATTGCGGCGCGGAGCTGATCCAGCGGTCGGACGACGATCCCAAAACGGTTGAGAAAAGGCTTGATGTGTACAAGGCACAAACCAAGCCGCTCATCGACTACTATACAAAGAAAGGCATCTTGCTAGAACTTGACGGCACGCAGAGCGTCGAGGTTTTGCAGGGGCAGATAGACAAAGCTTTGGGATTGGCATGATAAAACTCAAGACGGACGAGCAGATTGGCCTTATGGCCGAGTCCGGAAAAGTGACGGGACGTATCCTGTACGAGCTTGAAAAGCTGGTACGCCCGGGTGCCACAACGAAAGACATCGACCGCTTCGTCGAGGAGGCCATCCTCGCGGAGGGGATGAAGCCGACATTTAAGGGCTACAACGGCTTTCCCGCTAATGCGTGCGTCTCGGTCAACGAGGAACTCGTACATGGGATACCGGACGAAGCCCGCGTGCTGAAGGAAGGGGACATCGTATCCGTGGACATCGGCATCACGCACAAAGGCTGGGTAAGCGATGCGGCGCGAACCTATGCGGTCGGTACGGTGTCAGAAACCGCAGAGCGGCTCATAAGAGCCGCGAAGGAAAGTTTTTTCGAGAGCCTCAAGGTATGCAGGGCAGGGCACAGGCTGACAGACATTGGCCATGCGATCCAGACCCATGTAGAGGCGGAAGGGTTTTCGGTGGTACTCGACTATGTAGGCCATGGAATCGGCAGGCATATGCACGAGGACCCACAGGTGAAAAACTACGGAGAACCCGGCAAGGGCCCAATGCTCGCGAAGGGAATGGCGCTTGCAATCGAGCCGATGATAAACGAAGGCGTAGCGGCTGTGAAGGTGCTTTCGGACGGATGGACGGTTGCAACGGAAGACGGCAAGTTGGCGGCGCATTACGAAAACACGGTGATTGTGACAGACGCCGAGCCGCTTGTCATCACGCTCTACGAAGGAGATGAAAGGGACGTATAGGGTATGGCAAAGAAAGATGTGATAGAGGTAGAGGGCAAGGTCATCGAGTCCCAGCCTAACGCGATGTTCGTAGTCGAACTCGACAATGGCCACCGCGTCAACGCCCACATCTCAGGCAAGATAAGGATGAACTTCATCCGCATCCTGCCTGGCGACAAGGTCAAGATGGAATTGTCGCCTTACGACCTCACAAAAGGCCGTATCATCTGGCGCGACAAGTAGAAACCTTGCATAACGCCGGAAAAGCAGTATAATAAAAGATTGGGTTTAGAAGGAGTGACATTATGAAAGTCAGAGCATCGGTAAAACCGATTTGTGAGAAATGCAAGATCATCAAACGCCACGGCAGGGTGATGGTTATATGCGAGAACCCCAAGCACAAGCAGCGTCAGGGGTAGAAAGGAAAGAATAGGATGGCACGTATAGCAGGCGTAGACTTACCGAGGGACAAGAGGATTGAGATTGGCCTTACCCACATCTACGGAGTAGGTCGCAAGACGGCGAGCGACATTCTCGTAAAGGCGGGCGTCGACCCCGATATTCGGGGGAAAGACCTTTCCGAAGAAGATGCCGGTAAGATCCGCAAAATCATCGACTCCGACTACAGTGTGGAAGGCGACCTCAGGAGAGATGTCAGCCTCAACATCAAGCGTTTGATGGAAATTGGCTGCTATCGCGGCATCCGCCACAGAAGGGGGCTTCCCGTTCGCGGCCAAAACACAAAGACCAACGCCAGGACTCGCAAGGGGCCAAAGAAGACGGTCGGCAGAAAGAAAAAAGGCAACTAGTCTCAGGAGGGTAAAAAACTATGGCAACGGCCAAAAAAGGATCGGTAAGGAAAAAAAGAAAAGAGCGGAAAAATATAGAGCGCGGCCAGGCGCACATCCAGGCCACGTTCAACAACACGCTCGTCACGCTCACAGACCAGAGCGGCAATGCCCTGTCTTGGTCGAGCGCGGGTTCGCTGGGCTTCAAGGGGTCGCGTAAATCGACGCCTTTTGCGGCTCAGATGGCTTCGGAAGCCGCAGCGAAGGCAGCCATGGAGCACGGACTCAAAAATGTAGAGGTTTATGTCAAAGGACCGGGTTCTGGCCGCGAGGCCGCTATCCGGGCGCTTCAGACAGCGGGACTTGAGATCACAATGATAAAGGACATCACCCCTATCCCGCATAATGGGTGCAGACCGCCTAAGAGAAGGCGTGTATAAGGAGGGACAAAGTGGCAAGATATACAGACGCATCGTGTAAACTGTGCAGGCGGGAAGCCCAAAAGCTTTTCTTGAAAGGCGACCGCTGCTATTCGCCGAGGTGTGCGCTCGAACGGAGAGCCTATCCTCCGGGTCAGCATGGCCAGGGCAGGAAAAAGACCTCCGACTATGGGGTGCAGCTAAGAGAGAAGCAAAAGGCAAAGCGCTTTTATGGCATGCTCGAAAAGCAGTTCCACAATACATTTCTGAAAGCAGCGAAGAAAAAAGGCATCACAGGCGACAACTTGCTTATAATGCTCGAAACGCGCCTTGACAACGTTGTATTTCGCATGGGGTTCGCGTCGTCGCGCAAAGAGGCAAGGCAGCTCGTCAACCACGGGCATTTCACCATAAACGGCAAAAAAGCGGATATCCCGTCGATGCAGGTGGTCCCGGGCAGTGTGGTGGCGGTCAAAAAGCGTAGCCACAAATCGCCCAAGTTTGAAGAGATCAAGGATATGCAGATAAGCGTTCCTGCGTGGATTAGCGTCAACGTTTCCAATCTTGAGGGAACAGTGTTGGCTCTTCCAAGGCGGGAGGAGATCGATACTCCCATCTCCGAGCACCTTATCGTCGAGCTATATTCGAAGTAATTCGAAGCAGAAGGAGGAAGGACTGTGAATCAGCAAATTGACAGACCAACAATAGATATCATTTCCGCCGAGGGAGATGAAACATACGGCAAGTTTGTGATTGAGCCGCTAGAGCGGGGCTACGGCACTACGCTCGGCAACAGCCTCAGGCGCATTCTCTTGAGTTCGCTGCCTGGCAGTGCGGTGACCAGCGTTAAAATCGACGGGATCATGCACGAGTTCTCGACCATTCCAGGAGTCAAAGAGGATGTTACAGAAATCATATTGAACCTCAAAGGGCTTGCGGTGCGCGTACAGTCCGACGACGAAAAAACCGTTATTATCGAGGCCAAAGGCCCGGTGGACGTAACAGCGGACGACATCAAAGCCAGCACGGACGTCGAGATATACAATACGGATTTGCATATCGCGACGCTCGAGGAAGGCGCCTCCATATATATGGAGATAAACCTTTCGCGCGGTAGGGGCTATGTTACAGCCGACCAAAACAAAAACGAAGCGACACCTATTGGCGTCATACCGGTAGACTCCATTTATACGCCTGTCAAAAAAGTCAATTTTGTCGTCGACAACACCCGTGTAGGGCAGGTTACGGACTACGACAAGCTGACTTTGGAAATATGGACGGACGGCAGCATCTCTCCCGTAGAGAGCGTCGCAATGGGCGCGCGTATCATGCGTGAGCACCTGAATCTGTTTATTGGGCTATACGAGAACGCCGCCGACCTTGAAGACATCATGGTGGAAAAGGGCGAAGACCAGAGGGCGAAAACCCTTGAAAAAATGCCGATTGACGACCTCGAGCTCTCAGTCCGCTCGTTCAATTGCCTGAAAAGGGCCAATATAAATACGGTCGAAAACCTTATAAACAAGACAGAGGCCGATATGATGAACGTACGCAACCTAGGGCGCAAATCGCTTGAGGAGATCAAGATAAAGCTAGAAGGGCTCGGCCTCGGCCTTAGAGTCGACGACGAATAGAAACGGAGGGATAGATATGCCTGGATATAGAAAGCTTGGCAGGGTGGCATCGCATAGAAAGGCGATGCTTAGAAATCTCGTGACGGATCTTCTCCGCGAAGGCCGGATTACGACGACAGAGATGCGCGCGAAAGAGGCAAGGCGCATGGCCGAAAAAATGATAACGCTCGGAAAGCGCGGGGATCTCCATGCCAGACGCCAAGCGCTCGCGTATATCTTTGACGAAGACGTCGTAAAAAAGCTTTTTGAGGAAATCGCTCCTACTTATGAGGATCGGCAGGGCGGCTACACAAGGATACTCAAGCTTGGGCCCCGCCGCGGCGACAATGCGGAAGAAGTCTATTTAGAGTTGGTAAAATAAACAAGGATTTCGACAAAAGCATAATCAATATAGAGGGGCTCGTTTTCGAGTACCTGAGCGACGACGGCAGTGTCCGCGCCCTTGAAGACGTAAGTCTTGATATAGAGTGCGGCACTTTCACGTCTGTCATAGGGCGCAACGGCAGCGGCAAGTCTACGCTGGCCAAGTGCATCAACGCGTTGCTGACGCCAACAAGCGGGACCGTGATTGTGGGCGGGTACGATACGCAAGACGAGGAGTATATCTGGGAGATACGGCGAATGGCAGGGATGGTCTTCCAGAATCCGGACAACCAGCTTGTGAGCGCGGTTGTGGAGGACGATGTAGCCTTCGGGCCGGAAAACCTTGGCTTGCCGCGTGACGAGATAATAGACCGCATACGCATTTCGCTCGAGGCGACCGGTATGTATGAACACCGCAAGATGGCGCCGCACCTTCTATCGGGCGGCCAGAAGCAGCGCGTCGCCATAGCTGGCGTTGTGGCTATGAAGCCGGACATCATCATTTTCGATGAGCCGACAGCCATGCTTGACCCAGAGGGGCGGGCCGAGGCGCTGGAAATCGCGGCACGGCTTAACCAAGAAGGCATCACGGTGTTGCTTATCACTCACTTTATGGAGGAAACCGTAGGCAGCGACCGTATAATAATAATGGACGGCGGCCGTATCTGCATGGACGGCCCGCCCCGCGATATCTTCGCCCGTGCAGAGGAGCTAAAGGCATTAGGCCTAAAACTCCCGTTCGCAGTGGAACTCGCCGAAGGGTTGCGGGAGAAGGGTGTATTGCCGCCAGGAGAGCCTGTCCTGGTGGAAGCCGAACTTGCCGAAACGGTGTCAGCGGAAAGTCGGGGACTCGCGAGCGTCCGCAGGGGTTCTACCGAAAGGCTCGCTATGGCTTCGCTTGGCTCAGCCTCCCCCTCCGCCGCCCCCATCATCACCGTCGACCGCCTCTCACACACTTACAACCCTGGTCTGGCTTACGAAACCCACGCCGTCGCCGACGTAAGCTTCGAGATTTCCACCGGCGAATACGTCGCCATCATCGGCCACACAGGTTCCGGCAAGTCAACCCTTATCCAGCATCTGAACGGCCTTTTGAAGCCTACCGAAGGCACCGTCACGGTCGGTGGCGTAAACGTTTCCGCCAAAGGCGCCACTACCGTGGAAATGCGCAAAAAAATCGGCATGGTCTTTCAATACCCCGAATACCAGCTATTCGAGGAAACTGTGTACAAAGACATCGCCTTCGGTCCGAACAATTTGGGCGTGCCCGAGGAAGAGATAGCCGAGCGTGTCAAAGAAGCGATATCCCTGGTCAACATGGACTATGACGAGATTGCAGAGCGTTCGCCTTTCGAGCTCTCGGGCGGGCAGAAACGCAAGGCCGCCATCGCCGGCGTTTTGGCCATGCGCCCCGAAGTGCTTGTGCTCGACGAGCCTACGGCAGGCCTAGATCCAAGATCGCATGAGGAAACGCTTGAGCTTATCGAGAGCATACACGAACGGACTGGCAGCACCATCGTGATAGTTTCGCACAACATGGACGACGTTGCCAGGCTCGCAGACCGCATTCTTGTTATGGCGGCTGGCAGAATCGTGAAATCTGGCACTCCCAGAGAAGTATATGCAGATGAAGAGATTCTGAAAAGCATAGGCCTTGGCGTCCCGAAGGCTACGAGCTTCGCAGGGCGGCTCGCACGTGGCGGCCTGCATCTGCCTGGCGTCATACTCTCCACCCAGGAATTATTGGAGGCTTTGTCCCAATGATTCGTAACATCACAATAGGTCAATACTACCCTGGCTATAGCGTCATTCATAAGCTCGATACGCGGCTCAAGATCATCCTTGTGCTGGCATACATGGTAGTGGTTTTTCTGGTCAGCAGTTTCGTCGGCTACGCGATAGTGTTTGTTTTTCTCGCTTCCGTCATAGCTGTTTCGAAAGTCCCGCCGCGCTTTATCCTGCGCGGGCTCAAGCCGCTGTTCATCATACTTGCGTTCACTTTTACGTTAAACCTGTTTATGACAAGAGGCGAGCCCATCGCCTCGCTCGGCCCGCTGACAATCTCGGCAGAGGGGATATACACAGCGTGCTATATGGCATTGCGCATCATCTTCCTCATACTGGGCGCCTCTATGCTCACCTTCACCACCAAGCCTGTCAAGCTTACCGACGGAATAGAATACCTGCTCAAGCCGGCCACCCGCTTCGGCCTGCCTGCGCATGAGCTTGCAATGATGATGACCATAGCCTTGCGCTTCATTCCGACCCTTCTGGAGGAAACGGACAAGATAATGAAGGCACAACAGGCTCGTGGCGCAGACTTCGAAACAGGCTCCTTCTTCCGCCGCGCCAAGGCGCTTATCCCCATCTTCATACCGCTTATAGTAGGCGCCTTCCGCATGGCATCAGACCTCGCCATGGCCATGGAGGCACGTTGCTACCGTGGCGGCGAAGGGCGTACCAAGCTCCACGTCTTTGAGTGGCGTCGCCGCGACACCCTGGCGGTAATCATCTTTTGCGCCTTCACAGGCCTTATCATCTTGGAACGCACCTTGACATGAGACAGCGTCGCGTCACCCAAGCCAACGAAAAAATAGCCGCCTACGTCGACCTCCTGCTTCCAGCGGAAGAAGAAACGGGTCTTCGCGTCGAACGCCCGTCACATCACCTTCGGTGGTACGAACGCCCCTCCTCCCGCTATCTCCTCCCTGCGGGCTTCCCCCGCACCTACGTCGAACTCGGCTGTGGCCGTGGCCAGTTCATCAACACCCTCGCCGCCGCAGACCCCGAAGCTCTATACATCGGCGTTGAAGGCTGCAAAAGCATCCTTCTGTCTGCCCTCAAAAAAACCCGCGAAACAAACCTCGCGAACGTGCTCTATATCGATGCCTTCATAAATGACGCCACAACCGCTTTCGATGAGGCCTCCATCGCTGGCATCTTTCTCAACTTCTCCGACCCTTGGCCTAAAGAGCGCCATGCCTCTCGCCGCCTCACTGCGCAAAAAAAGGCCGAGGCATATTTTCATATCCTCGACCCTGGCGGCTTCGCCGCCGTCAAAACAGACGGCGAAGCATTATATAATTATTCACTTAGGACTTTCACCGAAGCGGGCTTCTGCATCACTTCCACAAGCGACCCTATAGCCACCCGCGCCATTTCAACCCCGACCGAATACGAGGAGCGCTTCCGTGTCCTTGGAATGCCCATCTACCACTTCATCGCCCTAAAACCTTGAGGGGTTACGCCGCCTTCGGCCTGTTCTTCCCTCCGCCCGACAGACTCTCTATCAGGAAGGCTGCCCCGGCCACCATAAGGAATATCCCAAGCACATAGTCAAACACAAGCCATGTGCCAAACGGCGCGAACAGGAAAAACCCGCCTATAATAAGGTTTATTATGCCGCTGGTCATTACCCAGCCGCCGCCCTTCTCGCCTGCCTTGCGTATTTCCGAAGAGGCCACAATGCTGTTTATTCCGCCGGATATCGCGATAAATCCAAGGACGAAAGCAAAAGTCACCATCATGCCCGCCGGTGTCTCGACCATGATCAGCAAGCCTATGATAGCAAAAATAATGCCGCTTGCCAGGTCCCAGCCCTTGCGCTCGTCGCTTTTGGCGGAAATATACGAAACGATCTTGTATATCCCATAGATTACAAACCCGACTGTCGCGACCGCCATCATCAAAAGGCCTGTACCAAACGGCCAGGCTATAAACAATAGCCCGAGTATTATCATTATCACGGCGACGACGATAGCGCCCGCCTTGCTTCCTCCTGTCACCTTCTGAGTAACATCGTCAAAAGTCTTTTCCATCTTCTCTTTCATCAAACAACCTCCGTTTTTCAAATACTACCACTACAAAAAATCAAAACAACGAAACCAATTATAACACAATAATGCGTGGTATAATATCCGAGTATGGGAACTATGATTCGCACAGAGGGGCTCAAGAAAATATATAGGGTGGGGAATGAGAAGGTGGCGGCCCTCGCCGGAATAAATCTTGAGATAAAACAAGGGGAGGTATGCTGCATCGTCGGGCAGAGCGGCAGCGGCAAGTCCACCCTGCTCAATATGCTTGCGGGGCTTGAAAAGCCCACGAAGGGTTCGATAACCATTGCAGGCGAGAAGATTTCCCATATGGACGAGGAAGAGCTTGCTATTTTCCGCCAGAACAATCTGGGCTTTATATTCCAGAGCTATTTTTTGCTGCAGCAGCTCACGGCGGTGGAGAACGCCGCGATACCTCTTATGTTTTCGGGCATGGACAAGGTGAAACGCGAAAAACGGGCCATGCGCGAGCTTAAAATGGTAGGCTTGGCTGAACGCGCTTCGCACCGTCCCACGGAGATGAGCGGGGGGCAGCAGCAGCGCGTTGGCATAGCGCGCGCGTTTGTGACCCGCCCCAAGGTCATATTCGCGGACGAGCCCACGGGCAATCTGGACACGCAGACGACTGAACAGGTGCTGAAAGCCATGCTTGGGCGTATCTCAAAATACGGCATAACGCTCGTGATGGTCACGCATGAGCCGAGCATCGCGGCGTGCGGCGATAGGATAGTGACGCTTAGCGACGGGAAAATCATCAAAGACGAATATCTTAAAAAATCAGAGGAGAACGTAAAGGAAACGAAGAAAGCAAAGGTAGCGGAGGAAAAAGCATGAAAACTATATGGACAAAACTGACGGTCTGGGGGCTTACGATAGTGATGGCGTCGCTTGTGTTTCTGGCGGCAGGGCCTTTGGGGGCAGGCGAAAGAGCGTATGCGAGCGAGCCTGACCCGCCACCGCCCCCGTCGTTATTGAAAGTGACGGGGTATACGGTGTACAGGGGGACTTCCACCACCACGGCGTACACTGGGCGGATCACCAGGAATGACGTGGTCACCATCGACGTGACCGTGCTTGACGAGCGCGTCACGACCGCAAATGTCACCACAAATCCTCCACCTACCACGGTGAGGCTCAACACGGCATCGTTCACGATCCCGAACCAGAGCAATATCGAGGTTACGAACCAATCTGTTGCGGCGAACGGATATTCTTACAGTATCAGGTTCCGAAGCTTGACCTACAGGGGGACGGGCAAGGAATTGGGCTTTGATGCGTCGTACACGGGGCTGACATCGCCGCTTGCGACGGAAAGGGTGGGTATCACCCTGAACCAATGCGTCGAATCCTCGCCCTCGCCTACACCCCCGCCTCCTGCGCCAACGCCTGAGCCGGAGGTCAACGTCAAAGGGACGGGATTTATCCTGAGGGAGGCCCGCTACGGCGACGCAAACGGAGACCCGATCTACGCCGGGCAGGTCTTTACGCTGAGCGCTGTGATACTCGCGACCAACGGCGACCATGCGGTCGAGAATGTGTCGGTGGCGTTCTCCCCGCCGGAGCAGCTGACTTTCGCGGATGGGTCGAGCGTCGTCTATATCGGGACCATGGCGCCGGGCGCCACCTCTCCCGCAAGCGCGGTTTTGCTGCCGAGCGCGAACATTCAGGAGGGGAGCTATACGGTAGGGATCGACGTGACCGGCGTAAACGCCCAGACGGGTGCCCCCGTGTCGGCGCATATGACCATTTCCATGCCGATACTGCAGCCTGAGCGTTTTGAGATATTCAACACCCAGCTTCCTTCCGATATTACGGCGGGCATGGACTCAGGCATGGGATACGGCAGCGTCACCCTTGTAAATCAAGGCCGTGGCGCTGTGGGCAATGTCACGTTCGATATCATCGGTGACGGCCTTTATCTCGAAGCGGGCAGAATCTTTGTCGGCAATGTAGGCGGCGGCGAGCAGAAGTCGGCGGACTTCAACCTTATGGGAAATGAGCCCGGGTTTATGAACGCGAAAGTGTTGGTCACTTACGAAAACGTAAGGGGCGAGCTAAGGACTCTGGAGCACGAGTTTGAGGTGAATGTAATTGCAGAGGAACCTTTTGACGACCCAGGCTATGACGACCCAGGCTATGACGACCCGGGTATGCATAATGGAGGGAGCGTTGGTCCGGGGCTGTGGCTCTGGATCGTGATAGGGGCTGTTGCTGCGGTGGTTGCGACGCTTTTGGTGCGTCGGCACAAGAAGAAAAAAGCGGCGAAAGCGTCTGCGGCGCTCGACGATGATGACGATGATGACGATGATGACGATGACGCTGACATCGAAAGCGATACTGACACCGAAAAATGACAAGGTTTGATTTATTCAAGTTTTCATTAGACAACCTCAGACGCCGCAAGGGCCGTACCGTCCTGACCATCATCGGCGTCGTGGTTGGCGTGTGCGCCATCGTTGTGATGGTCTCTTTGGGGATAGCAGTCAACCGCGCGACCGATGCGATGCTGCAGAACTGGGGCGACCTGACGAAAGTCAGCGTCATGTCCTGGGGGGCGCAGCAGGGGACGCCAGACCTTGACGACAAGATGATCGAGACTTTTAAGGCGATGCCCCATGTCGTGGCATCGACGCCGATGTACACCACCCGGGATTTTGGGGGTCAGCTTGTCGCCGGTCCTGGCGACCGCTATATAATGGATGGCGTGCAGCTTGTCGGTGTGATAGCGGACTCCATCGAGCCTATGGGCTACGAGCTTGTGACCGGCTCCTTTGACTTGGATGTCAATCTTGGCAGGAACAAGGTGCCTGTGCTTATCGGTCAGCAGACGCCGTTCAGCTTCAGGGATTCAAAAAAGAGCTGGTCGTCGCCGGATGTATATAAGTATCAGCAATGGGACGATACATGGTCTTACATCATCAACCTTCCGCAATACGATGAGGACGGGGTGCTTCTCAACCCAGATGATTTTTTCGTCGATATGATGAACACGAAGCTGACATATATGATGCAAGTCGGATATGACGATACGACCGACGAACCGAAATACAGGAATTATGAGCTTGTCCCGGTCGGCATGATTGCGGCCGACAGCAGGGACTGGATGGTTTCAGGCGGCATAATAATGAGCCTTGAAAGCATGCGGGATCTTGAGGTCGACTACCGCAGGGAAACTGGAAACAGACCCGGTGGTGGCGGCGGCCGTGACATTTGGTATGGCGGGTATGGTGGCGGCGGCAGCGGGGACGGAACAACGACGGTGGATGGCTACGAAACGGTCTATGTGAAAGTGGATGACGTAAGGAACGTCGAGAGCGTCGAGATCGCCATCAAGCAGATTGGCTACCAGATAAGCTCTATGAGCGAGACGCGCAACCAGCTTCAGGGGCAGGTGGCGCAGACACAGCTTATGCTAGGCGGGCTTGCGGCGGTGTCGCTTTTCGTCGCGGCTCTCAATATAATGAACACCATGACCATGGCGATAACTGAGCGGACGCGTGAGATAGGAGTTATGAAGGTGCTAGGCTGCCGGCTTAAAGATCTCCGGCGGATGTTCTTGATCGAGGCGGGGTTTATCGGGTTTATCGGCGGCTTGGTCGGGTGCGGCGTCAGCATATTGATAAGCTTGCTTCTGAACAATCTGCCGCATATATTGATGGCGCTCGGCATAGAAAGCGATATCGACCTTGCGGGCTTCTTCGGGCTTGGCGGGCTTGCGAGCCAGATGCCGGAAATGGCGCTTTCGGTCATCCCGATATGGCTTATATTCGCGGCGCTTGCTTTCGCGGCCGGCGTAGGGTTTCTTTCGGGACTCGCGCCCGCGAACCGTGCCATGCGGATATCGTCCTTGGAAGCGATACGTCACGAGTGACACGTGTCACATATTGAACGAAATAGAAATTATATACAAAATTTGAAAATAATTCTTGACATTATAGATTAATTCCATTACCATACATACAAGTCTGTGCTATTATGCAATCATAGGCAAACTACACGGGAGGTGGCATGAAGAAACATTACATCAAAGACCTGATCATCGGCGAGGAAGTCACCGACTTCTTCATAGCGAAGCGTGCAGAGCTCAAGATCGGCTCCAACGGCAAGCAATACTTCGACCTCTTGCTCGGCGACAAGACCGGTGAGATTTCGGCCAAGAAATGGGACGTCGACGGCCCTGAGGAAGAAGCGCTTTCCAGGCATAAGGCTGGTGACGTCATAAAGATCAAGGCGCTTGTCAGCGAGTGGAACGGTACGCCGCAACTGAGGGTGCAGAAAATACGCGGGCTTTCGGACAGCGACGTCATCGACAGGAGCGACTATATCAAGGCCGCTCCCGAGTCGCCCGAGCGTATGTACGCATACATAACAGAAAAAGCTGAGTCCATAGAGGACGATGAGTTCAGGGAGGTGGCGCTTGCCCTGCTCGAACGCAACATGGAGCGGCTGCTCTACTATCCCGCCGCCAAGCAGAACCACCACGCCATATACGGCGGGCTGCTCTACCATATCACGCGCATGCTGATGCTTGCGGAGCGTATGTGCGAGGTCTACGATTCGCTGTCACGTGACTTGCTGCTGACGGGTGTCATTATCCACGATATCGAAAAGCTCAATGAAATGAACGCGGACGAAAGCGGCGTGGTGAGCGAATATACCTTTGAGGGGCAGATGCTTGGCCACCTTGTCATGGGGGTTCGCACAATAGACAGGCTTGCGGATGAGATAGGGCTTTCGGTGGAAAAAGCCGTCATGCTTGAGCATATGATAATTTCGCATCACTACGAGCCCGATTATGGAAGCCCTAAGAAGCCTATCTTCCCTGAGGCGGAGGCGTTGCATTATATCGACATGATAGACTCAAAGCTGTACGATTTTGAGGATGCTCTTGCGCCCGTGATACCTGGCGGGTTTACCGACTGGATACGGACGCTTGACGGCCGTCGCTTGTACAAGGCGACCACAGACGTCAAAAAGTACAGTGAATAGAGCAAACAATCAGACATGACAGAGTTTGTTTGCAATGTGGAGCGAGTGGTATTCCGCAACGACGAGAACGGGTTTGCCGTCATCGATGTCAAGGCGGACGGGAAGCAAAAGGCACGGGCTGTCGGCCTGATGCCGGACGTGCGTGCGGGCATGCGCCTCGTTCTGCACGGCTCTTTTGAAGTCAACGGCCGGTTTGGGGAGCAGTTCTCCGTGAAGGACTACGAAGCATCAGAACCGTCGGACGAGCAGGGGGTGGAAGACTTTCTCGGCTCCGGCATCATAAGGGGGATAGGGCCCAAGACGGCGGCGGTAATAGTGAAAAGATTCGGTGCCGGGACTTTTGACATCATTGAGAACGAGCCTGACAGATTGCTCGACATCCCTGGCATCGGCGAGAAAAAACTCGACTCGATAATCGAGTCATACAAGGAGCATAAAGAGGTCACGGACATCGTGCTTCATTTCGTGCGGCTCGGGATAGCCCGTTCCGCCGCCATGAGGCTTTACAAAAATTACGGCGTGGATGCCCCTGCAATAGTCAACGAAGACCCGTACAGGCTTGTGTACGAGGTGGAGGGCATCGGGTTTCGTACGGCAGACCTTATAGCCCAGCGGCTCGGCCTCGCCGAAAACGATGAGAAGCGCGTCGGTGCGGGCGTGCTGTACGTATTGAGCCAGGAGGCCCAGGAGGGCAACACCTGCCTGCCGGCTGCTGAAGCCATAGAAAAAACCCGTGCCTTGCTAGACGTAATGGGCGAAGAGATCGAGGATGCGGCCTTTCACCTTGAACTGGGAGGGAGCGTGCAGCGCGAGAAGCTGTCAGGCGGCGAGCATTGGTTTCTTTCGTCCTTGTACCTTGCGGAGAAAAGCGTTGCCAACGACCTCAAGCGACTTTCCTGTGCGGCTTTGAAGCCTGTTCGCGCGGAGGTCTCCCGCCTTATCGCTGAGACGGAGGCTCGCAAGGGCATTGAGTTGTCCGACGAGCAAAAAACCGCAGTGGAGGCCTCGCTTTCGTGCGGCGTCTTTGTCATAACGGGCGGTCCCGGCACGGGCAAGACCACCATCATTCAAGCTGTGGCGGACATACTTGTATCCTGCGAATTTGAGCTTGCCATCGCCGCGCCTACGGGGCGTGCCGCCAAGCGTATCACCGAGGCCACAGGCTACGAGGCAAAGACCATTCACCGCCTGCTCGAATACAGCTCCGATCCGGACGGCGAAAGAATGTACTTCGGGCGTGACAGCATGAATCCGCTCGAGGTCGACGCGCTCATAGTGGACGAGGCCTCTATGATTGATGTCGTGCTTATGGAGGCGCTTCTTGACGCGCTTCCGTCGGGTGTGCGCCTTGTCATCGTGGGCGATGCAGACCAATTGCCGCCGGTCGGCCCCGGCAATGTCCTTCGCGACATCATAGAGTCCGAACGTATGGAGTTCGAGAGGCTTACCGAGATTTACAGGCAGGCAGGCGAGAGCCTTATTGTGACCAACGCGCACCGCATCAATCGTGGCGAGATGCCGGAGGCCAATGTACAGGACGGCAATTTCTATCTGCACAGAAAAGGCAGCGAGGAAGAAGTATGCCGGACTGTCAAGGAGCTTTGCGCGGAACGCCTGCCGGCCTACCTCAGCCTCAGCGACAAGGCTGTCTTGATGGACATCCAAGTCGTGACCCCTATGAAGAACCGTCGTCTCGGCACGATAAGCCTCAACGAAGAGCTGCAGGCGGCGCTCAATCCGCCAGCGCCCGACAAGCGGGAGCGGCCTCATGGGCGTCGTGTGTTCCGCGAGGGCGACAAGGTGATGCAGATAAAAAACGATTACGGGCTTTCGTGGGTGGATATGCAGACACTCGAAACAGGGGAAGGCATTTTCAACGGCGACATAGGCTTTGTCCAGAGCATAGATGACGATGCAGGGCTTGTGTCGGTGCTGTACGATGGGACGCGCCTTGTGCGCTACGATGCGGAAGGGCTTGAAAACGTCGAGCTTGCCTACGCCATCACCGTCCACAAGAGCCAGGGCAGCGAATACCGCTGCATTGTGATGCCCATGATGTATGTGCCGCAGATACTTGCTACGCGCAATCTGCTATACACGGCCGTCACGCGGGGCAAGGAGCTTGTCGTGCTTGTCGGCAGCGAGGAGAGGTTGCGCCTTATGGTCGAAAACGTCGGGATTGAAAGCCGCCACTCCGCGCTCGCGGACTTTCTGAGGCTCGCAAAGGAGTCAACGGGCATATGAGCGTTTTGGATTTGATTTTCCCCAAGGACCTTTATTGCGCCGCTTGCAGCAGGCCATTGCCGTCACAGGATAAGGGCAGCCTTGCGCTTTGCGCGCAGTGTGCGGGCGAGATAGATTGGGTCACGGGCAGGGCTTGCGAAAAATGCGGAAAGCCCCTTTCAGGTGAAAACCCGAAAAGAAAATGTCGGGAATGCGACACGGATGCAGAACATGTGTTCCGAAAAGGCTACGCCTGCGCAATGTATGCAGGCAACGCCGCAGAGCTGGTGCGTGACATGAAGTACCGAAGCAAGTCATGGCATGCTGATACGCTCGCCGCGTTGATGGCAGCGAGGTATTTTTCGATTGCCGACCCCGAGACCGGCGAACTGCCGTACTACGACTACGTTATGCCTGTCCCGATGAGCGCAAAGAAGAAGTCTTTCCGGGGTTACGATCAGGCGGCCTTGCTTGCCCGGGGGCTGTCCCGCAAGATTGGCGTCCCATATCTTGGCGGCGCGCTGATGCGTGTTCGGGAGACAAGTGTTATGAGCAGCCTGTCAGGCGATGAGCGGCGGCAAAACCTTGAAGGCGCGTTTGCCGTATCCTGTGATATGATAAACATTGTGGCGGGTAAAAGCTTGTTGCTGGCAGACGACGTGTATACGACAGGCAGCTCGGCAGACGCCTGCACTGATGCTTTGCTTGATGCGGGCGCGGAGAGTGTGGACGTCTTTGTTTTTGCAACAGGAGCCGACGTGCCCCGTGCGGAAGACCGCCCGGCTGTGGTTGAAAGTCCAAGCCAGCTGCGGGCAAAAGGACCCACGTAAACCGTCTGCCAATGGCGGCGGCGAGCATGGCGCAGTTTAGGAGTAAGTCCCGACGGCTCCCTTGCGGGATCTGCGGGCAGGTGTGGGGTCAAAGACCAGGTCAGCGGGCGGTCTTCCGTGCGGGGCAGAAAACGACAGGAAGTTGTGTTATAATCCTATAGAGTCTTTTTGAAAGGGGCATACAATATGAAGATAGTTATTTCCACCAAAAATTTCAACGCAAGCGACCGCTTAACGGATATGATCGAAAGCAAGCTTTCCAGGCTGGGCAAATACTTTTCAAGTGAAGTCGAAACAAATGTGACGCTCTCCATGGAGAAGGGTCGCCAAAAAATAGAGGCCACAATAAATGCGGACGGCACTGCTTTTCGTGCTGAGGAGACCACGCAAGACGCATATAACGGCATTGACCGCGTCGTGGACAAGCTCAGCGGCCAGATAAGCAAGTTTAAGGGCAAAACATCGGACCGTCACAAAGACAACAAGTCGATTCGCTTCGAGGAAGTGCCGGAGTAAGGCAGGTTCGGTGTAGAAGATGCAAGAATTTTTTAAAACACTTGTATCGCAGATAGGGCCGACAGATTTTATCGATGTCGCGATTATCGCATTTATTATCTACCAGATACTGAGGTTTATTCGCGAGACGCGCGCCGAGCAGCTTGTCAAAGGCCTGTTGATATTGATTATCGTGATGATTGTCTCGGGCTATCTTCAGCTTTATACGCTCAACTGGGTGCTCAGAAACTTCATGCAGTTCGGCCTTATTGCGCTCGTCATCGTTTTTCAGCCGGAGCTACGGCGCGCTCTTGAATACCTCGGCCGCAGCAAGTTCTTTCACGGAAAGCTGCAGAGCGGCGACAAAGAGAGGGCAAAGGTTGTCACTGCGGACATTATCAGAACAGTCGAACGGTTTTCGACGAATCGTGTGGGCGCAATCATCATTATCGAACGCGATGTGTCGCTGACCGATTTTGTGGAGACAGGCGTCTCGCTCGGATGTGATTTGAGTTCTGAAATGCTGGAGAGCATCTTTTTCGAGGGAGGGCCGCTTCACGACGGCGCGGCTATCATATCCGGTGACAAAATACGGGCTGCGTCCTGCGTCCTGCCGCTTACGCGCAGCAAGGATTTGGCGCCAGAGCTCGGCATGAGGCACCGCGCAGGGCTTGGAATCACCGAGGTTTCCGATGCGTATGCCATAATCGTTTCTGAAGAGACGGGCATCATCTCAACGGCGCGCGATGGCCGCCTGACACGCTTCCTTGACGTCAAGACCCTTGAAAAAGCTTTGCTCGATCTATACCTGCACGATTCGGAGCCGATACAGAAAGGCATATTCCGCGCATTCGAGAAAGGGGGCTGGGGTGTTAAAAAACAATAAGCTCAACCTTCTTATATCCATCGTCTGCGCGATAGTGCTTTGGGCGTATATCACCACGGTCATAAATCCCGAGACCGAACGCACGATAGCGAATATCCCCGTGGAGCTTATAAACATCGAGGCGCTCAACGATCGTGGCTTTACGGACAGCGATGTCACACCCCCACAGATCGAAATAGTCGTGGCAGGGGCCCGCTCCGAGGTCGCGAGGCTGACGTGGACGGATTTTCGCGCCACGGCCGACGTGGCTGGATACAGCAAGGGTACTGCAACCGTGCCCGTCACTGTCTATACGCCGAACAACATTGAGCTTGTCGAGATTCGGCCAGAGGCAGTCCAGGTCGAGGTCGTAGATCTCATTACTGTATTCAAGCCTGTACACCTTGAATTTGAGGAAAGCTTCAGCTTTGGTACAGAGCCAGGGTTTATAGAGGTCACGCCTGTCGAAATGGCGGTTGTGGGCGTTGCGGAAGCTGTGGACACAGTGGACTATATACGTGCGCTCGTGCCTGAAGGGGCTCTGACTGAGGAATTGTCCACATTCCGAGTCGAAGTGGTTGCGATAGACAGGGAAGGGCAGCCCGTCTACAACGTTAGCCTCTCACAGCGCCTGATTGAGGTGACAGGGGCGCTCTGCACCACCAAGAGGGTGCCTCTGCATATCGAAACCATCGGGGAGCCGCATGAAAGCGTGGAAGTCACATACATGTTCATCCCGAACTTTATCACTATAAGGGGCGCGGCGGCGGACATTGAGGGCATAGAGGAGGTCACAGGCCGGCCGGTCGATCTTTCTAGCATCACCTCCACCGTGGAATTGTCCATCGACGACCTATATCTGGATCTGCCGGAGGGCATCGAGGTCGCAAATGCGTCGGCAAACCTTTCTGTCAGGATCGAGGTCCAGGGCATCGCAAGAAAAGAGTTCCGGTACACGGCGGACATGATAGAAATCAGGAACTTGGCGCCATCATTATCGGGGCATGTCAATACGGGCAGCGTCGTCGTGACAGTCCTTGCGCCACGCGACATCATTGATGATATTATGCAGGACGACATCAGGCTCTACGTCGACGCCGAGGAAACGATCAGGCCAGGCAGCGCCATCGAAATGGAAGTGCTTGCGGAATACGACATAGAGATAAAGGAGATATCAATAGAACCTATAATGGTTCGGGTGACGATTATCAGGGAATGATGAATGGTGAATGGAGAATGGTGTAATTGGGAAGATTGTTTGGGACGGACGGCGTCAGAGGGATAGCGAACAAGGAACTCACGGGTGAGCTCGCCTATGCGCTTGGCGTTGCGGCCGGGTACGTGCTGGGCAAAGAGGTCAAGGGCAGGAAGCCGAGCGTGCTTATTGGGAAGGACACTCGTATTTCCGGCGACATGCTCGAGCAGGCAATGGCTGCGGGGCTGCTTTCGATGGGTTGCGACGTGAGGCTTGCGGGCGTGTTGCCCACGCCGGGCGTGGCCTATCTGACGCGGACGACAGATGCGGCGGCGGGCGTCGTCATTTCGGCATCGCACAACCCCTTTGAATACAACGGCATAAAATTGTTCAACAAGGACGGCTTCAAGCTGGCCGATGAGGTCGAGGACGAGATAGCGGAAATCGTCATGAAGCGGAAGGACGTAAGCAGCCATATCACAGGTGTGTTGCTTGGGCGTTTGGAAATCTGCGAGGACGAGGCGCAGAAGGCGTATGTCGAGTTTCTGAGAAGCCATGTGCATGAGGACATCAGCGGCCTTCGCGTCGTTGTCGACTGTGCGAACGGGGCGGCCCACAAGGTCGCACGACGGTTTTTCGGCCTGCTAGGCGTAAAAGCTGCGTATATGGGGGCGAAGCCGGATGGGACGAACATAAACAAATCCAGGGGTTCGACAAGCCCAGAGGCCATGCAGAAGCGCGTGGTCAAAGAGGGCGCCGATGTAGGGCTGGCTTTCGACGGGGATGCGGACAGGCTTATATGTGCGGACGAGAAAGGCGACTTGATAGATGGCGACAAACTGATGTTCGCCCTTGCGAAGTCGCTGAAGCGCCGTGGCAAGTTCGGGAACGGCCTTCTGACAGCCACAGTGATGAGCAATCATGGCTTTGCGGAAGCGCTTGAGCGAGAGGGGATAGGGCTGCAGCGTGCAGACGTCGGGGATCGCTATGTGCTGGAGATGATGCAGAGGACAGGGTCTGTCTTTGGAGGCGAGCAATCAGGGCATTTGATATTTCTTGAGGAACATACCACGGGGGACGGCATTTTTGCGGCGCTGCGATTTTTGGAGGCATTGAAGCGAAGCGGGCTCAGAGCGTCCGAAATGGCGGCTGACGTGAAGATATACCCGCAGGTGCTCAAGAACGCCAAGGTGAAAGACGAGAACAAATACAGCTTTGACAAAGACGAGCGGATTTCAGGCGCGATAGCCGAGATCGAGCGGGAAATGGAAGGCAAGGGTCGGCTGCTGATACGTCCGTCGGGCACTGAGCCCTTGGTGCGCGTGATGCTCGAAGGCGGGGACAAAAGGGAGCTTTCCCGCATAGCAGATCGGCTTGTACGATTGATTGAGGACAGGCTAAGATAAGTAAGTGATTGGGGGTTAAGGCGATGAAACTGGGCAAAGACCATTTCAGAGGCTGTCTGCTCGGCGGCGCGACCGGCGATGCGAAGGGGTACGGCGTACGCGAGGGCGGCAAGGATTTGATTTCGGACAATACGCAGCAGTCCATCTTTTCGGCTGACGGGATTATCTGGGCTGACGCACGGGCGAAACGAAAGGGCGTCTATGCTTACGTTCCGTGCCTATTTTATTCATATCAAAAATGGTATTACACACAGACGGGCGGGCTGGCAGACAAGGCCTATGAATTTATTATGGGCGGCGAGATATTGCAATACGATGAGCTTTTTGCACGTCGTGGCGAAGGCGTGACAAGCCTGAATGCGCTCGCATCCTCCATCAAGAATAGTTATGGCACGGTTGAGAGCCGTATCAACAACCTGAACAGGCCGGGCTGCGTAATACGTACAGCGCCGATAGGCCTTTATTTCGCAGACGATCCGGAGATGGCATACCGCATGGGTTGCGACAGCGCGGCATTGACGCACGGACATACGCAGGCCATCGTGTCGTCCGGGTATATGGCAGCCCTGATCGCAAATCTTGTGCAGGGCAAGCCGCTTGCGGATGCGGTGGAGGCTGCGGTGGCGAGGCTGGACCAAAGCATGCTTGGCGATACGCTGCCGGCCGAGCTGATTCGGCGGGCGATAGACTTGGCGGGGACGAAGAAGAAGCCGGACAAGGCGATAGAGTCCATCGGGGAGGGGTGGATAGCTCCAGAGGCTGCCGCCATAGCGACATACATAGCCCTGCGGTATGAAAATGATTTTGAGGCCGCGATACACGCAGCCACGGATTTCTCCGGCAATACGGACGGCGTGCCGGCGGCGGTCGGGAACATCGTCGGCTGCATAGCAGGCAGCCTGGAGATACCGCCAGACTGGATATTGGATCTGGAGCTGGCGGGGCTTATTATCTACGGCGCCGATTTGCTTTTGAAAACCCAGTAGGGGCGACAGGGGGCGGCCGCCCGTATGCGGTCTACCACTTATGCAAAAATGGCGAAAGCCGCTTATACAGCAAAAACACGACCACGGTGTTTATTGCTGCTTTTAGTAGGTTGAACGGTATGATTGCCGGCAGGATCAATTCCTTCACCGCTTCGAGCGGGGCGCCCATGAACAGCGGCGTGAAGATAAGGTTTGCTGGCACCATGGCCGCCGTTGCGCAGAGGCCGCCGACGATCAAGGCGATAAGCCCCCATTTCTTGGTCTTGAACTTTTGATAGATCGCAGCCGAGACAAGCACAAGGACACAAGCAGCTATGATATTCATAATCGGCCCGTATGGTACATTGGGAGCCGTCCCTGTGACCACGCGAAGCCCGACGACGACAACGGCGATTATCATCCCGCGAATCGGCCCAAAAACGAATCCAGCTATCAGCAAGGGGATGCTTGAAAGCTCATATTCCAAAAATGGGAATGCAAATAGCAGCGGAAAATGAACGAACGAGCAGATGAATGCGATGGCGGTCAGAAGAGCCATCTTGGCGAGTTTCAGCGTATTTGATTTGACGTTAAGATTTTCCATGATATAGTTCCTCCCTTCCGGACTATGACCGTCGGTGCCGGATTCTGACCGGCTCTGCCTTTCGGCTCGCGGACTTGTCGCAACAATGTGCGCCTCACCGCCGGTGGGGACTCTCACCCCGTCCTGAAACATTAACTAACGGTATTCATAATAGCGAAGTATCGTGGGTCTGTCAAACGTGGCTGTCCCTACTTAGTGTATAATCATATGGAGATGTTATTTAATGAGGAACAATTGAAGGAGTATGGTCGGGGGCTTGGCGGGCGGCTTGCGCCGGGCACTGTGGTGGCGCTTACGGGAGAGCTGGGTGCGGGCAAGACCACGTTGGCGAAGGCCATTGCAGAGGGGCTTGGCGTGGCGGAGCCTGTGACCAGCCCGACATTTACGCTGATAAACGAATATATGTCTGGCCGGCTGCCATTCTATCATTTTGATTTGTACCGCCTTGGAGAAGATGCGGGGGCGATAGAGGACCTGGGTTGTGACGAATACTTTTTCGGCAGCGGTGTATGCGTGGTCGAGTGGGCGGATATGGCAGGGGGGCTGATGCCGAACGGTGCGATCCGGATTGAGCTGAGGCATACGGAGGATGCGGGCATGCGGGAGGTCTTGACGCCATGAGCGGGTCTGTGCTTGCGATAGAGACTACTGGCCCCATCTGCTCAGTGGCGCTGCTTGCCAGCGATGGGCGGGTGGTTCATAGGGCGAGCAGGGAGGGGCTGATGCACCTGACGTCCCTTATGCCTATGGTGGAGGATGTGCTAGGCGAAGCAGGCATGGCACCGCGAAAACTGGAGAGGATAGCGGTGTCTGCGGGGCCGGGCTCGTTTACGGGCATGCGCATAGGCATCGCCACCGCAAGGGCGTTCGCGCAGACGCTAAGAGTGCCGGTCGTGAAAGTGCCGACGCTCGAAACCTTCGTCTATCTGCCGGAGGACGAGCGCCCGTATACCGTCTGCTGTCCTATCTTTGACGCACGCAGGGAGCAGATGTACGCAGGGGCGTATATGCTTGAAAAGGACGGTCGCATAATGACGCTTGTGAAGGGCGACGCCTACAGCCCGGAAGAATATTTTGCGTCGCTTGGCGCGGCGGTAGCGGCGTTGGAAAAGCTGGTGGAGCGAATGGACGGCTCGGATACAGAGGTCGCCTGCCTGATGATGGGCGACGGCCTGCCCGTCTTTCGCGAGCGGATTGATGTTTTCGTGGCGGGTGTGAGGGCAGATGTCAAAATTGTCGAGGGGGCGGTGCAAGATGCAAAGGCGACCCTCGCGTGGTCGCTTGCACATGGCATCCCCATCGGTTTTGAAGAACTCGAACCCATATATATCCGCAAGGCCGAAGCGCAGCGCCGCCTTGACGAAAAGGCTGCCGCCGAATCGGGCGTGGCCGCCGTGCCGTTCATGCTGCGTCCTGCAAACGAAGATGACGTCTACGGCATCTCCGTCATCGAAAGGCTCAGCTTCGGCGAGCCCTGGCTGGAGGACAGCATACGCAGCGACCTCCGCCTTGAGTACAGCGATTACGTGGTCTGCGAAAAAGAAGGTTTTATCCTAGGGTACGCAGGTCTGCACATCATACTTGACGAAGGGCATATCACAAATATTGCGGTGCATCCGAGTGTGCGGAGGAGCGGCGCCGGAGGCGCCGCTCTCACCGAATTGGTTCGGCAGGCCGAGGCTAAAGGCGTAAGGGACTTCACGCTTGAGGTAAGGGCGGGCGACGAAGCGGCGGTGGGCTTTTATGAAAAGCACGGGTTCAAGACGGAAGGCGTCCGCAAGGGATACTACCCGGCTTCTGGCGGCGAGCGCGAGGACGCGCTTATCATGTGGCGGCACGGGGGCGAGCCGCAGGGATGCACGGGGGTTGTATGATGAGGGCGGACACGACAGGCACGCTTATCCTGGGGATAGAGACAAGCTGCGACGAAACGGCGGCGGCTGTCGTCCGTGACGGTCGCACGGCGCTTTCAAATGTGATTGCGTCACAGACGGATGTGCATAAGGTATTCGGCGGCGTTGTGCCGGAGATCGCCTCACGCCACCACCTGGCCACGATCAACGGCATCGTGGATGCGGCGCTGACCGAGGCGGGAGTGTCAATCAAAACGATTGATGCCATCGCCGTCACGAAAGGCCCAGGCCTGGTCGGGGCAGTCCTTATAGGCTTGGCAACGGCGAAGGCTATGGCTTTTGCGTTAAACAAACCCCTTGTCGGCGTCCACCATATACGCGGCCATATCTGCGCGGCGCTTATGGAGCATCCTGAGCTTGATCCGCCGTTCCTTGCGCTCGTCGTTTCGGGCGGCCACACTTCGCTTGTGGACGTACGTGGTCTGTCCGGCGAGCCAGGCACAATGACCGTGCTTGGCGGCACACGCGACGACGCGGCGGGCGAAGCCTACGACAAAGTGGCACGCGTGCTCGGTCTGGGCTATCCCGGTGGCCCCAAGGTAGACGCGCTCGCCAAAGGCGGCGACCCCGCCGCAATCGCTTTCAAACGCGCGATGCTGGATGACGACAGCCTAGACTTCAGCTTCAGCGGGCTCAAGACTGGCGTCCTCAATTATATAAACACTGAACGTCAGGCGAACGCCCCCTTAAATGAGGCCGATGTGGCGGCGAGCTTCCAGGAGGCCGTGATAGACGTCCTAGCATCCAAAACACGCAAGGCGCTCGCTCTGACGGGTCATAAAAAGCTCGCGCTCGCGGGAGGCGTTGCGGCGAACACCGCCCTGCGGGCTCGTATGAAGTCGGTCGCGGAGCAGACGGGCGTCCGTCTTTTCATCCCCACGCCTCCCCTCTGCACCGACAACGCCGCCATGATAGCCTGCGCAGGGCACTACCAGTACGTTGCTGGCCTTACGGATAGCCTCGCTCTTGACGCCCACGCCACCCTTCCCCTCTAAAAAAGCAAAAAACTCAAAAAATACCCCCTGTGGTACTTGCATTCGCCAAAATACCACAGTATAATGTGCCTACTGCCCGACAAAGGCGCAATATATAGTATAATGAAATAATTTCCCATTATTTCAAATATATACAAAGTAATCACAAAATGAAGGCCGCAGCCAGAAAACACGAAAAGACGGAGAAGCTTTGAAATGACCAAAATAATCAAACGGGACGGAACCCTAGTCGACTGGAGCGGGGCGAAAATACAGGCGGCTGTCGAAAATGCCATGCTCGAAACCACGACAGGCATCGACCAATTCCTTGCAGCCGACATCGTGAGGCAGGTGGGCGAGCAGGTGGCCCGTAGCCCGGAAAGCGTCAATGTCGAGGACATTCAGGACCTCGTAGAGGATTTTCTTATGGAAGCCGGCTGCAAAGCCGCCGCCAAGAAATTCATCATATACAGATACGAGCGCGACAAATCCAGGGATGCCCGCAAGCGGCGCGACGGGCGCCTCCTAAGCGAGGAGTTTGTCAGCCGCTTCAAGCATATGCCCAACCCGATGAACCAGCTCGGAAGCTTCGTATATTATCGCACTTATTCGCGTTGGGCGCCGGAGGAGAAGCGCCGCGAATACTGGTGGGAGAGCGTACGCCGTGCCGTCGAGTACAATTGCTCCTTGGTGCCGACCGCAAAGGCCGAGGCCGAGCAGCTTTACAGAAACGTCTTTGAGCTGAAGCAATTCCTTTCGGGGCGCACATTCTGGGTCGGTTCCACGGACGTCTCCAAGTATTACCCCATGGCGAACTTCAACTGCGCCTTTCAGGTGATTGACAATTTTTCAGCGTTCCGCGATATATTCTATCTATTGATGGTGGGTTCCGGCGTGGGCGTGCGCGTGCTCAAGGCCGATGTCGAAAAGCTGCCGCCCATACGCACCGATATCGAAGTGATCCACGAGAGCTACACGCCCATCCTCAGGACGCTCAGGCAGGACAGCACATCGCTTGAATTTTCGCACGGCGACACTGTCAAGATCACTGTCGGGGACAGCAAGGAAGGCTGGGTGCAAGCGCTTGAATACTTCTTGCGCATATTTTGGAGCGCGGAGTACCGCAAGATTTGCACCGTCATCCTCAACTATGACCATGTGCGGCCCAGAGGCGATCGCCTCCAGACCTTCGGCGGCACGGCCAGCGGCCACCAAAGCATGAAGAACATGTTCCAGAAGATCGCCCGCATAGTCGAGAAAGCGGCCATCCGCCAAGGCACCGAACGCATCCAGTTCCTCCCGATAGACTGCATGGACATAGCCAATATAATAGGAGAGAACGTCGTGGTGGGCGGTGTCCGCAGGACTGCGGAGATATGCTTGGTAGACCAGGACGACGAAGAATGTATCGAGGCGAAAAGCGAGCTCTACAAAAAAGAGGGCGAGCAATGGGTCATCGACCCCGAACTGTCGCACCGCATGATGAGCAACAATTCCATATATTACACACGCAAGCCCACACGCGAATTTTTGGACAGGCACTTCCAGCAGATGCGGTTTTCAGGCGAGCCTGGATGGGTCAACGAGGAAGCGGGCAAGAAGCGCCGTCCCAATTTTTCCGGCGTCAACCCATGCGCGGAAATTCTGCTCGACAGCAAAGGGTTGTGCAATCTGACGACGATAAACGTGATGGCGTTCGTGGATGAGTCAGGTAAGATCGACCGTGACGGCATGCTCGGCGCGCAGCGGCTTTCCGCTCGTGCAGCCCTGCGAATGACGTGTACGGAGCTTGAGATACCGGAATGGAACTCAACGCAGCGCCGCGATCGGCTGCTCGGCTGCTCCCTGACAGGGTGGCAGGACATGGTCAACGCTGCGGGGCTGGACAAAGATGCGCAGATAAGCCTGCTGAAAGACCTTAGGGAGGTAGCGCAAAAATCTGCTAGGGACTATGCGGCAGAGCTAGGCTTTGAAACGCCCCTGCTTGTCACGACCGTCAAGCCGGAGGGCACGCTTTCGCTCCTGCCCGTCGTCTCCAGCGGCGTGCATTTTTCGCACGCGCCGTACTACGTGCGTCGCATACGCATCTCGGCAGGCGATCCGCTCGTCAAGGTCTGCGAAGAGCTAGGCTACCCCGTCTACCCAGAGGTAGGCCAGCCAAAGTCAAACCCCTCCGTAAAGGTGGTCGAGTTTCCGATAAAGGCGCCGGCGGGCAAGATAAAAGGCGACGTCACGGCGGTGGAGCAGCTTGAGATATACAAGATGTTCATGGAGCACTATGTCGACCACAATTGCTCGATAACCGTGCATGTCCGCGAGGACGAGTGGGATGGGGCCTGCCAGTGGGTCTGGGACAATTGGGACGATGTGGTGGGCGTGTCGTTTATCTCTTACGATGACTCGTTCTACGAGCTGCTGCCGTACGAGGAGATTTCGCAGGAGGAATATGAGCGGCGCACGGTCGCGATGAAGCCGTTCATCCCGTCGCTGATATCGAAGTACGAGCGAGAGGAAGCGGAGATAGATGTGGGGAGTGATGGGTGCGAGAACGGCGTCTGCCCAGTACGGTAATGCTCCACAAAAAAATTCGCGCATTACATTGACAAAATGTATAGCGGTGTAGTTAAATTTACGACATGGAAAATAACACATTCAACGTAAACGACGGCGAGCTCTATATCGAGGGCGTTCGCGCAACGGAATTGGCGGAGCGTTTCGGCACCCCCCTGTACGTGTTGTCCGAATCGCTTATCCGCAGTCGCTGCGCCGAGGTAAGGGCAGAGTTTTTAGAAAAACACAATGGCTCGTTTGCCACTTATGCGGGCAAGGCTTTCTTGACTCCGGCGATATGCCGCATCGCAGACGAAGAAGGGTTTCATCTTGATGTAGTGTCAGCAGGTGAGTTTTACACTGCCATGAAAGCGGGCTTCCCTGCGGAGCGCGTCATTTACCACGGCAACAACAAGACATATGATGAACTCGACGAAGCGATAGGCGCGGGCCTCGGCCGCATCGTCATCGACGGTCTTGACGAGTTAGACATCGTAGAGGAAATCGCGGCGAAGCACGGCAGGGTGCAGACTGCGCTTTTCCGCATCACGCCCGAGGTAAAGGTGGACACCCACATCCACATCACCACCGGCCAGCGCGATTCCAAGTTTGGCATACCGGTGGACGAGCACATACTTTACCCGCTTGTGGAGAAAGCGATCAACAGCCCGCATATCGACTTCAAAGGGCTGCACTACCATATCGGTTCGCAACTCTTTGATGCCGACCCATATATAAAGGCAACGGACAAAGTGCTCGAAACCGCAAGCGAGATTTACAATAGGTTCGATTACGCCATATCCGAGCTGATTATAGGCGGCGGCTTCGGCATCCGATATACAGACGAGGAACGCAAGCCCTATTCATACTTCCTCGACCCCGTTATGCAGAGGGTGGGGGAATTTTGTGAGAGGCGCGGCATCCAGCCCATAGGCATCGGCATCGAGCCGGGCCGCAGCATCGTCGGAGACGCCGGGGCTACGCTCTACACCGTCGGTACCATCAAGCGCATTCCGGGCGGCACCACCTTCGTCTCGATCGACGGCGGCATGAGCGACAATATCCGTCCGGCGCTTTACGGCGCGAAGTACGAAGCCATTATCGCCAACAAGGCAAACGAACACCAGTTCGAGGCCGAGACAGTCACCATCTGCGGCAAACTCTGTGAATCGGGCGACCGCATCATAGACGGCATCACCCTTGCGTCCCCCGAGCGTGGTGACACCCTATGCGTCTTTGCGACCGGCGCCTACGGCTATTCCATGGCGAACAATTACAATAAAATGCCCAAACCCGCCGTGGCCCTCGTCGCTGGCGCCGACGCCCGCCTCATAGTCCGTCGCCAAACGCTGGCCGAAATGACCGCCTGCGAACTGTGACATGCATCAGATGCCCAATTGGGCAAAGCTATAAACTGTGTGACCCCCCAAGATTCATGCCACTTTTTAAAATAGGATATGATGGTTGAAACCAATTTTGAAAAGTAAGCGAAAAGCCTGACGGTGCCTATGCAAGCGTAAAACCGTAAGCATCAAGCCTGGCCGTCCCACTTCGACTTTTTCGCCGACAAGAGCGTATATTTTTACAAAACCGTTACAGTGCGTGGTATACTGTGCCCGTGATTTGTTTGTGCTGGCCAGTGAGCGCATTGCAGAGAGAGGGGCGTCTTTTATGTACGGTATGAGAGCCGGAAAACGAGCAGGCTGGACAGCGATCTTCGTGGCGGCGGCGCTTGTGTTCACGCTCTTTCCAGGCGCGGCATACAGCGACACTGACCCGTACGTGGCCGTGGACGAGTCCTTCGAGGACATAAC
>WRMW01000006.1 GCA_009776955.1 Clostridiales bacterium | reverse complement strand
GCTTATCCCTCGCGCGCACGAAGGCCGCATACGCTTTATTGGCGATTCGTCATTGGCGGCTGCGTGGACGCCTGCCTCGACCCCCCAACCCCCCTCCACAACTCAATTTCCGCCGCCACCGAAATCAACCTCGGTTCGCACCCAAGCTTCAACACGAAATTCATGGACGCGATGATGTTCGACAAGGCGGAGTGATTACCGAAACAATTACCGAAAAAATTACCGGGAGAAAAGCATTATGACCGACAAAGGCGAGCGATTGCTCGAAAAAATCAGGGCCGAAGAAGCCGTCAACCAGGCGGACTTTTTCGACCTCGGCATCCTGACATTCACGGACGACGTGCGCTATATGTGCGAGCAAAACACCTGCGGACGCTACAACCGCGCATGGAACTGCCCGCCGGTCTGCGGCACCATCGTGGAGCTTGAGGCCGTCTGCCATAGTTACAATAAAGGCATCCTGGTCAATGCCGTCACGCATGTAAAGGACTCCTTCGACTGGGAGGGCATGATGGAAGGCGGGCGCGGGCTCTGCGACCTGCTCGTCAGCATCAAGCGTTTTGCCGACGGGCTCGGCATGAAGGACTACCGCATCTTCGGCGGCGGCGGTTGCTACGGCTGCGAGGACTGCTCCTACCCGGACACGCCATGCCACCATCCCGATCTCCTGTTCACGCCCATAGAGGCCTGCGGAATCAACGTTATGCAATTTGCGAAAGATGCAGGGTTTAAGTATATCAATGGGCAGAACACAGTGACGTTTTTTGGCATGATTCTATATAACGATTAGTGAAAACGCTACTAAAATGTTATAATAAGCATCTAAATTATTGTAAAAAGGAGAATGGAAAACATGGATGAAACAAAGGTAAAGTTTGCGAATCCGGCGACGCTCGGCCTGCTTGGGTTCGGTTTGACTGCGATCATGCTCAACCTGCACAATGCGATGCTTATCGACCTGTCTGTCGTGATTGTGGCGGCAGGCCTTGCAATCGGGGGAAGCGCCCAAATCATAGCAGGCCTTTTCGAGATGAAGCAGGGCAACACATTTGCGGGCACGGCATTCATTGCTTATGGGTTCTTCTGGATATCGCTTGTCTTCATCTGGGTCTACTCGGGAGACATGGTGTTTGAGGCGGACGGAATTTCAATGGGCTTCTATCTGGCGCTTTGGGGCGTGTTCTCATTGTTCATGTTCATCTGCACTTTCAGGCACAATCGGGCGATATGGTTCACGTTTTTGACGCTGACAATCCTGTTCTTCGGCCTGGCAGCGGGCGACTTCACAGGGATTGACATCATAATACTGATATCGGGCTACGTCGGCATAGTTTGCGGCGCGTCTGCGTTCTACACCGGCATGGCAATAATGCTCAAGGAGGAGTTTGGCCGCGAAGTGCTGCCTTTGTGCGAAATGAAGCGAGACTAAGGGCAAGCTCGCTACACATCTGACGCAAGCAAAAAAACGCTTGCGCCTACGGGTGCAAGCGTGGTATCATAGCGGCCTAAGAAAGAAGAAGGATTCGCTTCTCACCTCGTCGGCACGAGCAGGCAGGTAAAGACCCTAGGTACTAGGAGGCGAATTTGGCTATTCGCCTCTTTCTTTTTGGAGCGACTTACATGATGTGCAAAGGAGGTATGGTATCAACAGATCTAACAACAGAGATCCTAGGCCGAAAGGGAACCCCATCAACGATGAAATCACAGCGGGTGAGCTGAGAGTCATTGATGCGAACGGCGAGCAGGCGGGCATCATGCTGCGTGAAGCGGCGCTCTCTTTCGCTGACAGGCAAAGCCTCGACCTTGTATTGATCTCACCGAATGCCGACCCGCCGGTCGCAAGGGTCATGGACTACGGGAAATTCCGGTATGACCAGCAAAAGCGGGAGAAAGAGACCAAGAAAAAGCAAAAGATAATCGAGATCAAAGAAATAAGGCTCAGCACTTTCATTGAGCAGCACGATCTCGAAGTCAAGGGCACCATGGCGAAAAAATTCCTGACCGAAGGCGACAAGCTCAAAGTGAGCCTGAGGTTCAAGGGAAGGGAGCGAGGACGGACGGAACGGGGCTTTGAAGTGATGCAGAGGTTTGCGGATGTGCTCAAAGACCACGGAACGCCGGAAAAACTGCCGGTGCTCGAAGGGCGGAGCCTCATCATGATCATCAACCCGCTGCCGCCCAAGAAGGAAAAGCTGCAGGACAGGCAAGATGAAGACGAGGCGGCGGTGGATGCGGCGGAAGCGGAGGCAAAGGAAGCCGCGTCGGTCGAAAAGAAGCCCGCGCCGGTCGATCCGCCCGAAAACAAGCCCGTGCCGCAGTCGGAGCCAAAGCGCAAAAAGGCCAAAGGGCCTTCGGACGAGATGGATCTATAAAGCAAGCAATAGGAGGTAATCATTATGGGAAAAGGCAAGATGAAAACACACCGGGGCGCGGCCAAGCGAGTCAAGCTTACGGCGACCGGAAAGGCGAAGCGTTTCAAGGCGTACAAGAGCCATATTTTGAACAAGAAATCCGCCAAACGCAAGAGGGGGCTAAGGACGGCGACCCTGCTGTCAAAGGCAGATCTCAAGCGTATCAAGCGTGCAATCGGTAAGTAAAAGGATGGAGGTGCAGAAAAATGGCAAGAGTGAAAAAAGGGCAGACAGCCCACAGAAGGCACAAGAAAATACTTAAGCAGGCACGCGGGTTTTACGGGCAGCGGAGCAAGGTCTTCCGTGCGGCAAATCCCGCAGTCATGCGCGCTCTCGCAGCGGCATATGTAGGGCGCAAGCGCAAGAAGCGCGACTACCGCAGGCTTTGGATTGCCCGCATCAACGCTGGCGCACGCCTTAACGGGCTTTCTTACAGCCGCTTGATGAACGGGCTGAAAAAGTCCGGCATCGTCATAAACCGCAAAATGCTGTCCGAGATGGCAGTGAACGATGCGGCAGGCTTTGCGCAGCTTTGCGACACGGCAAAGACTGCGGTAGGTAAATAGCGATGAAATGCCCGTTTTGTGAAAACTCGGACACAAAGGTCGTTGACAGCAGGCCTACTGATGAGAGCCAGGCGATTCGCCGTCGCCGCGAGTGCGAGGAGTGCGGACGCCGCTTTACGACGTATGAGAAGATAGAGGAGATTCCGCTTATCGTTGTGAAGAAGGACGGCAGCCGCCAGACCTTCGACCGCTCCAAAGTGATAAGCGGCATAATCAGGGCCTGCGAAAAGCGTCCGGTGCCTATGGAAGAAATCGAAAAGATCGTGTCGGACATAGAAAAAGGCCTCTCAAATCTTATGCTGAAGGAGATGGACTCGACCATCATAGGCGAATATGTCATGGAGCATCTGCGCAAGATAGACGACGTCGCGTATGTCAGGTTCGCATCCGTATACCGCCAGTTCACCGATGCCGAGAGCTTCCGCCATGAGATAGAGAAGCTGCTCGGCGACGGGAAGAAGGGCAAGGCGAAGTGATCATCGCTATAGACGGGCCTTCGGGCGCCGGAAAAAGCACAATAGCGAAGCTGCTTGCGAAGGAGCTCAGCATCGACTATATCGATACGGGCGCCATGTACAGGGCTGTCGCGGTCAAAGCGATACGCTGCGGCACCGACATAGACGATGGCGCGGCGCTGGACGGGTTGCTTGAAAGCACGGACATAGACCTTGAAAGCCAGAAAGTCTTGCTTGACGGCGAAGATGTCTCCGGCTTGATACGCACCGAAGAAGTTTCAATGAAGGCTTCGCGCATCTCTGCGATACCGGCAGTGCGTCACAAGCTTGTCGCGCTCCAACGCGAAATGGGCGCCCGCAAAAGCGTCGTTATGGACGGCCGGGATATCGGCAGCAATGTGTTCCCTGGCGCAGAGCGCAAGTTCTTCATCACGGCCTCGCCGGAGGTGCGAGCGGAGCGAAGGCTCAAAGAGCTTGTGGAACGCGGGGAGGACGCGGCTTTCGAAACTGTGCTTGCGGATATAGAAAAGCGTGACTGGGACGATTCAAACAGGCCGCTCAACCCGCTTATGCAAACGGAGGACGCCATCTTGGTCGAGACGGACGAGCTGGGCATACCCGAGGTTTTGGCACGGGTTATCGGGCATATAAAACAATGAAAAAACTTATTGCGAAAATATTTGCAATAATGTAAATTTATGGTACAATACCTCTAAGGAGGTCATTATGCCAATGATAAGGGAGCTGCCGCTTGTTGAGCGGCCGCGTGAAAAATTGTTCGGACAGGGCAGCAAGAACCTGTCAAACACGGAATTGCTTGCGTTGCTCATAGGATCGGGCACGCAGGAGGCGAGCGCCATCACGCTTGCAGGCAGGGTGCTGGCGATGACGGAGCTGGGGCTTACGGCGCTGAAAGGCGCTTCGCCTGAGGAGCTTTTGGCGATAAAAGGCATCGGGGCGGCCTCGGCTTCAAGGATACTTGCTGCGGCGGAGCTTGGGTCGCGCATAGCTGCTGAAACGCCGTACGGCAGGGTTCGGGTCTTTGCGGCGGACGATATCTACAGGATATTCGCGACGGAGTTCTTGGGCGAAAAGCAGGAAATCGTCACAGCGCTCATGCTGAACGCGAAGTTCGACGTTATCGGGCGCGAGACCATCTCCAAGGGCGGCATCGTATCGGCGCATGTGGAGCCGAGGGACGTTTTCCGGCCTGCTGTGAAGAGAGGAGCGACGGGGATTATCTTGGTGCACAACCACCCAAGCGGCGACCCGACGCCAAGCGACGACGATGTCAAGGCGACAGAGCAGATCGAAAAAGCCGGAGAGCTTATAGGAGTGAAGCTGATAGATCATATCATTATTGGAAGCGGCAGGCATGTGAGCTTGCGGGATATGAAAGTGATAGTCTCGTAAGCAGGATTGGGTGAAGGGAATTGTTTTACCTTAATACAAAAGACATAGGGATAGACCTGGGAACAGCCAACACCCTCGTATACGTGAAGGGGCGCGGCATCGTGCTGAACCAGCCGAGCGTAATCGCGGTTGACGCCCATGCCAAGCGTATCCTGGCGGTTGGCGAGGAAGCGAGAAAGATGCTCGGCAAGGCGCCCAAGCATATAAAGGTCTTCCGCCCGCTCGAGGACGGGGTCATCTCCAATTTCGAGATGACAGCGGAGATGCTGCGTGAGTTTTTGACGAAAGTGCTGGATGCGTTCTCGAGGTTTTCACGGATACGTGTGGTCGTGGGCGTTCCGTCCGGGGTCACTGAAGTGGAGAAGCGGGCGGTCGAGGAAGTCGTGCGCCGCATGGGCGCAAAGGTCGTCTATATACTTGATGAGCCTATGGCGGCTGCGATAGGGTGCGGGCTTCCGATTGACGGCTCCATGGGGTGCATGGTCGCGGATATAGGCGGCGGGACTTCCGATATCGCAATCATAGCCCTCGAGGGGATAGTGACCAACACATCGCTGCGCCATGCCGGCGACAAGCTGAATGAGGCGATAATCGCGTATATGCGCAAGCACTATGAGCTTGTGGTCGGGGAGAGCATAGCCGAGCAGGTCAAGATAAACCTTGCCTGCGCTATCCGCAACCAAAATGATGAATGGTTTCGGACAGCGGAATACAATGCGAGCGGTCGCGATGTCGTCACCGGCCTGCCGCGCACTTACACCCTGACGCCAAGCGATATATACGCGGCGCTTGCCGAGCCGATAAGCGTTATTGTGGACGGCATCCGGCTGACTCTGGAAAACGCGCCGCCCGCCATCTCTGCGGACATCGCGCATACAGGGATCGTGCTGACGGGCGGTGGGGCTTTCATACGGGGGCTTGACAAGCTTATTGAGCGGGAAACTGGCATTCCGGCCAGGGTCGCGTCCAATGCGCTTGAAGCCGTCGCGGAAGGTACAGGCACGAGCCTAGCCAATATAGACAAGCTGGAACGCTACGCAAGCAGAGGCCGACGCTAGCCAGGCGCATTATGAAGTGGATTACAAGACACCCAAAGGTTTCAGCGGTGGCGATCATCGTCATAATCCTTTTTGTGTTCATTTTTACATCGAGCATGCTTAGCAGATACGACAATGCGGCAGGGCGCGCTGCGGGCACGGCGCTTGCGGCCGTGCAAAAGCCGTTCACAGCAGGGCTTGACTGGCTTGGCGAGCAGCTTGCCGCGGCCATTACGGACGACGCGCTTCGCGCCGAGAACGAAGCTCTTGCGACCGAAGTGGAACAATTGGAAAACGACCTTGCGCAAAGCCGCCTCGATGAAGCCGAGCTGTCGGAGCTTCGCCAACTTCGGAGCGCCCTCGGCGGCGGGCGGCGCGGCGGCTATACCCTCAAAGCGGCAAGCATTCTTGCTTTTGAAGGCTCGGACGTGTTCAACGTTTTTACGGTTGATGTCGGCGCGGATGACGGCGCGGAACGCGATACGGTCGTGATCTCGGGGGGCGGCCTTGTCGGGCGCGTGCTTGAGGCAAACGCGAACTCGTCGAAGGTCGTCGCCATTATCGACGAAAACAACAAAGTAGGTTTTGAAATAGAAGGACGTTCAACGGAAATAGGCGTATGTTACGGCGACGGTCGCGGGGGGATTGCCGGTGAGATGTTGGACGACCAGGCCGACGTCAGACTAGGGGATCGCGTGGTCACCAACGGCATAGGCGGCATTTATCCGGCCGGCATCGTGATAGGCGTCATAAAGACGGTGGAGTTTGAAAAGGACAGCTCATTGCTTCGCGTCGGGATAGAGCCGGCCGTGGAGTTCAGAAGCATCAAGAAAGTCGCACTATTGCTATGAGTTACGCTAAGGCAGGGATATTCTTTTTCATATGCTGGCTTGTACAGACCACGCTACTGTGGAGGGTCTGGCCTTTCGGCGTGGCGCCAAACCTTCTGCTATGCGCGGTCGTCTGTTTTGCCTGGCTTTACGACGAGAACTACAGCCTCGTTTATGCGGCAATCTTTGGGCTGTTGCTTGATGTCCAGTTGCATGCGCTCTTTGGCGTGCAGGCGCTGGCTTTCGTCCTATGCTGCATTCCGGCGTTTCTGCTGCGCCGGGTCTTCAACCCTGAGCGCACCATGCCCCTTGTCCTTGCGGCACTTATCGCAACGCCACTGAACGACGTGGTTCTTTGGTGGATATACAGCATTTTCGGATCGCCCGTGAGTCTTTTGTATATGTTGCATACGCTGCCGGAGCGGTTGATTGCGCACGCCGCCATATGTTTTGCCTTGCATATCCTGCTTGTCCGTACTATCATCAAGCATAGGAAAGACCGCCGATATATTGGAGGGACCGCATAATAGATGGGCAAGGCGATATTTATTTCATCAGGCAAGGGGGGGGTTGGCAAATCCGTTTTTACGGCCAATCTCGGCGCAATTCTGGGGGAACGCGGTCTGCGCGTCTGCTTTGTGGACATGAATATCGGCCTGCGCAACCTCGACATCTATCTAGGGCTCGAAAACGATGTGGTCTTTGATGTGACTGACGTGCTGAACGGCGTAGTGCAGATACCCAGGGCGCTTGTGCGCGACAAGCGTATGCAGCAGACATGGCTTTTGGCGACGACGCAGCGCAAAGAGAAGTTCACGTCCGGCGAAACGGAGGTGCGCGAGCTTTACGAGAAGCTGAAAGCGCGTTTCGATTACGTGCTGATTGACGGGCCGGCCGGCGTCAATACAGAGCTTAAAGTGGCCTCTGCGGGCGCGGATATCGCGGTCATCGTCACGACGCCCGAATATGTGTCCTTGCGAGATGCCGACATGATCGACCAGACCCTGCGCGCCCGTGGAATCTCAAAGCGCGTATATGTCGTGAACAAGGTAAACAAAGACCATATGGGGCTTGGCATATTGCCGAGCGTCGAAACCATAGCTGGCGTTATGAAGGTGCCGCTGCTTGGGGTGGTGCAATACGACGAGGCGATTTACCTTGCTGCGAACAGAGGTATGCCAATCGCGCTGCAGAGGGGGACGTATATTGAAAAGAATTTCAGCAGAATCGCTGACCGTTTATTGGTATTGTGATGGGAAGGTTGCTGTATGAAAAAGGGCAAGCTTGACAATGAGACGCTGAAGCGGCTGGTACTGGGGCGCACGGGCGCGGAGCGGCCGGAGGTGGTGGTCGGGCCTGGCATAGGCGAGGACTGCGCAGTCATCGACTTTGGTGAGTACGAGTGCGTATTGTCGACAGACCCTATCACGGCGTCCGCGTCGCGCATCGGGTCGCTGGCTGTGCATATCGCGTGCAACGATGTCGCGTCGAACGGCGTTGAGCCGCTGGCTGTCATGCTGACGGTGCTGCTGCCGCCGGAAACGACCGAAGATGAAATAAGCGAGATCGCGAGGCAGGCGGACGAAGCGGCCAAGGGGCTTGGGGTGCAGATTGTAGGGGGGCATACGGAGGTGACGGACGTGGTGAGGCAGCCGCTCGTTTCGGCGACGGCGATAGGGCGCAGCATCGGCTCCGCCTCGTGCCTTCGGCACTCGACGCAAAGCCCCGCATTAACCCAGCCCAACACTCTTATCGTCGTAACAAAACAGCTCGCGCTTGAGGGGACTGCGATAGCGGCGGAACGGTGCGAGGCAAACATACGTTCGCTTATGACGGACGAAGAAATAGGCCGGGCGAAAGCCATGATGGATCGGATAAGCGTGGTGAAAGAGGGCGTGATCGCCGGTCGCCTTGGCATCAGGGCCATGCACGACATCACGGAGGGCGGCATCCTCGGAGCCGTTTGGGAAGCCTGCGCCCGCGAAGGGGTGGGCGCGGAGCTCACGGCCTCCGCCTTGCCGTTCGCTCCCGAAACCCTTGCCCTCTGCGCCGTGCTAGACCTAGACCCTATGCGCCTCATCTCAAGCGGCTCCATGCTGATGTTCGTCCCCGCCGAAAAATGGGGGGCCCTGTCAGCCGCCCTGTCGGAAGCGGATATCCCAGCGACCGTTATCGGCCGCGTCCTGCCGCCCGAAGACGGTCTCACACTAATCATGAAAAACGGCGAGCGCGAGCCCATTGCCCCGCCGGGCCCCGACGAAATCTACAAAATCTAGATGTCCAATGTGGTCTGCGCCAGCAGCGCGGCGGTGTTTTCGCTGTCCTCGTCCGGCTCTCCGAAGCTGCGTATCGCGTCCTCAAGCTCCTCGTCGTCAAGCGTAGGCAATTCGCCAAGATCCTTTAAATCAAAATACTCAAGGAATTTCGCAGTCGTTCCGTAGAGCGCTGGCCTCCCTATCGCGTTTGAGCGCCCGCGATCCTCAACCAGCTCTTTGACCACAAGCCCTTCTATCACGCGGTCGCTCTTGATGCCTCGTATCGAGTCGATCTCGCTCTTCGTGACGGGCTGCTTGTACGCGATTATGGCGAGCGTTTCGAGTGCGGCCTGCGAAAGCCTGCGTTCCCTGACCGGCGTGGTGATAGCCCGTATATAGTCCAGGTTTTCCTCATACGTCACGAACCCAAACCGCCCGTCCGTCTCGCGCACGCGCAGTCCGCTCTTGCGCGCCTCATACTCAGCGACAAGCTCACGGAAGCAATCGATCGCCTCCGCCCTGCCTACGCCAACGGCGCCTGCGGCAAGCTTGGCGTCTATCGGGTCGCCGAAAATAAACATCATTGATTCAAAAGCGGATTTGATTCTGTCTTTGTTCTGCATCTTATGCCTTCCTATTCTTCTGCCGGTTCGTCAGCGGGGAAGATCTCGATCTCCCCGAAACTGGTTTCCTGTCGTGCCTTCAGCGTGCCTGCGCTTGCCATGTCCAGCACGGCGATAAGCGTCACAACGTGGTCGGGACGGCCTCCATCGCCCGACAATAGTTCGCTGAACTTCAACAGCTTTTGTTTTGCCTTCCGCAAACCTGCAAGCAATTTCCCTATCAATGAGACTTTTTTCTCAAGGCTCAGGCGTTGGCGCTCCACGCCCCGCCTGATGCGTTGCAGCTCCTCGCCCTTCGCGCGCCTATGTATGAAGTTTTTGAATGCGTGGATAAACGAGTCCATTTCCATGCGCAAGTAAACATCTGGCTCGCCCGTGTACTGCAACAGATCCTCCTGCGGCTTCTGGAGTTTGAGCCGCGCAAATTCGCGCTGGTTTTCGAGCGCAGCAGCAGCCTTCTTGTAACGGACGTACTCGACGAGCCTTTTCGTAAGGTCTGTCCGTGGGTCTTCGGTTTCCGTGCCGTCCTCCTTGATGCGCGGCAGCAGCATCCTTGCCTTGATGTCGATCAACGTGGCGGCGAGCACCATAAATTCCGACGAGGCCGCGACGTCGCTCTCTTCCATCATGCGGATGTATTCAAGGTATTGGCGGGTGATGACAGAGATCTGAATATCATAGATATTCATCTCCGCCCGTTCGATCAGATAAACCAGCAGGTCAAAAGGCCCCTCAAAAACATTCAGTCGTATCTTATATGCCATGCGGTTATTCTATCAGATTTTTAGGCTGTTTGCTCTGTCGTCATTATAAAGCGGCGAGCCAGTCAAGAGCCTTGCCCCACCAGTCCGCGTCGTAGAACGGGCGGGCGTGGATGCCGTGCTCGTAAACCAAAAATGTGTTCGGAATGCCTTCTTCCTCCAGCCGTGCGGCAAGCCTTTCAGCCACGGCAAACGGCACCATCTCATCGTCTTTTGCATGCCACATAAAGGTCGGCAGGGTCTTTACGGCCGAGGCCTCCGCATATTGCATACGGGCTATGTCAAAGTCCGGTTGAGGCCGTCCCGCCCCTCCGCTGTCCAGGCCGCCTCCCATCGGATAGGTAAGCATAAGCGCCTTGGGCATCAGCCCTGCCTCCGCAAGCACGCCGGAAAAGCATGATGCCGCACAGAGATGGCCGCCCGCCGAAAACCCCGAAAGCACGATATGTGAAGTGTCTATGCCGTATTCGCCCGCCCTGTCATGGATCAGGCGCAGGGCGGCCGCAAGGTCGCGTGCAGGCGGGAACCCCGGCCATCCTTCCCCGGCATCGAACGCCGTTCCCTCGCCTACCGTATAGTGCAGTATGAACGCCGCAAAGCCGGCGTCCAGAAATTTATCGGAAACGGGACGCGCTTCGGTCGTGCCCACTATCCTGTAGCCGCCGCCGGGACAGATAACCGCCGCCGGGAACATACGTTCCTGCCCTGTGCTCTTCGGGAAGTGCGCATCGAGATACACGTCCTTTCTGTCTTCATAAATGTATATTTTCATCAAGGCGATTATATCAGTTTCGAAAGGCTTCTCTACATCACAAGCATATGAAGGTATCACAAAGAAAGGGGGAAATAACCGTGACGTATTCCATTTAACCTTATCATACATCTTATGTATCATGTCAGTGTAAGGTTTCACACTGCAAGTATTTATATTCTATCAATCGATGTTGAACGTGCAGGAGGTGATCTGGTTTGCAAGAATTTGTACCAATTATTATGGCAATAACGTATTTCGTTGTCATCTCGATTGTTTTTGGTCTGCATGCGAAGCGGCAGACAAAGAGCGCGGGGGACTTCGTCAAGTCCAGCCAAGGGCTTGGATGGGTGATGGTGGCCTTCGGGTTCGCCCTGATTCCGCTAGGCGCGGGGCACACAATCTCGCTGTGGGAGCAGGCGCCGTACCTCGGTGCGTCGGTCTTGTGGTGGGGCATCATCACTGCAGGCATTTTCACTCCCATAATGATGATATGGCTCGGCCCCATCGTACGTGCGTCCGGGTGCGCCAATATCCCGGAGCTGCTTGAGAAAGTCATAGACAAGCGGTTCGGGCGCCTCAACGCGGGGGTCAATATCGCGACATGGACGGGCATCGGGGCGGCGGAAACGCTTGCAACGGCGGCGGCGGTATACGGCCTCGGCGGGCACCGCCTTTCGGAAGTGCTGCCCGGCAACCCCTTCGTATGGTGTACGCTTATCGCGCTTGTGCTCATTATTCTATACGTCGTTTTCGGCGGCATACTGCAGATGGCGCTGCTCAATGTCATCAACGGCTTTGTCATGATTGTCACGGTATATCTGGCGCTTGGCATGACAGGCGTCTGGCTTGCGGCGAACGTGGGCGGCTGGCAGCCTATCAAGGATGTGTTTGACTCGATGGGAAGGACGACGATGACGACACAGGCTGACCTCGGCAATCCAGCTTTGTGGTTTACGCTGATAATACCGGTCATAGTGCTGCATGTCACGGCCGGGGCGGTGGGCCAGAACATGAACCTTGCGTTCTTCGCCTCCAAGTCCGTGGCGGACTGCCGCAAGGGGGTGTTCCTCGGCACGGCGGTCAACGTGCTTGCTGCCATTCCGTGGACTATTATGGCCATTGTGGCCACGGGCATCATAAGCTCGCCGAGGTTTGAGCATTTGATGCCGACGCTCGCCGGCATGTCGGCGGAAGAGGCCGCAAAGCTCAACGTCGTCGAGCTGGCTATCACCGCGCTCCCGCCGCCGATTTTAGGGTTGCTGATGATTTCACTGTTGTGCGCAGTCCTGTCTACGGGCGGGTGCACATTGCTTGCAAACGCCTCCATATTGACGAACGAGATATTCAAGAAGGCTCTCAAGCCGGATATGGGCGAAAAGACGCGTTTCCGCCTTATGTACGTGTCGATCTTCATCTGCGCGGCGTTCTACGCAGTGCCTGCGTTCCTGAACGCGGTCGTGTTCCCGGTGTTCCTGTGGTGCTTCTCGTTCGGCATACCGGTGTTCATAATCTACGTCATGGGCCTGAAGGTCCGAAGAAATTCCAAGGCGGCCTGGATCACGCTTGTCGTGTCTTATGCCGTGAACTTCTGGTGGACGTTCGCGCCTGTGCCCGAATTTATGGTCGGCACCCCGTTCGAGCTGAATATGTACCCGGTAACCGTCGTTTCATTGGTCCTCGGCATCCTTCTTCCGTTCGTCATCCCCGGCGGAAAACCACCGCTTCTCAAGGGCGGCGGCTTCACAGGGGAAGGCTTGAAAAAAGCCATAGCATTGAACGATGAAGCCGAGCGGCTTGCGTAATAGGAGGTGTCGATATGTGGGCAGTACAAATAATCATATTTCAGATAATCGCGGCGTTTGTTTTCTCAGTCGCTATCTACTTCGCATGGAGGCTCGCTCACCGGGGCAAGAAGCCTTGGTAGGCGGCAGAAAGGAGTACATATAATGGATGCTAACACAATAGTGGCGCTCTTTCTGACTATTCTTATGGTAGGCCTGTGCGGTATCGCGCTGGCCGGCGGCGAGATGATAGACAAGAAAAGACGCAATGAGGCGAGGAGCGGCCAGCAGGCGGCCGCGGCTGACTCAGAGTAGGAACAAGGATGTTTCCAGCCCGATAAAAATAAAAAAGTCCCGCTTGCGGGACTTTTTTTTATTGGCACCTCCGAGATGATTCGAACATCCGACGCACGGTTTAGGAAACCGACGCTCTATCCCCTGAGCTACGGAGGCGCGTCAACTACGCACCAAATATGCATTATATAGGTTTTTACGGCCCATCGCCACTCCTTAGCACATTTTCATAATTGTTTGGATCGAGCCACTTGTCGGGCGTGAGCCCGGTCGGCAAGAATCCGTCGATAAGGTCGAGCAGCGGGTTGTTGTCGTATATGAGTTTTGCGACGATGGATTCGTTCATCGAGCGTTCTATGTCATCGTGCAGGTCTGCGCTGACCGTGTATGAGAGCGGCAGGATAAGGGCGAAAATGACAAGGATGCAGGCGATGGCCTGGAACAGCCCGAAAAGCAGGCCTGCAACGCCGTCTATGCCGCCAAGCATGCCGCTATGGAACTTCTTTGAAAGGAGCAACGTCAGCACGAAGAGGATAAGCTTGATGCCGAGGACTATGCCGACGAAGACGATGACAGTCCATAGGTGCGTCATGATCTGCTCCGCCGCCGCCGTGGCCAGCGCGTCGCCCACCCTGCCAAGCGTGACGCTGAAGCCGCCCGCCCCGCCGCTCGGGTCGCCGTAGCCCACGTAGTTTTCGACAAAGGTTTGGCAGACATTGCTGATGCGCTCCTGCGTCCGCGTATAAGTTTCCGTATTCTCGATCAGCCAGTCGCTGACCTGCTCGCGGAAGAAGAAGGCGATCACAAGGGCGCCGATCCACCCGCCGATTCGCGAAAGGGATATAAGGAACCCGTTCCGAAATCCGAAAACGGCGCACACCACTATTATGACCAAAATCAATATGTCAAAAAACATCAGCCTCTCCTTTGAGAACAGTATAACAAATCTTTTGTGAAAAATAATGATGAAAAAGCAATAAAATGACGAATTATCTATTGACAAAAAACACGAAACAGGTAAAATCGTATTTGGCACTCACCGAATAAGAGTGCTAACAACAGCAGGGACGCCTTAGCGGCGTCACCACAGATTATCGAAAGGAGTTTTCAAAGATGAGTGTGGGAATCAAACCAATCAATGACTACGTGCTTATCAAGCGCATCGAGGCCGAGGAAAAGACCGCGAGCGGCATCGTGCTTCCGAGCCAGGCAAAGGAGCAGCCGCAGATAGCGGAAGTGCTTGCCGTGGGTCCGGGGACCGACGAAGTCAAAATGGTCGTCAAGAAGGGCGACAAGGTTATTTTCGGTCAGTATGGCGGCATGGAGCTAAAGTACAAGAATGAGGAGTACAAACTCGTCAGGCAGAGCGACATCTACGCGACCGTAGCGTAGTCGTGGCACAGTTTCATTAAAGGAGTGTAAAAATGGCAAAAGAAATCAATTTTGGAGAAGAAGCAAGAAGGAAGTTGCAGGCGGGCGTGGACCAGCTCGCCAACACCGTCAAGATAACGCTCGGCCCCAAGGGCAGGAACGTGTTGCTTGACAAGAAGTACGGCTCGCCGCTTATCACGAACGACGGCGTGACCATTGCGAAGGAGATCGAGCTTGAGGACGCATACGAGAACATGGGCGCCCAGCTCGTGAAGGAAGTCGCGACCAAGACCAACGACGTCGCAGGCGACGGCACCACGACAGCGACCCTGCTCACGCAGATTATCGTGACAGAAGGCTTCAAGAACGTCGCGGCAGGCGCGAACCCCATGGTGCTGAAGCGCGGCATCCAGGGCGCCACGGACGTGGCAGTCAGCGAACTCAAGAAGAGCGCGAGCAAGGTAGATACCCCCGAGAAGATCGCGCAGGTCGGCGCGGTATCGTCCGGCGACGAGGAGATCGGTCGCCTTATCTCGGAGGCGATGGAAAAGGTCGGCAAGGATGGCGTCATCACGGTCGAGGAGAGCAAGTCCACGGACACGGCGCTCGAGGTCGTGGAGGGTATGCAGTTTGACCGCGGCTATATCTCAGCCTACATGGTCACCGACACAGAGAAGATGGAAGCCGTCCTGGAAAACCCGCTTATCCTGCTTACGGACAAGAAGCTTGCGAACATCCAGGAGATACTGCCGCTGCTCGAGCAGGTGGTGCAGCAAGGCCGCAAGCTCCTCATCATAGCGGAGGACATCGAGGGCGAGGCCCTTACGACCATCATAGTAAACAAGCTCAAGGGCACTTTCGACTGCGTCGCGGTCAAGTCCCCGGGCTTCGGCGACCGCCGCAAGGCCATGATGGAGGACATCGCCGTGCTGACGGGCGGCACCGTTATTTCCGAAGAAGTCGGCTACGACCTCAAGGAAGCCACGATAGATATGCTCGGCAAGGCCGTGACGGTCAAGATCGACAAGGAGAACACGACCATCATCGGCGGCGCAGGGGCGAAGAAGGACATCAACGCGCGCGTCGGCGCCATCAAGAACCAGATCGATGTCACGACTTCGGACTTCGACCGCGAAAAGCTTCAGGAGCGTTTGGCGAAGCTTTCGGGCGGCGTGGCGGTCATCAAGGTCGGCGCGGCTTCCGAGACCGAGCTCAAGGAGAAGAAGCTCCGCATGGAAGACGCCCTCAACTCCACCAAGGCAGCGGTCGAGGAAGGCATCGTGTCCGGCGGCGGCGTCGCATTTGTCAGCGCGCTTCCGGCTGTGTCCAAGTTCGTGACGACACTCTCCGGCGACGAGAAGACGGGCGCGGCCATCATCGAGCGCGCGCTTGAGGAGCCTGTGCGCCAGATCGCAGAGAACGCAGGCCTTGAGGGCAGCGTCGTGGTCGCAAAGGTGAAGGAAGCGAAGAAGGGCGTCGGCTTCAATGCGGCTACCGAAGACTACGAAGACATGATAAAAGCCGGCATCGTAGACCCGCTCAAGGTCGCGCGCTACGCTCTGCAGAACGCTGCGAGCGTCGCTTCGATGCTTTTGACCACGGAGTCGTGCGTCGTGGAGTTCAAGGAGGACGCGCCGATGATGCCGGGCGGCGGCGGTATGGGCGGCATGGGCGGCATGGGAGGCATGATGTAGCCATATGCAGTTGACGTGGGTGTTTCATTCTGTATAATAAAAGAATGAAACCGTACAGACTCAAATCGTGAACAATCAAAGAAACCGGCCTGCTTGCAGGCTCGGTTTCTTTCCTTGTCAGGGAGGTAAAAGCAAAGAATGGCAAAGTATGTGTTTGTAACAGGCGGTGTCGTTTCGGGCATAGGCAAAGGCGTGACGGCCTCGGCGCTCGGACGGTTGCTCAAGGACTGCGGGCTGAAAGTCACGGCGCAGAAACTGGACCCGTATATCAACATCGACCCCGGCAGAATGAACCCCATAGAGCACGGCGAGGTTTTTGTGACGGAGGACGGCGCGGAAACGGATCTCGACCTTGGGCACTACGAGCGTTTCATAGACGAAGACTTGAATAAATATTCGACCATGTCTTCCGGCAAGGTCTATTGGAACGTCCTCCAGAAAGAGCGCAACGGCGAGTACCTGGGCAAGACCGTGCAGGTGATACCGCATATCACGGACGAGATAAAGCATTTCATATACACAGCGGCGCGGACGGGCGGCGCGGACGTCGTCATCACGGAGATAGGCGGCACCACGGGCGACATAGAAAGCCTGCCTTTCCTTGAGGCCGTACGGCAGATACACGCCGAAGTCGGCCATGGAAACAGCATTTTCATCCATGTGACGCTTGTGCCGTACCTCCGCTCGTCGAACGAATTCAAGAGCAAGCCGACGCAGCACTCCGTCAAAGAGCTCCAGTCCCTCGGCATATTCCCGGACGTCATAGTCATTCGCTCGGAAGGCCATGTCGGGGACGACATCAAGCGCAAGATCGCGCTGTTCTGCAATGTCAGGGAGGACAGCGTCATCGAGGGGCTGAACACCTTGCAGCTTTATGAGACACCGCTTATGTTCGAGAAGCAGAAATTCTGCGAAATCGTGTTGAACCACCTCAATATTGAAGACAGAAAGCCGGATATGTCGGAGTGGGAAGCGATGCTTGAGCGCGTCGCGAAGCGCGACAAGGAGCTGACCATCGGTCTCGTCGGGAAGTATACGAAGCTGCACGACGCATATTACTCAGTGGCTCAGGGGCTTTACCACGCCGGTTATGAAGTCGGCGCGAAGGTCAAGATCGAATGGATCGACTCCGAGACGATAGACCACCAAAATGCGGCCGAAATTCTTAGTGGCGTCGATGGGGTAATAGTGCCGGGCGGGTTCGGCGAACGCGGCGTCCAAGGGATGGTCGAGGCCTGCCGCCATGCACGCGAAAACGATGTGCCGTACTTCGGCATCGGCCTTGGCATGCAGGTGGGCGTGATAGAGTTTGCGAGAAATGTGTTAGGGCATGGGGCGGCCAACTCCACAGAGTTCGATCCTGAGTCGTCGTACCCTATCGTCCACTTGGTGCACGGCAAAGACGATGTCGCGAGGGGTGGTACCATGCGCCTCGGCGCCTACCCCTGCGTGCTGAAGGAAGGCACCATGGTCGAGGCGGCTTACGGCACGGACAGCATAAGCGAGCGGCACAGGCACCGCTATGAGTTCAACAACGACTATCGCGACAGCATCGAGAAGGCGGGGATGGTGATAGCGGGGGTGTCGCCTGACGATGCCCTTGTTGAGGCCGTGGAGCTGCCCAAGAACAAGTTTTTCGTTGGCGTCCAATACCAGCCGGAGTTCAAGAGCAGGCCAAACCGCGCCCATCCGCTTTTCCGCGAGTTCACGCAGGCGGCCATGGACAGGAAGTACGGTCAATAGCAGGAAACACGATACGGAGAGATTATAATGTCGAACATGCGTTCTTTAAATGAGGAGTGCGGCGTCTTTGGGATTGCAGGGGCGCAGGATGTGGCTGTCAGCACCTATATAGGGCTGTTTGCGCTTCAGCACAGGGGACAGGAGAGCTGCGGTATCGCGGTAAACGATGCCGGTGTGATTTCCTGCCGCAAAGGGCCGGGGCTGCTCACAGACGTTTTTGATGAAAAGAGCTTGCAGAGGCTTAAAGGCACGTCGGCCATAGGCCATGTGCGTTATGGCGGCGACGGCGACCTGAATGCCGAGAATGCGCAGCCGGTCGCCATCAGCCATATGAAGGGCAACCTTGCGATAGCGTACAACGGCAAGCTTGTGAACGCGGGCGCCTTGCGCGAGGAGATCGAGATGGCGGGCGGCGTGTTTCACGGCACAGGCCATAGCGAGATAATCGCCTATACCATGGTGCGCGAACGCATCGGCAGCGATTCCATAGAGGAAGCGGCGCTGAAGACTATGGGGCGAATCAAAGGGGCATATTCGCTTCTCGCCATGAGTCCGCGCAAGCTTATCGCGGCGCGCGACCCAAACGGCTTCCGGCCTCTGTCAATCGGAATGCTTGACGACGCGTATGTCTTTGCGTCGGAGACTTGCGCGATCGACGCCGTGGGGGGCGTGTTCTTGCGCGATGTGGAGCCGGGCGAGATGGTCGTCGTGGAGGACGGAAAGCTTACGTCCATAGACTCAGGGCTGCCTGTCAACAAGTCGGTCTGCTCGTTTGAGTACATTTATTTTGCGCGGCCTGACAGCATCATAAACGGCGTCGGCGTAGACTGGTCAAGGCGCGAAATGGGCAGGGCGCTTGCCAGGGAGAACAGCGGCGTGTCTGCCGACATCGTCGTCGGGGTGCCAGATTCGGGGCGGTCTGCGGCACGCGGGTACGCCGAGGAGTCCGGCCTTCCGAACACGCTAGGCCTTGTCAAGAACAAATATATAGGCCGGACTTTCATCCAGCCGACGCAGGGCAGGCGCGAGCATGAGGTGCGCCTGAAACTCAACCCCATGTCCGCAAACGTGAAGGGCAAGCGCGTCATACTTGTCGACGACAGCATAGTGCGCGGCACCACGTCCGCCCGCATAGTCTCGGCGCTGCGCGACGCAGGCGCCACTGAGGTGCACCTTATGTCGAGCGCGCCGCCGTTCCGCCACACGTGCTATTTCGGCACGGGCATACCGGGGCAGGATGTGCTGATTGCAGTCAACAGGACGGAGGAGGAGCTGGCCAGGCTGGTCGGCGCCGATTCGCTTGCGTTCCTGTCGCACGAGGCTCTTTCCGGCATATTGGAGGAAGCGGGCTGCCCGGTCTGCAAGGCGTGCTTCACGGGCGACTACCCGATCGAGCTTCCCGCAGAGCCGGAGAAGAACATCTTCCAAAAACCGATCAGGATGCTATGAGCGGTGCTTGCGGCGGTATTCGCTGGGGTTCATCTTTGTGTGGCGCTTGAAAACTTTCGTAAAATAGCTGTGGTCTTCAAAGCCCGTCTGGAAAGCGATTTCCGACAGGCTTTTGTCCGTGTGCTCTAGCAGCCGTACGGCCTCGGTGATGCGCGTCATATTGACGAGGTGGCGGAAGCTTTGGTCGGTGCGCAGCTTGATTATCTTTGACAGATATGAAGGGCTGAGGTATACGTTCCTCGCGACGTCGTCGAGCGTGATCTTGCCTGAATAATTCTGCTCTATATATTTCTTGACGGCATCTATCACCCGCTCGTGCTTTTTCGCGGCTTTTTCGCGCTGCTGTTCGGCGGCAAGGTTGAGGATGGCTTCATATGACGATGGGATGCCGGAAAACCATGCGAGCAGATATTCGCTGTGGCGTCCCTCTTCGTCCGCTATGCCGAGGTAGCTGGGATCTGACAGATGCTTCACGTTGATCAACAATTGCTCGGCGAGCGTGTTGGCGACGTCGGGGGTGAATACGGGAATCGCGCTCAGCTTTTGCGCAAGTTCGCCGCGGTCAAAGCCCTCCGGCAGCTTGCCCTCAAGGTCGAAGGAGATATATTCTTCGAGCGGGAGCATAAGTATGGGGCCGCCCACCGCCGTTACCGAGTGCCGGCCGTTTGTGACGATGGGGGACGCAAAATGGAACAGGCCTATGGGCGAGTAGAAGAAAAACCGCCCGCCGAAGCGGTAAGACTGCATCGCCCCCGAAACGACGGAAGCCGTCGTCTGCGCTTCGAGGCCGCCGTCGACGAAACGGTCGAGCCAGGCCAGCGTCTGCTTGAAAGCTATATACGGCTCGGTTTCGTACAACGGCGTGCCGTCAAGCGCGATCACTTGCACGCCTACTCCGGTCAACGTCGAAAAATGCTTGAAGGTGTCAAATTCGTGTCCCATAAGATTGATTATACGCCGCTAGTAAAAATTTGCAATGGTTTCAGGAAAGATAGTAAAAAACTACCCAAAACAAGACCGGCAATACAAGCAATGCACGATTGCATCAATTATTATTCAATTATTCGCATTATTGTAGTTTGAATCACACCTGAATAGAAAAATGGAGGAAAAAAGATGAGCGTATTGGCAAACATTGCAGAACTAGTGCAGAAGGGCAAAGCCCAGGAAGTCGCAGACCTCGTAACGCAGGCGTTGGACGAGGGCATCGGGCCGCAGCAGATTCTCGACGAAGGGCTCCTTAAAGGCATGGGCGAGCTCGGCGTCAGGTTCAAGAACAACGAAGTGTTCGTACCCGAAGTGCTTATCGCGGCGCGTGCGCTGAACATGGGCACGGAGACGATGAAGGCGAAGCTGGTCGACATGGATGTCAAGTCGGTCGGCAAAGTCGTGCTTGCGACGGTCGCCGGCGACCTGCACGACATCGGCAAGAACCTTGTCAAGCTTATGCTTGAGGGTGCAGGGTTTGAGGTCATCGACCTTGGCACGGACGTGCCGGCGGCGAAGATCGTCGACGCCGTGAACGAGCACAAGCCCGAAGTGCTTGCGCTTTCCGCGCTGCTCACGACCACCATGGCCGCGCAGGGCGATGTCATCAAGGCGCTTGAGGACGCTGGTGTCCGCGGCAATGTGAAGGTCATCATCGGCGGCGCCCCCATCACCGAGGCGTTTGCGAAGGAGATCGGCGCGGACGGCTACAGCGAGGACGCGTCCGGCGCTGCGGAAGTCGCCAAGACGCTTATCTAGCAGCAAAGGCTGACGCACATACCAGAAAAAAGCAGGGGTGCGGCAAGTTTTTTGACAAGCACGGATTGCATTGGGAAAAATTGGGTATTGACAGCCAATAAAGAGTGTGGGACAATTGCTGTATCAACGAAAGTTGACGATGGTGAGCATAGAACCAAAACGAGAAAACCACGGGATTGTGCCCCGTGGTTTCTCATTTGTGCTTCTCGGTTTCCTTACTTCTTTCCGTCAAGCCACTTGCGAATGAGGTCGCTCAAGAGATTTGCGCCTACACCCGCTACGACGGTAAGAACTAGCTGTATAAGCATAGAACCCTCCTTCCTTTACGATGGAGTTAACCGATGCCACAAGATATCATATATTACAAATAATGTCAGTAGGCAAATTCTGGAGACACCTTGTCGCGTTGGTAAAAATTGGGTATTGACAGTCAATAAAGAGTGTGGGACAATCGGTATATCAACGAAAGTTGACGTAAGACGGCATGGTTCTAAAACGAGAAAACCACGGGTGCTTACCCCGTGGTTTCTCATTGGGCTAATTGGCGTTGCTTACTTCTCTCGGTCTAGCCATTTGCGAAGACAATCGTACGCAAAGTTTGCCAGGACACTCGCTGCGACCGAGAAGAAAAAAAGTAACGGCATGGTTCCCTCCTTTCTTCCACGTAAGAGCAATAGCCAATGCCATACAGTATCATTTATTACAAAATATGTCAATAGGAAAAAATTGGGTATTGACAGCCAATAAAGAGTGTGGGACAATCGGTATATCAACGAAAGTTGACAAAATGGGTCATAGGTGCAAAACGAGAAAACCACGGGAGCTTACCCCGTGGTTTTCTCATTAGGCTAATTGGCGTTGCTTACCTCTCTCGGTCTAGCCATTTGCGAAAGCAATCGTACGCAAAATTTGCCAGGACACTCGCTGCGAGCGAGAGCAGAAACAGTAGGGTCATAAATGCCTCCTTTCTCTGCAAAATAGCAGCCAATGCCATACAATATCATTTATTACAAAATATGTCAACAGGGGAAAATTGGAAGGGAGTTTCTTGTGGTTTTTTGTTGTAACCGTGATGTAATTGCTTTAAAATATGTTTGTAATGTGCAATTTGAGGAGAATGGTTTTATACAATAGCAAGTTGAGATGAATAGTTGTTGTTGTGGTGCCTGCCGAAAGGTTGGGCACTGTGTTTTGTGTGTATTTTTGATGTGGCAAACGGTGTTATAGAGGAGAATGGTAATGGAAGCGAAGACGAGTTCAAAGGGCAGGGCAGTTTACAGAATTGTGGCGTGGGCGCTGACACTGGCGCTGGTGTTCACGATGACGCCGCTTTCGGCGACCGCAGCGGACACGTACGGGTCTGGCGGCGTCTTGGGCGAGGCCGAACAGATACCCTTGGACGGCGCGGCGGGTGCTGCGTCTGAAGGAGAAGAAACGGGCGATGGCATCGACGGCGGCACCGGCGGAAGTGAAGGTGCGGGCGGCGATGTGTCCAATGGTGACGGCACCGGCGGTGACCCCAGCGGTGATGGCGCCGACCCTGAGGGTGGCGATGGCACTGACCTTGGTGACCCCGAGGGTGACACCGACGAAGGTCTTGACCTTGACCTCGACCTCGACGTCGAGGGCGGGCTCACCGCCATGTCCGGCGGCTCGCTCGCCCCGCTTTCCGAAACGGGCACGCCAAATCTCCGCTGGTACGTGGACAATGGCGGCGTGTCAGGACCCACCAGCGGTACATTTGAGATACAGACGGCGGACGATTTGGCCGGCCTAGCTCAGATAGTGAACGACACGGCTACTCACCCCGATGACCCCACACATATTCTGCTCGATAGTTTCAACGGCAAGACCATCACTTTGATGGCCGATATAGACCTCAGCAACTACGGGGAAGGCGTGGGCACTTGGAACAGCGGCCAGGGCTGGATACCCATCGGCATATCCGTCGGCGAATCGTTCAGAGGCACGTTCAACGGCAATGACAAAGTAATAACGGGCTTGTATATAAACAATAGCTCGCTCGACAACGCCGGTCTGTTCGGCTATGTAACCGGCGGCAAGGTGGAGAGCCTTGGCGTGCAGGGCTCTGTCACCGCGCACGATAATGTTGGCGGGATTGTGGGCCTTGTGACGGGGAGTGGTGTCGCGATAGAGAGAAGTTTCTTTGCGGGCACGGTGGAAGGCTTGCAGAATATAGGCGGTGTGGCAGGCCGGGCGAATACCGGCTCAATCGTGACACGCAGCCATTCCGAGGGCGAGGTAAAAGGACGTGCCGGCTCGCAGAACATAGGAGGCGTGGTCGGGCAGATTCAAAGCTCCACTATCGAAAACTCCTATTCACGCAGCGATGTGTCCGGCCCTGCGGGAGCGTATACGGCGGGCTCTGCCGGCTCGCAGGATATAGGCGGCGTGGTCGGCGTAATTTCATCCACTTCACAGGTGGCAGGCAACTATTCCGTGGGCTCTGTGTCAGGCGGGAGCACTGTAGGCGGTGTGGTGGGCACGGTATACAGCAGTACCGTGGAAAACAATGCGGCGCTGAATAAAAGCGTTACGGCGAGCGTGTCGACCGCAGGCCGTGTTGCCGGCTCTGCTTCAGCTGGCCTGTCAGGCAACCACGCATTCTCAGGCATGGAAATCACCGCAGGCGGCTCGCCCGTCTCAATCACAGAGGGCACAGGCGGGGCCATCGCCACTGGCGTTCACGGCCTTGGCAAAAACGCATGGGAGCTTCGTAGCGCAAGCGGCTTCCCCTCGATCATGCAGGGGCCGCCGGACGGCGGAACCACGTCCACGCCCTGGTTCTATCGCAACTTAAATCTTCCAAACCTTGTGAACGAGCCGCTTCCCATGCCGACCCATCTTCGCTTCGTATGGGTGCAAGACACGAGCTGGTACGACCCCACTAAGAACGAGCTATATATCTACACGGCGGCCGAGCTGGCCGGCTTTGCGTGGATAGTGAACGGCGAGGCCGAGGACAGCGAAGGGAACCCCATAGCCCAAGACAATTTCCTAGGCAAGACGGTGAAGCTCGCCGCAGATATAGACCTGGCCTACTACGCCACGGCCGCATTTAACGACGGCAAGGGCTGGCTGCCGATAGGCAGGAGCTTGAGCTATGACACGACCGACCCTTTCAGCGGGACGTTCGACGGGCAGGGCCATACCATAACGGGATTGTATATAAACGACACCACGCTCAATTACGCAGGGCTGTTCGGCTATCTAGACGGCGCCACAGTGAAAAACCTCGGCGTGGTGGACGCAGACATCATCGCAAGTGACTGGATCGGCATTATCGCCGGCATGGCGTACGGAACGAACGGCAACGGAAGCACTATCGAGCAATGTTATAGCACCGGCAGCGTGACCGGCAGGTCGAACGCAGGCGGGCTAGTCGGCACCGTTTTTGGCCCGAACGTGGTGAAAGACAGCTACTCCATGGCGGATGTCCTTGGCACAAGCTATGTAGGTGGCCTTGTGGGCATGATGACGGGGGGCGGCAGTGTGCAGAACAGCTACGCCACGGGCATAGTGGAAGCGACGGCATCAGAAATGGCCGGCGGACTTGTGGGCTATGCCGGAAGCGGCACGCATGTGGAAAACTCCATGGCGCTTAACCGGAGCGTGATAACCACCTTCACCACAGGCGTCAATGTCGGGCGGGTGATAGGCGGCGGCGACGCCACCCTTACAAACAACAGGGCGTTTGGCGAGATGGGCGTGTTTTACGGCCCGTCCGGCGCGTCCGAAAAGCCCATAAACAACGGACCCACCACCAAGGACGGCCTGGGCACGAGCATGCAGGAGCTACGGGCGGCCGCAGGCTATACGACGCAGCTACGTACAGGCGCGTGGACCTACGCGGAACCAGACCTGCCTGGGCTGTTCGGTCAGACCGTGCGGATGCCGGCGCATCTGAAAGCGCCGTCCACGGGCACGCCAGATTACAAATGGTATATAGACGCAGGCACGGCAGCGCCTGTGTACGAGATATGGTCGGCGGACGAGCTTGCGGGCTTTGCGGCGCTTGTAAACAACGGCTACTACACTGGCGTTGACGATAATTGGACTTCCGTGCCGCTTCCAAGCGGCACTGTACGGACAAATTTCGCCGACAAGCTTGTAAAGCTGATGGACCATATAGACCTTGGGCTCTACGGCGAGAACGCCGGCATCTACAACAACGGCGTAGGCTGGCTGCCTATAAGCGAGAACTCGATGGTAACGAGCGACTCGTTGAAGTTCGCAGGGACTTTTGACGGCGGGGGCAAGGAGATAACAGGCCTGTACAGCGTATCGGACAACAGCTACAAAGGGCTGTTTGGCCATGTGAGAAGGGCCACAATCAGGAATGTCGCTGCCGTGGACGTGAATATATCAGGGAGGAGCTATATCGGCGGTATTGTGGCCTATGCGAACTGGAGCACGGTCGAGAGCTGCTATGTGACGGGCAAAGTCACCGGCTCAGGGACCATGTCCAGCCAGGGCTACAATGTAGGCGGCATAGTGGGCAATCTGGGTTACGCCGCCACAAGCCCTGGCACGGTGAAAGACTGCTATTCCCTTGCCGACGTCACTGGCGTGAATTATGTGGGCGGCGTGGTTGGGCAGGCGTCCGATAACTCCGTGGTGAGGGACAGCTACGCCACGGGCAAGGTGTTCGCGACAAGCCCAAGCGCCATCGGAAGGGCAGGCGGCATAGTGGGGGCGGCCATTTCAAGCTCGACCGTCATCGGCAATATAGCGCTGAACGAGAGCGTGGTAATACGCCCCAACGATAGCGACGAGCTAGGTCGCGTGATAGGGTATGTGTACGCAGGCCCTGGGACGGTCATATCCGGAAACAGGGCGTTTGACAGGATGTATATAAGGCGTAACGCCGGAGCGGACGGCACCGGCGGCATCGTCAAGGACCCCCTTGACACCAGTGACAGCGGCAAGGACGGGGAGGGGCAGAGCAAGGCGAGGCTCCATACGTACGCAGGCTTCCAGAACGCGTTTTTGCAGGATCCGCCTTGGGCGCACAAAGAGGGCGATTTGCCGGGGCTGTTTGGAAAGACTGTGCCGATGCCTGAGTGGTTGAAGTTTGATATACCGGTGACGGTAAATGTAAATCTGGACGATCAGCCGTGGAACGGCGTTTCCGAGAATGTCGCAAAGACATACACCCTCGTGCCGGCGGACGGCGGCGCCACAGTGCCGCTTACAATGACTTCGACGGGCGTGTTTACCGGCATGGCATCAGAGGGAACGTGGGAAGTTTACGACACAAGCACGGGCACGGGCGTGGGCACGGCCACGGGCGTGGAAATCACCATTACTTCCTCGGTGGGGAATACCGCCGCCCTGGATTACTATACGATAGAGTTCAGCGTGGCACCCGCAGGGCTGACGGACAAGGCAAGCATAAGCGCCAAGTACAACGACACGCCTATCACAAGCGGGGATATAGTCCTTAGCGGCGGCGATCTGGAGCTTGAGGTCTACGGCGTCGAGGGCCCAGACCATACGGACTATACTTATGCGTGGAGCGTAAACGGCATACCGGACGATATGCACGACGAGGACGATCCCGAATACACGGTAAGCTTCGTGGACGGCACGACCGTGGTGGTCGCTACCGTGAACGGCACGTCACCGGCCCTGTATACGGCGAGCGTGACAGTAAATCTGGACGGCATAGGGCAGGCAGGGCGGATAGTGCAGCTACGCACCGTAGATACACCGTGGGTATTCACCACCATGGGGCACACAGCTGACGGCGTATACACAGCGTCTGTGCCCGACGACACTTATCTTATATTCACAAATATGATTCCGACTTCCACGGACACAAACCGTACCCTCGTTATAAACGGCGACGCGGCTGCGGCTACGGTGGATTATTATACGGTCACATATGACTGGGTGAACGGCGGCAGCGCGGCAGGGAGCGAGATAACGGCTACCTACAACGGAACGTCCATAAGCACAGGGACGGTGGTGCTTGGCGGAGGGACGCTTGCCCTTACCGTGACGCCCGGCGGGCAGCCGCCACATGAATATGACTGGAGCGTGGACACCGGCAGCGGGCCTGTTCCAGTCCCAGGCAGCGACAGCCCGACCCATACCGTAAATCCGGTTAACGCAAAGACCGACGTGCAAGTGATCGTGAGGGGCACGCAGAGCACCATAGATATAGACTGGTATCTTGACGGCAACGACCCGTATTATATACGGACGGCGCACGAGCTCGCGGGGCTTGCCGCCATCGTAAACGGCACGGCCGTGGACTGGGATGGGGTCGACGTGCCTAAGCATGACTTCGACGGCGAGACCATCTATATGATGAACGATATAGACCTGGAGCGCTACGGGACGTATGAATATTGGAACGACGAAAAGGGTTGGGTGCCGATAGGCAGGGCGTACGAGACGGACTTCAGAGGGACATTTGACGGCAGCGGCAACGTGGCAGGACAGACCCACAAGCTCACAGGGCTTTATATAAACGACAATTCGCTCAGTCGGGCAGGGCTGTTTGGGCATATCTACGGCGGCACGGTGAAAAACCTCAGCGTCGAGGATGCGTATATAAACGGCTACAACTACGTCGGCGGCATCGTCGGCTACGCTGAAAGCTCGGCGCTTATAGACGAGTGCTATGTGACGGGGATCGTGCGGGGCGGGGGCTCAGAGGTCGGCGGCATCGTAGGCGGCCTCGGAAGCTCGTCCACGGTGCAAAACAGCTACACCATGGCCGATGTGACGAGCCGCAGCTACGCAGGCGGTATCGTTGGCTATATGACTAGCGCAAGCAAGGTGCTGAACACCTATGCCACGGGCAGGGTGGAGGCCACCGGCAACGACCCATCGAATATGTACGCCGGCGGCATCGCGGGCTACGCGGCATCGGGCACGGAGATAAAAGATTCCATGGCGCTGAATATCGCCGTGCTGACGAGCGGCACGAACGCCGACAATATCGGGCGTGTGGTAGGCGGCGGCAACAACCAATCGCTAAGCGGCAACAAGGCGTTTGAAGGGATGCGGCTTGGATATAGGTCCGGCGGCAACACCCCCAAGACCCCGACGGATATAGGGCACGACAAGTCGGACGGCGAGAACGTGAGCAAGCTAGAGCTGCGGGCGGAGGACGCTTACGAGTTCTTGATGGTTGTGCCATCAGTCATTTGGACATGGGCCGTGGCAGACCTGCCGGGGCTGTTCGGGCAGACCGTACGGATGCCGGCGCATCTGCGTATAACGCCCACAGGCACGCCCGACATACAATGGTATATAGACGCAAACAGGCAGAACGGCGACAACTACGAGATATGGACGGCGGACGAGCTCGCGGGGCTTGCGTGGATAGTGAACGGCTACTATTATATTACGATGGGGGGCGGCGGCGTGGAGGTTTCCATCAGCGAAACCGGCACGTCACGCTTCAACTTCGCAGGCAAGACCATACTTATGATGGACCATATAGATTTGGAGCCGTACGGGATCAGCGACCCCACCTGGAACGGTGGCAACGGCTGGCTGCCCATAAGCGATTCCTATTATACGAACTCCACCACAAGGTTCAGAGGGACTTTCAACGGCAGGGGCAAGGAGATAGAGGGGCTTTCCACACAATATTTCGGGTATAGGGGCGTGTTCGGGTATATCCAGACAGGCACGGTGAAAAACCTCGGCGTGGTGAATGCGAATGTCAACAGCGCCGGCAGCTCCGGCGGCATAGTAGGCCGAGTGGATGGCGGCACCATCGAGAATTGCTATACCACAGGGACGATAACGGGCAGCGGCAGCGGCTCGTCCGGCTATAGCATCGGCGGCATTGTGGGCTATGCAGGCGCTGATATCAGTGTGACCAATGGCCCGCCTGCCACGGTGAAGAATAGCTACTCGCTCGCGGACATCATCGCCGTGGAATATGCGGGCGGCATAGTAGGCAACGCAGGCGCCGTTATAATAACGGGCAACTACTCGACGGGCTCTGTGCGGACGACCACCTCCGGCTCCATGAGCGCGAGGGCGGGCGGAATAGTAGGGACGATAGGCTCGGAAGGCGTGGTCAGCGGCAATATAGCGCTGAACGAGAATGTGCTTATACATCCGAACTACAATACCGCTTTGGGGCGTGTGGCGGGCGACTACTTCCCCGCCTCGACCCTTTCGGGCAATGCGGGCTTCAAAGGGATGGATATAAGGTACAACGTGCCCACGAACTGGGAAGGCGGCTTTACGAAGAACGTGTCTGCGGACAAGGTGCATAATGGCAGGGATGGCGAGGACAGAAGCAAGGCGAGCGTCCATGTGGCGTCTGGCTTCCCGTCGGTGATGCGACCGGGGAATATTGACGGATGGACGTATAAAGAGGGCGATCTGCCAGGGCTGTTCGGGCGTACGGTAAAGATGCCAGAGTGGTTGGAGTACAATATAGACGCATCCGTGAGCGTAAGTCTGAACACCTTCCCATGGAGCGGCAGTACCGGTGAAATCGAAACAAGCAAGTCGTTCTCGCTTGTGGACAATCCAAGCGGGGCTGTGGTGCCGCTAACCATGTCTGTCCTTGGCACGTTTGTCGGCATGGTGGACGAGGGCGAATGGCGTGTGTACGACGGCGATGTCAGCGACAGCGCTGCGTATACAGGCGTGGATATAGATGTAACCACTACACCGCCGAACCGTGCGGATGTCGAGTATTATACGGTCAACTTCAGCGTGGCTTGGGATCCGACGAGCAAGGCGACCGGCGCCAGTATCAAGGCGGAGTACAGGGGCAACGAGATAAAGAGTGGGGCTATAGTGGCGGGCGGCGACGAGCTGCTGTTTACTGCCATACCGCAAGGGCCGATAGGGATCGTGTATAGGTATTTCTGGACGGTCGGCACGGATCCGCCGGTGGAGGGCCATGAGAGCGGCATGTACTCGATACCCGAAGTGAACGAAGCGGTCGAGGTAAGCTGCTTGGTGACGGGCGATGAAGCGGCGGGCGAGTATGCCATCGTAAAGGTGAACAAGGACGGGACGGCGTGGAAAACGCTGGACGTGGAGCTTAGGAACGCCAGTCTGGCGGAGCCAATCAAGCTGACCTATGTGGATGATTATGACTTTGACGATGGATCGGGCGAGCTTCCGGTCAACGGCTATATATCATCGGCTGAGATACAGGCCGGGGTATACGACATATATGTAGAGGGCAAGAACACAGGCCGGATATTAAGGGTAGGCGGCTCCACAGGACCGCTGACTCTGGCGTACTGGACGCTGACGGTCGATGGCAGCGATGACGGCGTAAGCGACATAGGAATAGTCGCTGATACGATAAAAGACGAGTATGCATTCTTTGCCGGCGAGAAAGCCGGTATATGGGCCATCGTCGAGGATGCCTACGATTTTGCGGGGTGGACAGTAACAACTGGAAACGCCACGGTAGAGGATGATGGCGACACGAACACCGTAGTCACTATGGGGAATCAGGCGGCCGTGGTCAAAGCGAATGCAGTGCCGACGAACCATCACGCGAGCGTGACCGTGACAAGGAACAGCGCGGCGTGGGACGGCCTTGGGGTCTCGATAAGGCTACGTGATGAAGATATTGGCTCCCCTGTGGGGCCGGTAATCGCCTTGGTCGAGGACGGCACGACGGGCGTGTACGAAACGGAGAACCCCGTGGCGCCCGGAGAGTATTACATATATATAGACGCTGACGGGCCGGGGTCGGGAGCGGCTGTGGTCACGGGCGAGTTCCTGACGGTGGCGTACGGCGAACCTAATGCGCGGACGCTCGACTACTTTACGCTGACGCTGCAGGCCGGCGAGGGCGTGGACGAAGTAGTTATCGACTCGGCGAGCATCTACACGGACGCCACCTATGTGGTAAAGGTGTTTCTTGAGGGTGCAGAAGTGAAGATAAGGGCTGTGCCGGAGTTTGGCTTCGGATTCGACGAGTGGGCTTCGGCGCCCGCCGGATTTGATGACTTTATAAACGGCACTTCCGCGAGCGATGCATCGGCTGAGATACTTATGCCGGCGGCGCCGCTCGTGCTTACGACATCTGCGACCGAGTACACATATGAAGTGTTGGTGGGAGTGACGATAGACAACGATAGGTGGGAAGACCTGACGGTCGAGATAACGCCCGATGACACCGATGACACGGCGTACTTGCTGCTGACGGAAAGCGCTCCTGGCGTGTATAAGAGGGACGATGTGCCTGTCGGGAGATACAGGATATATATCGGCAGGGGCATAGGGCAGAGAGCCTATACGGGCGATGGCGATATAATTGAGATTACGCATCCCGATGGCACCGATGAGGCAACGGCGCTCGAATACTGGAGCCTTGCAGTCAAGCCGGATACGCCGAGCAACGGCATCAAGAGCGTGGAGATCGGCTCGCCGTCCATAATGGATAGGGATGCGTTCCGTGTGGGCGATGACGTGATCGTAAAGGCGGACGTGGAGCTCGGCTGGACCTTCGACGGATGGGAGCTTACGGTCGGAAGCAGTGCGACGACCATAGACGATGCAAGCTTGGAGAGCACGATGGTCAAGATGGCAGCGGAGCAGGCGGAAGTGACGGCAGCGGCCACGGAGGACGGCTATATCGTGGAAGTGGGCGTAAACCTCAACAGGGGCAGCGGTGACGGCGGCCCGTGGAGCGGGCTTGATGGCGTGTCGATAATGCTTACCGACGGCACCTATCCAGACGATAGGATTTTGCTGACCGAAACTGGCATAGATACGGGCGAGTATAAGTCTGCGGACTATGTGGCGCCAGGCCTATACGAGGTCTATGTGGACCACATCAATATAGCGACCCCTGTTGCTACCGGCGTGATTATTGAGGTAGGGCTTGAAAATGCGAACAGAGCGATGCTAGATTATTATATGGTCACGTTCTATGCGATACCTCAAGGACTCGGCCCAGAGTTCCACCCCACGATGACCGCAACATACTATATGGGCTCGTCTAGCGGTACAGTTCCATTATTCGGTGTGGTGCAAGGCGGCGTCAGGCTTGTGTTTGAAGTCGATGAGAACGACACTTATTTCGACCACTATCAATTCTTCTGGAACATCGGGCCTATCGGCGGCAGCCACAATGACAAGGTGCAAGTGGTGGATCCAGTCAATTCGGAGGTGTTTGTGGCCTGTCAGGTGCTAGGCACAAACGACTTTAACCCTGCAAGCGTGAAAGCTACCATAAACGGCAGCGGCAACGAGGCCGAGGGGCTGAATATAGACCTGTACAGCGAAGGCAGATTTGTCACCAGAATGACGGACGAATACGGCGGCAATTACAGCTCCATGGTTGCCAATGACACATACAATATATATGTGAGCGGGGTGGACACGGGCAAGACCATTATGGTCGGCGCGGGTGACCCCCCGACGGTGCTAGACTTCTGGACGTTGACATTGGCGGCGGGCGAGGGTATAGCCTCGGCTACCGCTACAGGGGCGTTCCTTGAGGCCGTCGGCGATGGCGGCGGGACATACCTCTACTTTGAGGGCGATGTGGCGGATGTTTCGGCGGTGCCAGAGAACGGCTATAGCTTCAAAGAGTGGGAACCCCATTACCTTGTGGATATTAGCAATCCGAACATGGAAAACACTACGGTTACCATGCCGAGCAGCCCCGGCGCGCCAGTTATTGTTGATGCGACAGCGACGCTCGACAAGTATACCGTAGACGTGGCAGTAAAACTTGACGGCGTGGCCTGGACCGGACTGGACGTTTATCTTTTCGGGATTCACACGGCAGCAGGGTACGTGATGGAGCCAGTGAACGATCCCCCCACTCCAGGCCTGTATAGAAGCGATGGCGATGCCATACCGGACGAGTACAGAATCTCTATACACGGGGACGATGGCCATTCCACGGACACGGGCAGGACGGTCAAGGTGGGCTATGGTGAGCTCAACGCGGCTGCCCTCGACTACTGGATGCTGACGCTCGACGGGAGCGGTACGGGTGTGGAGTCTGTGGAAATATCGACGCATAGCATACGTAATGTCACGACTGCGAATACCGTAGCCAAGGCGTTCCTTACGGGGACTTCGGGCATAGAGATAGCGGCGGAAATGAACGACGAGTACAACTTCGCAAGATGGAATCCCGATCCGTCTACGTTTAATGGCATCGCGAACCCCACGGCGAGAGAGACCACCGTCAACATAGGGGGCGCGCCAGTGAGCATAGCGGCGACCTCGACGCAAAAGACCTATGAGGCAGCGGTGCATTTGTGGCTTAACGAGCGGATGAATGGATACTCAGGGCAGACTGTGGAGCTGACGGCGGATGGCGGCACTACGCGATATACCATGACCGACAGAGGCGGCGGGCAATATCTGCGGTCTGGGTTGCATGCCGGCACATACGCCATCTATGTGAACAACGAAAACACAGGCAGGAGCCTGGCAGTCAATCATACAAACCCGCCGACCGACCACATGGAGATCTATTATTATTCGCTGACCGTGGAGCGCGGCGAAGGCATAAAGTCTGTGACCGGCAGCGGCGCCTACCTCGAAGGAGAGACGGGCATACCGATCTCCGCAGTGCCGGAGGACGGCTATAAGTTTGCCTTATGGACTGTCTGGGAGTCCACAGGAGGCGCTGTCGTGCATAATGTGAACGCCGCGAGCACCACGGTGACTATCGGGACGCATAAGTCCACGGTCGAGGCGTACGGCGCTCCCGCCATGCACCCGGCGGTGGTGGCAGTCAACAGGGACGACGCACCTTGGCAATCCCTGACGGTGGCGCTTCTGCCGCCAGGTGGCGATCCTGAGACCGACTTGATAGGGCTGCGGGAGGGCATGCCCGGCGCCTATAGTACAGTGGCCGATATATCGGAGGGCACATACGATATCTATGTAAACAGGAGCGGCGGCTCGCTTGAGAATGCTTTTCCCACAGGCGAGACAATCACCGTGGACGACAGATATGTCAGCGAGGAGCTGCTAGAATATTATACGCTGAACCTGGTGCGTGGCACGGGCATCGACTCTGTGAGCGGAGGCGACGTCTACTTCGCCGGCGATACGGTAGACATAGACGCAGTGGTGGCGGACGGCTGCGAGTGGACTGGGTGGACGGCTGTCCCTAGCGGTTTTGGCAATGTGGCTGCAAAGGAAACGAGTATCACAATGCCTAAGTATAGGCTCACCCTTACGGCGACGGCGAAGTTCACCCCGTATCCCGCAAGCGTGCAGCTGAACCTTGACGGCACAGGCTGGACAGGGCGGCAAGTCGATCTCACCAGGCTTTCCGGCGGCATCGTGGGCGCCGCGTACACGACGGCCGAAGACTCAGGCTCTCCAGGCCTGTATATAACCACTATTCCCGTGGAGCCGGGCGAGTTTGCCATCTTTGTACATAGGGACGGAATCGGCACCGGCGATATGTACACGGGCAGGACAGTCAAGGTGGGCTATGGAGAGCCCAATCTGGAGACGCTCGACTACTTTATGCTGACGCTTGACGGAAGCGACCCAGGCATAGAGTCGGTAGAGATGCCGATGGACAGCCCCCATACGGTCGAAAGCCAAGACAGTGTCGCCAGGGCGATCCTTAAAGACGCGAGCGTGGACATAAGCGCAACGGTGGTGGATGGCTATGATTGGATCGAGTGGGAGGCGGATCCAAGCATGTTCGGAAATATTGCCTGGCAAGAAATGAGCATCGATATGCCGAACTATCCGCTTGAGCTTACCGCAAGGACGTATGGAGAAGGCTTCTTCATAGTCAGCGGCGGTGACGAGGGCACGGACTATGAGTTTGACGAAGAACCCGGCGCGGACGGCGGCGTTGTCGAGGTGCTTACGATACTCACGGCGAACCACGACTACAGCATATCAACGGGCATGAACAGCCCTGGCTACGAGACAGGACGCATTGTGGTCAGTGACGGGTTGACAGGCGTGGATATAGAGCTCGACAACGTGGAGATAGTGAATCCCCCGTTCATGGCTAGCGCATTCAACATTGCGGGCGCGGAGGTGAACTTGACGCTTGTGGGCGACAACGTGCTCACGGCCGGCGACGGCTTTGCGGGGTTGCAAGTCCCGGTGGGCGCCACGCTCGCCATAGACGGCACAGGCACGCTGACGGCCAATGGTAGCGGGTTTGGCGCAGGCATCGGCGGAGGGGTCACTGGCGGCGTCGGCACGATAACCATATCGGGCGGCACGGTGACGGCAACAGGCAGCCATTATGCCGCAGGCATCGGCGGAGGCGCGGGCAGCAATAACGGCGAGATAATCATAGAGGGCGGCACGGTGACGGCCACAGGCGGCAGCGGCGGCACGGGCATCGGCGGCGGCAACGTCGGCATGGGCGGCCGCATCATAATACGCGGCGACGCGTCGGTTGTGGCGCATGGCGGCCCATCGGCCGCGGCCATCGGCGGCGGCAACCAAGCCGCAGGCGGCAGCATCGAAATAAGCGGCGAGGCGGAGGTCGTGGCGCATGGCGGCAATTTTAGCGCAGGCATCGGCGGCGGACGCAATGGCGCAGGCGGCACGATAACCATAGAGAGCGGTACGGTGACGGCCACAGCCGGCGTATACGGCACAGGCATCGGCGGCGGAGAATATGCCCACGGCGGCATGATAACCATAGAGGGCGGCAAGGTGGTAGCCATAGGCGGCGACAAAGGCTCAGGCGACAAGCCCGGCCTTGCGATGGGCAACGGCGTGGACGGCAGAGGCGGCAGCGTCACCGTCAACGGCGTGTTCGCGCACTTGGAGAACAAGGCCGCGAACGAGCGGCCGATCGGCGTGCCGACCGTGTCCACGTTCAGCAACAATTCGTCGGCGTTCTCGCCCAATGAGGAATACCTGTATATCGAGCTTGACGAGCGGGAGGCCTATACCGCGACGGTGAATGTCAGCAAGGACGTCGAGCCGTGGGACGGCGATAGCAAGTCGTTCACGCTGCGTCAGGTCGGAAGCGACAATATGCCGCTGACCTTGACAGGCGGCGTGGACTCTGGCGAGTTTACGGCGAGAGTGGGTGCCGGCGAGTGGACAGTCTATGACGGCACGGTGTCCACGGGCGTCACGATAGGGATAATCGACGGGGACGCCGAAGCGGAGCTTGATTACTGGACGCTGACGTTGGCAGAGAGCCCAGGCATCGGGTCTGTGAGCGGCGGCGGCGTGTATTTTGAGGGCCAGGAGGGGATAGCGATATCCGCGACGGTGGCAAGCGAATGGAGATGGAGCAAGTGGACGGCAGAGCCGACCACATTTGGCGATGTGAGCGAGCGAAACACCACAATCACGATGCCGGATTACGCTCTCAAGCTTACGGCGACGGCGACCGAGGACAAGTATGGCGTAGAAGTGACGGTGCGTTTGGGCAGCGGTTCGCATACCGATCCGTATATCGGCTTGAGAGCCGAGCTGAGGGAGATCCTTGACGGCCCCGACCGTGGCCGTGTGGTGGCCGAGCTGGAGGATATCAACGATGTGGGCGTGTATACGGCGCCTAGTGTGCCCGCAGGCGAATTCGCCATCTTTATAGACAAAACGGGCGGTATCTATACCGAGGACACAGGCAGGACTATTGTTGTCGGCTACGAACTCGAAAACGATGCGGTGCTCGATTATTATACGGTCGAGTTCGCATGGGTGAAGCATGAGGATGCCCAGGATATAAATTTGGACGGCAGCACGGCGAGGTATAGGAATGAGGGCGTCATCGCTGTGGACGATTTCACGGAGCTGAACAGCGGCGACACGGTGCTTGAGGGCGGCTCCATAGTGTTCAGGGCGATGCCGATTGGCGACGACTTCGACTACTTCACGTATACGTGGATCGACGACGATGACTATGGGACGGCCGGACTCAACCTCTATGTGATACGCAGCGTAAGAGGACCGGTGAACGTGACCTGCGAGGTGTATGGGATGAGCGGCGCGCTGACGACGTGGGAGGCGACGCTTAATGTCAATCTGTTAGGCTCTCCGTGGGACGGCGAAAGGGGCGGTGGCTTGGGCACGGTAGAGTTCTCGCTGCTGCTGAACGGGATAGGCGATGACCCTCTGGATCGCATGGAACTGGAAATGGGGGATAGGGGCAAGTTTTCGGCCAGGGTCGTGAACGGCGTATGGCATGTGCTTGCGGACGGCGTGGATACAGACGTGGTTATCGTGATAAACGACGATGACAATGATACTGAGGAGCTGAACTACTGGATGCTGAATGCGACTGAGGGCGCAGGCATCGTGCCGAACTCCGCGACCGGCATCGGCCCACACTTTGAGGGCGAGAAGGTAGAAATAAACGCAGAGGTGTTGCCCAACCATACATGGAGCAAGTGGGTTGCGGAAGGACTCCCTGCTTTCCATGATGTGGAAGATCAAAAAGCCATAATAGATATGCCGGACTTCAGCGTAACTCTTAGGGCGACGGCGACCGAGGACACCTATAAGGCGAGCGTTACGTTGACCTTGGACGGCGGCGCGTGGCGCGGGCAGGCGGCGGCGATAGTGCCTGACAGCGGCACATATCTGGACGATGCGATTCCGCTGCCGGATATCGGCAATACGGGCGTGTATGTGGCGGACGGCGTGGAAATCGGCGATTATGATATCTATATAAATGGCGTGGACACGAGCAAGAGCATTAAGGTGGAGCATCCTCCGGCCGGCGGCGATGTGGCGATGACGCTCGACTACTTTATGCTGACCCTGACGGCGGGTACGGGCATCAGCACGTACAATATCAATACGGACAGCGTCTATATAGATGCGGACGCGGACAAGTACGCCAAGGCGTTCCTTGCCGACACAGAGGTGGGCATAACCGCTACGGTGGAGCCGAACTATACGTGGGCAGGCTGGGACGTGCCGGACGGGTTTACGGACATCGACAATGCGGATAACCCGACCACGACCGTCACCATGCCGGCAGAGGCGCTTGGCATAAGGGCTACCGCGACGGAAACCACATATGACGTGGAAGTGACGGTGACCCAGGACGGAAATCCGCGGGTATGGTTGGCGGTGACGATAGTGCCAGATACGGACGGCGGACGTGAGTTGCCATTGGCGGAAACGACTCCTGGCAGTAGCGGCGTATATACGAGGGGCAACGTTCCTGTGGGGAATTACGCCATCTATATCGACGGCGTCGATACGGGCGAGAGCATTATAGTGAGCCATGGTGTCGATCCTGCGACCAAGACGCTTGAATACTTTACGCTTGCCCTGACTGCGGGCACGGGAGTGAATGCGGTGAGCGGCGGCGGCGCATACTTCGCGGGACAGACGGGCATAGAGATTTCAGCGAGCGGGGTGGCTGCCGCTTATACGTGGGCAGGTTGGAATGTGACGAGCGGGGACGCAACCGTCGCCAACCCCGCGTTGATGACTACGACGGTCACCATGCCGAGTTCGGGCGAGTCAGTGGCTATAACCGCCACGGCGACGCTGACCCCGCAGCTTGCGGAAGTGCGGCTATGGAACGACGGCAACCCATGGACAGGCCGGACGGTGGGGCTTGTGCCGGTCGGTGGCTTATTATTGGAACCTCTGGATGAAGACGCGGCCGGCGTATATAAGAACGCGACCGTCCCGCCCGGAGAGTATCAAATCTGGGTGGATAGGGACACTCCGGGCACTACCGTATACACGGGCGTGGACATAGTGATAGGCCACGGGCTCGACAACAATGCCGAATTACGCTATTCGACGCTTGAGGTGGAAGCAGGCGAGGGCACTACGTTGACTGGCTATGCGAGGACTGTTCTTGTGGGGTCCACGGTGCTTGTCGCAATCGAACCGGCCGAGGTGGAGCCTGGGTATAATTGGGCACGGTGGACTCCCACCCCGCCGACGTTCGACGGCTTCAACGAGCCGTACACCGCGCTCTATATGAGGACATATATCACCATGCCGGACTATGCGCTGAAGCTTACTGCGACAGCCACATTGACGCCATACCCAGTTACCGTGAACTTCAATATCGACGGCGGCGGATGGGCAGGTTTGACGACAGTGGAGCTTAGGGAGATTATCGATACGGACGAATACGGGGATGTCGTTGCCACGTTGGTGGAGGGTGTTCATGGCGTTTACGAGACCCCGACCGGGGTGCTTGTGGCGCCTGGCGAGTACGCGATATTCGTAGAAAGGGAAGACTGGGGCTTCACCGTCCCAACGACCAGGAACGTGGAGGTCGGCTACGGCCTACCCAACTCGGCCACCCTGAACTACTGGACGCTGGAAGTGGTGGCGGGCGTAGGCACGGACGTGGGCGGCGATGTGAGCAGGCCTGTCCTTGAGGGCGTCACGGTGTTTATCCAAGTGCTCGAAGTGGAAGGCGGCTATACGTGGGATAGGTGGGTTTCAGACCCGCCAGGATTCACCGGCTATAACACGCCAGACACCGAGGAAAGCATGGAGGCGTATATCACCATGCCGACCGAAAAGCTGAAGCTTACCGCGACAGCCAAAGAGGATGACTATACCGTGGAAGTGACGGTGCGGAAGGACGATGACAAGTGGGACGGGCTGACGCTAGAACTTGTGGAGATTTTGGATGGCGGCGGGCACGGTACTGTGGTGGCAGAGCTAGACGAAATCGACGATACGGGCGTCTACACGGCGGACGAGGTACCCGTAGGCGAATACGCCATCTATATCGACAAAACCGACGCGGGCACGACCGAGGACACGCACGAAACGATTGTTGTCGGATACAATCCAAACGACCTGCCAGACATAAACGCCGCGGTACTCGATTATTATACGGTCGAATTTGAATGGAAGCCCGATGAAACCACTCCTGGCATAGACTTTGATGGCAGCACGGTGAGGTATAGGCATCGGAACAGCACCGATATTAACATTTTCACAGACCTGGCCACCGGCGACGCGGTGCTTGCGGGCGGCTCCATAGTGTTCAGGGTGAATGCGACGAGCCCCACATACGATTGGTTCGCGTATACGTGGACTGACGCCGACCAAGGGCCGACCGCCGCATTTGTCTATGCGATAGGCGGCATCAGCGGGCCGGTGGACGTGGTCTGCACGGTGAAGGGTCTGGAAGAACCGCCGCCAACGCATGACGTGATGCTGAAAGTGGAGCTGAACGGCTTTGAGTGGGACGGCTATATGACAGACCAGAGCCATCAGGTGACGTTTGAGCTGTCTCTGAACGGGATAGGCGACCCAGTGCTCTTGGAAATGAAGGAAAGGGGCGAGTTCTGGGCCGAGCACAAGGTCGAGGACGGCGACTGGCACGTTCTTGCGGACGGCGTGGATACGGGCGTGGTCATCAAGGTGGAGGACGACGACAACCTTGGCGAAGAAACGCTGAGCTATTGGAGCCTGCTTATAGCCGAGGACGAGGGGATTGTGCCGGGGTCGGCCATGGACAGCGTGGTCGGCACGCACTTCGTAGGCGAAATGGTGAGCATAACGGCAGAGGTGAAGCCCGGATATATGTGGAGAAGGTGGGTTTCGGGCAGTCCTGAGCTTGTCCCGGATGTGCTTGATCGGGAAGCCACGATAATGATGCCGAACACCGTGCTGTGGCTTGACGCTACGACGACGGTCATAAGGGAAGGCGGGCCTTCGGAGATATACCAAGGCGACGTGTTGAGCATGACAAACGAGCTCGTTGCCGAGTTGGGCATGACGGGCCTCGATATGACCGCGAACACGCTGGATTATGCAGTGGACAACGATGCGGATCCCCAACGCACGGTGACCGCGACGGGGACGCTGGAGCGGGCGGTGGTGAAGGGCATGTATCAGGAAGCCCCCGACATCGAGCTTGACGGGTACTTTGCGGCGTTCAGCGTGGAGGTACACGAGATAGTGCCTAAGAATGCGAGCGACCATGTGGTATGGTTCGGGATTGGAGACACGCCCTATGGGTACACGCTTGCACAGGCCGATTTAAGGCACGACCTTGCGGAGGACAAATATTATCTCGACTTCACATACTTTATCGAGCCGGATGTTACTGTGCCGGAAAACTTGGTCATGGGCTTTGACTTCGACGGCGAAGGCGAGGACTGGGAAAAGACGTTATACACGGTGGACTTCAGCGGCGTGACGTTGCTGCCGCCGCCGTATGCCATGGATGACGTCATAAGGTATGTGACGGCTTCCGAGGCGTCGGTGACGCTCGATGTGGGTGCCATGCTAGAGGGCGTCGTGTCTGAGTCTGGCGGGTTTGTGTACGGCGCAAGCGTGACGAAGGATGACGATGACATCATATCGGGCGTGCCGTCCATCCCGGCGGGCGTGCTGAGCGTCGCGTTCGATGCGGGCAAGTTCAAGGTCGGCAATACTGCGACCGTCACGGTGACGGTGGGCGGGTTTGCGGACTATTTGCCCACAAGCTTCGACTTTGTGATAAAGCAGACGGACAAGACGCCTGTCGATCTGGATACGGGAATCATGAGCAAGGTGTATGACGGGTTTACCGTCTACTCAACGCGCGATGAGCTTACGGCTGTCGATTCCGTGACGGGCGAGGCGGTGGCGATCCCGTGGGATGCGGTGGATAAGGGGATGCTTACGTATAGGTGGCTCGATGCGTCGGGCGCGCCTCTGCTGAACAGCAATGGCGAGCCTATGGTGAACGCCGACGCGCCCGTGAACAGGGGCAGGTATATGGTACGGGTGGTGTACGACACGTCCGTGGGGGCCGATCCTGACGAGGATATGTCCGCGTACTATGCGGGCGAGGCCCTGCACCACTTCGTTATTTTGAGAAGGCTTGTGACGGTGCAGGCCGGCAGCGGCGACGTGAAGGTGGGCGAGCCCGTGCCTGAGCTGAGCGTGGGGTATACAGGGCTGGCGGACGGCGAGCATATAGCGTTTATGCTTGGAGGGCGGTATGTAGACCCGTCCGACCCAGAGAACAGCGACGTGGAGCTTGCCTGGGCGGAGGTCGCGACCGTGGAGAACACGAACCGCGCGGGCGAGTACCCTGTCTACTTCTCGAAGCCGGCCGAGCTGAACAGCATAGTTGGCAGGGGCGACAACTACCGCCTCGAACATGTCGGGGGCGAGCTCATTGTAAGGCACCACAGCACGATAAGCCTGACGCCGACGAACGCGATACTTGAGGACGAGGCGGTGTCGGTGACGATAGAAGCGATGTTCGAGCCTGACATCGAGGACTACGACAAGATAGAATGGAGCGTGGAACGCGGCCGCAGCAATGTCTCGGTGGCGGACAGCAGGCCGCAGCTTGTGAAGGGCGGCGTGGTGGACGGCTGGACGGAATGGCGCGCAGGCGAAACGGGCGCCGTGCTGATATTGACAAGGCTTGCCGAGGACACCGTGGACACTGAGTTTGAGGGCAAGCGTGCCGAGGTGAAAGCGACGGCGGCGGGACTTGCCGCAGGCGAGACGATGCGGGTGCGTGCGACATACCTTGTGAGCGACACCCTGCCCGGCGGACGTTATACGGCGGTCTCGACCGTGGAGCTGATACCGGCTCTGCCGATAACCACGGACAACACGCGGGCTCGTGTGCCTGACCCGACGGTCGTGGCGAACAAGGCGAGAGTGGTGGCCGCGCGCGTGCCGATCGTGCTTGAGCGGACGCCAAAGCCGGATCCGGTGAGGCCTATGGGGCTCGACGGGCTCGACGATGGCCTTGGGGCGCTTGACGAGCCGCAGGAGCTAGGCGGCGCACGGCTGATAGACGAGGTGGTGATAGGGACGATGCCGACGAGCGGGGCGAACGCGGGGATATTCACCCGTTGGACGCCATTGGCCGCGAACCCTGAAGCAGTGACGGCACGGATCAGCCAGACGGACGACAGATTTATTGAAATAATGGTGGATATGGGCGTGCGGAACGCGACCACGAAGAACCTTGTGGCGCGGCTGAGGGTGAAGGGCACGGGCGAGAACGGCGTTCCTCCTGTGTACATCTATACAAATACGTTCTCGGTGCAGGTCGTGGAGCGTTACCCGACATATACGTATATCCAGAGCAACCAGCTCAACACGCGGTACCCAGACAGGGACACCGTTGTGACGGCGAGGGCGAGCGACGGCAGCAGGCTTGAGATACTGAGCATAGTCCACAACAACAGCAAGGCCGCGAACTTCGTGAGCATACAGGCCGACGGCAAGACGCTGAGGCCGGTCGGGACCAAGGCGGGCAGGCCTAGCCTTCGCCTAACCGTCGTGAACCACGATTACAAGTTCGCAAACAAGGCCGCCAAAGCCAACGGCAACAACGGCAACGTGATAGTGACTACGGCGATAAACGTGGTGAACACCATGCCGGCGGTGCGGCTCGACAGATCATCGCTCGGCTTCCTTTCGCCGAATGCGACGACCCTTCCGCCGGGGCCCCATCCCATCAGGGACGCGCTTGGCCCGATTACCATAAACCTTATTACAAGCAATACGAGGGTGCCGTTCGAGCAGGGCTACAAGGTCGCTGACGTGGTGATAAGCGACGTGGACAACAGGCAGAGGGCGTACAACTCGCCGCACCGCGACAATGTGGACATCAGCTACGACAAGGCCACGGGCAGAATCACCCTGACGCCAAAGGCGACCATGCCTGCATCGAACGGCAGGCTATGGCTTGCGGTGTCGTACGAGGGCATGTCGGCGAGCCTTGCGGACAGGACTTATTTGGCGGTGAACTTCACGTCACGGGCGCTGGACAAGGTGACCGTCTCGATAAGCCCGAAGTCGTACAGAATCAACAACGCGATCACGCCGAGATCGAACAATTTGGATCTGACAGGCAGGGTCGGCGATGGCACTGTGGTGGCGGAGTTCGCGGTGAACATGAACGTGGCGAATCTGCATATAACCGACTGGACGCAGACCGTTGCGGGCAGGGAGACGACAAAGACGGGCACGCAATGGCTGAACGTCGCCAAGGAGCAGGAGGACTATCCGGGCGGGGCATGGAACACGCCGGGCGCCGCGCCTGTGACGCTTGTGACGCCTAGGGACTCGATGGGCTGGCCTATGCCGAACAGGATCAGGGTGGTGGCGAACGCCGACGAAATGATGCGGCTGACCAGGCACCCCGTAAACGGCAACCCTGACTCGCGGAACAAGACCTACTCGCTGACGGTGGGCACGGCAGGGCTGCTGTCGAACATATCGAGGGCGACGCCGAGGACCTTTGCGCTTGGGCTTACGTTCTCCGGCGCGCAGCCGAACTTCAGCATATCGCTCGGCAAGGGCAATATCGACGTGTCGCTCGAGGACAGCTTCCGACCGGCGACGGTGCGGCTGACCGACACCAGCTCGCCCGTGAGGGAAGTAAGGCTGTACAACACGGCGGAAGATGCCACGAGGGCGGTGCAGAGCCACGACTTCGAGACCGTGATGACGGGCCCGAACACGTTCAACATCAAGATGCGCGAGGGCCGGTTCGGCTATGTGCGGCCTAAGCTGGCGCAGAGGCTTAGCGTAGAGGTGATCCTCGAAAACGGGCAGATACTGAAGTCCTGGGGCGTGAACGCGAAGAACGGCAGGCCGACCGACAAGACGATAAGCATAAACCCGGCGTCGGCCGTGCCGAGGGCGAACCCGACGAGGCTGGCGGACGTGTCGATGTATAGGGATCAGCCGTTGCAGGGCGCGAAGCTGACGACTTTAGGGTTCGACGGGACGCGTGCCCCCATCGGCGCCGAGATAGGCTATGTGCAGATACAGGCGTCAGGCATCAGGGGCTTCGAGGACGGCGGGTTCCGGCTTGAGCAGAACGGCGAGGGCGAGTGGACCATCCACTTTATGAACGATGACCGGCCGTACATAGTGGCGACATCGGGGAACAACGCAGGGAACCGGACTTATACTAGGGCGGGCGATTTGACGCCTTTGAAGTCGAGCTATACGCTCAGGATCGAAATGTGGCCCAAGGGGACCTACCAGCTCTACCCCGAGGGGCACGAACATGCCGGCCAGCCGATGCTCGTGCAGGCAGGCCAGGACAAGAACTGGCGCGTGCAACCGCATATGAACAACGCAAGTAAACCCAAGGCGACCACGAAGCCGACGGTAATAAACCAGAGGGTGTTCGTGCGGTAGGGTGTACATTCATATGGTAAAGGTGAATATTCACTTGACAAAGTGAATATTCACCTGATAATATTTGCATATCGAGCAAGCAGGAGGTGACAATGCAAAGCATTCCATATGAAACAGAAAAGATCGAGTTCAAAGAAGTTTTCACAAATGATGTTTACAAGGATGTCATCGCTTTCGCCAACACGGAGGGCGGAACGATTTTTATCGGGGTCAACGATTCGGGCGATGTGGTTTCGACTGGCAACATCGACGATGCGTATACGCGGATTACAAACGGGGTACGGGACGCAATAACCCCAGATGTGACTTTGTTTGTGAAATACGCCTTGGAGGATAATGGAACCATCCGAATCGAAATCGGCGAGGGGTCTTACAAACCTTACTATCTAAAAGCAAAAGGGCTAAAGCCATCAGGCGTATATATCAGGCAGGGCGCATCGTCCGCACCTGCTTCTTATGAGCAGATACGTCAAATGATAAAAGATGCCGACGGAGATTTTTTCGAGGACTTGCGTTCGCTTGAACAAGACCTGACTTTCAATTATTGTTCTCAAGCCTTTGCCGAACGCGGAGTGGATTTTGGAGAAGAAAAATACAATGCGTTAGGAATACGCAGCCATACGCAGGGTATGTACACCAATATGGCTTTGCTGTTCTCTGACCAATGTGCCCATACGATAAAAGTCGCCGTGTTCGCAGATGAGCAAAACACCGAGTTCAAGGCGAGAAAAGAATTTCAAGGAGCGATATTCAAGCAACTGGAAGATGCGTTCGCATATCTCCAATTATGCAATCAAAACCCTTCTTCGATAGACGGGCTGACCCGAACCGATTATTGGGATTACCCAGATGAGGCTGTCCGCGAGGCTCTTGTCAACGCCATTATTCACCGTGATTACAGCTTTAGTGGCAGCATAATAATAAATGTGAACAAGAGCGGCATGGAGTTTATCTCCATCGGAGGGCTTCTGCCTGGCTTATCGCCCTTGGACATAAGAAACGGCATTTCGCAATTGCGGAACAGGAAATTGGCAGACGTTTTCCATCGCCTCAATTTCATCGAATCGTATGGCACAGGGATTCGCCGCATTTTTGCGTTGTATGATGGCTGCTCGGAGCCTCCTGACATCGTTGTCACGCCCAATTCTTTTAAGCTGCGGTTGCCGAACATGAACGCTTATGGGGCCGAAAACACAAATCGGCAAAATCAGCAAAAGCAAAGTCCTGATTTCAAGCCCACCCCTCAGATGCAGGCATTGCTCGACCATCTTTCAAACGGTCGGGGCGAAATCTCCGAGGGCGAGATTCAAGAATTGCTTGGCATCAAGCGTACACGGACATTTTTATTGACAAAGCAAATGGCGGAAGCCGGCTTGATTCAGATTATAGGTCGTGGCTCTGGGAAAAAATACAAATTGCACCAATAGGGTGCTTGCGGTGAGGGGGGGTGTCGTAGTAAGATATGACGTTGGCATGATTGACGTTGGCATGATTGGTGCTGGCATAATTGATGTGTGCGTATAAGGAGGAATTACAATGGCTTTGAGGAAAGTGCTGCATATTGTGAACGGTGTGGAACGTATGTTCTTTTTCGACCCGGAGGCGGACACGCTTGCGGAGACGCTTAGGCGTTATGGGCTCACCGGCATAAAGGTCGGGTGCAATGCGGGGCAATGCGGGGCTTGCTCCATAATATTGAACGACAGCGTGGTCCGTTCGTGCATGAAGAAGATGAGGGATGTCGAGGAAGGCTCCACAATAGAGACCATAGAGGGGCTTGGCACTGCGAACTGCCTGCATCCGCTGCAGCAGGCGTGGATCACATACGGCGGGGTGCAATGCGGTTTTTGCTCGCCTGGCTTCATAATGAGCGCAAAGGCGTTGCTCGACATCAATCCTTCGCCTACGCGCGAGGATGTGCGTGACTGGTTCCAGAAGAACCGCAATATCTGCCGCTGCACGGGCTACAAGCCATTGGTGGATTCCGTTATGGCGGCGGCGGCGGTGATGCGCGGCGAAAAGACGATGGCGGATATCACATATATGCATGAGGAAGGCGGTCGCGTCTACGGCACGAAATACCCTCGGCCTTATGCGCTCGGCAAGGTGCTTGGGGTCACGGACTACGGCGACGACATCAAGCACAAGATGCCGCAGGGCACGCTGTACGTAGCAGTTGTTCAGCCAAAGGTCGCCTCGCACGCGATCATCAAGAAAGTGGACACTTCGGCGGCGGAGGCGATGCCGGGCGTCGTGAAAGTCCTTACGGCGAAGGACATCCGAGGGACAAATATCATCTTTGAGCCGAACTTCAATCCGAGGTCGATTCTCAAAGGCGACATCCGTCCGATATTCAACGACGAAAAAATATATTTCTACGGCGATTTGGTGGGTGCGGTAATAGCCGACACGGAGGCTCACGCACGTGCGGCCGCCGCCGCTGTCAAGGTCGAGATCGAGCAGCTTCCCGAATACACGAACTACCTCGATGCGGCCGCTCCAGATGCGGTGCGGCTCCATGACAGGTCTCCGAACGTATACCTCAAGCAGCCCGTCATCAAGGGAGAGGACGTCCGCGACATCATCGACAGCAGCGCATATTCGGTCGAGGGCAGCTTCTATTCGACCCGCGAGCCGCATATGTCCATCGAGGGCGATACGCAGCAAGCGTTTTGGGACGAGGACGGCAATATGGTCCTTGCGAACAAGAGCCAGTCCATCCAGTGGAACCGTGAGTCCATAGCCGACGGCATCGGCATACCGTTGGATAAGCTAAGGATAGTGGCGAATGCGTCCGGCGGGTCATTCGGCTGGTCTACCTGCGCGGGAAGCTTTGCGGTGATGGGCGTCTGCCTGTTGTCGCTTGATGACCCTTCCGCGAAGCTGACGCTTACGATGTCGTGGCCGGAGTACCAGGCGTACAGCGGCAAACGCACGCCTGCCCATAGCAATGGCCGCATAGCTTGCGACGAGAACGGCAAGCTTACGGCGTTTGAATTTGACTTCGGCGTGGACCACGGCGCGTACGACGACATTTCCATGAACCTTATCCAGAGCTATCTGCGTTATCCAGGCTATCCATATGTGATCCCGAATGTGCGTGGGCTTGTCCGCATGGCGGTCACCAACCACGGCTTCGGCACTTCGTACCGTGGCTTCGGCTCGCCGCAGTCCTATACCCTCGGCGAGTCGCTTATCGATATGCTTGCTGAAAAAATCGGCGAGGATCCGTTCGAGTTCCGCTACAAAAACCTTGGACGCACCGGCGACCTTACTATAAACGGCTACCCGTTCAAGGAGATTTCCATGGAGGAAATCTATGACAAGATGCGACCGATTTACGAGGAAGCAAAGGCCCGCATAGCGAAAAAGCCGGAGGACGACGATTATTATTATGGGCTTGGGCTTGCGAGCTGCGGCTTCAACGTCACCATAGGCGACCACGACATGGCGGAGATATGGCTTGAGCTCAACGAGGACGGCACGGTCACGGCGCTGAACACATGGCAGTGCGTGGGGCAGGGCGGCGATATCGGCACGCTCGTACACGCCCACGAGTGCCTGCGTCCGCTCGGCCTTGAGCCGGATCAAATTAAGCTGCATATGAACGATTCTCACGAATGCCCCAATTCCGGAATCTCAGCGGCGAGCCGTTGCCATTTCGTGGTCGGGCGCGCGACTGAGGAAGCGGCCGCAAAGCTTATCGAGGCGATGAAGAAGCCTGACGGTAGCTACCGCACGTACGACGAAATGGTGGCTGAGGGCATCCCGACAAAGTATTCCGGGAAGCACGACACGACGGGCAAGGTGATTCCGCTCGACCTGAACACGAGCCAGGGCGACCCTGTGATGACGGTCACGTACGGCCTGCAGCTTGCAGAGGTTCGCGTCGCGAAGAGTACGGGGAAAACTGACGTTCTTCGCGTAGTTTTCGTAAGCGATGTCGGGCAGCTTGGGAATGTGTTGGCGGTCGAAGGCCAGGCGTACGGCGGCATTTCCCATACCGTCGGCTTCGCTTTGACGGAGGACTACGACGACGTGAAGAAGCACGCGACAATGGCGGGCGCGGGCATACCGACCATCAAGGACGTGCCGGACGACATGGAGCTTATCTTCCTCGACAAGCACCGCGAAGTCAGCACGCACGGCTCGACGGGCTGCTCGGAGCTTTATCAGAGCGCCGGCCATATGGCTGTCATCAACGGCATCAACGATGCGATAGGCGGTCGTATATACACGTTGCCGGCATCGCCTGCCAAGGTGAAGGCCGTCATTGACCGCGTTCAGAGCGGGGCGCCCGAGGTGCATGAGAAGTGGTGGCTCGGCTCGGATATGTACGACGAGATAGAGGATATGCAGGCGAACCCGATATAATGAATTTTCAGGAAATCAAAACTTATGCGGAGGAGTGTTTGAGAGACGCCCCTCCGCCTTGCGTTTCAGCCTGCCCGCTTGAGGTCGATGTGCGGGGGATGGTCGCGAAGGTGCAGGCGGGCAAGCTTGGGGCCGCTTTTCGCGCGTATCGGGAGGCGGTGCTGTTCCCGCACGTGGTGAGCGAGTTTTGCGATGCGCCGTGCCGGGGGGTCTGCGTGCGTGAGAGACTGTCGGACGGGTATGTGGACTTGCCGGCGATAGAGCGTGAGGTGGTGGCGGGGGGCGCCAAGGGCGAGGGGAGCCGTTATGCCATGCCCAAGAAGAAGGAGCGGGTGGCGGTGATGGGGGATGGGCTGGCGGGGCTTGCCTGCGCCTGGAGGCTTGCGTCAAAAGGGTACGCGGTGACGGTCGTTACCAGCGGGGCGGGGCAGTCTGGAGCTCTCGATTTTGGCTTAGGTCAGGGCTTGCGACGCGTCCGCAGGGGTGCTGCCGAAAGGCTCGCTACGGCTTCGCAAAGCTCCGCCTCCGCCTCGCTTCCGGAGACCCCTTGCTCCGCCTCGTGCCTTCGGCACTCGACGCGAAGCCCTGGCTACGAGCCGCAGGAAGAGGAGCTTCGGGCTGCCCAATTTGCTGAGGCTTTTATCGCCGACAGGGATGATTTGTTCAGGTATGTGGAATGTGAATGGCGTGAGGGGGGGGCTGGCCGCCTGGCGAATGTCGGGGGGTATGATGCGGTTTTTGAGTCTGTGGCGGTGCAGGGCGAGGGCGGTGTCGCGGGTGAGATTGCGAGGGGGCTTGCGGCGGCGGCGGCGATAGAGGAGGGGTTCCGCATAGGGGACCTTTCAGGGGCGAAGCCGGATGCGGGGGCACACGGAGCTCTCGATTTTGGTGCGGGTCGCACCGACAGCTCCTCTACGATTCGCCGGTGCTCGACTGCAGATTCAGAGAATAGTAAGTGTGATGGAGTCATGGTGGCCTCGCAATGCGAATCTAGGAGGACTATCGGCTGCGACCCGCAAGACCCGGACCTCCGTGCTGCCCGTCCCGAAGCCAATGGGTCGCCCGTCAACGAACGGTTTTATGGTCTGGAGTATGACTTCGGGGGCGGGTCGGAGGCGGAGCGGTGCCCGATGTGCAATTGCTCGCTATGTATCGACGCCTGCCCGATGATTCGCAAGTTCAAGCAAAACCCTAAGCGTATGGCGGCGGACCTTGGGGTCTCCGTTCTGCCTGTGGGGGGCAAGATAATGCGCGTCGGCTCTCGTATGATGAACAGCTGCAACCTTTGCGGGCTATGTACTGCCGTCTGCCCCGCCGGGGTGGACACCCGTACGGCCATGGATTCGAGCAGACGCATATTGAAAGAGGGCGGGCATATGGCGCCTGCCTACCACAGTTTCTGGATGGAGGATTTTGAGCACGCCATGTCGGACGAGGCGTACGGGGTCGTTGGTGAAGCCCCTTGCAAGGTGTTGTTTTTCCCGGGGTGTCAATTGACCGCCTCGCTGCCGGATGTGGTGGCGCGTACTTTCGATTATATATGCGAAAGGGAGCCGGCGGCGATGCTGCTTTCGTGCTGCGGGGTGCCTGCGGACTGGGCGGCGGAGCGGGAGGTGTTTTCGGCTACCGTTGAGAGGTTGCGGGCGGAATGGGAGCGGCTTGGGCGGCCGGAGGCGTTTTTTGCGTGCAGCGCGTGCAAGAAGGTTTTTGAGGGGGCGTTGCCAGAGGTGCGCGGGCGGCTTGTGTACGAGTGGCTGGCGGAGCAAGGGCTTGGCTCCGACTTGCAAGACACAGGGCAGCCTGGAGCTCTCGATACTGACGTAGGCCAGGGCTTGCGACGCGTCCGCAGGGGTGCTGCCAAAAGGCTCGCTGCGGCTTCGCAAAGCTCCGCCTCCGCCTCGCTTTCGGAGACCCCTTGCTCCGCCTCGTGCCTTCGGCACTCGACGCGAAGCCCTGGCTCCGACACGCAAGTCCCGGACCTCCGTGCTGCCCCTTGTCCTGCCACCGACACTGTTCCCCGTCCTGCTGCCGTATATGACCCGTGCAATAGCCGGGATGACGCCGAGGGGCGGGAGGCTGTAAGGAGGCTTGCCGAGAGGTGCGGATACGCGCTTGAAGAACTGACGTTCGCAGGAGAAAAGGCGGCGTGCTGCGGGTTCGGCGGGCATATTTATTCGGCGAACGCGGCCTTGCTCGATGAGATTCTGGAAGAACGGGCGGCGGACTTGCCAGGCTTGCCGCGTATCGCATATTGCGCAAATTGCCGGGATTTGTTTTTGTATAAAGGTATGGAATGCGCACATATATTGGAATATATTTTTTTGGACGAGGGGCGGGCGAGGGTGCCTGCACCGCTGCCGACGTTGAGCGAACGCCGCGAAAATCGCTGTGCCATAAAGGCACGTTATGCGGGCGATGGCGGTCGCCCATGCGTTTCCAACAGCACAACCCTTACCATCCCCCCGGAGGTCGAGGCGAAGATGGATCGCCTGCTGCTCTTGCGTGAGGATGTCGAAAAGGCCGTCGCCCACTGCGAGGCGGAAAACACAAAGCTGCTCGACCCTGAAACAGGCCGCTTTATCGGCTGTTACCGGGAACGGCTGCTTACCGTATGGGTCGAATACGAGCTCGGCGCGGACGGGCGTGTGCATATTCATAACGTTTACACGCACCGCATGAAGATAGAGGGATGAGCATGGAGAAAGAGTTGATTTGCGCACGCTGCAACGTGGGGCTTGAAAAAGCCGAGACAAAGTTTTCTTACCTAGGGCATGAGTTTTCGCACCATGTCCCTAAGTGCCCGGCTTGCGGTCAGGTCTATATTGCGGAGGGGCTCGCGACAGGCAAAATATCTGAGGTTGAGTCCATGCTTGAGGATAAGTGACGGGGGTTTCGTATGTACAAAATTTTACTGACATTGGCTTTTCTGCGTAAACACAAGTACCTCTTGACGGCTTGTGCCGGGCTTATAGTGTTTGCATGCATAAGCGTCTGGTCGCTGACGCACCTCAATGGCCTCAGGCATGACATCGCCGTCTATGAGGAGCGGATAGGCAGCCTGGACGAGCGGCTGGCCGCATATCACAATATTGTGCAGCATACGGAAGGTATTGAAGAAGACATTGCCCGGCTTTCGGACGAAACCGCAGACCTCAACCATTTGATAGACGAACTTACGGATGCCATCGACGGGCTTTCCGCCGAAAACGATGAGCTTGAAAGGCTGAACGGCGACCTGTCAAAAAAATTCGATGGGTTGAGCACGCCAGGCTAAGGCCTCAACCCGAAGAAATGTTCAAAATCTCATACTACTCCACCTCACGGGAGTTTTCGCATCTGCGGCCCAACGAGACCGTTGCGATGAACTCGCAGCAGATCGCCGACCTCGGGCTCAAAATGGGAGACCAGATATTCGTAATGTCACGCAGGGGATGGTCTGGCTTCTACACCATAACGGACACCGGCTGTGCCTACGGCACAGTGGATATCTACGTAAACCGTTCCGACATTCCGCATTGGGGAATCGAGCACAATGTAGGGGTTCTTCTTGGCCCGCCGCTCGAATCATAATCACGCTTGACAAACCCATGTTATCAGGGGTAGTATTCGGTAACGTAGCAAAGTAGCAATGTAGTCAATGTAGGGAGGTAGGAGCTATGGTTCAAATGGTTGCGGTCATCGCGATTGTGGCATTCACGCTGGTCTGCGTGATAGTGGGCGTGTGGGCGTCCAAACAGGTCAATTCAGTTGATGGGTTCGTGCTTGCGGGAAGAAGTTTAGGCCCGTGGCTGTCATCGTTCGCTTACGGTACGACGTATTTTTCAGCGGTCATCTTCATCGGGTATGCGGGAATGTTCGGCTGGCTAATCGGCATGGGCAGCATCCTTATCGGTATTGGAAATGCCGTGATCGGCTGCCTTATAGCGTGGCTTGTGCTCGCGAAGCCGACGCGAAGGATGACGCGAAAACTCGAGGCGCGCACCATGCCGGAGTTTTTTGCGACCCGTTATCTCGACACCAGGATGAAAGTCTATGTGGCGCTGATAATCTTTATCTTTCTTGTGCCGTACGCAGCGGGCGTCTACAAGGGGCTTGGGATGCTCTTTTCGGCCATCTTTGACGGCGCGCCGGAGATACTGTGCATGGTTATCGTCGCGGTCCTTACGGGGATTTATCTGGTGCTTGGCGGGTATGTCGCGACGGCGTGGAACGACTTCATTCAGGGCATCATCATGTTTGTCGGCATTGCGGCCATGGTCATCATCATGGTGAACCGCCCCGAAGTCGGCGGCCTCGGGGAAATGGTGGACAGGCTGAGGGCTATAGACCCAGGGCTTGTGGATATGTCGGGCGGGGCGATGGGGAGCGTGCTTCTTATCACCATCCTGCTTACGAGTTTCGGCGTCTGGGGCATGCCTCAGATGGTGCATAAATATTACGCCATCAAAGACGAGAGCAACATCAAGCTGGCTACGATAGTTTCGACCATATTCGCGGCCTTTATCGGCTGCGGCGCATATCTTATCGGGTCGATGGGACACCTTTTCATAGAGGCGGGGCCGGACGGTATGCCGCTTGTGGAAGGCGGTTTTGACGGCATCGTGCCTGCCATGCTGATGAGGGCGCTGTCGGACGGGATAGTCGGCATAATAGTGCTTTGCATAGTAATGGTGCTTTTGCTATCCGCTTCGATGTCTACGCTTGCGGGGCTCGTGCTGTCGTCAAGTTCCGCCGTCACAATCGACCTTGTACGCCATCTGCGGCCGAGCATATCGCAAAAGACCCAGGTCATCACGCTGAGAAGCCTTTGCATAGCATTTATCGTGCTGTCGTTTGTGTTCGCGTCGCTGAACATCTCCTTTATCGTGAACCTGATGAGCTTTTCGTGGGGCGTGGTCGCGGGCTCGTTCCTCGGGCCGTTCATCTGGGGGCTTTACAATAAGTCCGTCACGAAGGCGGGCGCGTGGGCTGGCTTGCTTTCAGGGCCGGTGGTCGTCGGTCTTATGCTGGGCATCAACATAGCGGCCGTAGGCTTCGAGGCCGCAAAAGGCATGGCGCCCATATTCGGCGTCACTGCCATGGGCGTCTCGGTGGCCGTGGTCCCCATCGTGAGCATTATCACGAAACGCTTCAAGTACGAGGAAAAGCATCTAGAGCACGTATTCGCAAAAGCGGAATAAGAAACATAAAAGGGCGCGGGGCTTCGCCCCGCGCCCTCAGCAATCAAGACTTTAATCCCTAATACACGCCGTACTTCATCGTCGTTTCATACCATGCATCAAACAACTCTTCCTTGTAATTGTCCAGCACGATGGAACAGTTCATTATGAACCCGCCGCCAGGCATACAGACATCAAGCATGCGCTTGGTGCCCTCGATGACTTCATCCTTTGTGCCGTAGTTGAGCGAGGTGGTCGGGAAGTTGCCGCATATGCACGCTGTGTCGCCGAGGACTTTTTTGGCGCGTGCGATATCGACCTTCTCGAACATATAGATGACCTTGCCCTTAGGCACTTCGGCGAGCACTTCGAGGCGCGTGTCGTAGGCGCCTTCGGTCAGGATATATGGCGTGATGCCGTGCTCCACAAGATGCTCTATCAAGCGACGGAGGTACGGCCAGTAATATTTCCTGTACATTTCGTCGCTCATAAGCTCGTCCGTGCCGCCGTGCAGAGGGATGAAGAAGTATTCCACTCCCATCTCCGCCGCGCCGTGCACTGCCTGCTGCGTGAAGACGTCCATCACCTCGCAGGCTGCCACCACCTTGTCCGGAATCGTGAACAAATCCATAGGCACGTTGATATAGCCGCGCAGCATGTCCGCGAACGCGTCATATGCTATCGTGCTGCCGGTGATGACGCACGGCGGCGTTTCGAGCGAGGCTGCATGCGCCACTAGCTCGCCGGAGGCCTTCAGCCACTTGACCGACTCTTCGCCGGCGCGCATAAGGTAGTACAACGCCTCTTTGACATCCGGGTCGGCGAACGATGAAAGGCTTGCGAAATGGCCGTACTCCACAACATTGTTGATAACGGCTTTTTCAAGGCCTCTTAGGTTTTTGTGGCGTGCCGAATAGACTTTGTTGAAAAGGAACGCGGTCGGGTCGCGCAGAAACTCGTCGTACTGGCCTTCCTCAAGAAAAGTCTTGTCCGTGATCTGGAAGCCCGCATTGTTCGGAATCCCTGAAGACGGCCCAGGCCATTTGATAAATTCCGTGCCAAGCACTTCCATGACGTGTGCCGGGTATATGGTGGGAGTCCAGAACAAATCGACCTCATAACGAGTCAGGAAGCGCGTCAAAGGGTCTTTGAAGTTGCGGAAGTCCATCATCGCCTCATACCTGGAGATGTCGGTATGCTCCAAGTATGCGGTGCCGATAGCAGGGGCGAATGGCACCCTATCCGGCTCTTTTAGCGCCAGAACGTCTGCGACGCGCTTCTTTCTTTTATCCATAGTGTTCTCAGTTTTGTATGCCATATTCAATAACCTCCTCTTACATTACGATTTACGCTGCAACAATACAGCTCTCCTGATAAGCGTATAGGCAGACAAGCATTGTGTCAACTGAAAAAAAGCACGAAAAAACATCGCAAAATTAGCAAAAAACCCCTTGCATAGCATTTGTCTTGTGTGATAAACTTCTAGGGCTGTCTTATGGGAAGCCCCAAGACAGTTTTTAGATTGTGGTTATGTATACGGAGGAATAAGAAATGGCTGCCGGAGCAAGAATAAAAGTGACGTTGGAGTGCATGGACTGCAAGCAGAGAAACTACGACACGATGAAAAGCAAGAAGAACGATCCTGAGCGTATTGAGCTACGCAAGTATTGCAAGTTCTGCCGCAAGGGCACGGTTCACAAGGAAACCAAGTAGTATTGCGGGGGTCAAGGAAAATGGCAGATAAGAAAAAGAAGAAGAATCCAAGCGAGCAGGGAAAAAAGGCGGAAGAAAAGGTAACCAAGTCCGCTCTTAGGCGCGGGATGGAGAGTTCCAAGAAGCAGAAAGCCGCGGCTATAAAAGCCAAGCCGAAAAATCCCACGCAGCAGCAACAGCAAGAAGACAAGAAGCGTCAAGGCGGCCTGCGAGAGTATTTTCGCGGCGTGGTTACAGAAACAAAAAAAGTCGTGTGGCCAACACGTAAAGAACTTGTTTCATATACGATTATTGTGCTTATCGCCTGCGCGTTTTTCGGGGTCTTTTTGTGGGGCGTCGATACCGGGTTCCTTGCCGTCATACGCGAGGTCTTCAGCATCAATATGAACTAGGCACGAGGAGTTATGATGGCAGAGGCAATGGAAGCAACAGGAATAATTGAAGCGGTGGATATAGTGGAAGCACCCGTGATGCTGGGTGAGGAGCGGAATATATTCGCGATAGACGGCGAAGACGACGTCTACGACGAGAGCGACAAGGACTCGCCGCGCTGGTATGTAATACATACTTACTCGGGGCATGAGAGCAAGGTGAAGCAGAATATCGAGAAGCTCGTCGAGAACAGCAGCGAGGAAAGCAAGCTCAAGGAAAAGATCATAAAGGTCATAGTGCCGACGGAAGACTACGTCGAGATAAAGGAAGGCCAGCGCAAGCTGAAGACGCGCAAGACTTTCCCCGGCTACGTCTTGGTGAAGATGAAAGTCGACAACGAATCGTGGTATCTCGTGCGAAACACGCAAGGGGTCACAGGGTTTGTAGGGCACGGCGTAGAGCCGGTGCCGCTTACGAAGGAAGAAGTGCGGCGCATGGGCATTGAGAAGGTCTATATTGAGCTCGACATCAATGTAGGCGATGGCATCAAGGTCATAAATGGGCCGTTTGAAGGCGTGACGGGCGTGGTTGAGGAAGTGAACCAGGAAAAAGAGACTTTGCGCGCCCGCATTTCCATGTTCGGAAGGGACACGCTCGTGGAACTGGTCTACGACCAAGTCGAGCAACAATAAAGGAAAGGAGGAAGGCATGTTATGGCAAAGAAGATAGACGGCTACATAAAGCTGCAGATACCCGCCGGGGGCGCAAACCCTGCTCCGCCGGTCGGTCCGGCGCTCGGACAGAAGAGCGTCAACATAATGGATTTTTGCAAGCAGTTCAACGCAAAGACCCAGGACCAGGCGGGCACGATCATACCCGTGGTCATCACGGTGTACGCGGACAAGTCGTTCAGCTTTATCACGAAGTCGCCGCCGGCGGCCGAATTGTTGAAAAAAGCTGCAAATATCCAAAGCGGTTCGGGTGTGCCAAATTTGACAAAAGTTGCGAAAGTTACGCAAGCGCAGCTTGAAGAGATCGCGAAAGTCAAAATGGCGGATCTGAATGCGACAAGCGTTGAAAGCGCTGCCGAGATGATCAAGGGCACCGCAAGAAGTATGGGTATCACGGTAGAAGGTTAGCGTGGGAGGCGTTTTGAGAAGAACGCCGACAGAACCACAAGGAGGTTTTTAGGATGCCAAAGAGAGGAAAGAAATATACAGCTGCTGCGGCGCTCATAGAGCGGCATACGCTCCATGAAGTGGGCGAGGCGCTCGATCTTGTGATCAAGGCCGCTCCCGCAAAGTTTGATGAGACCGTAGAGGTCCATCTCAAGCTCGGTGTCGACGGGCGGCATGCAGACCAGCAGGTCAGGGGCGCTATAGTGCTGCCGCACGGCACGGGCAAGACGTCCAAGGTGCTCGTGTTTGCGAAAGGCCCCAAGGAGACAGAAGCCAAGGAAGCCGGAGCCGACTATGTTGGAGCTGAGGACATGGCCGAAAAGATCCAAAAAGAAGGATGGTTCGATTTTGACGTGGTCGTCGCGACCCCTGACATGATGGGCGTGGTCGGGCGGCTCGGCAAGGTGCTCGGCCCCAAGGGGCTTATGCCAAACCCGAAATCCGGCACTGTAACCATGGATATAGCCAAGGCGCTTGAGGACATCAAAGCCGGTAAGGTGGAGTACCGTCTGGACAAGACCAATATCATCCACACGCCGATTGGCAAGGTGTCGTTCGGGCAGGAGAAGCTGGTGGACAACTTCAGCGCGCTTGTCGAGGCTGTCGTAAAGGCGAAGCCCGCGGCTGCGAAAGGCCAATACCTAAAGAGCGTCACGGTCGCATCCACCATGGGCCCAGGCGTCAAGATCAACCCTGTGAGGGTCGGCACGAACTAAATATTGTTTTTAGGGCCTGAGGGTTTGCGACATGAACCCTCTCAGGCTTTAAATATGACCGTAGACAGCGGGAGCGCGATAGCGCTTAAAAACCCCTCCCGCCGAGGCCAAAGGTGTGAAAATGCCAATGACCTATTCGTTTGCGGAAGACAAAATAGGTCATTTTTTTATGATCGGAAAGGAGAAAATATGCCATCACAAGAAAACCTGAAGCAGAAACAGGCGGTTGTCGATGAGATAAGCGGAAAGCTGGATACGGCGAGCAGCGTCGTGGTTCTGGACTATATCGGCATTTCCGTCGAGGAGGCCAATGCGATGCGCGTGAAGCTCAGTGAGGCGGGTGTGGACTACAAGGTCTACAAGAACACGCTCATGAAGCGCGCCATCGACGGCACGCCGCATGCAGGGCTTGCGGAGGTGCTGGAAGGGCCGAGCGCGTTTGCTTTCGGCTACGACGACGCCATCGCGCCCGCCCGCGTCCTGGACGGTGTGATCAAAGACTTCAAGAAGATGGAGTTCAAGGCCGGCTTGGTCGAAGGGGTCTTTTATGACGCCAACGGCATCAAGCAGATTGCGTCGATTCCGTCTCGCGACGTGCTGATCGCACGGTTTATGGGAAGCATCCAGAGCCCGATAGGCAAGCTCGTACGTACGTTCGCAGCCATAGCGGATGCAGACGGCGAAGCGGCGCCTGCAGAGGAAGAAAAGCCTGTTGCGGAAGCTGCGCCAGCGGTTGAGGAAGCTGCACCCGCTGAGGAAGCTGCACCGGTGGAGGAAGCGGCATCTGTGGCTGAGGAAGCCCCCGTTGCGGAAGCTGTTCCAGAGGCGGCAGAGGAAGAAGCTGCTCCCGCTGAGGAAGCTGCACCGGCCGAGGAAGCCCCGGCTGAGGAAGAAGCCGCCCCGGCGGAAGAGGCTGCTGTAGCCGAGGAAGCCCCGGCTGAGGAAACCCCCGCAGAAGAAGCGCCCGCAGAAGAAGCGGCGCCCGAAGAAGAATAATAACAACGAAAGGAAGATAACATGGACATTCAAAAAATCTTAGAAGAACTCAAAAGCGCAACAGTGCTTGAGATCAACGACCTTGTAAAGGCCTGCGAAGAAGAGTTTGGCGTATCCGCCGCCGCGCCTGTCATGGTCGCTGGCGCTGCAGGAGCTCCGGGCGCTGCCGCCGAGGCTGACGAGCAATCGGAATTCACCGTCGAGCTTACGGAGATTGGCGCAGAGAAGGTAAAGGTCATCAAGGTCGTACGCGAACTCACAGGCTTGGGGCTCAAGGAAGCCAAGGACCTCGTCGACGGCGCGCCGTCCATCATCAAGGAAGGCGTCGAGAAGGCCGAAGGCGAAGCCATCGCCAAGCAGATAGAGGAAGCAGGCGGCAAGGCCACGCTCAAGTAGCCAGAGCACATTATTATGCAGCAACAAGCAATGAAAATCGGGTACTTCCGTGCCTATGGCGCATTCTGGAGATATTATGCGGACTTCACAAGGCGTACCACCAAGGAGGCCTTTTGGAAGGCATGGGTTGTTCATACGGCTATCATGTTGGCTCTGACTTCCCCTGCGTACTATTGCTTTCAGAGCATCGTAGAGCGCAGCGATATTTACGCGACTATGTGGCTGATCCCGCTAGGCGCTTACTCTATTGCGACCATTTTCCCAAGCATTGCGATTATTTTACGAAGGCTGCATGATACCGACAGGCACGGATGCTGGTTTTTGCTGTGCCTGATCCCATATGTTGGCTGGATACCAGTTTTTATAATGCTGGCGCGCTCGTCCGCCCCGTACGATGTTTTTCCGGGGCGGTCGGGCCGCGGGCCGTATACCGACTATGTGGCAGCCCAACAGCCGTATGTACGCTCGCCATATGAGCAGCAGCAACAGCAGCAGCAGCAGGGGTACGCCCCTATGTACCAACGCCCGCTTCCGCCGCCGAGGCATTATTCGCCCCCGGCAGGCGGCAACAAATCGGTTGTCGCCATCGTGCTCGCCATCGTGCTGATGGCCACAAATCTAGGCTATGGCTTCGTGCTGAACAATTATATACAAAAAAACAGCGAAGCTTTCTATTCGGTGATTTTCGAGCAGGCGCTTTCGGGATTCGACTTGAGCGACCTATACGACCTATACGGCGATTACGGCAATTGGGACTTCGGCGCTGGCGACGATTGGGAGAATTGGGCTGAAGAATGGGACGGCGACGGTTGGGAAGAATGGGACGACGAAGGCTTTGAAGATGATTGGGGCGATCTGTCGGCTGAGGAGCAGGCGGTTGTCAATCTTGTGCGCGAGAGCACGCTGCCTGGCCTTCCAGAATTCACGATTGAGGAAGTGCTGCTTTCCGCTGTCGATGAGGACGGGCTGGAATGGGGGGCTTTCGAGGAAGAAGGCGACGAGTTTTCAAGCTACTATGTCTACGCAATGGGATATACGACCGGAGCCTTTGACCTCATTTATGCCGGATTTGGCGTTCATTCTGACGGAACTGTGGAAATTTACAATCTCGACAACGGCGAGCGTGACGAATACGACGAAGATGCTTTCGAGTTTTTCAAGGAGTGGTATGATAGCATGCTGTCAAATTCCGGAACGGGCGTTTGACGGAAAAGCTATAGCAATTCTTTGCGAAGCTGCTTTCTTGCACGGAACAGGCCTGAGGCAACAGAATTGATTGTCACACCTAAAACATTCGCAATTTCACGGTAGCGCATTCCTGCCTCGTAGTGCAAAATCACCATGTCGCTTATACGTTTGGGCATATTGTTGAGCGCGGCGTTTATCTCCGCGTATGATTCAAGGTGTTCTGCGTGCGCGAAGGGAAGGCAGTCCGTATTTGTTTCGGCGAGGTTTTCTTCATATTCGCATAGATTATCACGATAGACAATCGGCTTCTGGGCGGCGAAGTGGCGGAAACACTCTCGAAGGATGAGCTTGTCCAGCCATCCGTCAAAGGCTTCGGGGTGTTTTAGCGTCCCGATTTTCTGATAGAGGCGCATCGCGACTTCTTGCCGGATGTCCTCAGCGTCTTCGGCACATTTCGCCATGGAGCGAATCCTGAAAATGATGGCATTGTCTTGAGAAAGCAATAGCTGTTCGAAAGCCTCGCGGTCACCGGAAATGGTTTTGCTCACAAGCAACGTTCTATCCGTACGAGATGACATAATAACCTCCAGTGCATTATGCTCCCCCCGGTGGAAATGGCGTTTAGTTGTCATGCGATTGGTTTTATGCAAAAAGTGCTTATATATATTAGATACACACGTTTCGCGAAATGAAACACGCGAATGAAATTTTTTAAATATCAATTTATAAAGATTGGTCTGCGTAGTGTTTGCGCGTGGGTGCGTATAGTGATAGGATTTGTGAAAAGGATATTTCGGCACGAGGAGGGAAGCTTACGAAAAAGTATGATGCGGTGATTATTGGCGGAGGCGCGGCGGGACTGGCTGCCGCTGTCTCGTATCTTAGGCGCCCGTCTTGCGGGGCTTTGCTTTTGCTCGAGGCGAATGAGGCCTGCGGGAAAAAACTGCTTGCGACGGGGGGAGGGCGCTGCAATGTCAGCAATCTGTCGGCGGATGAATATGGCATGGTCAAGAAGTTTTTTGAGAGTGTGGGGGTGCTTTTCCGCGTAGAGGAAGAAGGGCGTGCCTATCCTATGAGCGGGCAGGCGGCGTCAGTGCGGGATGCGCTTGTGCGTGCGATCGAGCGTGAGGGGGCTGAGGTGCGGTACGGGGCACGAGTGTCGCGTGTTGAGCGGGCGGAGGGCGAGAGCGATGGCGCTGCCGCCGATGGCATTGCGGGGTACAATATAATTTTGGAAGGCGGGGAGACCATAGCTGCGGAGCGGGCGCTTATAGCGACCGGCGGCAAGGCCGGTCCGCAATACGGCTGCTACGGGGACGGATATGCCATCGCTCGAAGCCTTGGGCACAGCGTCGAGACGATTCGGCCTGCTCTCGTGCCCCTTGTATATACCGACGCGGAAAAAGAGAGGCTGTCGTGTCTGCACGGGGTACGCATAAGGGCACGAGCGGAGCTGCTTGTCGACGGCAAGCGGACGGCGGCCTCATACGGCGAACTCCAGTTCACGGACTACGGGCTTTCGGGGGTCATGATTTTTGACATAAGCACGATGATGCCCAAGTCCATCATTGAGGGGCGGCCGCGTACGGAGGTCTTGCTCGACCTGGCGCCGGGCGAGGATGAGACTACGCTTGAACGCCTTATGCAGGAAAACGAGGGGCTATGGCTTGAGGGGGTGGTCGGCAAAAAGCTTTCGGCTCTGCTTGTGGGCGAGGGCGGGGGCGATGCCGCACGGGTCGCAAGGCTCGCCAAAGGCTTATTGGTTTCGGTGGGGGGCACGAAAGGATGGAAAGAGGCGCAGGCGACGCATGGCGGCGTAAACGTTTCGGAAGTCGATGAGAACACCGGCGAATCGCTGCTTTGCAAAGGCCTGTTCTTTGCGGGGGAAGCGCTTGACGCCGTCTATATATGCGGAGGGTACAACCTGAACCACGCGTGGGCAACAGGGATCAGGGCCGGAACAAATATGTGATATTGCGGGAGGGCGAAAATTATTATGAAAATTGCACATAGACCGACGATGTTGATGATACTTGATGGCTGGGGGTATCGCGAGGAACGCAAAGGCAATGCGGTGGCATTGGCGGACACGCCCGTGCTTGACAGGCTCTGTGCGGAATGCCCGCACACGCTAATAAAGACGAGCGGGCTTGCGGTGGGGCTTCCAGAGGGGCAGATGGGCAACTCCGAAGTGGGCCACCTCAATATTGGCGCGGGGCGTACGGTATACCAGTCGCTGACGCGTATCACCAAGTCGATAGAGGACGGCGATTTTTTTGAGAACCCTGCCTTATCGAGGGCGATGGCGGGCGCGAGGGGGGTGCGGGGACGGTCCTTGCATTTGATGGGTTTGGTTTCGCCGGGCGGGGTCCACAGCCATACGGACCACTTGCTTGCGCTCGTGCGTATGGCGAAACGCGAGGGCGTGGAGCGCGTCCATATCCATGCATTTCTCGATGGGCGTGACACGCCGCCACGATCGGCGGATGGATATCTTGCCGAACTGGAGGCGGGGCTTGCGGATATAGGGCTCGGCAGGGTCGCATCGGTCATGGGTCGCTACTACGCCATGGACCGCGACAACCGTTGGGAGCGGGTGCAGCTTGCATACGATGCGCTTACGCTAGGGGAAGGGCTACGTGCAGGGTCATCAGCCGAGGCGGTGTCTGCGGCCTATGCACGCGGCGAGGATGATGAGTTTGTGAAGCCTACGGTGGTGGTTTCAGACGGCGAGGGCGGCGAGCCTGCTACCGTTCAGGACGGCGATGCCATCGTGTTTTTCAATTTCCGGCCGGACAGGGCGCGGGAGCTGACGCGGGCGTTCACCGAGCCGTCATTCGATGGGTTTCCGAGAACATACGTTTGCTACAATTTATATTATGTGACGATGACGGAGTACGACGCAAGTTTTTCGCACGTCCATATAGCCTACCCGCCTGATGCCGTCGAGAACACCTTGGGGGCGTATGTCTCGTCCCTGGGGCTTAGGCAGCTCAGGATCGCAGAGACCGAAAAGTACGCGCATGTCACTTTCTTCTTCAACGGCGGGGTGGAGGAGCCAGTGCCTGGCGAGGACCGCGTGCTTATACCTTCGCCGCAGGTCGCAACATATGACCTCAAGCCGGAAATGAGCGCCTACGAGGTGGCGAAACGTTGCGTCTCGGAGATAGAGCGCGGCGTGTACGACTTGATAATCCTTAACTTCGCGAATATGGACATGGTGGGGCATACGGGGTCGCTCGAAGCGGCGATAAGCGCGGTCCAGGCTGTGGATGAATGTGCCGGCATGGTGGTCGATGCGGTGATGAAGTCGGCGGGGCAGGTCTTGATCACAGCCGACCACGGGAACTCAGAAGCGGAGTTCTCGGAGACAGGCGAGCCTATGACGGCCCACACCTCAAACCCTGTAAGGCTTATTCTGGTGCGGGGCGACGATAAGGGGCTTTCGCTCTCTGACGGCGGCACATTGGCTGACTTGGCGCCGACGCTTCTGGAGCTGATGGAGCTTCCTCAGCCGGCTGAGATGACAGGGCGGAGTTTGTTGGTGAGGTGAGATGGGCAAAGCGGAAAAATTTTTGATTGAAAACGGACTGCACGAAAGCTGCTACGACTTCGAGGCGTATGCGGATGGATTTGCGGCGGATATGGAAGCGGGGCTTTCAGGGCGGGATAGCTCGCTGATGATGCTTCCGTCGTACCTTGGGGTCACCCCCAAGGCGCCGCCTGATGGGTCTGCGATAGCCATAGATGCGGGCGGGACGAATCTAAGGGTGGCGCTTGTGGGGTTTGCGCCAGGGGCGGCGCCGGCCGTCAGCAAATACGAAAAGCGCAGGATTCCAGGGACGGACGGCATTGTAAGCTGCGAGAGGTTTTTTGACCTGATCGTGGAATATATAGGGGATATGACGGAAACCTCGAACGAGGTCGGCTTCTGCTTTTCCTTTCCGAGCGAGATCGGCGCGGACCGTGACGGAAAGATCGTAGGGTTCAATAAGGAAGTGAAAGTACGCGGCTCGGAAGGGGCGTCTATCGGGGGGGAGCTGAACGCGGCGCTTGCTCGTGCGGGCAAAGACCCAGTCAAAGTTACGGTGCTAAACGATACGGTGGCCGCGCTTGTCGGTGCCGTGTTTGCGGGCGGATTGTACGGCATGGGTGGGTATATCGGGCTTATATACGGCACGGGCATCAATATCTGCTACTACGACGCGGAGAAAGGCATGCTGATAAACACCGAGGCGGGCTGCTATGACGGATTCCGCCAATCGGGATGCGATACGGAGATTGACGCCGAATCGGACAGGCCTCGCGACCATATGTTTGAGAAAATGGTAAGCGGCGCATATTTCTCGACGATAGCGCTTAAAGCGGCGTGCCTAGCAGCTACGGAAGGGTTGTTCGGTGCGGGGACTTGCAAGGCGGTGGCGGGGCTTTCTTCGCTCGATGCCGTTTCTGTGGATGAATTTATGCGGGCGGACGGCAATGCTCGTTTGGGTACGGGGCTTGGGCAGCTTTGCGTGACAGAGGAAGACGCGGAGACGCTTCACGAGATTTTTGACGGCTTGTATGAGCGGGCGGCAAAATTGGTCGCCATAGCGATGACGGCGGTGCTGAGAAAGAGCGGGGCTACGGAGGGGAGTCCGGCGCTTATCGTGGCGGAGGGCAGCGCCTTTATCAAAGGCTATAAGTTCCGTGAGCGGTTTGAGCGGTGGATCGCATCATATGTGTGTGACGGGGCGTATGAGCTTGTTTTGGCGGACGATGACGTAGTAATCGGCGCAGCCGCGTCGGTGTTTTTGTAACATTCACACTATGAACTGGACTGAGAAGCAACTAAAGACGATAGAGGCACGCGGGACAAACGTGCTTGTCTCCGCTGCGGCAGGATCGGGCAAAACGGCGGTGCTGACGGAGCGGATACTACGACTTGTGACGCAAGACCGCGTTCCGCTCAAGGAGATGCTGGTTGTCACTTTCACCGAGGCGGCGGCAAGCGAAATGAAGTCCCGCATCGCATCGGCGCTTACAGCGGCATCCGAAAACGACGAATTTGCGGAAACGCAGCTAAGGCAGCTCGGCACCGCAAAAATTATGACATTCCACTCATTCTGCCTTACCATACTCAGGCGACACTATTATGCGATCGGGATCGACCCATCCTTTGCCATAGCCGACGAAAAGCGGGCGGAGGCCCTAAAAGAGGATGCGCTGGACGAGGTGATGGACGCCGCGTTCGCAGATGAGGACGAGGTGTTTCGCACGGCATTCACGGAGTTTCTGCTTGCATATGCGGACGTTCGGAGCGAAAGAAAAGCCCGTGGCAAGATATTGAAGGCGTACGAGTTCATTATGACGCTGCCCAATCCTTTCGAGTGGCTTGCAGAAGGCGTGGGTGCTCTCTTTGCCACTGCGGATGTCCTGGCCGAGACGCCTGCGATAAAGTTTGCGTATGGCGAGATCGAATATAGGCTGACGTTGGCTCGCACCTTGACAGAGCAGGTCGGAGAATTGCTTTTTGGTCTAGGGCTCTCAGGGCTTGCGGCAAAGAACGCAAACGACCTTGAAAGCGTGTCGGACGTAGAGCGGAAATTTCTGGCGAGGGATATGGATGGGACACGGCTTGCGATTGAGAGCTTGAAATTTGAGACCTTTCGTGCGAGTGCCGACGAAAAAGAGGTTTACGAAGGCATAAAGGCGCTTGTGAAGCTACGCCGCGACCGCGTCAAGGGGATACTCAAAAAAGAGGTAGGCGAGGCGTTTTTTGCACGGGCGGCCTCCGAGTATTCGGACGAGATAGCTCACACTGCGCCGTACGCACGGACGCTCGAAACGCTTGTAGGTCGGTTTGCGGAGGCCTATGCCCGCATCAAACGCACGGAAAAAGTGATAGACTTTGCGGACTTCGAGCATATGGCGCTGAAAATACTTGAGGACGAGAACATCGCAAACGATTACCGCCGTCGGCTCGCATATGTTTTCATAGATGAATACCAGGACAGCAACTATGTGCAGGAAGCTTTGCTGTCGCGGCTGAGCCACGGGGACAATCTCTTTATGGTGGGCGATGTCAAGCAGAGCATTTACAGCTTCCGCAACGCCGCACCTGAAATATTTCTCGAAAAGCAGGTGAGGTACAGGGCTACCCCTCAGGGCATACGAATCGACCTTTCGAGCAATTTTCGCAGCAAAGCGGGCGTGATAGATGCCGTAAATGCGGTTTTTGAGAACCTTATGGAGAGCCATTATTCGTGCATGGACTATGACGAGGATGCGCGGCTTGTAAAGGGGGTCTCGTCCGAGCCTGGCATGGAGGGCGCAAGGGAGGGGGCCACCCGCCTTCACCTGATCGCAAAAGACACGGTCAGAGAGGTTTTTGACAACGATGCGGAAGGCGAGGCGTCGCTTTGCGCAGGAATAATAAGGGAGACGGTCGGGCAAGAGTTTTACGATGCGAAGCACGGCGTACGGCGGCCTTTAAGGTACAGCGATATCGCCATATTGCTGAGGGCTACGAGCGGTGCCGCCGATATCTACCGAAAAACGCTGGAATCGCACGGAATCCCCGCCGTGACGGACAGGGGCGAGGGGTATTTCGAGGCGGTGGAGATAGATACATTTCTGGGGCTGCTTCGCGCGATAGTCAATCTCAGGCGTGATGTGCCTCTGGCAGCTGCGATGTGTTCGGCCGTCTTTGGCTTCGAGCTTGCGGAGCTTGCGGATATCCGCGCTGACCATAGGGACGGATTTTTCTACACGGCTTTCCTTGCTTATGCGGAAGGTGGAGAGGATGCGGCTTTGCGTGAGAAATGTGCAGCGATGGCGTCGCAGCTTTCCAGATGGCGCGATGAAGAACGCTTTATGCGGCTAGACGATTTCTTGTGGAAATTGATGAGGGAAAGCGGGTTTTACGATTATGTGGGAGGCTTGCCACGCGGGACGCAAAGGCAGGCGAACCTACGTTCGCTTCTGGACAGGGCGGCGGGTTTTCAGTCCGGGCACATAGACGGGTTGCGTGGGTTTCTCGCCTTTCTTGACAGGATAAAGCTAAGGGGCGGGGTACCGCAGGTCACGTTGCTGACGGGCGGCGAAGATGTCTGCCGCATAATGACGATACACGGCAGCAAGGGGCTTGAGTTTCCAGTGGTGCTGCTTGGGGGGCTAGGCAAGTCGCTTTTGAAGGGCGGCTTTTCCGATGACGCATTGCTGCTTCACAGGGATGCGGGTCTGTCGCTTGAGTGGATGGATTCTGCCATGCACACGCGCAAAAAGACCTTGCTTCATCAGGCAGTGAAGCTGAGGCAGGATGTGGTCGAGCGCGCAGAGGCGATTCGTCTGCTCTACGTTGGCATGACAAGGGCAATGGACACGCTGCATATGATAGGGACGATAAGGGACCCTGAGAAGTTGGTGGAGGCGTACGGGGCTGATGAGGTGGAGCCAGGGATAGACACGGATGTGTTTGGGGCGTCGAATTATTTGCGTATGGTGCTGCCGACGGCGATGCAACGGAAAGGGTGCGTTGAGGTTTCGATTGTAGGGGCGGGCGAAACGGGGCAGCACGGAGCTCTCGATTTTGGTGCGGGCCGGCCCGACAGATCCTCTACGGTTTGCGATAAAGATGACGCAAACCTAGGGAGGACTATCGGCTCCGACCCGCAAGACCCGAACCTCCGTGCTGCCCTTTCCGAACCTAGGCACTCGACGCAAAGCCCCGCTGATATGCCCACAGGCGAAGCATCCCCGCCCGCTCCATACGTCTACCCACACGCTGCTTCGGCGATGCTCAAGTCCAAGTACAGCGTAACGGAGCTGAGTACCCCCGCCCACCCGCAATCCCCGACCTTCTTTATGGCGGGTGGGTCGGGCGAGACCGACGAGGATGCAGGGCTGACGGCGGCGGAGAAAGGCACCGCCATGCATAAGGCGCTTGAAGCGCTTGACTATGCAGAGGCCTATGCCCATAGGGATGATAGGGCATGGTTCGAGGGGTTTTTGGCGGCGTTGGTGCGTTCCAGTTCGTTGAATGACGTCGAGGCAGAAGCCGTGGGAACGGATACGCTTATGCTCTTTGCGGGCAGCGAGCTTATTGCACGAGCCGTCGCAGCGGACTTTTTGATGAAAGAAGCGCCGTTCAATATGAAGCTGCCGTACGGCGAAGCCGTCGGTGGGCAGGGCGTCCGACCGGCGGCATCCGAGACGCAGGAACTGTCCCCTGCCGTGCTTGACGAGGAAATCGTGGTGCAGGGCGTGATGGACTGCCTGTTCGAGGAAGATGACGGGTTGGTGGTGGCGGACTACAAGACAGGGTGGTTCGATGTCTCGGCGTACGACTCCGAAGCCGAACGCATCCGTTCAGCCTACGGCGCCCAATTGCGCCTGTACCGCCGCGCCGCCGAACTCATATTCGGCAAGCCCGTCAAAGAGAGCCTGATATACATGACACGCTCCGGCGTCACCGTGGATATCCCTTAGACTGTCATGTGAATGGCGCAGTATGCGTCCGTCTCAACCAACTCCAACATAGCGAACGCATTGTTGAGGTCCATGCCCGTCACGACCATGCCATGCTTGGGCATCACGCAGGCGACGGCCATTTCCTCCACAAGCGCGCGCCGTTCCTCGTAATATGCCAGTATATTCGCAGTCATTTCGGGCGTACACATCGGCGCAAACTTCGCAAGCCCCGCCGCCCCCTGTTTTTCCGTCGCTTCCGTAAGCGAGGGTATCGCCTGCTCGCCCGCCGCAAACACCATGCAGTTCATGGGATGGGCGTGTATGACCGCCCCGACCGTCGGGAAAGCCCGTATCAGCGCGGCGTGCATCTCCGTTTCACGCGACAGCCGCCCCTCTCCCTCGATTATTGTGCAGTCAAAATCGACAAGCAACAAGTCCTCCGGCGCCAATTTGCAATGCTTATGCTCTGCCATCATAGACGGCGTAACCAAAAGCGTGCCCTCGCCCGCACGCGCTGCAAAATTGCCGCCATAGGCGTTCGTTAGCCGGCGCTCCCAGATAAGCAACGCGATTTCGCACATCTGCTGCCGCAATTCCATATAAGATAAATTTCCCATAAACTTGATTCCTTTCCGTGACCCTCAGCCCGAAATATAATCCAAAAACTCCTGATTGATTTCACGCACGCGCTTCATGTTCGCCGAGTCGCCGTGACCAGGATATATGCACACGTCGTTCTCCCACTTGTCCACCACGTTTTTCATGGTGTCCTTCATGCGGTTGGCACTGCTGCCAGGGAAATGCGTGTACCCGGTGTCGATATCGAAAATCGTGTCGCCTGTGAAAACCTTGCGGGCTTTTTCCGCAAAGTAGCAGACCCCGCCTGCCGAGTGCCCCGGCGAGTTCAGCACATGGATGGTCTCGCCGTCGAGCTCCAACGTCTCGCCGCCGTCAAAAGCCCTGTCAACCCTGCCGTTATAGTGGTCGGTCTCCTCGCGTCCGGCGCAGACGTCCACCCCAAAAATATCCGCAAGCGCCGCCGACTTGCCCGCATGGTCGTGGTGCGTATGCGTCAACAGAACAGCCCCAACATTCAGCCCGTGCGTTTTTACAAATTCCTCCGTCTGCGCCACGTCATAGCCTGGGTCGATGATATAGGCCGCGCCACCGTCCCGCCTGTAAACAATATAGCAATTCGCCTCAAGGGAACCGCACACTATCCGCTCAATATTCATGCCTATGATTTTACATCATGGGGGCGAAAATTGCCAACCGCGATTGATCGTTGTCGCTTCAAGACGACTTCATTCGCCAAACTTCACAAAAGGTGACACTTTGGCGAATTTCAGTTATAATGTACACAGGCAAGTGAATGTGGGCAAAAGCTGATTTTGGAGAAGTGGCATGATTGAACGAAAACCATATATGGATTCACTCCGAAGCCTTAAGGACGAGCAACTGATCAAAGTGGTGACAGGGCTTAGGCGTGCAGGAAAATCGACGCTGTTGGAAATGTTTGCGGACGAGGTTCGGCAAGGCGTGACTGCCAGCCAAGTGCAGTTCCTTAACTTTGAGGATCCCGACATCCTTGTTCTTGGGGACTGGAAGCAGGCTTACGACCATATCAGAAGCAGGCTTGTTGCGGGTCGGATGAACTACATATTCTTGGATGAAGTGCAAAACATCGTCAATTTTGAACGCCTTGTCGATGGATTGTTCATCAAGAAGAATGTGGATATATATATAACGGGGTCGAATGCGAACCTATTGTCAGGCGAGCTTGCCACGTTGCTTACTGGCAGATACATAGAAATAAGCATCCTGCCGTTCTCGTTCGGCGAGTATGTTGCTGCGAGAGCGGATTCGCCAAACTCGACAAAAGATGAAACTTTGGCGAATTTCATATATAGCGGTGCAATCCCGCAGGCCGTATCCCTGTCTGAAAAGGATGCGGGCAATGCAGATGATTATGTAAAAAGTGTCCTCAACACCATTATCGAAAAGGATATATTCGTCAGGCATGGCGTAGGCAACAATGTCGCTTTTCATAAAGTGCTCGACTTTGTCCTTGACTCTGTTGGGTCGTGCATTTCGCCGCGTTCCATATCCGACACGCTTCGCGCAAACGATGTGGTTGTGGACAAGCAGACCGTCGGGAATTACTTGGATTATTTGACCAAGGCTTTTGTTCTTTACAAGGCAAGCAGGTACGATGTAAAAGGGCGGAGACTATTGCAGACGCTCGACAAGTATTATCTCGCTGACCCAGGTTTTCGCAAAGTACGTCTTGGTAAGACAGTCGGCACAGATCGCGGGCATTTGCTGGAGAATATGGTATATCTGGAATTGCTTCGCCGAAACAGATATGTATATGTCGGCAAAGTGCGCGACAAGGAAGTGGATTTTGTGGCTATGGATAGGCAAGGCTATCTGTCTTTCTACCAAGTCGCGTACTCGGTCAGTGATGAGGCGACGCTTGAACGTGAGCTTGCGCCACTCAGAGCCATCGGCGACTCTAATGCGAAATATTTATTATCGGCCGACCGAGACGTGAACCCCGTCTATGACGGCATCCGCAAACTCAATGTGTCCGACTGGCTACTCGGTTCCTAATACCCCATCGCCTGCCCTACGAGCCTTGCCACGAAGATGGCTGCGAGCACGAGCATTACGGTGTTGACCTCTTTCCGCCTGCCTGTGACGAATTTGAGGACAACGTGGCTGATTGTGCCGAATATTATGCCCTCGGCGATGCTATATGTGAGGGGCATCATAATGATTGTGAGGAACGCGGGTATGCCCTCCGTCACGTCCTTGAAGTCGATTTTCACTACGTTTTGCATCATAAAGAACCCTACGAGCACGAGCGGGGGCGCCGTGGCGAATGCGGGGATGGTTACGAATATCGGCGAGAAAAACAGCGATATGGCGAAAAGCGCTGAGACGGTCAGGGCGGTAAGCCCTGTCCTGCCGCCCACAGCTACGCCCGCCGCGCTTTCGACATAGGTCGTGACGGTAGAGGTCCCCAGCGTCGAGCCGATGACAGTGCCGACCGCGTCGGACAGCAGCACCCTGTTCAGCCTAGGGAGCCTGCCGTTCTTGTCCAAGAAGCCGGCCTTTTCGGAAACGCCTATTATGGTCCCTATCGTGTCAAAAATATCGACAAACAAGAAAGTGAACAACACGATGACAAATTCAAGAATCCCGATATTATGCTCGTAAACGACGTGCTCGGCAGCGACAAATATGTTGACGCTTTCGACCGATGGCGGCATGGCGAAAACCCCTGTCGGGATAAGGGAGTACATGCCGGCGTCCACATCCACGACGTACAGCCCCGCCGCCTGGCAGACGATTCCCATCGCCCAGGTCGCGAGTATGCCAAGCAGCAACGACCCCTTTACGTCACGGCCAAAGAGAACCATGGTGATCACGGTGCCGATAAGCACGAGAATAACGGTGGTGCTGTTGAGGTTGCCGAGGCCTACGGGCGCGTCAGGGATGTTCATTCTCACGACGCCGCCGTTGACAAGCCCGATAAATGTGATGAACAGCCCGATGCCGGCGCTCACCGCGACCTTCATGCTCCTTGGGATGGCGTCGAAAATGGCCTCGCGGACTTTGAAGAAAGAAAGCGATATGAAGATAAGCCCTTCGATGAACACCGCGAGCAGAGCCACTTGCCAGCCGTAAGAGAGCCCCACGGTGTACGCGAAGAACGCGTTTATCCCCATGCCCGGCGCGAGGGCGAACGGGTATTTTGCGTAGATCGCCATCATCAGCGTGGCGGCGGCGGACGAGATCGCCGTCGCGGTGAATACCGCCCCCCAGTCCATGCCCGTCACCGCCAGGATGCTTGGGTGGACGATAAGGATGTACGCTATGGTCATAAACGTGGTCAGCCCGGCAAATATTTCGGTTGCGACGCTGGTGTTGTTTTCCTTTAGTTTGAAAAAGCGGTCAAGCGATTGCATCTTCATAATTCCTCACAAGGCTCGCTGTGCGATGCCATATGTATAATTTTGCATAATATTGAATAATTTCCCTCTTACTTTCTACTCTAGCACAGCCCCTGTATTTGCCGACGTGACGAGCCTTGCATAACGTGCGAGGTAGCCGGTTTTGACTCGTGGTTCGGGATGTTTGAGCGCGGTGCGGCGCGCTTCCAGTTCATCGTCCGTCAGGCGTACTGACAGGGAGCGGCCAGGTATGTCGATGTCGATGATGTCTCCGTCTTTGATAAGGGCTATCGTGCCGCCGGCTAGAGCCTCGGGGCTGATATGGCCGATGGACGCGCCGCGCGATGCGCCGGAAAATCGTCCGTCGGTAAGGAGCGCGACGTCCTTGTCCATCCCCATGCCCGCTATGGTGGAAGTGGGGCCAAGCATTTCACGCATGCCAGGCCCGCCCTTGGGGCCCTCGTAACGTATGACGATGACATCGCCCTTATTTATTTTTTTGCCGAGTATTGCGGTGATTGCTTCGTCCTCGGAGTCAAAGACCACGGCAGGGCCGGAGTGCCTAAGCATTTCGGGAGCGACCGCCGACTCCTTGACCACGGCGCCATCCGTTGCGAGGTTGCCGTAGAGTATCGCGAGCCCGCCCTTGTCGCGGTAGGGGTTTTCTATCGGGCGGATAACCTCAGTGTCGGTCACTTTCGCATGAGCGATGTTCTCGCCTATCGTTCCGCCGGTGACGGTCGGGGTGTCCGTGGCGATAAGCCCTTTCTTGCTCAATTCTTTCATAACTGCGGGAATGCCGCCCGCATTGTGCAAGTCCTCCATATGGTGGTCGCCGCTTGGACTGATTTTTGCGAGGTAGGGCGTCCTTGCGCTAGCCTTGTCGAAATCGGGTAGCTCTAGCTTGAGCCCCGCCTCGTGCGCTATGGCGGGCAGGTGCAGCACCGTATTTGTGGAGCCCGCCATGGCCATGTCCACGGTGATAGCGTTCTGGAAGGCCTTGTCCGTCATAATGTCCCGTGGCCGGAGATTGTTCTTCAAGAGCTCCATTATCTTTATGCCGGCGGTCTTTGCCATGCGTATGCGTTCGCCCGTGTCGCAGAGCGCCGTGCCGTTGTATGGCAGCCCCATGCCAAGAGCCTCCGTAAGGCAGTTCATGGAATTTGCGGTGAACATGCCCGCGCAGCTTCCGCAGCCAGGACAACTCTCCACAGCGATGCCCTCAAGCTCATCGTCGTTCAGCTTTCCGGCGCGGTGCGCCCCAATCGCCTCCATTATGGAGTTGAAATCGAGCGAGCGTCCGTCCTCAAGACGCCCGGCGCGCATCGGTCCGCCGCTTATAAGTATTGCGGGGATATTTAGCCTTGCCGCCGCCATAAGCATTCCCGGCACTATCTTGTCGCAATTCGGTATGAGCACGAGCGCGTCAAGCTGGTGTGCCATGGCCATCGCTTCGACGGAGTCGCAGATAAGCTCGCGGCTTGCCAAAGGGAACTTCATCCCGTCGTGCCCCATGGCTATGCCGTCGCAAATGGCTATTGCCGGAAATTCGAGCGGCGTCCCGCCGCTCATCAGCACCCCGTCGCGTACCGCGCTCGCTATTCTGTCCAAAAGCATATGGCCGGGCACTATGTCGTTCTGCGAGTTGACTACGCCCACAAGCGGCTTCTCCATCTCTGCCCGCGTATAGCCCATGCCGTAAAAAAGCGACCTTGTCGAAGCCCCAGAAGCCCCGTCCATCACCCTCGTGCTGTTTGTCCTGCTCATGTTCTGCCCCTTTCTTTCCATGGTATCAAGTGTAGAGATTATAACACACGAGCGAAGTCGAGTGTGTTCAAAGGTAGCCAACGTTATGATAAAATACACGCGAAAGAGAGGAAACAATCATGTCTTGTGAACACAATAATTCAATGAATTGCACCTGTACATATTCATGCCCGAGGCGCGGCAAGTGCTGTGAGTGCCTTTCGTATCATCTAAAGTCTGACGCTTTCCCTGCGTGCTTCTTCTCGGAAGCCGCGGAAAAGACCTACGACAGGAGCTTCGCTGCGCTAGTCCGCGACAGGCAGGGATAGCCCAAGTCCCCGTCCCGCACGCCAGAGCCTGTCCAGTCGCCCAACCCCACCGAACCTATTCGGTGAGTTGCTTTATGGCTTTTGCGATGGCATCAGGCAGATCGCCGGCTATAAGGCCTGCTTCGCCGAGCCCCTCCGCCGCAAGGTCGCCCGCAAGCCCGTGGACATAGACTCCCGCCTGTGCAGCCGTAAGCGTATTCATGCCCTGCGCCGCAAACGAGGCGATTACTCCCGTAAGGACATCCCCGCTGCCGCCGGTGGCCATGCCAGGGTTCCCCGTGGTGTTGAGATAGATTTTCAAAGACGGATCTGTGGTTGACACGAGGGTGCCGGCGCCTTTGAGGACGGATACGCAACCGTAAGCTTCCGCAAGGAAAGCCGCCGCCGCGTCGCGTCTCGCCTGAACCACGTCCGTAGGCGTGCCGAGCAGCCTCGACGCCTCGCCAGGGTGCGGCGTGATGATGGTGTCGGGGTCCAGTTTTATATTCGTGCCCGCGATGATGTTCAGCGCGTCGGCGTCAAGCACGATGGCGCCGCCGTAGTTTTCCAAGACATACGAGACTATCTCCCGTACCCTTTCCGAGGTGCCGAGCCCAGGCCCGACGGCGATAGCGTCGTATACGGCAAGTGCTTCGGGTGAAAGAGGCTCGGTCAGGCAAGTGGCCTCTGGGACGGCTGTCTGCACTATAGGCAGCAATTCATCCGGCACAAAGAAGCTGACGAGTCCGGCACCTGCCCTCAGCGCCCCCCTTGCACATAGTATCGCCGCGCCCGCCATGCCCTTGCTCCCCGCTATGACGAGCACACGTCCGAAGTCGCCCTTGGATGCGTCGCGTTTGCGTTTCTTCGCAAACAGCTCACGTATTTCCTTATATGTGGTTTCGACACTGTCCATTCCCGTTCCCATTCCGATTCTCCATTTCTGTTCTAAACTTGTCATATTCCAGTTTGCTGGATTGCTTCGTCATGCTGCGCTACGCTCGCACTCCTCGCAATGACATACTCTCAACGCTATATACTCGCTAGTATCACCGTCGAGAGCGTGAAGTAAACAAAGCACGTAAACGTGTCCGTAAGCGATGCGATGAACGGCGCCGCCATCAACGCGGGGTCGATGCCGATCTTCTTTGCGAGCAGCGGCAGCAATCCGCCGAGGCACTTCGCAAGCACGACTACTATTATCTGTGAGGCGCAGACCGTCAGCGCCACGTCAAGCGGCCTGCCGTCCAAAAACACGATCTTCGCCGTATTGACCGCCGAGAGCGCCGCCGCCGTAAGCAAGGCGATGCGAATCTCTTTGAAAAGCACCCGCCCCGCATCCTTGACGGACACCTCGCCGAGTGCAAGCCCGCGGATTATAAGCGTCGCAGCCTGCGAGCCGGCATTCCCGCCCACCCCCATCAAGAGCGGCAGGTATATCATCAAGGACGGCAGTTTTGAAAGCTGTAGCTCAAAGTGCGAGATTACCATGCCTGTCAGCATTGCCGAAAACATCAGTATAAGCAGCCACGGAAGCCGGCTCTTGACCTGGCCGAGTATGGTCGTGTCAAAATACTCCTTGTCGTCGCTGCTGATGACGCCGCCCATCCTTTCGATGTCCTCGGTGGTCTCCTCCTCTATCGTGATAAGGATGTCGTCTATCGTGATGATGCCGACAAGCCGCTTCTCGTTGTCCACGACCGGCATCGCCAAAAACCCATAGCGGGTAAACGCCTCCGAGACCTTTTCCTGGTCATCAAACACGTTCACAAAGACCACGTCCTCCACCATAAGCTCGGACAGAGGGACATCTGCATCGTTCGTCACGAGGCTTCGGAGGGACACGAAACCGAGCAGCCGCCGCCCTGGATCCTTCACATAGCAGGTGTAGACCGTCTCGCTTTCCATCCCCACTTTCTTGATATACGCAAGCGCCTCGCCGACATTCCACTCCTGCTTGAGCGTGATGTAGTCCGGCGTCATCAGCGAGCCCGCGCTGTCCTCTGGGTAGTTCAGAAATGTGTTGATAAGCTTGCGTTCTTCGCGAGTGGATTTTTCGAGTATCTTGTCGACGATGTTGGCGGGAAGTTCCTCAAGCACGTCGATCATATCGTCGAAGTCCATTTCATCGATGATTGACTTCAGCTCCCGATCCGTGATTCTTGCGATTATGGCCGTCTGGTCGTCCGTGGACAGCCGCGAAAAGACCTCCGCAGACTTGTCTTTTGGGAGCATACGAAACAGCACGATTGCTATCTCCATGCCAAGCCTGTCCTCCGCCTCGCCGATGATGTCGGCGATGTCCGCTTCGTTGAGCGAGAGCAGTGTCTCGCGCGCGAGGATATATTGCTTGGCGTTCAGCAACGTGACGATTTCGTTCTGCACCTCCTCAAGCGAGGTCTCTATGTAAGTCTTCTCATCGTCAGGCATATCAAACAATTATACCACGCCGATTAATTTTCGGTGTTATAATGACTGAATAATAATAAGACCGCCAAAATCATTGAAAATCCAACAAAATCAGAGGGTTTTCTTATGCGGTGATGGCACGATGATGGTACTATCGCTTTTTGTCGGCAAATCGCGCCCTGCCCTTCGCCGGGCTTTCTGTAATCCTGCTTCCATTACTGGATATCCGTACCGCCATTCGTCATATTCGTCTTTTGTGATCCCGCCCTCATCATAGGATTTCCTCATTTCATTCCAGCGGGCCAAAAAATCATTGACGGCCTTTTGGTCTTGGGGCTTTGCGCCAAAGGTGACAACTGGCCGCCCATCCACAATACTTGCCTTTGCGCCATGCATATCCTCAAGAACGACAAGCGCCTGAAACAGCGAATCATAGGCTTCAAAACTTGGCTCTGACAAAGCGAACGGGCTGATGCCGAGGGCGCCCGATAGTTTATCTGCCATATCCTTCTTTGGTATGCGGTAGTCCGTTTCGTACTGTGCAATCCGGGTCGCTGCATTCCTTGCGGGGAATCCGACAGCCTCGCCGAGGTCTTGCTGCGTCAAGCCGCGCACTTCGCGCATCCGCTTGATAATCATGCCGATTTTCATACAACCGAAATCCTTTCTTATGGTCCATCATAACACACGCCACCATTAATGCAAATGCTATTTTAACATAATTGCTAAATAATTTTTCGCAAAACCCTTGACGGAGGAGAAAAGAGAGGTATAATTTATATTAACATATATGTTAAACAAGCAAAATAGTTAATGCAAAATAGAAAGGAATAAATGAATTGACCAGCAAGATGTTCATAACGGCAGGCGAGGTCGCCGGAGACCTCGGAGTGTCCAAACCATTCGCATACAAGCTAGTCAGAGCGATGAATGACGAGCTCGTATCGAAAGGCTACATGACCGTTGCAGGGCGTGTCAGCCGCAAGTTTTACGAGGAAAAATTCTATGGTGCGGGAAAGGAGAGGAAAAACTGATGGGAGTGTACAAGGACAAGAAAACAAACAAGTGGAATGTCTATCTGTATCACAAGGATTGGCAGGGCGACAGGAAACGCAAGATGAAACGCGGGTTTGCGACAAAGCGTGAAGCACAGGAATGGGAGCGTGAATTTCAGATGACGCAATCCGACAACCTTGAGATGACATTTGATAGTTTCGTGAAATTGTACGAGGAAGACCGGCGTCCGCGCCTTCGATACAACACATGGCTCATAAAGGAGCACATGATACGTGTAAAACTGCTTCCGTTCTTCGGAAACATGCCGCTGAGCGCAATCGAGTCGACCGATGTCATCAAATGGCAGAACAAGATGATCAATTACAGGGACAAGAGCGGGAATCCATATTCCGATACCTACCTTAAAGCGATCAACAGCCAGCTGACAGCTATATTCAACCACGCATACAGATACTATGGGCTGAAAAAGAATCCTTGCAGCAAAGTCGGCAGCATCGGCAAAAATCACGCAGGAGAGATGCAGTATTGGACGCACGACGAATATTCCAAGTTTGCGGAAGCGATAGAAAGCGACGCCCGTGTTTATTATGCGTTCGAGGTGCTTTACTGGTGTGGGCTAAGGGTCGGCGAATTGTGTGCTCTGACATATGCGGACATTGACTTTGACAAAAAGACGATCAATATCAACAAGTCATGCCAGCGCATTAAGGGCAAGGACATCATCACCGGCCCCAAGACGGCAAAGAGCAATCGTATAATTGCTATGCCAGCTTTTCTTGCAGATGAACTGCTTACGTATATGAATATGCAATATGGACCGTCTGAAAAAGAAAGAGTCTTTCAGACAAGTAAGAGCTTTCTGAGCAGGCGGCTTAAAGCCGGTGCGGAAAAGGCGGGCGTGAAGAAAATCAGGGTTCACGACATCCGGCATTCCCATGTTTCGCTTTTGATCGAAAAGGGGTTTACGCCTGTGGCAATCGCTGACCGCCTTGGGCATGAGAGCATTGAAACTACCTTTCGCTATGCCCACCTTTTCCCAAACAAGCAAAACGAGATGGCCGAGCGGCTGAACGAGGAGAGGGAAAGAGTGAGGTGAGCAAGCCAATATTATACCTCAGCAAGTATATGTTTTATTCCAGCAAGCAACGCAAACTTGTACAAGTTCGCAGTCGGGCGGCGGGCGTGAGCGCCGCCGCCCTTGCTTGTCAGGGGGGACCCCTGAAACCCTCAAGCGAGTGATAAGATAAAGCGAGGGCGAGGCATATGAGCGTGGAGAGTTGCATTGTAATATGGAGCGTGTAGTGGTAAAATCCTACTCATAGTGTTACAGAAACATTGCAGGCGCACGTCGATTTGGAAACAAAGGGATAAAGGGCATCGTAAGGATGAAGGTAGGGAGAGACCAAAACGTGGATAGTTTTATGCTGTGGCTGCGCTGTGCGGGGTATGCCTTGGTGTTGGCATTCGTGTTGGCGTTTCTATTTCTGCCAGGGGTTAGATTTTTGTTTGACAATGGGAACACAGGGCTTGGCATATCGCTTGTCTGTGTCAGCTGCTTTGCTTACTACGTCGCAACGACGTATTTTCTGAAAAGCGTCCCTCACAGATATATCAAGACGGCCTCACAACACACCTTTGCCGAAAGTTTTCGCACGTTGCCTGCCCTGATGGGCGTATTCGGGATATTTGCCGTCGCATTTGCGGTCTTGACGGGAATCATCGCGGTGGTCGTTTACATCGTGGCTTCTTCCTCTGGTCTCGCAGCTTCGTGGGAAGCGGTGTTTGTCGCCTGTGAAATCGTGCTTGCCATATTGACACTGCCGTTTTTCATGCGAGCGTTTGCAGGGTTTGCCGGCGGCGAAAAGGATCGGCGGCGCCTGCTTTCCGCAAGCATTCATATCGGGGGGTTGCCGTATGTAAAGCATCTTGTTCTTGGAGCCGCCACTATTGGCATTTTGGAACTTATCTGGCTTCTTACGGAAGGCATGTCCGCACCAATGGGTATGTTCGTTTTGTGCATTTTGGCGGCAGCACTTGGCGGTGCCGCAATTCTGCTTGTATGGCGTATTCATTCAGTCAAGAGGAGGGGTAGATGAAGCGATCTCGTTTTTATGTAGCCACCGCCATCGCCATATGTTTCTTTTTGGCATGGTCTGTCGGCGAGCCGCTTATAAGGGTGTATGCGGATGAGGTCTTTGAGGAACACATGGAAGACAGCGACACGGAGGAAGATGACTTTTCTGAGATTGCTTTTGATGAACCGTCCGAGGTCATCACGGAGCCGGAGATTCCAGAACCGCCAGCAGAGCCTGATCCAAGGGAGCCAGAGCTTCCCGAACCCTATATGGACATGGAAGGGCTTACGCTTGCATCCATCGAGGATGAATATACGCTGACATACCAGGATGGGGACGGCGGATTCAGCACTTGGTTCTATAGCGAGCGGCAGGCGTTCGAGGACGAGGACGGAACACTGACCCTTTTTGACAATACGCTTGAAAAGGCGAGTCCGCATTTTGCCCCGTTTGGCCTTGCATTCGGCAGAAGCGGTCAACCCCTCCAATCTTCGCATTACGAAAACGCAGAAGCGGACTTCACGGCGATCTTCCCTGAAATCATCACGGATACGCACGGGGTATCGCTCGAAAAAGACGGCTACAAAGTTGAACTGATTCCGTTGGAGGGAGATTTTTCGCGTTCGGCCGTCAAGGAAAACGCCATCAGGTATACGGAAGTCCTTCCTGGCATAGACTATCAATACACGCTTATAGGCGACACGATCAAAGAGGACATCATCCTGAACCAATATGTAGGCGCGCCGTCATTTGAGTTTGAACTCAAGTTTGAAGGTCTGACAGCGGAGCTTATAGACAATGTTGTCTGCATATTCGCACAAGGGGAAGCGGATCCGGTGTTCCTGCTTGCAGTTCCTGAAATGGTTGACGCATCGGGCGAAGCGTCGAACAAGATAGCTCAAAACCTTCGTGAAGAAGGCGGCAAAACCATTCTTACCGTGACACCTGATGCTGCATGGCTCGCCGACTTGTCGAGAGCCTATCCAGTCAAGGTCGATCCAACGTTGACGATAAACGGCAACAGTCTTCGGCTTGTGCTGGTGAACAGCTACGGTCCTGATGAAACAAACGGCAATGTGGCCAACGTCGGCACGGGGCCAGTGGGCTATGACGATGGCGTGAAAACCGATACCTATCCCTGGCCGTTTCTCCAGTGTAGGCTTTATGCACAGGTCAGCTACAATTTTTCCGCCGCCATCCCGGAAGAAGCCGAGATCTCCAATGCCACATTCTCTCTTAGGCAGACAACCACGCATTCCAACGGGGACACGACATTCAGATTGAGCGCAGTCGATTCGTCTTGGGGACGGACGACGATAACCTGGAACAACAAGCCAAACAGCAACACATTTATCGATGACAAAACAGCGCGCAGAAGCGCCGGAAACATCACATGGGAAAATGTCGGTGACATCGTAAACGCATGGAGGCTAGGACATAGGGCAAACAATGGGCTTATGCTTAGGAGCCGTATCGAGAACAGTACCGCTCAATGCGAGGTTTTTCGTGCAAGCTCGGACGGCACCAACCCTCCAACGCTCACTGTGGACTGGTATATACCCGATCCCGTGCCAGAGGACTTGGACATCGACGCCACCACCGTCAATCTCCGCCCGATCACAGAGAAGGCCTCTACGGGGTTGCAGATACTGCATGGGGTTTTTGCAGATGGGGAAGCAAGACCTGCCTCCATGATCGATTATCGCCTGCTTCCCGATGACATACGTGGTTGGACGACTTCACGCTTCAGCTATATGTTCCCCAATAGCAGCGAGTGGACAGGCGATGACGGGCTTTATCCCAATGGGTGGAAATACGAGAACAAGCTTTCCAACTGGCAGTCGGATCTTTTCCACGGCCTTGACCTAGGCGTTGAATACCGTATAGCTGCAAAGGCAACCTATCCGACCTTCGCCCCTTTTGAATTTGTCGGCACCGAAAAAGAGAGCGACTCGTTTCTGGTATATCGCTCAGAGAATTTCGACACGCTTCCAAGGATTGCAAAGCACTACGGTGTGCCGCTCAAAACGATAATGGCCGACAATCGCGTCCAGGACGAATTGATGGTGGAGGGGAACACGTTTTTCATCCGAAACCCACAGACAGATGCTCCATATAACTACAAGCCGCTTTCAGACAATGACAAAAGAGCGATAGACGCAAACCTGATGGGGCGCGGCCTTCATTGCGAGTTCAACTTTGAGCCCATCAACCTGAATACGGGCAACTTCTTTATGGAGCAAGAGGATGCGAGCATCCCCGAAATAGCGGGCGACTTTTCGATCTCGCGCACATACAACAACCTTGACGACAACTATCAGAGCGTCTTTGGCAGAAGGTGGAGCTTCGGTTACGCAGAGAGCCTGTCTAAGCAAGAGGATGGAGCCATCATATATGCGGCTAGTGACGGCAAAAAACTGAATTTCACGCCTAACGGCGCAGGCGGGTATACAAGCCCTGCGGGACATTTCCTCAACTTGGCGCGGATACCCTATACTGTATTGATAGCAGGCGAAGGCGATGCGGACGACGAAATCATAACCCTGTACCGCTATGAGATTTCGGAGCGAAGCGGAGCCATGAAAAAATTCAACGCATGGGGGCTTATGACAGAGGACATAAGCCCAGAGGGGCTCGTGACCTCCATAGCCTACGATGAGGAATACAACATCAAGAGCATCACATCGCCTACGGAGAAGACCTATGTTTTCACGACGGACTCTTTTGGGCGTTTCGTCTCCATCGCCCAACCTGACGGCGGCGTGATGAGGTATGAGTACGACGGCGCAGGGCATCTCGTGAAATACACGGACGCCGCTGGCGGGGTGACAAGGTATGTCTACGACGGATACGGCAACATGATCGAATGGTACGATCCAAACGGCAACAGGGTCGTAAGGAATTTCTATGACGATAGAGGCCGCGTCACGCGCCAGTACGATGCGGAGTGGAACGTGGTCACGCTCTCCTATGCGGAGACCGCCACGACCACGGTTGACGCCGAAGGCAATGTGGCGGTGTACACCATCGACGGCCAGAAAAGGACTAAGGAGATCGAGTTCCCTGACGATGACAGCATCGTCAGGGAGTACAACGCCGCAAACCTGTTGGTTCGGGATGGCGATATGCGATACGAGTATGACAGCAGGGGGAACAGAACGAAAGATATACGCATAGATGGGTCTTTTCGGACTTACGAATATGGCGCAGGACATCAGCCTGTTCGCATAACGGACTACGATGGCTCCGTCACGGAATTTGAGTACGGCTCTGCGGGCGAACTGACAAAGGCAACCCGCCCTGACGGGGCTTTTGAGCGGATTGCATATGACGCTTACCGCCGTCCCGTAAGGCTGACATCCATCGACGGGACGGAAACCGCATATGCCTATGACGGCGCCGTGATCACGAGCGTCACGGAGCGTGACGGCAGCGTTTGGCGTTTTGGCTATGACGCTATGAACAGGTGCGTTTCCGTGGAGGACCCGACTGGAGGCATATGGAGGAAAACATATGACAAAGCAGGCCGCGTCACTGTCGAGCAGTCGCCAGACGGGGCTGTTACATCCTACACGCTTGACGCGACGGGGAGCGCCGTTTCCGTGACTGACCCGCGTGGATACAGGACGGACGTGGTGCTCAACCCGCGCATGGAGATACTGGAGATAGTAGGACCTTTGGGCATTGTTGCTTCATTCACGTACGACAAAAACGGGAATGTCAGCACGGAAGCCGACGCGGTCGGGAACATCACAAGTTATTTTTACGATTCAAAAAACCGGCTTGTAAGGGAAGAAGGTACGGCAGGTGCGTTCACGGAGTACGTTTATGATGAAAAGGGGCGACTGAAAGAACGGCGCGATGATCGCGGTGCTGCGCTATACTACACATACGATGAAGCTTTGAACCTGCCGGTTTCCGTAGCAAACCACGAGGGGTCGGTGACATCATACGGCTATGACGCAGTGGGCAAGCTTCTTTCCATAGAGAACCCGGACGGCACCATGGAATTATTTGAGTACCTTGCTTCTGGGGCGATATCAAAACATACAGACCCGTACGGCAAGACAAGCGAGTTTACATATACGGGCAGGGATTTTCAGGCCACGGTTACGGAAAACGGACAGCGGTTGCATATTTACGAGTATGATGTCCTCGGAAATGTCATAAAAGGCATAGACCCGCTCGGGAACGAAACGCTATACGAGTATGACAGGGTTTCGCGCCTTACAAGGATGACAGACCCGTTGGGAGCCGAGACAAGCGCCGAGTATGACGCCGCAGGCAGGCTTGTAAAGCTGACTGGCGCAAACGGTGGCGTAAGCAGGCTTGAGTATGACATGGCAGGGAACCTGATTCGTTTGACAAATGCGGGCGGGCATACGACCAGCTATGTCTATGATGAGGCAGGCCGTCTTGCAAGCGAGATAGACGCAATGGGCGGCGTCACGAACTATGCTTATAATGCAGTCGGGCACCTTGCGTCCGTCACAGATGCGCTCGGTGGCAAAAAGGCGTACACATACGGCCCGCTGAATCTGCCCGTCACCCTAACGGATGAAAACGGGAATGTGTCAAGAATTGAATATGACGCATCTGGCAATCCCTTACGCATCACCATACCAAGCGGCGCCACCCATGAAATGAATTACGATGCCATGTCGCGTTTGACCTCGCAAACCGATGTGATGGGAGTGGTGACGAACTGGGGCTACGACAGCATAGGACGCCTCGAAAATATGTCAAACACACTCGGGGACACAATGGACTATACCTATGACGAATATGGGCGATTCCTTAAGGCGGTAGACGTTCTTGGACGGGTGGAGGAACGTACCTACGACAGTTTTTCGCAGGTCATCCGGCAAAGGGATTTGGACGGCAGCATCACGGAAATGGAATATGATGCGCTCGGTCGCCATATAAAGACCGTCTACGAGGACGGTGCATATGTATCATATGGCTTCGACTCTGCGGGGAACCTTGTGCGGGAACGCAAAAGGAACGGTGGCATATACACATACGTATACGATGCGCTTGGGAATACCGTCTCTAAGAGAGACCCGCTTGGCGTCGAGAGCCTATACGCTTACGACGCGCTTGGTAACATGACAGCCTTCACTGACCCCGCCGGAGCTGTCACCACCTATGAACATGATGCGCTCTCCAGGCGTACGAGTAGCATAAGTCCGCTCGGGAACAAATACGTCTGGGCTTATGATGCGCTATCCAGGGTCGTTTCAGAGAAAAGCCCCGAAGGAGGCACATGGGGATATGACTACGACCCTGTCGGCAACATGGTAAAGGCGGTAGACCCTGTGGGGAACGTACATGAGTTCGCTTACGATGAGGTGAACAGGCTCATCAAGGAGACTGCTCCGCGCGGGGGCGAGCGACTGTATGAATACGACGCCAGAGGGCGGCTTGTCTCCGAGACCGACCCGCTTGGGAACCGCACGGAATACAGCCTTAGTCCGGACGGCCTCGTCACGGAGATGAAGCAGGCGAACGGCGGCACGTTCAGGTATTCCTACGACATGGCGAAGCGCATCGAAAGCGTGACCTCGCCCCTAGGCCTTGTACGCACGTTCTCCTATGACGGGCGTGGCAACCTGGCGCAAGAGACAGACAGCCTTGGACGCACAAGCGCATACGCATACGACGTCATGGGGAACCTGACGGGCGTCACCAATCCGCTTGGGATAGAGACCGCCCTTGCCTATGACACGTCCGGCAACATCGTATCCGTGACCGCAGGGAACGGTGGCGTGACCACGAACGCTTACGATATATTAGACCGCCTGACGAGAACAGTGGATGCGGAAGGGCATGTGACAGAGCTGCAATACGACACGGCGGGGCGGGCTTCAGCCATTACCCTGCCAGGCCTGCACACCTGGGAGTTCTCATACGACGCAGAAGGAAAGCAAGTGTCCACGCAAAACCCGTTAGGATATGTGTCCTTCGCGGAATATGACAGGGACGGCAGGGTGGCGAGCGAGACGGACGCCCTTGGAGGGAGTACGTCCTACGCCTACGATCTCTTAGGGCGCGTCACGGGCGTGACGGACGTAGCTGGCATAACCACATCGCTTGGGTACGATGAGGACAGCAATGTGACGGAGGTGATGGACGGCCTTTTGGGAAGGACTACGTTCGGATACGATCTTGCCGGCAACCTCACGTCCGTAGGCTTCGGCGGCGGCAAGCGGGTTGGGTACGAGTATGATGGCATGAACAATCTCGTGCAGGCAACGGACGCCGAGGGGAAGACCACATCCTATGGCTACGATTTAGTTGGGAATCTAACATCCATAACAAACCCGGCAGGCGAGGCGCAAACCTTTATATATGACATTGCGGGTCGGCTGACACAGGCCATATCCCCTTCGGGCAAGGCCATAAGATACGATTACAGCAAGCTGAACGAGTTGGTGGCGAAATCCTACGAGGACGACGAACGACAGAACGTTGAATATATGTACGACGCCGTGGGCAACCGCATCTCGATGGCAGACGTGGGCGGGGAGTCAAGCTACGAGAATGACCTGCTTGGCCGCATCACGAAAGCGACAGATGCCGATGGCAGGAGCATAGAGTACGCCTATGGCGAAAACGGTCAGGTTTCTAAGATAGTTTATCCCGACGGCTCTGCCGTGGTCTATGGCTACGACGCCATGGGCAACCTGGCGGAAGTCACCGACGAAAACGGCACGGCCGAATACGAATACGATGCGCTCGGACGCCCCATTTCCCTTGTGCGTTGGGACGGCATAACGACTGCGTACGAGTACGATGGGAGAGGCAATCTCACGAAGCTGACGAACACCAGTGCGGGCGGTGCCCTCATCTCTGCGTTCGAGTACGGATATGATGCCCTCGGCCGCATAGTGAATGAGAATGAGACAGGGGCCAGAGGCGCAGAGACAGTGAGGGAGTTCGAGTACGGATTGGCGGGCGAGCTTGTATTGTTTCTTGAACGTGCGGGCACCACGCATATGCGGCACGAATACACGTATGACGGCGCAGGAAATCGCATAGGGCTGAAAAAGACGAGCGGTACGCGTGTGGAGACAATAGCATACGAATATGATGAGGCAGACCGCTTAGTGCATGAGACGAGTGTTACGACGAGGTTGGGCTCGGATATCCCGCTTGCAAAGCCTGTCGAGACAGTTTATGAATATGATTCTGATGGCAACCTGAGCCAAAAAAGCCAAGGGAAAGCGATAACAACATACGAATACACGGTAGAAAGCCGCTTGAAGGCTGTTCGCGAAGGCGGCAGGCTCCTTATGGCCGCAAGCTACGATGGTGACGGCAATCGCGTTCTGCAGATAAACAGGCGGTCGAGGAATCTGCCATTGGAGGCCGTAGCGGGGCCTTGGCGAGAGGCAGAAGGAGCAACGGGTCGGGCCGAAAGAGCCGAAAGATCCGGAAGCGTCGGGGATGATGACGATGACCATGACCCTGTGCCCGGCGTCGTGTTGCCGCTGAGAGATGGCACAGATGGAACGGTGCAAGATGCCATCCTTGCGGATTCGGACTCAGACATTGGTGATGTCAACTTGCTGCACGTGTTCCTGTACGGCGCTTTCAGGTATATAAGATCCCTTCTGTTCCTTATACCCCCCGACAGAAGCGCCTTATGGAAAGGCATCGAAGGAGCAGACGTTTCCGATGTCCTTGACGAGGGATGGTTCCGCGAGACCGCCGTATCCACGGGATTGTCCCAACAGAATGTGGAGCGAATAGAGGCGATAGGCCTGACGGACAAAGAGGTTCAAGCCATACTCTCGGCGCGGATACCCATGGAGTATACGGGCTACAGAAGCGAGGGCACATACGAGCTTACCCATTACGTCAACGATGCGAACAGGGAGCACGCCGAGGTGCTGATGGAGTATATGGGCATAGGGAGTGTCAAGGCAAGGTACACTTACGGGCTGGAACGCCTCAGCACGTCCAATGCCGCCGCCGCAGGGGTGCGCGGGCGGATGGTGACCGCATCTTACATCATGGATGGGCGGCGATCCGTGTCCTCGCTTGCGTCAAGCGCCACGGGCAATATGCTGGCAAGGTACTCGTACAGCCCGTTTGGCGAGACCACGGCTGTGGCGACAAACAGGAACGGCAGGGCAAGCTACGCCATAAGGGACAACATATATGCCTACAACGGCGAGCCCTACGACCCCGGCACAGGTTTGCAATATCTGCGGGCAAGGCATTACGACCCGAAAATGGGCAGATTTCATGTGGCGGACACATACCTTGGAAATATTTATGACCCCCTTAGCCGAAATCTATACGCATATGTCAAGAACGACCCGGTGAACCATATCGACCCGAGCGGAAGGAATCTGGAGACAATCAGGCATATTAACGGAACCTTGATGGCAACAGCGTCAATAAACTACAAAGGGACGTCTTATGTGGTCATAGCACCCTCAGTAAATATAAAGATGTCAGTGGAGTATGCGATGCGGGGTGATTTTGCAACACCTACGAACCATTTCGGCGCGAAGTTCCAAACCGCGGGCTCCTATTCGTATCAGGTCACCTACTCGAATCCGGCGAGTGCGGCGGAAGTGGCCGCAGTGGCGAGAATGACAGAGGCGGAAAGGCGACGGTTTATCGCCGCTACTGCGGAAGAACGGCGGCTGCTTGTGAACGCCCAATACTGCGACGGGACGCTAGACAGGGTGACTACGAACCCCGGAAGCGGCGGGGGCGCAAGCGGACCAGGGTTAAGCGGGTCAACCAGGTTCACGGAAGAATACATACAAGCAATTATAGACGGATTTAATGATGCCACAGGGCCGAGTAGTAATCTTCATTGCGTTGCACTGACAAAGTGGTTTGTTGACAATATGGTGCCAGGGGTGTTTTATAACAACGGAAATGGCGGGGATGTCGCACGTAACTTGACGCTTAAAAATCCTTGGTTAGAAGTCACGAATACACCGGTTGTCGGGGCAATCTTTAGTTCAAAAGAACCTGCTTGGGGTGCAGTTACGCCTAATCCAGCAGGGGGGCTTTATGGGCATACAGGGATTGTTGTGGGCGTACGTACTGATGAAAATAATAGAATTTGGGTGGAAGTGGTTCATACGTATGTCGGTGTGAGCGGTGCTATTAGACATGAATACGAGTTGAAGTCTGATCATAAAGTCGATTTTGTCGATTTGAGCAAGTCTTTGACAGGGCTAAACTTGCTTGCTTGAAATATTAGCCAGGAAAATGACAGGAGGAAATAGTGTGCTGAAAAATGGGTTATTTGTACTACTGATGGCTGTGGCCATCATGATTTTTGCCGGTTGCGGGCTTGAGCATGACGTGGAAGAAATGCCGACAGAGCTTGAGGCATCGGAAGCCTTGCCTGCCAGCAATGAGCCGCCGGAAGCCGAGAATGAAGATAAAAGTATAAGTGAAAGCAATAACGAAGAAGAAGAATTTTTAACTCTCGCCAAACATACGGTACTCAATGGTTGGATATATTATGCAAATTTCTATTCACCCGCCGATCTACGGAAATGCCGGCTCGACCTGTCAGAAGATCAGGCTGTGTTCCAAACGGGGTTTCGGAACAGGTTTGGCCTTAATGCGGACGGTGAGTGTGTCCAGTTGGATTCGGCGGGTCCGCGAAACAGATGGTACATTTACGACGTTCACAAATTCACATCGGAGGAAACGGATTTGTCACTCACCTCTGGGCAAGGTGTAGCATTGTTGTATAGGGACAATATCTTTCTTGGTCGAAATCGAGAAGAAATTACAGAAGATATGCATGTCCCCTTGGATATCGAGATGTTCGACCGGAAAGGGAATTTCGTCAAAACCGTCACGCCAGAGCCTGTTGGGAGCAGGGATTGGGGGCATGAGCCATATTATGCACTCGTTGACGATGCGCTTTACTATCATGTGGCTCTTAACGATGATGATGCTATATCTGGCAAGAGCAGAATTATGAGGTATGACCTAAATACCGAAACCACAGAAAAGGTTTTTGAGTTCGATGTCATGGAGCAGAGCGGGGACGAATACTTCGATATGGGCGGGGGCGAATACTTCACTCCAATAATAAGTTTCGACAAGCGAACCATAATTGTCCAAAACGGCTTGAAGTCGTTTGTCTACACAAGCATTGACGATGCTCAATTGAAAAAGGTTGACCTTGAATGCGTAGGGATTTCTGGGGCGGGGGCTGTATACGCATTTAGCATGGATGGCGATTTGTATTTTATGTCGTATGTAGCCAACCCTGACAAACAGGACGATTATCTCGGGGCGTATGGGTGTTTTGAATACTATGTGCTGCCCAAAGATGCAGACGAGCCAGTTTTTTGGCGTAAATTCGATGTTGGGGAAACCCCTATCTTTGCTTACGACGGGTATGTATACTTTTCGGGAAGAAGTGTTGATATATGGGAAGATATGTGGCGTGAAAAAGTGGATTAGACACAAAGGTACACATACGGGCTTGAACGTCTCAGCACGTCCAACGCCGCCGTCGCAGGGGTGCGCGGGCGGATGGTGACCGCATCTTACATCATGGACGGGCGCGGCTCCGTGTCCTCACTCGCGTCAAGCACCACGGGCAATATGCTCGCAAGGTACTCATACAGCCCGTTCGGCGAGACCACTGCTGTGGCGACGAACAGGAACGGCAGGGCAAGCTACACCATAAGGGACAACATATATGCCTATAACGGCGAGCCCTACGACCCCGGCACGGGCCTGCAATACCTGCGGGCAAGGCACTACGACCCGAAAATGGGCAGATTCCATGTGGCGGACACATACCTTGGAAATATTTATGATCCCCTTAGCCGAAATCTAGTAAGCGTAAAGCCTGGCGGTGCATATGCGTGGCGGTGTCGACAGGGTATTATCTTACGGCATCGTGATAATCGGTGCCGCTAGAATCGGAAATCACACAAATGGGCAGTGCCGGAGGTTGCAATGAGTTTTACGGGAATGAGAAGGAGCGATGAAGAATGGGCAAGAGTCATTGCGGATTAC
>WRMW01000005.1 GCA_009776955.1 Clostridiales bacterium | reverse complement strand
GAGCCGCGCCGCCGCGTTGACATCCATGCCGCTGTACTGCTTGCGCCATTTGTAGTACGTGTTCTCCGTTATCCCTTGGGCCCTTACCGCTTCCTCAACGGTCATCCCTTGGCCGCAAAGCACCTCGACCTTCCTCAGCATCACGATGATCTGCTCCGGCGTATAGTTCCTCTTTGGCATTCTGCTTCCTCCTTTTTAAAACTGGTTACGACTATCATATCCTATCTTAAAAAGTGGTATGAATCTTGGGGGGAAGGTCACGCCAATGCGCCCGCTCGCTCTTGCATGGCTTTGTCCTTTGCAAGCGCGTCGTAGAACTTTTTCACGTTTTCCATTATTCGATTACCGCTCCTTTCCTTTGTGCTGCGTGGTTGCATCTTTAATGTAACCGGCCCTTTTTCGGGGCTGGTTTTGATATTAGCACATGAAAAAATGGAAAGTGCCAGATGTTATCAAATTCTAACGCGGGGGGAGGGGGGTTACCAAGCTTGATTGTGGCCAAATTCTGTTTTCAGCACCGTTTAAGGTTTTGCGGATATTCTGCCAGGGTAAGATAGTGTAGAATAGGGTAGCAGTAAGTTGGAACACGGAAACAGGGAAGGTGGGTGCATGGGCTCAAGCGAGCTTGCAAAGAAAATACGACGGATCGAGATAACCTCTGGCAAACTTGTCGATGAGGTTTTTTCGGGCGAGTACAGGTCGGGCTTTCGCGGAAAAGGAATGGAATTTGAAAATATCCGGCAGTACACGCCGGGCGACGACGTGCGCAGCATAGACTGGAACGTCACGGCGAGGTACAACAAGGCCTTTGTGAAGCAATTCGTCGAGGAACGTGAGCTGAATATGTTCCTCTTGATTGATATGTCGCGCTCGAACAGCTTCGGGATGAAGCGGGAATTCATAGCGGAGATAAGCGCCACGCTCGCCTTTTCCGCCACCAAGAACAATGACAGGGTGGGCGTCATATTCTTCACCGAGCAGGTGGAGAAATTTATCCCGTCCAAGAGCGGAAGGCGCCATGTGCTTGCCATCATCGAGAGCATACTGAACTTCGAGCCGGAGCAGAACGGCACGAACATAGCCGAAGCCTTGAAGTATTTCAACCGCATTGAGAAGAAGCGCAGCGTCGTATTTTTGATCTCAGACTTTCTGGACGACGATTACGAAAACGAGCTAAAGGCCTCGTCCGGGCGGCACGACCTTATCTGCATACGGGTGGTTGACAGGGCTGAGGAGCTCATACCCAAGGGCGCCATATTTACGTTCAACGATCTGGAGTCCGGCGAGACCTTCGTGATGGACAACACCAAGCAGGATTTCCATATGGGCGCCCGCGAGGGTCTGCTGAAAAAGGACTTGATAAACATCTATACGGACGAAGACTATGTGAAACCGCTAAGGCAGTTCTTCAAGAAAAGGGGGAGACGGTGAGAGGGGCGGTGCTTGTATTTGCGGTCGTGCTGATGCTGGTCTGTGCGCCCTTGGGGGCGTTCGCAGGGGAGCAGGACGAAGCACAGGGGCTGCTGGACACCTCATACCCCGATGAGGTCTTTGCCGACGAGCGGAGCATATACATAGGCGACATCATCTCCCTTGAGATTGAGGCCGAGGGCTTTTCGTCCACGGTGCTGCGGGAGCTGTTCAAGGAGTTTGAGATCGTGGAGATCGTGCCGCAGGCCATCGGGCACGTGATATCTATCAGGACATTTTTGCCGGGCGAGCACAGGGTCTTTGTCGGCGACAAGGAGATCGTAATTGATGTCAGGTCCACTTTGGACGACATCATCAGGGACGATGTGTTTGAGGGGGAGGCGATGGGCGAATATTCGGCCACCCACGTTAACCTGAGAATCATGTTTTTGGCGGCGGTCTGGGTCTTTGCTGTTTCGGGGGCGGTGCTGTTGGTGAAAAAGCATCGAAAAACAAAGACCGAAAACATCAGACCATATCTGCTGTTTGTACAGCGCTGCACCGCCCTTTCGCCCGACAGCGAGGGCTACTTCGTGGACTTGACTTTCTATTTCAAGGAGTACGTCGGCGGTATGTACGGGCGTAGGATAATCGGCAAGACCTCTGGCGAAATAATGGCAGAGTTAGCGGACATCGGCGAACTTGAACGTATGTTCCCTGAAATACGTGCGTGGCTGACAGAGTGCGACAGACTGAAATTCACCGGTGCCATCGCCACGGAGAGCGAAAAATCCGAATTATGCAAAAAGCTGCAAGGTCTTGTCTCAAAGATAGACTCGCATATCGCACAAAATTCGCAAGTTATGCAAAAGGCGGCAAACACATGATACACTTCGCGAATTGGTGGTTTCTGCTACTAATCCCCGTCGTGATATTCATGTTCATGGCGCTTGGGAAAAAACGTGGACTTAATTTTTCGAGCGTGAAGCTGCTGCGGAGCGCCGGCTATAGAAAGACCGTAAAGCATAAAATCGGCAAGATACTGGTATGCAGCGGCCTGATCCTCGCGGTCATAGCCCTTGCGAGACCACAGACGGAGGATGACAATATCATTATTATGCAGCAGGGCATAGACATCGCGCTTATTTTGGACGTGTCGGGGAGCATGCAGTCGGTGGACTTCGAACCGAACAGACTTGAGGTGGCGAAAAACACCATCGGCGATTTCATCGACGGCCGGCGTGGGGACAGGGTCTCACTGATAATCTTCGCAGGCATGGCATTCACCCGCATACCGCTGACGCTCGACCACGACGTCGTGCATGAATCGCTTGCGGGGGTGACGTCGGAGTCGGTGAATCTGGACGGCACGGCCATCGGCTCGGCGATCTCTGTGGGGCTGAACAGGCTGAGGAACAGCGATACCGAGTCTAGCGTGATGATTCTTGTGACGGACGGCGACAACAACGCCGGAGAGATAGACCCGATGACGGCGGGCAGGCTCGCCGAGGAGCTGGGCATCAAGATATACACCATAGGGGTCGGCACCGATACCCTGATACTGCCCGTGGACGTGTACGGAGGCACACGCTACCAGCAATTTGACGGCGGCTTCGACGAGGGGCTGCTGATGCGGTTAGCCGAAATGACGGGCGGGCAATATTTCAGGGCGACGGACGAGAGCGCTTTGTCGCAGATATTCAGAACGATAGACCAGTTAGAGAAAACGGAGTTTGACGACGACGGCTTCAGGGAGTACAACGAGCTCGCCTTCCCGCTGATACTGGCGGCGCTCGTGCTGTTGCTTGCGGGTATATTCTTCGACAGATACTTTTTCGTGCAGATACCGTAAGGGCATAGGCATACAAAAAGTGTGGTTTAGGATAGAGGATGAAGATACAAATAATGACGAAAACGAGGACAAAGAAAGGGAAGCAGATTGCCGATTATTGAGCTGAAATATCCGGAAAATATCGTGTTTATGGCGCTGGCAGCGGCGGCTATCTTTTTCTTCGTCCTCGCATACAGAAAAAAGGAGCGGATAATGGCGGCGTTCCATATGGCGTATCGGCTGAAACGCAAGGCTCTCAGGATCGTGCTGCTCGGCGCCGGGCTTGGATTGATAGGCTTTTCGCTTCTGGGCCCGCAGATGTTCGAGGGCTATGCCGACGTGAAAAAGACGGGCATGGACATCTATGTGCTTATGGACACGTCCAAAAGCATGCTCGTCACCGACATAGCGCCGGACAGGATGACCATCGCCAAAAAGATAGTAGGCAACCTATTGGACAATCTCGATGGCGACAGGGTCGGGTTCATCCCCTTCGCCTCGGACGCTTACATCCAGATGCCGCTGACCGATGACTACCGGCTCGCCCATATGTTTTTGGATGTAATGGACACGGACATGATAGGAGGAGGCGGGACCAATATCGCAGCAGCCATCAGGCTTGCGGACAGCTCTTTTGACAGAGCCATGGGCACGGACAGGGTCATCCTGATACTCAGCGACGGGGAAGAACACGACGCTTCGAGCATCGACGTGCTGAGAAGCATCAAGGACGACTCGCTGAAGGTCTTCACCATCGGGGTCGGCACCGAAAAAGGCGGGCTTGTCCCGATATACGACGACACCGGAACCGAAGTCTTCGACTATATAAGGGACGAGGGCGGCAACCCTGTCACCTCACGGCTCGAAGCCGAAAACCTGATGCGGTTGGCGCTTGAGGGGGGAGGGGCGTACTATCAGGCGACCTTGCAAGGCATCGAGACCGCCGCTCTGCAGGGCGAGCTTGACAATCTGCAGAGGGAGACGCGGGAGTTGGAGCAAGTACGGAGATTTTCTCATTTGTACCAATATTTTCTCGGGATAGGGATAATTCTGTTTTTACTGGCGTGGTTTTTGCCTGAAAGAAGGGACGAGGCATGAACAGGGGCTGGGGCATGAACGCAGGCAGAGGCGGCAGCATGAAATGGGTCTGCTGCGTATCGGGAATAATCGCCGCTGTGCTGTTGGCGTTGTTGCTGGCGGGCTTTGCGACCCCTGCCGAGTCCGAGGGAAGCATCGACGACTTCCTGAACGAAGGGAACGCCTACTACCGGCTTGGCGACGCGGCCGAGGACATAGAGCAAAAGATAGGGCTTTTTGCAATGGCGCTGAAGACCTATGAAGAAGGTATAATAGAGTACCCGCAAAACGTGCCGCTCAAGTTCAATTATGAGTTCGTGAAAAAGAAGCTGGAGGAACTTTTGGACGCGATGGAGCAGGAGGGCGAAGGCGAACAAGGCGAAGGCGACGAAAGCGAAGGCGAACAGGGCGAGGGCGAGCAAGGCGACGAGGGTGCTGAGGACGAGAGCGATGGCGCCGAAATGATGGAAGGCGACGAGAGCCCCGAAAGCGAAGACGGAGAGGAAGACCCAGATATGGATGCGATAGAACGCATCTTGGCGATGCTCGAAAGCCAGGAGCAGGAAAACCTGAAAAACAACCAAGAGGTGAAAGAGGGAAGGGATGGAGGCAATGCTTGGTAAGAAATTGAGGATGACGGCGGCGAGGGCAGCGGTGATATGCGTGGCGATTTTGTGCGTGGGGACGCTGGGCTTTATGCCCGTGCAGGCGACGACCGGCGCAGATGGGGGCACAGCGGACCTGCCCGCGGAGGACTTGTACGTGAACACCGTGCTTTCCAAGGACGAAGCGTTTCTGGGCGAGAAAGTAGTCCTGACCTACGAGCTTTTTTCGCGGTACAACCTCGAAAGCTACGGTTTTTCCGACTACAACGGCATCGACGGCGTCATCGCCAAAGACGTGCCGCAAGATCAACTTAGGTCTGAGCTCGTGTCGGTGGATGGCGTCACTTACGCTTGGTACGAGACGCGGCAGTTCATCCTCGACCCCATCAGGCCAGGCGTATATGAGATACCCTCTTTCACATTACGAGTGAACATCGTAACAGAGACGCGAAGCGGGGCGGGCGGGTTCAGCAGCCTTTTCCGTAGCTCCGAGCCACGAGACCTGCAAACTGACGCCCGTGAGCTTGCAGTGAACTCGCTGCCGACGGCGGGGAGGCCAGACGGCTTCTCAGGCATCGTAGGGCAGTTGCAATTGAACGGCACATACAGCCGCGAGGAAGTGGAATACGGCGACTCCTTGGTCTTTGAGCTGACGGCGTCCGGCTCGTGCAACCTCGATGGCTTCACGGACATATTCGGCGGCGGGTTGCCGGGCTTCACCGTCTACGAAACCCTTAAAAACTCGGCAGAGTCCGTCGAAAGCGGCCAATACCGCGCACGCAAAGAGTTCGAGGCGATCTTGGTCCCTGAACAGACCGGCGCCCTTGACATCGCGCCTATCTCCATATCGTATTTCGACCCAGCGACCGGAAGGTACGAGACCGCCGAGGTGCCGGGCACGGAGATCAATGTGCTTGGGGATATGCCCATGCAGACCCCAGGCGGGTCCCTCGGAGCGGCGGGCGCAGCCGAGACGGTAAGGGTCAGCCAGGTCAATTATACGGACACGGATGATGAGTACATTTCGCTAAGGATAAGGCGGGACGTGCTGGCGGGCGTGCTGATAGGGGCGGCAGCCCTGGTCGTGTTCGCCTTCTTCTTTATGCGTTATCTGGCTAAAAGGAAAAACCGGGACGACACGATGGAGTCCCTCTACAAAAAGCTTTTGGCGAGCGATGATGTGGGCGAGGCGTACAATCTGTTCAACTCGATGGTAAAATATCGCTACGGGCTAAGCCTCAAAGCAAGTTCGCAAAGCGCGATACGGGACAGCCTGCTGGACACCGCCACCGCCGAGAAGGTGATAGGCATCATGGAGTATATGGAGTCTGCCGAGGCGCGGGGCGAGGGCGGCTGCGCAGGGCTGAAAGAGAGGGCGCGAGGAGTGACCCTTTAACAATATGGAAAAAACCGCTACGCAAATCGCCATGAAGGTGTCCATCAACACCATTATCATAAACGCCGTTCTGTCGGCGTTCAAGCTGTTTGCCGGAATCTTCTCGAACTCGTCGGCCTTGGTTTCCGACGCCATACACACGATGTCCGATGTGTTCAGCACCATAATCGTGATGGTGGGCGTGAAGATGTCGGAGCCGGACCCCGACAAAGAGCATCCTTACGGGCACGAACGCTTCGAGTGCGTTGCCGCCATCGTTTTGGCCGTCGTGTTGGCGATAACGGGAGCGGGCATAGGTTGGGCAGGCATAGAGAAAGTGATGGCGGGCAATTATGGGGGGCTTGCCGTGCCGGGGACGCTTGCGCTCGTTGCTGCCATCACGTCCATAATCGTGAAAGAGGGCATGTATTTTTACAAGAGCAGGGCTGCGAAGAAAATCGACTCCGGCGCGCTTATGGCAGATGCATGGCATCATCATTCGGATGCGCTTTCGTCCGTCGGCAGCTTGGTGGGCGTCTTGGGCGCAAGGCTCGGCTTCCCTGTGCTAGACCCCATCGCAAGCGTCATCATCTGCCTGTTCATACTGAAAACCGCAGTCGACATATTCCTTGACGCTGTCGGGAAAATGACCGACAAGGCGGCAGGCGAGGAAATAGAGGGCGAGATGCGACAGGCCATCCTAAGCCACAAATCCGTCGTCGACATCGACTTGCTGAAAACGCGGCTGTTCGGCAACAGGATCTATGTCGATGTGGAAATCAGCGTCGACGGGGCCAAGCCGCTTAACGAGGCGCATGATATAGCGCAGCAAGTACATGACATCATCGAAACCGAGTTTCCCAAGGTCAAGCATTGCACGGTGCATACAAACCCATCCGCATCGGGCTGACGGGAACGGCTTAGCTCAGCATGAACGGCCTGCAATTACTGGGTTCAGCGTGAATAACGCTTGGCGGCGGCTTTGATGCGGGCGGCAAGGCGGGGCGTCAGGGCGCCTTTTGGGACTTGCCACTTCCAGTTGCGGCCGCCCATGGTGCCAGGCCTGTTGGTGCGGGCGTCGGCACCAAGGCCGAGCCAGTCCTGCATTGGAATGATGGCAGTGTCGGCTCTTGAGGCGAGCGCGGCGGCGATAAGGGCTTCCTGCAAGTCCTCTTTTTTTGAAAGACCGAGGTATGCCATGGCTTGGTTGAGTTCGCAGCGCGGGGCGGAACGAAGCCAGCCCATAAGGGTGTTGTTGTCGTGGGTGCCTGTATAGCAGACGGAGTTTTCAGGCATATTGTGCGGAAGATAGGGATTTTTCGGGCTGCCAGAGAAAGCGAACTGGAGGACTTTCATGCCGGGAAAGCCGCTGTATTCCACGAGGCGTTTTGCAGCGTCCGAGAGGTCGCCCAAGTCTTCGGCTATGACGAACAGCCCAGGATATTCTTTGCGTATCATGTCGACGAAGGAGACTCCGGGGCCAGGACGCCATTCGCCGGAAATCTTGCGGGAGCGGCCAGAGGCGTGCGACCCTGCCACGGGTATCGCGTAGAAATCGGCGAAACCGCGGAAGTGGTCTATGCGTACGCCGTCATAAAGCCGAGCCGCCTGTGCAAGCCGTTCACGCCAAAAGGCGAAGGCCGCCTTGCCGCCGCTCCCCTGCCATTCGTAGACGGGGTCGTTCCATATCTGACCAGTCTCCGAAAACTCGTCCGGCGGGACGCCCGCTGACGTGGCAGGACGGCCGTTTCTGTCCACATCAAAAGCGGAGCGCCTTAGCCAAAATTCCGCCGAGTTGTCATGCACATAGATAGGCAGATCGCCGATGATGCCGATGCCTTTCAGGTTTGCGTAGCGTTTGAGTTCGTGCCATTGCGTGAAGAAGCAGTATTGCTCTGACCGAATGGATTCGGTTTCGACCGTGAATCTGCTGCGGAGTTCCGACAGCGCCCGTTTGTCCGGGTTTCTCAACTCGTCAGGCCAGAGCGCCAAAGGTTTCCCCTTTTGGGAGGCTCGCACCGCCTCAAAAAGCGCATGGTCATCGAGCCACGAGGCGTTTTCCTCTATGAACTTTTCGTACCGCCTGCCTTTTGGCGCATAGCGTTCGGGGTTCTTTCGCACGGCGGCACGGTCAATGAATATGGTGTTGCCGGCAAACGCCGAGGAGGATTGGTATGGGCTGAGGGTTTTTCCGACAGGGCCGATGGGGAGTATCTGCCAAAAGTTTTGGCCGGCATCGTGCAGGAAGTCCACGAAGCGGTAGGCTTCCTTCAGCGATGACATCGCAAGCAGTATGCCCGCCCTGCGGCCTATGCCCTTGCCCATCAAACCACTCCGAAAACATCCGCCTGGAGCGGCGCCATGTCTATTTCGATCAACCCCTTGTCGAGGGCTGCTTCGCGGCCTGTCAAAAGGCTGACCGCCCCTTGCGTGTTCTCGCGTATCGCTGCGCCCATTCGACCATCCGGCATCAATTCCGCTATCTCGCCCAAATCCAGGACTATCCTGTGCGGTCTGTCCGTCGGGTTGACGACGGTAAGCACAGCGTCCGACCCTATCTCCTTGCCGAAGAAGTCGCACCCGCCCACTGTATGCCTAAGTATGCCAAGCACATTCCCGTCCGTCGCGAAAAACCACACATGGCCTGTACACAAAACAGGGCGGGAAGTACGCAGATCTCCGAGCCATTTGTACCACTCGATGATGGAAGAGTCCTCCTCGCACCAAGCTTTGCGGTTGAACGGATCTAAAAGCCCTGTCATGCCGACCTCGTCCCCATAGTAGACCGCAGGGATGCCGGGCAGCGAAAACTGGATGGCGGCCGCAAGCCGCTGACGCCGCCCTCCAAGCTCATATTCATCTGCGGAAAGCTCAAACACCGCCTGCTCCGCCCGGGACATATCGCCCACATCAAAATCCCTCGACAGCATAGTGCGTGTGCGGCAGATGTCGTGCGATGATATCAGGTTCATCAGCGTGTAGTACATCGGCGCCGGGTAGGTATGCCTTTGGTGCGCGAGGAATTTGCAATAAAGCAACGCATCTATTTTCCCCTTCAAAAACTCCAAGGTCCTGTTCGTAAACGGATAGTTCATCACAGAGTCGAGCCCGCGGCCTAGCGCATAAGTGCGCGGTTTGCCGTAGCCTTGTTTCGTGGTCGCATCCTCCCACACTTCGCCGAGAAGGAAAGCGTCAGGGTTCGCATCCTTCAAAGCCCTGCGTATCTGCCCAATCGTATCGTCCGGCAGCTCGTCAGCGACGTCCAGACGATAGCCGGCCGCCCCCTCGCCTATCCAATGCCGCACCACGCTCTCTTGTCCGTTTATCACAAAATCCTGCCAGCCAGGGTCATGCTCGTTCACCTCCGGCAAGGACTCAAACCCCCACCAGCTCGTGTAGCGGTCGGGGTGCGCGTCAAAATGATACCAGCTGTAATACGGCGATTCCGTACTCTGGTACGCCCCTAGCCCATCGTAGCGCCCATACTTGTTGAAGTAGATGCTGTCATCGCCCGTATGCGAAAAAACGCCGTCCAGAACTATACGGATGCCCGCCGCCCTCGCCTCGTCCGCAAGCCTGCGAAAGCCCTCCGCGTCGCCGAGTATAGGGTCTATCTTCAAATAATCCCCCGTGTTGTAGCGATGGTTGGACGAAGCCTCGAAGATTGGATTCAAGTATATGAGCGTGACTCCCATGCTTTTCAAATACGAGAGTTTTTGCCGCACCCCCTCAAGGTCGCCCCCAAAGATGTCGCAGGGCATATAATAGCTCTGCCCATTCCTTGGTTCGTAAACGGGAAGGTCATCCCAGTCCTCGTGGAGCTCTATGTCCGTGCGGCCCTTGTCCCTGTGGTAGGCGATGCCGGCACGCACGCCGTCCGGATCGCCCATATGAAAACGATCCGGGAAAATCTGATACATTATCGCAGACTTCGCCCATTCGGGGGTGTCGAAGGCGCCGTCATAGACCGTAAGCTGAAACGCAGGGGGCGGATTGTGGTAGACGCATCCGAGCCCGCTTGCATAGGGAAGCTCGGCGCCGTAATAGCATAGCGGCCCGCCTTGCAAGACTATCTCAAACCAATACCACAGCACGCAGCCTCCGCTCGCGCACGCTTCAGGCACGGTGTAGCCCACACGCATCATGCCGTCATCGTGATGCATATCGTGGCGCTCGATCCCCACCCCTTCCCGCAACACGCAAAGCGTCGCCTGCTCGATGTGCAGCCCTGCGACCTTGAGCGCAAGCGACACCTCCTCACAACACGGCACCGCGCCGAGCGGATGCCGGTATATCTCTTTCGCGCTATCGTGGATGATGTTCAAATTGTTTACAAGTATACCGCCGAATGAAACCTGTTCCATAATATATTGTTACTCTCCGTCACGCTGCATAGGCCACACGCCTTTGAGGCCCCAAATGTTTTCCGAATACTCGCGGATAGTCCGATCCGAGGAGAACATCCCCGAACAAATCGTGTTTCTCGCGCTCATGCGATCCCAACGCTCCCTGTCCTTCCACGCCGCCATCAACTTCGAGAACACCTCATCGTAAGAAGCGAAGTCGTGCAGCACAAAATATTTGTCAGGCCTGCTCGGCCCTTCGTTCAGCAAAGCGTTGTAAAGGTCGTAAAACTGCCTGCCCTCCGGCACCGGCAACGCGCCCGAAACCAATGTGTCGAGCACATGCTTCAGTTCTGGGTTGCTTTCGTACAGCGAGCGCGGGCTGTACGTGCCAAGCTTGTTGAGCATATCGAGCTCTTCCACAAGCGCGCCGAAGATAAAGATGTCCTCTTTGCCGACCGACTCGTAGATTTCGATGTTCGCGCCGTCCATGGTGCCGATGGTCACGGCGCCATTCATCATAAACTTCATGTTCCCGGTGCCAGAGGCCTCAAGCCCGGCTGTGGAAAGCTGCTCGCTCACGTCTGTCGCCGGGATAAGACGCTCCGCCACAGACACGTTGTAATCCTCGATAAAGACGACTTTCAGAATGCCGCGCACAGCAGGGTCTTCGTCTATGAATGCCGCCACTGCGTTGATAAGGCGGATGACCTCTTTCGCCATATGGTAGCCGGGCGCCGCCTTCGCCGCAAAGAAGAACGTGGTCGGAACGATGTGCACGGATGGGTCGACCTTGAGCCGATAATACAGGCAGATTATATGCAGTATCTTGAGCAATTGCCTTTTGTACTCATGGAGCCGCTTCGCCTGGACGTCAAACATTGTCGAGGGGTCTATCACCGTCCCCTGCTTACGCAAAATGTACGCGGCGAACTTCTCTTTGTTCTCACGCTTCACCCGCTCCGCCGCCTTGCAGAAGTCCGGGTCGTCCAGCCAGCCACGCAGCTTCTCAAACTCCTGATAATCCTTCAAAAACCCTCTCCCGATTCGGGACTCTATCTCAGCCGTAAGCGCTGGGTTCGCTTTGGCAAGCCAACGCCGCGTCGTGATGCCGTTGGTCACGCCGAGAAACTTGTCCGGGAAGAGGACGTAGAAGTCGCGGAAAGTCTGCGCCTTTATGATGTTCGCGTGAAGCTGCGAAACCCCGTTGACCTTGCCGCAGACGGCTATGCAGAGGTTTGCCATTCGCACCTCGCCGCCATAGATGATCGACATTTCATCCATCTTGTGCAGATCGCCAGGCCACCGCTGCCATATGCTCGCCCGAAACTCCATGTCGATGGCCTCTATGATCTTGTGGATACGCGGCAGCAATTGTTTAAGCATATTCTCGTTCCACCGCTCAAGCGCCTCGCGCATAATGGTGTGGTTCGTATAATTGAACATACGGAATGCTATGTCACGCGCCTCCTCCCACGACAGCCCTTCGTCGTCCAAGAGTATCCGTATCAATTCGGGAATGGCGAGCGTAGGGTGTGTGTCGTTTATCTGAATCGTGTAATAATCGGGCAGCGTGTGTATGCTTCCGTGGTGCTGCTTGTGCCTTTTTACAAGGAATTGCATCGATGCCGATGTGAAGAAGTAGAATTGCTTGAGACGCAGCATACGGCCTTGTTCGTGATTGTCCTCGGGGTATAGAACCTGTGAAATGGACTCGACCAAGGCGCTTTCCTCAACCGCCCTAGCATAATCGCCCTTGTTGAAATACGTCATGTCAAGCTCGGTCTTGGCCCGTGCCTCCCACATACGAAGCGTCGCCGGCATCTTGCTGTCGTAACCGATAACGGGCATGTCGTACGGGTAGGCATGCACGCTAGTATATCCGTCGTGGCTGACCTTGAGGCCTCCCTCCGTCCATACCTCCTCGATATGGCCGCCGTAACGGACCTCGACCCTGTCATCCGGCCTCGCAATCTCCCAAATGTTGCCGTTCTCAAGCCAGTTGTCGTCGGCTTCCTCTTGCTCGCCATCGACTATGCGCTGGCGGAACAGACCGTGCTCATAGCGGATGCAGCAGCCGGTCACGGGCATTTCGAGCGTGGAAAGCGAATCGAGGAAGCACGCCGCAAGCCTGCCCAAGCCTCCGTTTCCGAGCCCTGCATCGCTCTCCTGCTCCTCTATCTCGCCTAGGTCGAACCCCAGTTCGCAAAGCGCGTCCTTGTACGCGTCGTACACATCGAGGTTTATCATATTGTTTGTGAGCGCGCGACCCATAAGAAACTCGGCGGACAGATAGTAGAGCCGCTTAGCGCCACGCCTATGCACTTCCTCGCCCGCGTCCGCCCATCTATCCATGACCAGGTCGCGCACGGTGCGTGAAACCGCCGTATAAACGTTTTCCATCGTGGCCTCGTCCAGCGTCACGCCCACCGACCGCCTTAGCTTCTTGACAATTTCTTCTTTTACTTGTTCCTTGATTTGCTCTTTTGTTAGTCCTGTGTTTGCCTGTTCTGTCATTTAATTTCCCGTTCCTCTACAGCATTGATTTATATAAGGCCTTGTATTGTTCGGCCGATTTCAAAAAACCGTTTTGGGCAAGCATGGCATTTTTGCGAAGCTTCCGCAAAATCGGCTTGTTTTTGTACGTGGACAACGCGAGGTGTACGGCCGCCATCATGTCGTGTGCGTTGAAAGTGGTAAACGCAAAGCCCGTCCCCTCGCCCGTATAGATATTGTAAGGCGCCACGGTGTCGACGAGCCCGCCGGTCTCACGCACTATCGGCAACGTGCCGTAGCGTTGCGCTATCATCTGGGACAAGCCGCAAGGCTCGAACTCGGACGGCATAAGCAGAAAATCCGCCCCTGCGTAAATACGATGGGCAAGCGGCTCGTTGTAGCCGATATACACGCCTGTCTTTTCGGGGTATTTTGCGGCTATATAATTGAAAAAATCTTCGTATTGCGATTCCCCTGCGCCGAGTATCACGAAAGCCACATCCTCTTGAAGAAGTTCTTCGAGGGCGTAACGCACAAGATCCATGCCTTTTTGCCGCGTCATCCGCGTGACCATGGCTATGACTGGCGTGGTAAGCTTGACGTTGAACGAGAGTTCCTCACGGAGAGCTTTTTTGCAAGCGCGTTTGTCCGTCATGTTTGACTGCGAAAAGTTCGCCGCTATATCGGAGTCTGTTTCTGGGTCAAAAACCTCGGTGTCGATGCCGTTGAGGATGCCGCAAACATCGTGCCTTCGGGCGGAGAGAATCCCTTCCATGCCCTGGCCGAACCACGGGTACATAAGCTCGTCCGCATATGTGGGGCTGACTGTGGAAATGCGGTCTGCAAACACAAGCCCCGCTTTCAGCATATTGGCGCAGCCGCCCGCCTCGATATACTCAGGCGTGTAGTAATAGTCAGAAACGCCGAGCATATCACCCACAAGGTCAAAGCCCATCTTGCCCTGGAACTCTATATTGTGGATGGTAAAGAGCAGACGCCGCTCCTTGTCAAAACGGCTTTGGTAATGGGTCTTGAGAAGCATGGGTATCATGCCCGTATGCCAGTCGTTCAGGTGCAGGATGTCCGGGTCGAAGTCGATAAGGGCAAGCGCTTCGCAGACGGCTTTGCAAAAGAACAGGTATTGCTCGTTTTCCGCTTTGCCGCCCCTATAGACTGCGCCGCCGAAATAGTCCTCGTTGTCGATGAAGTAATATGTGACGCCGTCCGCTTCCAAGGTCTGGACCCCTAGGTATTCCTTTCGCCATCCTAGCTCTATCGCGGTCGAGGCTATGGTGTCGAGCTCGTCCTGATAACCGGATTTTATTATCGCGTGCTTTGGTACCATGACGCGCGCGTCCACGCCAAGCGAGATAAGCGACTTCGCCAAAGCACCCACCACATCGGCCAAACCGCCAGTCTTCACGAACGGCATCGTTTCAGAAGCAACTAAAAGAATTTTGGGGTGTCCGGTCAAACCACGTCTCCTTTGCCTATCACTATGGGATGGTTTTCGCTCCCGACAAGGCGGCTTCTGCGGCGCACGTTCACATTCTTGTCGAGGATGACATATTCGAGCTCTGCATCGTCCCCGACCTCCGCACCTGGCAGAATGATGGAGTTCTTGATCCTTGCGTTCTTGCCGATGTACACATCTCGAAACAGCACCGAGTCCTCAACGCTGCCCTCCACTACGCATTCATTGGCGACAAGGCTTCGCTTCACATTTGCGGACTTTGTATACTTGGCCGGCACGGAGTCCTTTGTCTTGGTAAAAATTCGGTTCGTTGAAGAAAACAATTCCTTGCGGATATCGGAGCCAAGCAAGTCCATATTGACCTTGAAATACGCCGGAACGGAGTTCAGCATCCCCACATAGCCTTTATGCTCGAAAGCCATGATACGCAGACGATCCACATTGTTCCTTATCAGGTTTTCGCTGAAGCTATGCTCGCCTTTCGAGAAGCATTCATCCACGAGATAAATGAGTATATCCTTGCGCATGATATAGGATTTGAGGCTGCGCGCCGTCAGGTGCGTATGCGTCGGGTTGATCTCTATGCCCCGTATGCGCTGCTCATCCGAAAGGTCGAGGAACACGTCCCAATACAGCTCGTCGACGCTATGCTCCGGACCCACATTGTGGTACAGCACCGTGATGTCCGAGCCGCTTTCGACGTGAAAGCGCATCATTTCATCGTAGTTGAAATTGTAGATGCTGGTCGCTCCCGCTAAAATGCAGTATTCGTGCCGTACGCGCCTGATAAAGTCCATGGAGCTTTTCAGCGCCTCGACCTTGCCCCGATACACGCCGGGGTTTTCGCGAAGGGAGAACGGCGTAAGTATGAACAACCCCTCGCCCTTGCCGGAAAGGTCCCAGGCCTTGCCGGAGCCGAGATGATCCATCAGCGAATTGTAATTCCGGCTCACTATCACGCCGACGCTGCGGATGTCCGAGTTGACCATATTGGAGAGCGGGAAGTCTATGGTGCGATATTTCCCGCCTATAGGAAGGGCGCCTACAGTGCGCCGGTCAACCAGTTCACGCAGGTTCGTGATTTCCTCGCCCGCGTAGATGATGCCAAAAGCGTCACGAATCATCCCGCACCTCCTTTCCGGCGGCCACTATGTCGCCGGGCGCGATCTCCATGCCCTTGGCTATGACCGCTATCTCCTTATCTGTCTGCCGCGGGTCGTTCGCCTCGCCGACCACAGCCCCTTTGCCTATGACGACCTGCTCGTCGATGATGGTCATATCGACCTGCGCGCCTTCGCATATCATCGTGTCGGCCATTACGATGCTATCGTAGAGTTTAGCGCCCCTCTCGACGATGACGCCTGACGAGAGGATGCTGTTCTCCACCGTCCCATAAATGCGGCAGCCTTCGCATATCAATGAGTTCACGACCTTTGCGTCCTCATGGACAAAATGCGGCGGCTCGTTCGGGTTCCGCGAAAAGATACGCCATGGCTCATCATAGAGGTTTATGGGCGGATCGTCTTTCAACAGCTCCATATTTGCCTCCCAAAGCGACTGGATGGTCCCGACATCCTTCCAGTACCCGCCGTATTCGTAGGCGTAAAGCTTTTCGCCCGCCGCCAGCATGGTCGGGATGATGTCCTTGCCGAAGTCGCTGTCGGAATCGGGATCGTTCGCGTCGCTTTTCAGGTATTTGCGTAACTTCTCCCAAGTGAAGACGTATACGCCCATTGATGCGAGGTTGCTTTTTGGGCGGGCTGGCTTTTCCTCGAACTCGGTGATAAGCATGTCGTCATCGGTGTTCATGATGCCGAAGCGCGACGCCTCCTCCATAGCCACGGGGATGACGGCGATGGTCGCGTCGGCGCCCTTCGCTGCGTGAGCGTCTATCATCCATTTGTAATTCATCTTGTAGATATGGTCGCCGGAAAGCACGAGCAGCAAATCCGGATCGAATTGCTCGATAAACCCGATGTTTTGGTAAATGGCGTTTGCCGTCCCCGAATACCACTCACCCGACTCGCCGACGGAATACGGCGGAAGCACATAGGCGCCCCCCGTCATCGTGTCGAGGTTCCAGGCGGAACCCGTGCCGATATAGGTGTTGAGCTCGAGCGGCTTGTACTGCGTCAGCACGCCTACCGTGTCGATGCCTGAGTAGGCGCAGTTTGAAAGCGGGAAGTCGATAATCCTGTACTTCCCGCCGTACGCCACTGCGGGCTTCGCTTTTTCCGCCGTCAATACCCCTAGCCTTGAGCCTTGGCCCCCTGCAAGGAGCATCGCCACTATTTTCTTCTTTCTTCGCATAGGTTCTCTCCCCTCCTTTCAAAACGCTTTTTTACTATTTTAGCATAAAAATCGAACGCCCGACGATTTTTAGCTGTCGGGCGTTCGATTGAATTTTTTTGCTTCCTAACGGCGTTGAGCCTAATCCTTTTTTCGTAGCTCGCGGATCTTTGCACGAACCTTGCGGCACAGCTTTATGACCACCAGGACTATCACGGCGATCACGGCGATCACGGCGATCACCGGCACGGCCGCAGCGAGCAACACGACAAAGCCTTCGAGGAAACGCCCAACACTGTTCGTGGACAGGGCGAAGGCGTCCGAGGCACGCGAGCCGAGCGGTTCTCCGTCTTTGCCTATGGTCTCAGGCGTGATAAGCTCGTTTAGGTTGATGTCGATTGTGGCATAGTCCACGAGGCGGTCAAGATGCCGCTTGTTGCCCTGATAGTTGTCGAGTTCGTAAAGCACGTTTGAAAGCTCGCGCTCGAACTCCACTATGTCCGCTGCATCTTCCGCCTCGACCAGATAGCCCATCAAACGCTCCTTGCGTAGCTCAAGCATTTCAATGCGGGCCTCGGTGTCGAAGTATTGGGCGGTGAGATCGTCGGACGATTTTGTCTTGTTCACGACCTCGGCTATCTCCGAAAGGTCATCCAGGAACGAATCGTATCCCGCAGCGGGGATAAGCGCTGACAGCCACGCGGTACGCCCCATGTTACGGCTCTGCATATAAGAATTGTCGCTCGTATTCTCGTGCGCTACATAACCGCCGGCTCCCGCCACCAAATCATTTATCGCCGCGTAGTCCGCATCGAAGGTCTTTGTGTTCATCGACACGGAAGCCCTGAAAGAAATCTTGCGCCCGCTCTGCACGTTCCCTGTGCCTGAAGATGTCATCGCAAACCCGCCGCCGGCGTCATCCTCCGCCACATCCCACGCCTCGGCCTCCAATCTGTATCCCCTTTCCTCGTTCATGGCCATATCCGCCATAGGCGCCGCAGGCGCCGGGGCAGGCGCTGGGGCTGAGCTCCCGCCGCCGCCTGGCGAACACGCGCCAAGCGACAGCGCCGTTACCAAGACCATGACGAGAAAGACCGCCGCCATACGACCCGCAATTGTCCTATTGTTTTTCCTATAATTCTTCATTCCAATCACCTCTCTGCATCTCTACGCTATTATATACCTTTATACATCTGGATTTACACCCGCAACATCACATTACGGGATATCGCAGTAAAGTATAGAGGCGTGAAAATCGGATAAAGGTGCATAGGTGCAAGTAAATGGATGCACGGAAATAATGGCATAGAAAAGGGCGGCTGCTGTCGCAGCCGCCCTTGCTTTCTTACAGAACCGTCAGTACCCCCCGGCTTGAGTGACAAGTTTTATGACAAAGATAATCGCGAGCACCGTCATCATGACGCTGACCTCCTTCTTCTTGCCGGTGGCAAACTTGAGGATCACGTAGCTGATGACGCCGAAGATGATGCCTTCTGCGATGCTGTATGTAAGGGGCATCATAATGATGGTGATAAACGCCGGTATGCCTTCCGTAAGGTCCTTGAAGTCTATCTTTATGACGTTCTGTATCATAAAGAACCCTACGAGCACGAGCGCAGGCGCCGTGGCGAACGCAGGGATGGCGGCAAATATCGGCGAGAAGAACAGCGCGATGGCAAAGAACACCGAGACCGTCAGGGAGGTGAGCCCTGTCCTGCCGCCCTCTGCAACGCCCGCCGCGCTCTCTACATAGGTGGTCACGGTCGAAGTACCCATCGAAGCGCCGACGACTGTGCCGACCGCATCGGACATAAGCACCCTGCTGAGCCTCGGAAGCTTTCCGTCCTTGGTCATAAAGCCCGCTTTTTCCGAAACGCCTATGACCGTCCCTATCGTGTCGAATATATCGACGAACAGGAACGCAAACAAAACGATGATGAAATCAAATATTCCAATATTGAAATTCTCGCGGATATTCGAAATCGCCACAAAGATATTGTTGCTCTCGATTGACGGCGGCGCCGCGAAAACGCCGGTCGGGATAAGGGAGTACATACCCGCCTCCGGGTCCACGACATACGCCCCCGCGCCTTGGCATATCATCCCTATTACCCATGTCGCCAATATTCCGAACAGCAGCGCACCTTTTACACGAAGGCTCAATAGTATCATCGTGATGACAATGCCTACGAGCATCAATATGACGGTGATGCTGCCGATGTCGCCGAGGGAGACCGGCACGTCCGGAATATTCATGCTTACAAGCCCGCCGTTGACGAGACCTATAAATGTGATGAACAGGCCGATGCCTGCGCTCACCGCAAGCTTCATATTCTTGGGAATTGCCTCGAAGATGGCTTCGCGGACTTTGAAGAACGAGATTAATATAAAGATTATTCCTTCGATAAACACTGCGAAAAGAGCCACTTCCCAACCGAATGCCAAGCCTATCGTGTAAGCGAAAAACGCGTTCAGCCCCATGCCTGGCGCCAGGGCGAACGGATACCTTGCGAAAAACGCCATCATCAAGGTCGCGATTATGGACGAAACCGCCGTCGCCGTAAATATTGCGCCCCATTCCATCCCCGTGACGGACAGAATGTTCGGGTTGACGATCAGAATGTACGCCATCGTCATAAACGTGGTAAGACCGGCAAAGATTTCTGTTGAGACTGTGGTGTTGTTTTCCTTCAATTTGAACATCTTGTCTAATGCTTCCATATACCTCCTCCTTACACTAAAAAACGCCCTGCGATTGATAGGGATACTCTATCACTTATGAGCAGTATTTGCTATCTGATTTTTCACTTTTTTTGTCCGTAAAAGCATTTTTTTTTAATAAAAGAGGGGCGGCCTGCAGGCCGCCCCTACTAAATACCTAACGGAGGTCAAGGCCCTCGTTAACGTAGGTTCACGCGCACGTTGTAGACCGTGGGCACGCTCCTCGCTTTGCCTTTTATGTCGCGAAGCGGCTCCACCTTGCCGTTTGCGTTTATCACTGCATTGCCGCTCTCGTCAAGCTTATACGTCCCCTTCGCCCAAAGCTCCACACGCACCGTGTAGCTTGCCTTGAGCGCGGATGTCCTGCCGTTGACGGCAAAGTTCCGGTCGAGGATGCGTGCCGGCGCTGCCCCATCTTCAAAGCTGAGCGTCCAGCCTGTCTCTCCAACCCTGTCAAGCACAAGCCCGCCATGCCGTGCAGGATTGCTCCCGTACTTCTCGTAGCCATTTATCGTGCCGCCTTCCACGACAGCCTTCCCAAACCTGATATTGTTGAGGCTGTTTTGGTCGATGACAGCGACGCCAAAGCTCGCGTTTGCGGGAACGCCTACTTGCGCCTGGAAGCTGTCGCCGTGAAGCGGCTGCGCCCTGTACAGCGTTACCGCTCTTGCAGACGGTTTTTGTATGGCCTGCACCGGATTTACGCTTATGGTCCTGTCGGTGTTTCTGCCTCTGCTGTCCAATTCGGTCCATGAGTTCAGCACCTGCCCGTTTCTAAGCACAATCTGCACAGAAAGCCTCTGCGCCACCCTTGGCACCACTTGGTCGTTGCTAAGGCTTTTCATAATATTGAATGTGTACGCGCCAGTCACAACAGCCCTGAAGTCATTGCTCTCGACATCCCTGCGAGAACTATTGGAGGCAGTCGGATAAAGCCTTACCATGTCAATCTCTGATGTCGTATTCTTCAGCCTCACGGTAGCTGTCTGGAAGGACTCAGGGTTTGCTACGTCTATCCTGGTCCTGCTGTTCAGGCTGACGGTAAAGCTCGCATTGTTGTCGGTAAATGTCAGGTTGACCGCAAAGGTGCGGGGGGTGCCGCTTGCAGTCCTTATCTTGTTCGAGCCTATATTCATCCTGTATGTCATATTGCGGAATTTGGTGTCTGGATTGTATGGATTCAATTTGCCGCGCTCCATAAGGTCTTCCAGCGCCGCCCTGTTTGCAACCAGCCTTATGCCGCTGGTCATCACACCGGTCGTTTCGTTCGTGTCAATGTACGGAACCACTTGCACCGGAGGAATGACGTCGCCATTTCCGTCCAGAAGCTCAAGCGGCGGCCGCTCGGCTTCATTCAGCCACGAAGCCCTTGTGCTGCCAGTCCTCATCACATCACCTTGAATCGCCCAATCATCCAGTGCTATATTTGCCGCGTTCAGCCCAATCGGAATCTCCCGTACCACGGCTTCGTTTTCGTGCGGCATGCCCACATGGTTTCTGTTCACAGTGGTGGGGGTTGCCCTGTTTGTGATATTCAGGCTGTTTGTCTGGATCATATTCACTGTCAGGCTCAAGTTGCGGAAATTGGTGAAGCTGTCCGGGTTGTCCTGGTCGTCGCCAAACGCTGGATCCTCAAAGACAACCCTAAGCTGCAGGCTTCGCGATATATCTATGGACTTTGGCGTAAGCCTTATCACGCCTGGCTCCTTTTGGCTATAGTCCACAGACAGATAGCCCAAGTCCATCATCCGCTTGCTCGCTGCGTGGTCTGGATTCAGCCCCACGTCTTTGACTTTGTAATTATCCTCGAAATCCCTGGTCCGCACGCCTGACAAAAGGTTTATCACAGCGGGCACAAAGTCACGGTACTCAAGACCGTTCGGGTTTGTCACAGACTGTTCTGTATTCACATAGTGCAACGGGATAGAGGTTCTGCTCAACCTCACACTGGGCTGTGAATTGACCACTCGCACATTCAGGTTTACAACCTGCTCCTTGAAGCCTTCCACCTGCACCCTCGCCTGGCCCTTCTGTGTGCCAGTTCGCGTAAGCACAGCCTCGGACGCTGCAAAGGCGCTTCCTTGTTCCCGCAATACCAGGCTCAAGGCGCCTGTCCCAGAAACAGCCCCCTGTGCAAATGCGATATTGCCCGTGAATGCGGCCGTGCTGTCGTTTATGCCAATTATGCTTACCGAGCCTGCCGTGCTCGTGGCCGTCACAGTGGTGCTCACGGTCGGGAAAGCCAGATTCAAATCGCCTAGGCGCAAGGTCACGCTCGGGAATTTGTCTGAAACCGTCAAGCTGAATGTGCCCGTTACGTCTACCATATTGTCCGATGTCCAGTTCGCCTCGATCCAGTCGTCCGACGCATCTTTGGCATCTATGCCTGACCGCAGTATCTGCAAACTTACGTTCTTCGCACTCCGGGCGGAGGCATCCGCGCTTATCTCTACAAAGCGCTCATCTTCTGGGGTCATCCTCACGTCATATCCCGCCACAGGGCGGCCGTTCGAACCGACTATCCTCATCGCCGCTATCTCGGGCAATGACGCTCCGACCGCTGCCTGCTCGTCTTTTGCCGTCACGTTATCCGGGCTAAAACCAGACAGCCCTTTGTCGACAGCCCGCTGCTGCGTAATAAGTATAGGAGTGAAAGTGCCGCGCTCAGCAGCCCTGTTCACCGTCACCGCGGAGTCAAGCACCTTCACCGAGGTCACCAGATCGCCCTCGTTAGGCAGCCCTACGTTCGGCAGTATCTCTATGGTCGCCCGTGCCGTATACCGCCCATCGTACTCAGCGCTTACGCTTATGGTGCGTGCTGTGTCAAGCGCGTCCTTCATAGCGAACACATTCACGCTTTTGTTGTCTGCATTCGGCATAAGCCTGAGCAAAGGCACGAACGTCCCTTGATCTGTGCCGGGCACGTCCATATATCCCCACTGGCCTTCGCTGCCTTCCACCATCTCCAGGCCATCTGTCGTATTGCAGACAGCCCACTTGATGTTCTCATAATCGAACACTTCCGGGGCGAAAAACGCTTCCAAAAGGATTGGGGTGTCTGCATCGCCTGCCTTGGCATGGGTCGGCCCAAGCCTTATGGATGTCAGCGTCTGCCTCGTCAGCCTTCCATTCGTGTGGACAAGGCGATAGTTTGATGCCGGCGTGCCAAATGAAGCGGCAAGCGTGCCCGATTGGCTCGATGTCCAACCTCTCAGTTCGGCCTCCGGCTCAAAATATATGGCGTAGATGTTTGAGACGCTCGGATTTGTGGAATAAACAGCCTGCGCGGTCGCCGCAAGCGCATTTGATGGCGTGTCCCTGCCCACAAATCCGCTATAGCTTACAGGAAGCGGGAGCGACGGGAACGCTTGGCCCAACCCAAGCTCGATATCCGGCGTGGTCACGCGGACCTGCCTTTGATGTACGGTGATGATGCGGCTCATCGTGCCGACATAGAATCTCGTATTGACGCTTGCGCTTACCCTATAGTGGCCTGCATCCGCCGGCAACGTCGAGCTCATATAGAGAGGCTCGCCATCTGCGCCTTGCAACGTGGCGCCTCTCGAGTCAACCAGTGTATAGAGCATATCGAAGTTCAAGCCCTGTATCGGCTCGCCGTGATACAGCGCCGTTGCGCTCACGATTATCGGCGCACCGTCGTAAACCTTGTCCGCCGCATTGATCCTTATGTCTACCGGCTCGGCGTCCACTTCCATCGCCCGCACGTCCACGGTCAAGAAGATGTCCTCATAGTTGTCAAATCCCGAGATGACTATCGCAATGTATGCGACATCCCCCATATACGCTTCTTCCAAAACGGAAAACTCAAGCATGCCGCTACTTGGCAGCCTGCCTGTGCTTCCGCTGTTAAGGCTTCCTATTATATCGTCGCCTGCAACACCCGTTACGGTATAGACAGGCGTACCGCCGTCATTCAGTATCTCTGCGACAAGCGAGGAGACGTCAAGGCTTGCCTTTCCTCTCGGCGGCACATGCAACACCTCATCCTGCAGTATGAAAGACGCTTTCTCTATATGCCCAACCGCTACAAGGCTGGAGTCCGCAAGATGGTAGTTGTGTGCGTCGTCGCCATAAAGAGAAATGGTCACGTCAATGGGGTACGAGCCGACACCGGCTTCAGGGTAAGGATACCTGATATCCAGGATGTTTACGTCCTCTCCCTCCACAATGCCTTGACCGACTTCGCAGACTATCGAGAACTCCCCTCTTCTTTCACCAGGGTCTTCCGTCCCGTCATATGTCTTTGCTATGTAGTAGCCGCCGTCTTTCGGGTCGCCCGTTTCGACAATAAGCGCTCTGTGGAGGATATCCGCCTGTGCAACAGGCTTTGTCCTCGGAAGCTCATAGTTCCCTGCGTCAAAACCTTCAAGGCTCCAGTCATAGTCTATGCTGATATTGTCGTCTGCGTCCTTGGACGAGAATGCAACGTTGTCAAGCTTTATGCTTACCTCGTCCTCTGCATCGTCTATGGCGACAACACCGTTTGCATACGACAGCTCGGCAGAGATTTTGGGGACATCCGCATTGCCGTCATAGATTTTGCTCTCGGCCACAACCGTTATGCCTGTAAGCGCCTTCTTCGCGATGTCAGCAGTGATGCGTTCGATCGTCACGCTGTCAAGCTCGGGTAGCGAATAGAGGTTTTTGTCCGTGCCTGAAAGCGACCAGGCGGTTATCTTCACTTCCTTGCCTTCGCCGGCATCCTTGCCGTCGCCTGCAGCTTTCGTGTCCGCAAACTCGGCTGTCACTTTGATGGACACATCTTCTAAATCTTCCACTAGGCTGTCCGGCTTTATCTCTATCGTGACGTCTGCCGTGTTTTTGCCGTCATAAACCTTGTCCTCAACAAAAGCCGCAACCATTTCCGGGTGCTTCGCGCTTTTCACCAAATCGCTTTCTTCCAGCTCCTTGGCCAGAATAAGCACCACGCTGAAAGACAGGAAAATCTTCACCTCAGAGCCGCTTGACGCGCTGACAGTGATGTAATCCTCATAATCGCCGCCTACCAAGCCAAGCTTGGGCGCCGCGGTGAATGTAAGGCTGCCGCCTGCCGGAATTGCGTCGTCAGACGGAAGCCCAAGCACAAAGCCGCTGTCCGCCCCATTGTCAAGCTCTACATCCAAGTCCGGCTCTTCATCCATGCCAAGATTGTATACGGTAAAGGTGAAGGGAGCCACATCGTCGGCAGTATATCTATAGAGCCTTGTGGGGAATGCCATTTCACTGTGGCTGACGACCAGGACATTGTCGATGCTCAGCATACCGCCTCCGGCTTCGCCTCCCCAGTATTCGTGAAGATATTGCAGGTCGGAAAAACACAGGGCTTCTGTGAAAGTGTTTTTATTGCTGGTCGGCAACGCATTGCCGCCGATAATCGAGGATGCAGACCGCACCTGGGAAGAGATGCCGCTGTTCATGTTTTGGAAAGTCGAGATGAACACGCCTGCTTGGTTGAGCTGTGTCGGAGCAAGGGTCGGGAACTTAAAGACGTTGTTTATCCTGAAACTCTCGCCGCTGGCCTCAAAAAACATAGACCGGACAAAACCCGATCCGACGCTTGTTACGTTCTGCGGCAGATTGAATCTGCTGTTCATGGCAAAGGCATCGCTACCTGAACCCTGAAACATGCTTTGGGCAAAACTAGTCCCTGCGACTGTAATCTGCTGCGGCAGATTGAATACATCGTTCATCGTGAAAACAGAGCCTCTACAATTCTGGAACATACCCGATGCAAAATTGTCGCCAACGCTTTCTATGCCCTGCGGCATGCTGAACACGTCGTTCATCGCGAAAGCGTTGCCATTGCAATTGAAGAACATGGACATCGCAAAAGCATTACCGACATTAGTGATGCCCTTTGGCAGGTTGAACACGTCGTTCATCGCAAAGTTGTTGCCGTTGCAGTTCTGGAACATGCTTGCGGCAAAATTCGCGCCGACAGTCGTAATGCCCTGCGGCAGGTTGAATGCTTCGCCCATCGTGAAGGCGTCGCCACTGACATCTTGGAACATGCCCTGGGCAAACGCGCCGGCTACGGCCGTGACGCCCTCCCAGCCTGAGAATGTGAACTCAGACCCCATTTCAAGATTTGTACACCCGCGGAAAGCATATCGCCATTCAGCGGAGGGAAGGGAAGCCACACTTCCATCCTCCCCGTCAGCCCGAGTCATAAGCGGAGTGATGGGGCTTATAAGCTTTGTGACTTTATCCTTGTTTTCCTGAGCATTAGCACCAAAGCCGCCGCTGGAAAAACCAAATGCGGCAAGCCAAGCGTCCGTAGAGCCTGCCGGCGTGATTGTGATGATATACTTGCCCCCGTTTTGATAGGTGTGGGGAATGCCTGGGCTGTCGCTTCCGTTCGGAGCACCCCCGATGCCTTGGGCGCCACCTGTGTGGGAAGCAGATTCTTGCGTTCCATCGCCCCAGTCGATATCCCAGTTGTAAGCCTTGTTTGAGGCCTCAAGCCCCAGAACGCCCCCTCGCAGCCAACTGCTGAGCGGTATTCTGAAGGTACGCGCGTTGTTGCCGCCCTCAGGTATCGTCACTTCGAAACGGAAGTGCTCACCGTCCAGTATGCCAAGCTCCTCCTCTGCCATAGCAAAAAGCCCTGCCTCAACAGCTTCATCTGCCTCGACAAGGTCTTCTGTATTCATCGCCGAAAGGCCGTCTTCCGTTTCGACGTCGCCGTCGTCAAGCCCTTCTTCGTCCGCTGAAAGGGAGTCTTCTTCCTCTGCCGTGCCATCGTTTTCTGTAGCAACAAACGCATCATCGCCCACAATTCCGGAGGATTCAGTCCCTTCGCTTGCCATTTCCGCTGCCGCTGCGCTCAGAGGTGTTATTGTCACCGCCAAAACCAGCGTCAGCGTCCACGCAATGAATTTAGTCAATGCCTTTTTTCTACCCATTTTCGATTACCAGCTTTCTCACTTTCCAGCCTTACAACTACCAAAACTACTCATTTTTTGCTTCTTCGATGAAGCTCTCACAACTCACTTGTCAACTCTGTCAAATCGGTGCCGGCCAACACTGCCGGTAACTTCCGACGATACAGGGTTTATTTTACGGCAAAACGCTTCAGTTGTCAAGCAAAAATCTTAGAATTTCAATTGGTTTCTAGGGGTTAACGTTAACCGTAAAACCCAAGACTTTTTCCTCTTTCCAGGCATAGAAAAGGGCGGACATCTTTGGAAGGGCGAGAGTGGCGGAATATGGCAGCCCATTAAGGGGGGTGGGGCGTACAATCGTTGATTTTTTGGGCATAATCAGAGCTGGAGGCGGGAATGCGGATGCGGGTGGGCGCTCGCTGTAGGCAGGGTCGTCGCTAGAAAGCAATAGCCTCAGCTTGCCTGCGCCAGGCATCGCGACGCCGTATGCATCAAAGTCGGCTGCGGAAAAATTGTATATGCATACCACGTGCTCGTCCCCATCCGAACGCAAAAAGGCGAAAATGCTGTTCTTGCGATCCTCCACGTTAAGCCACTTGAAGCCTTCCCATCCACCGTCTCGCGCATAGAGCGCGCTACGTCCCTTGTAAAGCTTGTTCAACGCGCGCACCCACTCCTGAATGCCCGCATGGGAGCTGTATTCCAACAAGAACCAGTCTAGCTCTTTTTTGTAGTCCCACTCGATGAACTGTCCGAACTCCGCACCCATAAACATCAGCTTTTTTCCGGGGTGGCCGTAAAGCCAGCCGTACAGCGTTTTGAGCGCGGAAAACCTTGCATCGTACTCGCCGAACATCTTGCCTATCATCGATGCCTTGCCGTGGACGACCTCGTCGTGCGAATAGGGCAGGATATAGTTTTCGGAAAACGCATAATACATCGAGAACGTCAGCTTGTCATGCGCGCCGTGGCGGAAGTACGGGTCGCCCTTCATATAGTCCAGGGTGTCGTGCATAAAGCCCATGTTCCACTTGAACGTGAAGCCGAGCCCGCCGTCGTAAGGCGGCCTCGTCACAAGCGGATAGGTCGTCGATTCCTCGGCCACCATCATGGTGCCAGGGTAAGCGCCGAGAATGGTCCCGTTGAGCGCTTTGATAAATTCCACCGCCGCATGGTCGACATTGCTGCCGTCGTCGTTTAGGATAGCCCCGTCGTCGCGGCCATAGTCGAGGTAGAGCATCGAGCTGACGGCGTCGACCCTTAGGCCGTCGATATGGTAGCGTTCGACAAGGTTCAGCGCGCTGGAAACCAAAAAACTTTTGACCTCAGGCCTGTGATAGTTGAACTCGTGCGTGCCCCATTGCGGATGCTCACGGCGCAGGGGGTCTTCGTGCTCGTATAGCCAAGTGCCGTCGAACTTGGGCAAACCGTGAGTGTCCTTAGGGAAATGCGCCGGCACCCAGTCGACCAGCACGCCTATGCCCGCACGGTGCATTTTATCGACGAAGTACATAAAGTCCTGTGGCGTGCCGAAGCGGCTCGTTATCGCAAAAAACCCCGTGACCTGATAGCCCCACGAGCCGTCGAAGGGAAACTCGTTGACGGGCATAAGCTCTATGTGCGTAAAGCCCATGCCCTTCACATAGGCACAGACCTCGTCCGCAAGCTCCCGTATGGACGGAAATTCATAGCCTTCCTTTACGCGCCACGAACCAAGGTGTAGCTCGTATATCGAGACTGGCGAACGCAAAAGGTCTGTGGACTCGCGCCGCTCTATCCATTTGTCGTCGCCCCACTTATAGCCGGAAACGTCCCAGACTTTTGAAGCGGTGCCAGGCGGCGTTTCCGCGTGTACCGCATAAGGGTCTGCTTTCAGCACGATGGTGCCGTCCGCGCCTTCGATGCGGTACTTATAATTGTCGCCCGCCTTCGCTTCGCTTATGAAGCACAGCCAAAGGCCGCGATGGCGGTACATATAGTGGCGGCCGTCGTCCCAGCCGTTGAAGTCGCCTACGATGCTTACGGACTTTGCATTCGGCGCCCATAGGCAAAACCGCCAGGCGCCGGGGCGGGGCGGGATTTTGTTGGCGCCGTTCGGGTCGGCGCCGTCCGAGCTGAAGCCAGGGCTGCCTGGGCTGGAGCCAGGGCTGCCCACGAAATATCTGCACCCAAGAAGCTCGCCAGCACGTGCGAACGTACCCGCATAAAACGCGTCGATATCTTGGTCGCTCGGCAAAAACGCATTGCAATCCATCATTTCCATGCGTTTATAATACCACATACCATTATCCATTAGAAAAATGTTAGAATGTTTTGTTTGGAGGTGTTGTGAAAATGACCGTGAATTTGAAGGGACGCAGTTTTTTGACATTGATGGACTGTTCGCCGGAGGAGATACGCTATCTGCTCGACCTTTCGGTGGAATTGAAGCGCAAGCGTAAAGCTGGCGAGCGCGGGACTTCGCTGGCGGGCAAGAATATCTTGCTGATTTTTGAGAAGACATCGTCACGGACTCGCGCGGCCTTTGAGCTTGGGGCCATCGAGGAAGGGGCGGATGTCACCTATATGGGGCCAGGCTCGTCACAGTTCGGAGCCAAGGAAAGCGCGAAGGACAGCGCCCTGTTGTTCGGCAGATACTATCACGGCATAGAATACAGGGGGTTTTCGCAGGACACGGTGAGAGACCTTGCGGAGTATTCGGGCGTGCCTGTCTGGAACGGGCTTACCGACGAAGACCACCCGACGCAGATACTAGCGGACATTATGACGGTCGAGGAATATGTGAAGAAGCCGTTGGCCGAAGTCAAGGTCGTCTTTTGCGGCGACATCCGCAACAATATGTCGTATGCGTGGATGTACGGCTGCGCGAAAATGGGGATGCATTTTGTGGCATATGGGCCGGACGAGCTTGCGCCGGACGAAGGGCTTGTGGGGCGAGCCACGGCGGTGGCGGAGGCCACGGGCGCCAAAATCGAGTGGACTTCCGACCCTGCGTGCCTCAAAGGTGCCGATGTCATATATACGGACATTTGGGCGTCGATGGGCGAAGAGGACCAGATACCCGAGCGCGTAAGGCTGCTGACGCCCTACCGCGTCACGCAGGAGATGCTGGACGCCACAGGAAATCCCGATATTATTTTCATGCATTGCCTGCCGTCATTCCACGACTTCGAAACGACCATGGCACAAAAGCAACGGGAGCTCGGCTATGACATACGCGAGGTGACGGACGAGGTGTTCAGCGGCCCCCGCTCAGTGGTCTTTGACGAGGCGGAAAACCGGCTGCATACGATCAAGGCTGTGATGGTGGCGACGCTGGGGGAGGCGTAGGCTGAGCAAAAGGGCTTAACCGTTCTCGCTGTTTTCTTTTTCTAAATTGTTCAGGGCGTACTCGCAGCATTGTATTATCAGGCTGTTGACAGAAACACCTTTGTCTTGGGCGAGCGCTTCCAATTTGTCTACCAGTTCAGCAGGCATCCGAAAGGTTTTATTTATATGCTTTGGTTTTACAACATTAAACATTTTGTAGCCTCCACTAGTTATTTTATGCGTTGACACCACCAAGATATACACCCAAAAAATACACTTTTATATGCACTATTATTTGCACGTTGAACTATTGGTGCGTTTTTGTTAGAATACTAAAAACAGGAGGTCAAACAATGAGAAAACGAGAGAAAAACTTACAGACACAACCCCAACAAGAAGCGGGCTATCAACAGCCACAGCCACAGAAAAGAAACGGATTAGGTATTGCATCATTAGTAATGGGTATTATAGCTATCATTGGTTCGTGGATGCCACTTTTCAACAAACCCTTCCTTGCTTTTGCGATTATAGCTTTGAGCTTGGGTATACTCGGAGTAATAATCGGTAAAACAAAAAACCGCTCTAAGGGTTCAGCCAAAGCGGGACTAACACTTGGTATTATCTCAATAATACTGTTTGTTGTATCAAACGCTGTTGTATCAAATACCGTAAGACCGGAACTGCTTGATATAGCGAACGATATGATGAAACCTTCACAATCGCAAGAGGCGGATGCTACGGAAGATAAAACATTAACGGTTGACGAAGTGCAAACCAAGCTGAATACCGATTTCAAAGAGGTTACCGATATTGATTGCGATAATATCACTTTTAATATATCGTCTTTTCTAAAAGAGGGTATTTTAGTTGAGGCGATAACAGAAGATGCCGATTTTTATACTCCATTGGCAGAGTCCTTGACAAGTGATGTGGTTCTATATGTGATTTCTTATATGAGCGACTGGGGAACTAACATTGAAGATATCTCCCTTGTAATGTGTGTATTACTTATAGGTGACCCCGAATCCGCAAGTATAGCTGAATTGAGTTCTGGTGAAATGATGATTGTTGGTGCGACTTCTACTTTGCCAATCACCAAAGACACAACCCTTGAATATACTGAGGCAAGAGCAGGAATGACATACGAGGAGTTTTGGGATTACTGGGCACAAAGCTAAAAGAAAAAGCATTTTATGTATTACGACCGCCCATGCCATCAAAACGGCATGGGCGGATTTATGTCAGGGTTGGATTTACAGCTTAATTTGATTAATAGTAATCGTACACGGCTACGACTTTTGGCTCTATAATTTCTGCATTTCGTTTCCCTCAATAACTCTCCTATGAAAAGATAAAACCCCCAATCTCTTAACGCTGCGCTCTCCGGCACGGCCCGATTGGGGGATTTACTTACCTACCTTTATTCTGTGACAATCACGGCAAAAAGTCAATACTTCTGATAATTTTTAGCAATCCGGCCCCCTACTTTTTCAAGAGGTCGCGGATTTCGGTAAGGAGTTCAAGCTCCGTCGGAGGTGGCGGCTCCTCTTCCTCTTTGGATGTCGCTCTGTGTAAGTTGTTGAAAAGTTTGATGACTAAGAAAAGCACGGCGGCGATGATTATGAAATTGATCACGGCTTCGATAAAAGCGCCGTAAGCCAATACATTGTCCCCACCAAGCGGGATTGCGAGGTGCAGAAAATCATAGTTGTTTGTGAGCACCCCTATTACGGGCATTATGATGTCCCCCACAAGCGAGTTTGTGATGGCGGCAAAGGCGACGCCTATCACGATGCCGACGGCCATGTCCACGACATTGCCACGGAGCGCAAATTCTTTGAACTCGCCGATAAGACCTTTTGCTTTCATTTGTCTGGTTTCCCTAATCGAGATCGTCGAGCGTGACCGGGCGCTCCGGCTCTTTTATCTCTGGTTGCAGCGGCGGCAAACCCGCACCGACTGCTGTGCCGCTGACTTTCATTGTCATGCGCTCCTCGGGTTGCGCAGCACGCGGCCCGAGCATGTCACGTTGCATTTCCATAGCCGCCTCTTCTCGTGCGCGGCGTTCGGCTTCCTCCCTGCGACGCTTCGCGGCGATGGCCTTTTGCCGTGCCTTTTGCTTCTTGTGCCTCTGCACCAAAAGTGTCAGCACAACGGCGACAGCAACAATTATTACCACAAGAATCACTATGTTTCTAATCCAGACCCATATCTGGTCAACTGGAACGCCGCTCTCGACTATAGTGATTGAAATCTCGTCCATAAGGGAGTCTGCCGTCACTATAACGCTCGTCCGCCCGATAGCTGTGGCGATAAACTCATTGGCGTGGCCAGTGCTTGCGGACAGCGAAGCGACATCGGCATTGCCGAGCGTCCATGAAAACCTGTCGACTTTGGCGCCTTCGGGCTCTATCCTTGCCGAAAGGCGGATGACATCTCCCACGCTGATTTCATACTGCCTTGGGCCTGTTCTCGCTATGTCTTCAGTTATCAAGTCTATAACGACACGATTCGCCTTGAGCTCGCTTACTGTCACCAACAAGGATGCTCTTAGATCGCCCGCACGCAAAATCACATCGGTTCGGCCTGGCGCAACGGCACGTATCACGCCGATATCATTGACGACCACGATGCTTGGATTGCTTGTGGACCATTCCGGCAATGTGCCTTCCGGGAAGTCTTCCATGACAAAGTGCAGCTGCTCCTGCTGGCCTACATTCAGTGTCGGCGCCGTGCTTGTGATCGTCAGCCTCGGTATAAGCTTTTCCTCAGGCTCTTCTTCCGGCTGGTTCCAAGGGCCTTCCGGATCGTCTATCACCCAGATAGAGGGGTCGTCCTGCGGAGGCGGGGGCGGCACGGTCGAGGCAAGCACCGCCATGGGCAGCACATAAGCAAACACCATCGCCGCCACGATGATGATGACGATTACTGTCATTATTTTTTTCCGTCTTTGCTGCTGCCTGTTCATACCCGTAATTTTATGCTATAGCGCATGGAGTTTGCAACTTTCTTGCCTCAATGTCATTGTTCTGTAAATAATGGGGGGATAGAGTGTGGATAGTATAATTTTCAGTAAACTGTGCCGATATCGTTGCGGAATGCAGCGTTTTTGAATGAGATCTTTGAGACGCCTGCGTAGGCCGTGGCCTTTGCCTCCTCGTGGGTGGCACCAACGCCGAGAACGCCGAGAACGCGGCCGCCTGCGGTAAGTATCTCGCCACGCTCGCCGCGCTTCGTCCCGGCGTGAAAGACGGTGACGCCTTCCGGCACATCGTCCAGACCGTATATCGTGTGGCCGTTTTCGTAGGCGCCGGGGTAGCCGCCGGACGCCATCACGACGGTGACCGCTTTCAGCGCGTCGTCCCACTCTATCGAAAGTTCCGACAGCCTATCCTCGCACACCTCTTCCATAATGGTATAAAGGTCTGTCTTGAGCCTTGGCAGCACGGACTGGGTTTCGGGGTCGCCGAAGCGATTGTTGAACTCTATGACCTTAGGGCCGTCGTCCGTCAGCATAATGCCCACAAAAAGCACGCCCTTGAAGTCAAGGCCGTCTTTTTTGAAGCCTTCGAGCGTTTTCAGCAAGATGTCCTCGGCGACGCGCATATCCATTTCTTCGTCAAACAAAAGACTTGGCGAGTATGTGCCCATGCCGCCGGTATTCGGGCCTTCGTCGCCATCGCCTATGCGCTTGTAGTCCTGCGCGCTCTCCATGGGTACGATGGCGCTGCCGTCCACGAAACATAGCACTGACGCTTCCGTGCCGTGTAAATATTCTTCGACTACGACTTTGTCGCCGGCCGCGCCGAAGGCGCGGCCTTCCATAAGCTCATATACGGCCGCTTCAGCGGCCGCCCTGTCCTCAGCTATGATGACGCCTTTGCCGGCAGCGAGGCCGTCGGCTTTAAGCACCATCGGAAATCCGAAGATGCCTACGTCCGCACGGAGCGCGTCTGCGTCCGTGTATTCCTTATATCCAGCGGTCGGGATATCGTGCCGCGCAAGGAAAGCCTTTGTGAACGACTTGCTCGCTTCGAGCTGCGCGCATTTCTTGTTCGGGCCGAATACCTTGAGGCCTAGCGCTTCGAGCGAATCGGTCAGGCCGAGCGCGAGCGGCACTTCCGGCCCCACCACCACGAGGTCTGGCATCTCTTTTGTCGCGAGCGCCGTCAGGCCCTCTATGTCTTCCACGGAGACGGGTACACAGCGGCAGAGCCCTTCGATGCCGGCATTGCCGGGAGCGCATATTATCTCGCCCACGCGTTCGCTCTGTGCGAGCTTCCATGCGATGGCGTGCTCGCGTCCGCCGCCGCCGATTATCAATACTTTTTTTTGTTCGTCCATATGCTATGTGTTCTCCGCGCTTCCGGCGATTTTCTGTGGTTTCCTCTTGATTAGTGCTTGAAGTGGCGTTCGCCTGTGAACACCATCGCCAGTCCCAGTTCATCGCACTTACGTATCGAGTCCTCGTCCTTCATCGAGCCGCCCGGCTGGATGATGGCTGTGACGCCTGCTTCCGCCGCCGCGATGACGCAATCCTCAAAGGGGAAGAACGCATCGGAGGCCATCACTGCGCCCGCCACGCCGCGCGAGCCGCCTTCGAGGTCAGGGCCGGCGAGCGCTATACGCGCTGCGCTGATACGGTTGGTCTGGCCGGGTCCTACGCCTAGCGTCATGCCATCCTTTGCGACCACTATTGCGTTTGACTTCACATGCTTGACGATTTTCATCGCAAATTTTAGATCTTCAAGCTCGCCCGACGTCGGCTGTTTTTTGGTCACGACGCAAAATTCTTTTTCGTCGTACAGCCCTGCATCTATATCTTGCACAAGGATGCCGCCGTCCACTTTTTTGATGTCAAGACTTCCAGCGGGCTGCCGCTCTTTTATATCCGCAAGCTTGAGTAAACGTATGTTCTGCTTCTCGGTCAGGATTTCTATGGCTTCTTCGGTGAAGTCCGGCGCTATCACGATTTCCACGAAGATTTTTGCTATCGCGTCGGCGGTCGCCTTGTCTATCGGCATATTTGCCGCTATGATGCCGCCAAAGATGGATATGGGGTCTGCGTCGTATGCCTTGCGGTATGCCTCCGCTATGGTGTCCGCGCTGCCAACGCCGCAGGGGTTGGCGTGCTTCACCGCAACTACGGTCGGGGCTTCAAACTCACGCAGGCAGGCAAGCGCCCCGTTCGTGTCGTTTATATTGTTGAAAGAAAGCTCCTTGCCGTGAAGCTGCACTGCGCCAACAAGGGCACCCGCCCATGGGTTTACCTCTTTGTAGTACGCCGCCTTTTGGTGCGGGTTTTCGCCGTATCTCAGGTCTTGCACTTTTTCATAGGTAAAGGTCGGGTTGTCTGGCAAGGGGATGTTTTTGACGGCTCTAAGATACTCCGCAATCATGGCGTCGTAGGCCGCCGTATGCTCAAAGACCTTTAGGGCGAGACGATATTTCGTTTCGTAGGAGACGCCCGAGGCACCGTCGGCAGGAGCCGCCTGGAGTTCCTCCACCACGGCCTTGTAGTCGCAAGGGTCGCAGACCACCACGACATCCTTATGGTTTTTTGCAGCAGAACGCAACATCGTCGGTCCGCCTATGTCGATGTTTTCGATAGCGAGCGGCAAGGTGACGTCCTCGCGCATGATAGTCTCTTTGAACGGATAGAGGTTTATGGCGACTATGTCTATCGTTCCTATGCCAAGTCCCGCAAGCTGCGTCATATGCTCTTCGCTGTCGCGCATGGCGAGTATGCCGCCATGGACGGCGGGGTGCAGGGTCTTGACGCGACCGCTCAGGCATTCGGGAAAGCCCGTGACGTCAGACACGGATATGACGGGCACGCCGGCGTCGGCAAGGGCGCTGTACGTGCCGCCGGTCGATACCACCTCATAGCCGAGGGCGGCAAGGGCACGTGCGAAGTCAACGACGCCGCTTTTGTCGGATACGCTTATTAATGCTTTCATTATTTATAACCCTCGTAACCTTTTGCCGTCAGCAACGCCACGGTGGCATCCGCATCCTCCACGCGCAGCACCACAAATGCGCTGCCCTCCTCGCGTGCGACGCAAGCATAAAGGTATTCTATCGACACTTCTGCATCTGCAAGTATCTTTGCGATGGTTGCCAGAGAGCCCGGCTCATTCTTCATCTTGAGCGCTATCACCGGCGTAAGAGAGGCGACAAATCCGCCGCCCTTCAGCACTGTCAACGCCTTTTTCGGCGCATCCACGATAAGGCGCAACACGCCAAATTCCGCCGTGTCCGCAATGGTAAGCGCCTCTATGTCGATGGCGGCTTCCGCAAGCTGGCCTGTGATTTCGGCGAGCATACCCGCCCTGTTTTCGGAAAATACCGAGAGTTGATCGATAATCATTTTTGGTTTCCTTTCCTATATCTTGCGTTTGTCGATGACGCGGACGGCCTTCCCTTCGCTGCGCGGTATCGAACGTGGCGCGACGAGCCGCACCTTGGGCGAAATGCCAAGCACAGACCGCATCGCCAAAAGCAATTCGCCCTCGCTCTTTTCGATCTTTCGCACTTCGTCCGAGAATATATGCTCTGGCATTTCGACCTGCACCTCGAAAGTGTCGGTGTGGTTGACGCGGTCGACGATGATGACGTAGTTCGCCTGATAGCCCTGCCCTAGCAAGACCGCCTCTATCTGCGACGGGAACACGTTGACGCCCCTGATGATTAGCATATCGTCCGAGCGGCCCATCGGCTTCGCCATCTTGACAAGCGTGCGGCCGCACGAGCATTCCTTGCGGGTCAGCCTCGTGATGTCCCTCGTGCGGTATCGCATAAGCGGAAAGGCTTCCTTGGTCAAGTTCGTGAAAACTATCTCGCCCTTGCTGTCCTCCGGCAAAAGTTCAAGAGTGTCAGGGTCGATTATTTCGGGATAGAAGTGATCCTCGTTGACGTGCATACCCGTCTGCTCGGAACATTCGTACGAGACGCCTGGGCCTGTCGTTTCCGTGAGTCCATAGATGTCATACGCCTTTATACGCAGATTCTTTTCGATGTCGCGACGCATTTCCTCGCTCCACGCCTCGGCGCCGAATATGCCCGCTTTCAATTTTATGTCGTCTATCAAGCCCTCTGCATGAATGGTCTCTGCCATCATTGCCGCATATGACGGCGTGCAGCAAAGTATCGTGGAGCCCAAGTCCGTCATAAACTGTATCTGCCGCTCCGTAAGGCCAGATGACATCGGCAGGGTAAGCGAGCCGACCTTGTGCGACCCGCCGTTGAGCCCTGGCCCGCCAGTGAAAAGCCCGTACCCATAGCTGACATGCACCACGTCATCCTTCGTGCCGCCGACCGCTACGATTGACCGCGCGCAGCAGTCCTCCCAAAGGTCTATGTCGTGCTGCGTGTAGAACGCGACGACGCGTTTGCCCGTCGTGCCGCTCGTCGACTGTATCCGCACGCAGTCCGCAAGCGGCATGGCGAGGTAGCCGTAAGGATAGCCGTCACGTAGGTCATCTTTCGTGGTAAACGGGAGCTTGCCGAGATCGTCTATCGACTTTATATCGCCCGGCTCCACGCCCTTTTCTTTCATCTTCTCGCGGTAAGGCGCAACATTCTTATAGACATGCTGCACCTGCTTCACAATTCTTTCATCTTGCAACGCACGCATCTCGTCACGCGATGCCCGCTCAATTTTCTCCTGATAATAACTACTCATTTATAATTGTGTCCTCTCTTTCCAAGTCTTTTCAAGCGAATATAATACCACAAAAAATGTCACAATTCCGCAAAAACCTCACCGATAGGCCTGCGTATCACAAGGTCGGCTCGGCCGTCCACGCTTGTCTCGCTCATATTGATAAGCACGATAGAATCCCCTTTATAATAATTGAGGAAGCCCGCAGCCGGATATACGACAAGGGACGTGCCACCGACGATAAGCAAGTCCGCCGACGAGATTGCACCCATAGCTCCCGTGACCACGCCGCCGTCAAGCCCTTCCTCATAAAGCACCACGTCCGGCCGTACCATGCCGCCACACTTTTCGCACCAAGGCACCCATTTCGTGTCGGACCCCTTTTTTTCACAATTGGCAGGATCAAGGAAATAATCAAGGCCGTAGGTCGTGCCGCAGTCCATGCAATAATTGCGGTGGACGCTGCCGTGCAATTCGTACACGGTGCCGGAGCCGGCATCTTGGTGCAGACCGTCGATATTCTGGGTCACGACTTTTACGTCCTTGCCGGAACGCTCTATCGCAGCAAGCCCGAGGTGCGCCGCGTTCGGGCGGGCGTCGGGATGGATAAGGTTCTCCTTGTGGTAGCGAAAGAAGGTGTCGGGCTCTTTCGAGAAGAACGAGGCGGAAAGCAGCGTTTCCGGGCTGCGGCCATACTCCTGCTGCGCCTTGTACAGACCCGTTTCCGAGCGAAAGTCCGGTATGCCGCTCTCGGTTGAGACGCCAGCGCCACCGAAGAAGACGATTCGCTTCGCTTCGTCGATCAGAGCCTTCAATTTTTCTATGTCATTCATTTCAGCTCACCTCTGCGTTCAATATTACCATAATATTTGGGAAGTCAGACCGCATAGGGGAAAATGTCATAGGAAGTCAGTTTACAGAGATTTTTCCACACTTCCACTCAAAGTTGCGTGTTCTTTCCCTCACCGCCTCACTTCTGTCGCTCGAGCAGTTCGCGCTCGCGCTGCAGTTCTTGGCTCAGTTCTTCTTCGGTGGGCAAATACAGTTTGTACTTCGACGCAAACAAATTCTCACTGTCCGACAGAACGGAATACTTTGCCATTGCATTGTTCTTGTCCGTGCAAAGGATGATGCCGATTGTCGGGCTGTCCTCCGGCTGCTTCACTTCGGCCTCGAAATACCTTACATAAAAATCAATCTGCCCGATGTCTTGCGGGGTCAGCTTACCGGTTTTTAGCTCAATCAGCACAAAGCATTTGAGGATATAGTTGTACAGGACGAGGTCTACGTAGAAGTGGTCGCCCTCTATGGTTATCCGCTTCTGTCTCGCCACAAGCGAAAAGCCTTTGCCAAGCTCGAGCAGGAAGCTTTGCAATTTATCTGTCAGCCCCTGCTCCAGTTCGCTTTCGTGGTAATCGCGGTTTTCTTTGAGGTCCAGAAACTCCAGTATATAGGGATCTTTGAGGATATACCCTGGCTCTGTATTCGGTTCGAGCTTTTTAATCTCGCCTCTGATGCTTTCGCGCCCGCTCTTTTGCGTTGCAAGCAGCCTCTCATAATAGAACGAGTTGATTTGCCGCTCTAGTTGGCGTGATGACCAACCATCTTCAGCACATTCTTGAAGATAAAACTCCCTGCGGTCGGGTTCTTCAATACGCATCAACATCCGATAGTGAGTCCACGTCAATTCGCTACGCAGTGCGTAGCGAATATCGAATGTTGCATGGAATTGGCGCATATTTCTTAGATTTGCAACCGTAAACCCCTTCCCAAACTCCGCCGTCAGTCGCCCTGAAAGGTATTGCAACAACCCCTTACCGTACTCTGCCCGCTCGCCGACCGCTTCTTCAATCTGCCGTCCAATCTCCCAATACGCTTCGACCATGGCAGAGTTGACGGCCGCATAAACCTTTGAACGCGCCCTTGACAAGACCTCGCGTATACCCTGATAAACATCAACATCTATTTCGCTTTTCATTTCCAAACCTCCATGTGAACATGCATATGCGAATGAGTCATGGAACATATTACCATGGGTAAGCTTGTTTGTCAATATATGCTATTGTGTAGATTTTATGGAAATTTCGATAATCCCGACACCTCTATGCTGTCGATATAGAACTCGCGGCCGATGTCCGTTGGTTCGCCGTCCGTTCCGCAGGCGGGGCAGGCGAAGCTCATGCGGGGACGCTCGAAAAGCTCGTCGCAGGCGGGGCATTTGAGCATTGGCTTCACGACCTCTATTTCAAGAGCGGCTCCTTCGCAGAGCGTCCCCTTGCTAACCACATCGAAGTATAGCCGAATGGATTCGGTGATATAGCCGGAGCGTTCGCCGACCACGAGTTTGATGCTTTCTATTTTGGATGCGCCGGCTGCCTGCCCGCGCTCCGTCACAATCTTGATTATCTGTTCCGTAAGGGGCAGCTCGTGCATTATGATGCGGGCGGCTTTACGAACACGTCCACGACCTTCTCCGTATTCGGCGGCGTGTAGGTCGGGAGGTTTTTCAGGCAGCCTTTGGGGCACACTTCCACGCAATGCATGCATTGTATGCACCTCATGCGTTTTATAGTCCAGCTCGCCGCCTCGCGGTCAACGTCTATGGCGTAAGTCAGACACTTACGCGCGCAGTGGCCACAAAAGCAGCAATTGTCGATATCTATTTCTATATGCCCGTGCGTGACATCCGCCCATTCGCGCGGGACGTCGGGGTACATATGGGTTGCCGGCTCGCCGAACAGGCTTCGCATTATCATCTTGCCTATTTTAAGGTTTGACATGGCTCACCTACCTTTCCACACAGCTGATGCAAGGGTCTATCGTAAGCGTCAGAATCGGCACGTCAGCGAGATCGCAGCCTTGCAGCATCTTCACGAGCGCAGGGACGTTTGCGTTCGAGGGCGTGCGGACACGGACTCGCTCAAGAAATTTTTCGCCCGAACCCTTTGTATAATAATAAGCCTCGCCACGGGGCTGCTCCAGACGTGCAAGGAACTCGCCCGCCGGGTGCACGCCCTTGATCTCTATCGCGATGTCGCCGTCCGGTATGGCAGCCACAGCCCGCTCAATCAAATCTATGGATTGAAAGATTTCACGTACACGAACCTTGCACCTTGCGTAGCTATCCCCTTCTTCCTCCACACAGGGCTCGAACCCCAATTCATTATATACGCCGTGCCCGTCAAGACGAACGTCGTTCGACACGCCGGACGCACGGGCAACAGGGCCGACAGCTCCAAGCTCTATAACGTCCTCTTTCGTAAGCGCGCCTATGCCCACCAACCTTTTCTTGACCGAGTTGTCATCCAGAAACACGCTTGTAAGCTCACGTAATTCGGCTTCTTTATCCCTAAGTTTTTTCACGATTTCAGCAAGCTTTTCGTTTTCTATGTCCCTGCGGAGCCCGCCGACTTTGCAGACCGAGAATGTGGTGCGGGCGCCTGTGGTGTCCTCAAAAATTTCAACCGCCGTTTCGCGAAGCCGCCACGAGTGCATGAAAAGGCTCTCAAAACCGAATGCGTCCGCAATAAGCCCAAGCCAAAGCAAGTGGCTTTGTATGCGGCTGAGCTCGTGCCAGATGGTGCGGAGGTATTGAGCGCGGGGCGGCACTTCCACGCCTAGGTTGCCCTCGACGCTCATGCAATACCCCCAACCGTGGCCGAAGCTGCATATGCCGCAAACGCGTTCGATGACAAAGACCATTTCCGGCCATTCCTTTTTCTCAACAAGTTTTTCGAGCCCACGGTGGACATAGCCTATCTGCGGAATCGCCTCAACGACCTTTTCGTCCTCAAGCACGAGGTCGAGGTGTATCGGCTCTGGAAGGACCGGATGCTGCGGCCCGAATGGAATAATAGTGCTTTTGCCCATTAGTTTTCGCCTCCTTTCGCAGCCGACGGGTTCCACGGCGTTTTTTCCGCAATCCTGAAAAATGTGCCTTCGTAGTCCACGGCAAGATTTTTGAATTTGACGCCAAAGAGGTCGTGTATCTCGTTTTCGTAGATGAAGGCGTAGGGATAGGTGGCCGTGACGCTTTGAAGCTCTGGCGCCTCCGCATTCAGCATGAATTTATAGCTCTTTAGCTCGTTGTTCTTTTCAAAGGTGTACAGCATTTCGACCGAGTCGCCTATCGTCGTGGCGCAGACCTGGCCTAGGCGCCAGCCGTCCGCCTTGGTATCCTGTGCAAGCGCAAGGAGGGCGTCCGCGGGGTGGGTTTCTATGTTCATTCTTGTTCCTCCTGGTCAGGGGTCGCCCCTACGTCTTGTTCCTCCTCGGCGGCGTCCGCATCCTCGTCCGTTATAAGGGTGCCGTGCTCGTCGTGCTCCCCTTCGTAGATATACCCGCCGCAGATTTCCTCCGGCACGACCCCTTCGTCCAGAGCCGCCTGCTTTTCCGCAAGTATGTCGATGCTTTTCATAATGCCGTCGATGATCGCCTCCGGCCTTGCCGCGCAACCCGGCACATACATATCGACTGGTATCACATGGTCGAGGCCGCCCACCACGTTGTAGCAGCCCCTGAAGATACCGCCCGTTGCGGCGCATATCCCCACGGCGATGACCACCTTGGGGTTCGGCATCTGGTTGTATATCTGCTTGACTACGGGAATGTTCTGCGTGTTGACCGTCCCTGTCACGATAAACACATCCGCATGCTTAGGGTTGCCGGTGTTCACTATCCCAAAACGCTCAAGATCGTACATAGGGGTGAGGCAGGCAAGCATTTCGATGTCGCAGCCGTTGCAGCTAGAGCAGTCATAATGGATAATCCACGGAGATTTTTTGATTGACATATCCCTGCCTCCTTTCTATACCTGGAAAACTGCCCGCAGGTAATACAGGACGAACAAGTTGCCGCCACCGAACACCAGCGTGACCATCCAAGCCGATTTAAGCGTAAATTGCCACTTCATCCTCGCAAAGCTGTTGTCGATAAAGACTATGACAAAGTAGCACACCAAAGCCACAAGCACGCCAAGCACAATGAACCGAGGCTCGCCGTTCGCGAAGAATATAAAGACGAAGCCGAGCAAAAATACGTTTTCGTACCAATGTATTATTTCGCTCAACGCCAGCGTCCGCCCCGAAAATTCCGTTGTGAGGCCTTTGACCAATTCCTGATGTGCGTGGTGCGACATGGAAAGGTCGAATGGCGACTTTCGCATTTTGATTATAAGCACAAATACATAGCCGGCAAACATCCCCGCCAGATACGGGAAAACAAACCGCCCGGACGTGACTATGTCCCCTACATTGAACGAGCCGGTCGCCATATAAAACCCGACCGCGCTGAGCAATATCATCGGCTCGTAGCTCATTATCTGAAGCATTTCCCGCTCGGCGCCAAGCTGCGCGTACGGCGAGTTTGACGCATAGCCCGCAAGCACGAGGAAAATAGAGCCCGCCGTCAGCGTGAAAATCGTCATAAGCAGGTTCGACCCGGCGAAGAAAAACGCGCCGGATATGACCATGAAAACCAAGGAGCACATTACATAGAAGTCCTGGCCGTTGCTGACCGTGATCTTCTCCTTGCCAAGAAGTTTTGCGACATCGTAGAAGGGCTGCAATATGGGCGGGCCGTGGCGTCCCTGCATCTGCGCCGTGACCTTCCTGTCCAGTCCCGCGATAAGCCCGCCGGCAAACGGGGCCAGAACTATGTACAACACCGCGCCTATGAGATGCGTCATATAGACCTCGGTTCCGAAAAACACAAACAAGACCCTGTCGGCCCCAAAGAAGATTACGAGGGCATTATCCATCAAAAACCACCCCCTATCACATATCCATAAAGCGTGATCCCCATAAACGCAGCATAGGAGAACACTATTGCGAAAACGACGTATACCATGATGTTGCCGATGCGGTTTGTGCTTTCTTCAGGGAACATTTCCTTGAGATACCAATTGCGTAATGTGATTGGTATGTCTTTTTGCCTGGCGCCCACGAAAGTGAGGTTGTCGCCCTCGTTGACGCCTGCCATGTAGATAGGCACGACGCGCCCTGATGTCTTGCCATAGAACAGCAACGCAAGTATTATTATCAGCACTACCATGACTATCATTATTACCATATTGTCCATGCTCAGCGACGTAAAGACCCTTTCCGAAGTCCCCTGAAAAGCACCGATAAGGTATGGGACCACGATTCCCCTTGAATAGAATGGGAACGTCATTGTGATAAGTATGGCAAACGCAGTAAGCCCGCCAAGTATGCCCCACTCGCTGTAGTGGACTTTTTCCTCGATGCTCTCTTTGCCCGCGACCACGGCTGTTGTCTTGCCGAGCCATTTTGTCCAATAGAACAACGTCGCCGACGAGCCGAATACAAGGGAGAGCATCACCCAGATATTGCCCGAGTCGATGACAGCCTGAAGCGCCGCCCACTTGGATATAAGCATTCCAAACGGAGCGAGGAACATCGCGGCGATCCCGATTATCATAATCGTAGCAAGCCTCGGCATACGTCCGAACAGTCCGTCCATGTCCTCTATGTCACGGCTGCCGATATTGTGCTCGACGGTGCCGACGCAGAGGAACAGCAAAGCTTTTGTGACCGCGTGGAAGATGATAAGCATTATGGCCGCCCACACCGCTTCCGGCGTGCCTATGCCCGCGCAGGCTATGATAAGCCCAAGGTTCGCCACGGTGGAATAAGCGAGCACGCGCTTCGCATTGCTCTGGGAAAGCGCCGCCAGAGAGGCAAATAGGAAAGTGATGCCGCCTACGAATGTGACCAGGAAGCCCGGCCCGATGAAAAACCCGGGCACGACGCTGAACGCGGTGTTGAAGCCGAGCAGCGGCGCGAGCTTCACGATAAGGAACACGCCCGCCTTGACCATGGTCGAGCTGTGAAGCAGGGCGGAAACAGGCGTCGGCGCCACCATCGCCCCAAGTATCCAGCCTTGGAACGGCATCTGCGCCGCCTTTGTGATGCCGGCGAAAGCGAGCAATATGGCGATAAGGCTGACTATGGGTTCAGTCGCGTTCGCGGAGCCTTGCGCGGCCATCTGGGACTGGAACATGACTCCGTTTTCGATTACGGCCGAAAGCTCCAATGTGCCCGGCCCGAAGTAATTGCCCATGACGATGATGGCGCAGGCGAAGGAAAGCCCGCCAAGCAAGTTGATTGTAAGAGCCTTGAACGAATTGCGAATCGCCTCGTCAGTCTTGGTGTACCCTATCAGGAAGAACGAGCATATGGTCGTGATTTCCCAGAAAAAGTACATCCATAGCATATTGTTGGAAATCACTATGCCAAACATCGCTGCCAAGAAGATGAACATCAGGAAGAAAAAGAACGGCCTCTTGTCCTTGCCCTCGGATTGGTGGCGCGCAAAATCTTTCATATAGCCTACTGCGTATATGCAGACCATCGAGCCGACCACGCCGATGATAAGCCCCATGATAAGCGAGAAATTGTCGACGTTGATATGGCTTTCCACCGAAATCGTGCGTCCTTTCGTGGTCTCAAACCATACGAGCAGCGGCGTCTGGATCACCGTAAGCACTATCACAAGTGGCTTGCGGTACTTGAAGCCCATCACGACGACCAGGATGGCGAGCGCCACCTTGACCACCATCATCACGTTTCCGACGCTTTCAGCGAGCGGCTGCGCTTCTGCGGCAAAGCCGAAGAAATCGACGCTCTCACCCGACCACGGCTTGAACACGTCGATGCCGAAATGCGTAACCGCAAAATAAATCGACAGCCCGGCTATGACGATGCCGCCTGCAATCACGATCGGGTCGCGTAGCTTATCGCATTTGGCGACCAATAAAAGAACAGCGATGACGATGGGGATCAGGATCAAAAGCGATATGATACCCAATTACAGACCTCCTATTTTTACAAAAATACCTACCCGCAGAGCAACGCCCCACAAGCGGATATTATACCACAAATCGCTGTCGCCTTGGGATATTTAGTTGGGGGGCACGGTGTCACTCGCCGGTGCGGGCTCTATGGGGTGGGCTCCTCGATGGCACGGGCGGTGAAGCCGAACACGGCGGCGAGGGCGGCGCAGATGAAGGTCATGGCGCGGATGCCCGTGTAGAGCGCCCCCTGGGTCGCGAACAACGTCATGTCGTAGTCGCCAGGGTAGCTCCAATCCGCCTCGTACCACGGCAGGAAGAAGGAGCCGGCGACGCCGATGGCCGCGAGCAGTGCGAAGAGTATGGCGAAGCGCTTCATGTCGCCGATCGCAAGGCCGGTCTTTTTGTTGACGGGGTTGGCTTCGGGGTCTTTTTTCGCAAGGCCTCCGTAACGCCTTTTCCAGATGAAGTAGAGTATGGGTCCGGAGACGATGCCTATCATGCCGCCTATGAAATAGTCCGAGCCGTTTATAAGGAAGCTGAACACGGCGACGCATATCGGCACTATGCAGACGAGCCTGAGGAAGCCCATGCCGCCCGGTATCTTGAACTTGTAATCGCCCGGCGCGATGCGTTTGCGAAGGATAAGCGCCGAGATATATACCATTATGTATGAAGAAACCAGCAAGAAAACGTCCACCACGACGAGCGTCGAAAAATCAAACATGCAGAGCGCGAGGTTGACGACTGCAATGCTTATAACCGTGACATACGGCACACCGTATTTTTTGTCCACCTTGGTGAAGAACTTAGGCGCAAGCCCGTCCTCGGACAGCGCAAAAAAGCCGCGCGAGCCCGAGGCAATGTAGGTGTTGTATATAGAACATTGCGCGATGACGGCGACCGTGCCGAAGAACACCCCGAACGCCGGACCCAAAAAGTATGACGGAACCGTGGCGTAGCCGACCGTCGTGCTCGGGTCTATGCCCCAATTCTCGTAAGTGAAGTCGCCACCCACGGCATTCAGGGACGATATGCTCGCCATGGTCGGGAATATATAGGTCGCCATAATAAGGGGAACGGCGAGCAGCGTGGCCTTGGGGATGACTTGCGGGTCTTTGAGCTCGCCCGCAAATGTCGACATGGATTCGTAGCCGGAGTACATCCACATCCCTATCGAGATACCGGCGCCGATATAGAATATCCAGTCCGCCCCCGACGTGATGGGTTCTGCCGTAAGGGGGACGAACGGGTTGCCGCCCCAGTTCACGAACCCTACTATCGCCACCATCGCAAACGCCGCGATTACGAAAATCGAAAGCGCATTTGTGACGATGCCGACATCACGGACACCTCTGAGATTTATATACATAAAAACAAGAATCATCGCCGCCTTGAATGCAAATTCGAGGTAAGGGTTGCCCGTGCCGAGCATTGAGAACAAGTAGCCGCCCGCAAGCACGATGTAAAGGGTGTTGTCGATATAGATGGAAATGGTGCGCCACCAGCCGGCCTGGAACCCCCAGAACTCGCCCATGGCCTCCTGCACCCATTTATAGTAGCCGCCCTCCTGCGGCCTTGCGGAGCCGAGCTCCGACGCGACGAGGCCGAAGGGCAACCCCCAGACAAAGGGCAGGGCTATCAGCATTATAAGGGTAAGGCCAGGGCCGGCCGACGGAATCATTTCCTCGATGCCGTAGCAGCCTGCGGCGACGAGCGAGAATACCATAAAAACCGCTGTAAAAACGCTTATCTTTTGCTTTTTGAGTCCGAGCGCGTCTGTGTTCATCGTGCCTGACGTAAATTTGTCCATAATGAAACTTTAACACAAAACTCGAAAAATTATTGATTATTGAATTGAAAATATTCCGGCAAGGCTATATTATTAACAAGAAAAAGGAGAGTGAAAAAATGGCAAACAAGATTCCGCACAGGCTTTATCTAAACGAGAACGAAATACCCAAGCAATGGTACAACCTACGGGCTGACATGAAGGAGCAGCCGGACCCGATGCTCTTACCCGACGGGACGGTCGCGCAGGAGGAGCATATCTACCCCGTGTTCTGCAAGAAGCTGGCGAACCAGGAGTTTGACTCCACGACACGGTTTATAGACATCCCGGATGAGATACTGAGCATCTACAAGGTCTACCGGCCGGCGCCCCTCTGTCGTGCCTACGACCTCGAGCGGACGCTCGGCACACCGGCAAAGATTTATTACAAGTACGAGGGCAACAACACGAGCGGCAGCCACAAGCTGAACTCGGCCGTCGCGCAGGCGTATTATGCGAAGGACGAGGGGCTAAAGGGCATCACGACCGAAACGGGCGCCGGCCAATGGGGTACTGCCCTCGCCGAGGCCGCCGGCTACTTCGGGCTCGACCTTGTCGTGTACATGGTAAAGGTGAGCTATGAGCAGAAGCCTTTCCGCAAGGCCGTCATGGAGACGTTTGACGCCAAGGTCATCGCGAGTCCGTCGAACACGACGAATATCGGACGCGCCATACTCGAAGCCGACCCGAACAATTCAGGGTCGCTCGGCACGGCTATATCCGAGGCCATCGAGGTGGCGGTGACGACCGAGGGCTATCGTTATGTGCTCGGCTCCGTGCTGAACCAGGTGCTGCTCCACCAATCCATAATAGGGCTCGAAACCGAGTTGGCAATGCAGAAGCTCGGCGAGTACCCCGACATCGTCATAGGGTGCGCAGGCGGCGGCTCCAACCTCGGCGGCTTGGTGGCACCCTTTATGCGCGACAAGATAACCGGCAAATCAAATCCCCGAATCATCGCAGTAGAGCCGGCAAGCTGCCCGAGCCTTACGCGCGGCAAGTACGCCTACGACTTCTGCGACTCCGGCAGGACCACGCCGCTCGCAAAGATGTATACGCTCGGCTGCGGCTTCAAGCCTTCCGCCAACCACGCCGGCGGCCTCCGTTACCATGGCATGAGCCCGATAATGTCGAAGCTCTACCACGACGGGTATATGGAAGCGGTCGCATACGAGCAGACGGCTGTGTTCGAGGCCGCGAAGCTGTTTGCGAAGCGCGAGACCATACTTCCGGCGCCTGAGTCTGCGCACGCCATCAAGGGCGCTATAGACGAGGCGTTGAAGTGCAAGGAGACGGGCGAGGCCAAGACCATTTTGTTCGGGCTGTCCGGGACGGGCTACTTTGACCTGATGGCATATACGCAGCACAACGAAGGGACGATGACGGACTACGTGCCGACTGATGCAGACCTTGAGGCATCGTTCAAGGATCTGCCGCAAGTAGGGTAAGGCGACAAGACGGTAAGCGATAAGGGCGGCCTGCAGGCCGCCCTTTTTATAGCAAGCAGGGTCATAGCAGAGTCCCTCTGGTGATGGCGTCTTTGCCGAAGCGCTTGCGAATCATGTCCTGTGCTTCTTCGAGGGTGTCGTTTGTCTTTTGGCTTTCGTTCTGCTCGGCGCCGAAGGCGCCGAAGTCCCCGAACAATGAGAGCTGGCTTTCTTCCTCGTTTGCGTTGCGGAGGCCTGACAGGGACACGCCGAGCAGCCTTAGATCGTCGCCACGCCACATCTCACGAAAAAGGGCGCTGGCGGTTTTGTAGATATCCGATGTCGCGCTTACGGGCGCAAGTAGCTTCTTCTGGTGGCGGTATGTCTTGAAAGCGCTGTTCTTTAGCTCCACGGTCACGACATCCGCACGCCTGCCGGACTCCCTGAGACGCAGGCCGACGCGCTCTGAAAGCGACAGTATATAATGAAAGGCTTCTTCCTCGGTCTTGACGTCGGACGGCGTCGTGTCACTGTGGCCTATGACTTTGCTTTCGTATTCCTCCGCTTTCAGGACAGGGCTGTCGTCGATGCCGTTCGCGCGCTCGTGAACCATGCGGCCCATGGCGGGCTTGAGGGCGCTCCGTAGCAGGGTGGGGTCTGCACAGGCGATGTCGCCTATGGTATGGAGTCCAAACCGTGCGAGGGTGGCAGCCGAGGAGCGCCCGACACCAAATAGCTCCCTTGCAGGGAGCGGCCACATTTTTTCCTGAATCTCGTGCGGATATAATGTGTGAATGTGGTCGGGCTTTTCCATTTCGGAAGCCATCTTTGAAAGCAGCTTGTTCGATGATATGCCCATATTGACGGTATAGCCGAGCTCCCTCTTGACACGCTGCGATATTTTCTTGGCGGCTTCTTCGGGCGCCCCGAATATCTTTTCGCTGCCCGTATAGTCTAGCCAGCACTCGTCGATGCTGAAACGTTCGATCACGTCCGTGTACTCCGACAGCAGTTCGAAAAGATGGCCGCTGTAGATTTTGTAAAGGTCGTGGCGCGGCGGGAATGTCTTGAGGCCGGGTGAGAGCCGGCGCGCCTCGGGCAGGGTCATGGCTGTTTTGATGCCACGCTTTTTTGCGGGCTCTGACTTTGCCAGGATAATGCCGCTCCTGCTCTTGGGGTCGCCGGCGATGGCGGACGGGACAAGACGGATATCCTCTGCCGCCCCGTCCTTTAGCATTTCCACGGCCGTCCACGAGAGGAACGCCGAGTTGACGTCGATATGCATAATGGTTCTGTCCCTGATATTCATAATTGATATTTTACAGCAAGATGGGTGAAAAAGCGCTACAATACGACTTGTGAAAAATTTTGATGTAACAAGACCTAAGAGAATAATACCTTGCTTGGACGTTCGAGGCGGGCGCGTGGTCAAGGGAGTCAACTTCGTCAATATCAAGGACGTAGGCGACCCTGTTGAGTGCGCCATGGAATACGAGCGTCAAGGCGCGGATGAGCTTGTCTTTCTTGATATCACGGCGACAACCGAGGAACGGCAGACGATGGTGGATATCGTGCGGCAGACCGCCGCAAGCATTTCAATACCGCTGGCGGTAGGTGGCGGGGTGCGTTCGGTCGATGATTTCCGTGCGTTGTTTGACGCAGGGGCGGCCAAGGTGTCGATCAACTCAGCGGCAGTGAAGCACCCAGAGCTGATAAGCGAGGCGGTAGATGCGTTTGGGAGCGAACGCGTAGTTCTGGCGATAGACGCCACGAGCGTGGATGGCGTGTACCATGTGCTTATTGCAGGTGGCAGCATAGATGCGGGAATCGGCCTGCCCTCTTGGGCACACCGCGGCGCGGAGCTAGGCGCAAGCGAGATATTGCTGACGTCTTTGGACGCTGACGGGACCAAGGGCGGATTTGACATAAAGATGACGAAAGCCGTTTGCGACGCCGTCAAGGTTCCTGTCATCGCTTCGGGCGGCGGCGGAAGCCTTGAATCATTTGTCGATGTGTTCAAACAGACGGACGTGGACGCTGCGCTCGCTGCTTCGATATTCCATTTTGGTGAGCTTACGGTCGGCGACGTGAAACAGGAGTTGATGTCGCACGGCATTCCAGTCCGCTAATACCTTATTCGGACTTTTTCAGATTCCCCTTTTTTTGCATACGGGCGCGTAGGACTTCCTCTATTTCTTCGGGGCGGACTCCCAGTTCGTTCAGCATTACGACCAAGTGATAGAGCAGGTCGCTCACTTCGTTCTTCAGTTCTTCCCTTTCCTTTATCGCCTCATTGTTCAGCTCAAGGTTTTTTGCGGCGATAAGCGTTTCGGCTTCTTCCTCCCCAAGCTTTTTCAGAATCTTGTCGAGGCCCGATTCAAACAGGTAATTCGTATAGGAGCCTTCTTCTCTTTCGGCTCTGCGGTTCTCCACAATCGCATACAGGTCTCTCAAAATGTCGCTCATTATTATTCCTCTTTTGTCCGCTCAAATATCGGCTCCGCAAAGAAGCAGGTCCGCTCGCCCGTATGGCAGGCCGGCCCCGTCTGCTCGACTTTGACAAGAAATGTGTCGAGGTCGCAGTCGGCGGTGATGCTGACCACGCGCTGCACATGGCCGCTTTCCTCGCCTTTCTGCCATAGACGGCCACGCGACCGGCTATAGTACCACGTATAGCCGGTCGCGAGCGTCCTTGCCAGCGACTCTTCGTTCATGTAGGCGAGCATAAGCACTTCGCCCGTACTCGCCTCCTGAACGACCGCCGGCACCAAATCTTGTTTTTCAAAAAACTTCGTCAGACTCAATCGAAACTCTTCTGCACAACGGGCGCCTTCTTCTTGGGCGAGCGCTTCCACTTGATCTCGCCCGGCGTGATGCAGTTCTGCACGGGGCAGACATTGAGGCAGAGATGGCAGCCGACGCACTCATCGTTCAGCTCCGGCCTGCGTTTCCGCTCGTTCCAGTCTATCGCCTGATGGCCGCCGTCGTAGCACGATACATAGCACCTTCCGCAGCCCACGCACTTCTTGTTGTCGAAGGCGGGGAGTATCTGGAAGCTTCTGTCCAAGTCCTCGGCCGGAATGATATTCGGCAATGCGAGACCGACGAAATCATCGACCTTGTCGTAGCCGCGCTCGTCCATCCAATGCGACAGGCCGCTTATCATGTCTTCCACTATGCGGTATCCGTACTGCATTATCGCCGTGGTGACCTGCACGTTGCGGGCGCCGAGCAAAAGGAACTCAAGCGCGTCGCGCCAAGTCTCCACACCGCCCACGCCAGATATCTGTATGCCCTTCTTGAGCAATTCGGGGTCGCTGCAAAGGTTTGCCACGAACCGCAGGGCTATAGGCCTTACGGCCGCGCCCGAATAACCCGATATGGATGACACGCCGTTGACGACCGGCATGGCCGTGAAGTTGTCGAGGTCCAGGTTTGTGATGGACTTCACGGTGTTGATCGCGGATACGCCTTTGGCGCCGCCCTTGGCCGCGCCCCTTGCGGGAGGCTCCATGGTCGTGATGTTCGGCGTCATCTTCGCGATAAACGGAATCTTGGTCGCTTTCACGACTGCCCTCGTGTACTGCTCGACAAGCTTGGGGTCGGAGCCGACGTCGGATCCCATGGCATGAGAAGTCATCTGCGGGCATGAGAAGTTGCCTTCTATTAGGTCTGCGCCGGCCTGCTCGCTCATCTTCGCAAGCTGATACCACTCGTCATCCGAGCTGCCCATAATGGTCGAGACAAGGACCTTTTCAGGGAAGTCGCGTTTGAGCCTGTACATAAACTCAAAGTTCTTCTCGGTCGGCTTGTCGCTTATCTGCTCCATGTTCTTGAACCCGAGCCATATGGTGCCTTCCTTGTTCGTGTTGTCGAAGCGCGGCGAGCACTCGTCGGCCACAAAAATGCCTACGGTCTTGAAGAACACCCCTGCCCAACCAGTTTCAAAACTCTTTGCAACCATATCATAGTTGCCGCCTACCGGGGAGGACGAAAGAAAGAAGGGATTTTCGCACTTCACGCCAAGATAGTCGATGGAAAGATCTTTTTTGATCGCCATTTATTTCACCCCCTTCTTGCTCAAATACGCAATGATGGCCTCTGCGGCCTCCTTGCCCTCTGCAACAGCTTCCACCACGGTCTTGCCGCCGTTGACGATGTCGCCTGCGGCAAACACGCCACGCACGCCGGTCTTGCCCTTGCGCGCGACGACACAGCCTTTGTTCGCGGTCTTTACGCCTTCAAGAAGCGTCGTGACGTCCTCGGCCTGCTGGCCGATGGCGAGCACCACGTAATCGCAGGCCACCTTCGCTTCGGATTTTCCGTCGCGGCCCTTGAACTCGGCAAACTCGACCTTGCCCTTGCCTGTGAAGGCCTTGGGCGCGAAGTTTTCCGAAATGGTGATGCCCATCGAAAGGGCGTACTTTATCTCTTCCATATTGGCGGGCGCCTCCGCGACGGTGCGTCTGTACCAAATATGTACGTCGGCAGCGCCGGAGAGTTTGGCCGTGGTCGCGCAGTCCATCGCGACGTCCCCGCCGCCGATGACTATGACCTTCTTGCCTTTCATGGCTTTGAAGCCGCCGGAGGTACGGGCTTTTTTCAGGAAGTCAACAGCGGTCACGACGTTCTTTAGGTCTTCGCCCTTGACACCCGGCATGCTGCTTTTCCACATACCGACACCGGCAAAGACAGCATCAAAACCTTCCTTCTTTATAAGGTCTTTCGCTGTGGTTTTCTTGCCGAACACAAACTTGACGCCTAGCTTTTTGACGCTTGCCACGTCTTGGTCAACCACCTTTTGCGGCAGTCTTGCGGGCGTGATGCCAAAGCTCAGTACGCCGCCCGCCGTCTTCTCACGCTCAAAAATCGTGACGGCATAGCCGGCCTTCGCAAGCTCGGCCGCACACGCGAGCGATGCAGGCCCTGCACCTATGCATGCCACATTGCCCTTCTTCTTCCCCTTGGGGGCTTTCAGGATTTTCATGCCAAAGGCTTTTTCTTGCTCGACAGCGTAGCGCTGAAGTTTGCCGATCTGTATCGGCACGTCGATCCCGCAACGGCTACATGCTTCCTCGCACAGCCTGTCATACGGGCAGACGCGCGCGCAGCTTCCGCCAAGCACGTTGTTTTCCCGGATGATCTCGGCCGCGCCTTTCGGATTGCGAAAACGGATCGCCCTGATGAAGTCCCCGGGATTCGTCCCGGCGGGGCAGCCCGCGCTGCACGGCGCATCGTGGCAGAGCAGACATCGCGCAGCCTCCTCGATCGCGGTGCGATGGTCGAAGCCGGCCACCGCCTCGGCGGTATAACCGCCTATCTTTACCTTGCTCAAAACGCTTCCTCCTCTCTTTTACAATGAAACAAAACAGCTATTATTATTGTTCCCCAAACATCTAACATTTCATAGCAAAATTGTAACATGCGGTTTGCTTCAATACAATGAAAAAGAGCGCGTTAAGCGCTCTTTTTCGTAAAAGCAAAGGGGGAAGCTCTGCCTTTTGGCTATAGTTTGCGGGACTTCATGCGTGAGTTGCGTATGAGCGCTATGCATATAATCGCCACGGCGGCGATGATGGCCGCTATGATTATCCATAGCGTGTTCGTCCTGCCGTCGGCAGAAGGCGTGGGGGCAGCCGCTTCTGCTTCGCTGTCGGTGACGATGGGGGTGTCGGCGGTGGGCTGGATGCTGACGACCTCCGCTGCGTCATTGTCCTCGGCGGGTTGGGCATCCTCGTCGTCCTGCGGCAGATCCGCTGACCAAGTAAAGGTGACAGAGCCGCCGCTGAACACCGCACGGAAGGTATGGATGCCGTCCGGCAATGTCCGCAGATATGACTCCCTAAGAGTGATGATGGTGCTGCCCGACGTCACGGTATAGTTTGACGAATCGATCTCGACGCCGCCTATCAGCAGCCGAATGAAGCTCTGGGGGCTGGCGTCTATCCGCCACGCTGCGCTGCCGCTGCCTGTCCAGGCGCCAGGCCTCGAAAGGATAAGATGGGTATTGCTGCTGCCTTCGACGAAGCCTGTGTCTGCATCAGGGTCGTGTGCAGGAGCAGGGCCGCTCGGACCGCTTGGGGCGCTTGGATTGCGTGGGTCGGGCTGACGCGGGGTGCGCGGCGTCGCGTTGGCGCTTGCCTCGCTCCCGTTTCCTACGCTGTTGACAGCGCGAACCTTGAACGTGTACTGCGTGCCGTTTGCCAGGCCTGTCATCACGTAGCTTGTTTCGAGCCCTGCGCTTGTCCAATTGTCGCCGTCGCTTGAAACCTCGTAATGCGTAATTGCGGCACCGCCGTTATTGGGGGCTGCCCAGCCAAGGGTCGCCTGTGCGTTCCCCGCCGTCGCGGTAAAACTGCCTGGAGCCGCAGGAACCGTCGCCGCCCCCAGAGCCGCAAACGCGTACGACAGCGTGGCGGTAGCGCCGTTGTTGTTTGCGACGGTCGCGGTCTGGCCGTTGATGGTCGCGGTGGAAAGGCCGCTCGTAAATGTGTAGTTTGTGTTTGCGGTCAGCACCACCGACGCAGTGTATGACGTGCTTCCGGCAAAGAACGTGGCACTCGGCGTCCATGCGACGGTGCCGAGGCTGAAATTGCCTGTGCCGTTCACCGTCTGCAGCGGCGTTTCGCCAAGCGCAGGGGCTGTCACGGTAAGCTGCGCGGCGGCAATGGCGGCGGGGCTGACGGTCACGGCCACGTTCTGGCTAAGGACGTTGAAGTTTGTCACGTCGGTCGGCGTGAATATCATAAGGAAGTTGCCGCTTTGCGCCACAGTCGGCTGCCGTTGCGGTTCATCGAAAGCGAAGCCTCCTGGCGTCGTGTTGCTCTGCCCTGTGAGCTGCGCCTGGCTCAAGCTCTGCCCGAATGTGAGCGCCGCGCTCGTCGGGAATGTGGCGACGGGGTTTGCCTTGCCGATGGACTTGCCCGTAAGCGTATAGGCGCCGCCGCTTGCGAGCGCGTAATTGTTCGCTGTCGCTGTGTTTTGCAGGGCGGCCGTGCCGCTGACAGTCTTGTTCGTGCCGGCGTCCGCGCTGTTGAACGCAGGCGTCCCTACGCTGTAGTCCGTAGTTATGGCAAGGCTTTGGCCTTGGACCAGATTTGTGAACTCAAGCGCCGTGACCGTGGCTGTGGCTGTGGTGTCGTAAGTTTTTGCCGTCACCGTGCCGCCCGTGATGGTGAGCTGCCGCTTTTCGATCGTGAAGGTGTCCGACCATGTGCCGAAGTATGCCGGGTCGCTGTTCAGGGTCGCCGTGACTTTGTAATCGCCCGCGTTGGTCGGCGCGGTGCTGCTGCTGTAGGCATTGCCCACGCCCTCGTATAGCACCGTCAGCGTGGCGACGCTCGGGGTGACGGAACTGCCGCCCGCCGTGAACGTCGCTGTGCCCGTATATGCGAGGGGCTGGGCGTTGTATGCCCTGTCGGTGATGGAAAGCCCGCCTATCGTCACCGTCGTCTTGTTTATGATATTCACGGTAATGGTAATGGTGATGGTTGTATAATTGTCGCTCGTCGCCGTGACGGTGATGGTGGCGCTCTCGCCATCCACCGCTGTAGCCGCGACTGCGACGGGCATTGCCGATGGGTTTGTCACCGTCCCCGTTGCGGTAGGCGCGGTGAGTATGCTGTCACCATCGTCAATGTTTGTAAAGGAGTAACTCACCGTGCCGTATGAAGCCGGCACGGTGAGCGCTGGTAGTAAAGCGGGCAAATTTACTGTGCTGGAGCCCGCTTGGAGTTGGATAAATGATATGGCGTCGCTGACGGTAGACTGCGGCGGCGTGGCTTTCTCGATCTCCGCCGATTTGGTCGCCGTCGTCGAGGTCAGGGAATAATAGCCCGAACCCGTGCCGCCGAGGGAAAGCCCGCTGAACGTGACCGTCCCCGGCCCGACGCTTGCGTTGCCAAACGATGCCGACGTATATGAGGCCGTGACCGTATGGCCCGTTTCGATCCCCGACGCCGAAGTAAGCGTGAACGTGGCCGGCGCGTCAGTCGCATCCGTGGTGCCGTCGTATTCCTTGCCTGCATAGTTTATGTCCGTAGCGTTGACGGTGATGGGTTTTACCACCGTAAGTGCGAATGTCGTGGTGCCGGGCACATCGTTGTCGGCGTGTGTCGCGTACGGTTCGCCCTGCGGGTTGTAGCTCACGGTCAGCGTGTAGCCGCCCGCTGTCAAGCTGTCAAGGTATGTCGCCGTAAGAGTGATGACATTGCCTGTGTCCGAAGCGAGGGTGTAGTCCGTATTCCGCACCAAAGCCTTTGTGCCGTCATGGACGCCCGCTATGGTGTTGCCGTTCAGCGTCACCGTCGCGGTTTTTGAGGCCGTGCCTATGGTATGGCTGACGCTCGCCGTGGACGCCGCCGCATCGCCATACACTACTATCCCGCCCGAACGGATTATGATGGAGTTGTCCTCATTGTCTGTTATGCGGACGTAGACAAAGCCTTTGAACTCTTCTTCCACGTCGAAGCTGACGCTGTCGTCGCTTACGGTCGTCCAAGTCTGCGCGTCCCAGTCCGTGGTGTTTTCGGGCAAGTTGCTCGCGGACGTAAAGTATTCTATGCTTTCCACGCCGCTCATCATGTCGTCGGCTTCGATTTCCACGGTTACCTCGTCTTTGAAGAACATGGCATAGGAGGTGTGGGCTGCATAATCATCGAATATGCGGGATTTTATCGCGATCTCGCCCGTGGGCGGCGTTTCGTCGGCGGTGCGGATAGCCGTTCCGCCAGACGGGTCGCCTTGGAAATAGTTGGGGTATGCGGTATTGGTGCTTGGACTCTCTTTTGAACGCGCGAAGAAGTAATACTGCGTATATTCGGACATCCCTGTAAATGCGGGGGTGTCCTGCCAAGCCGTCGGAGCGGTGGGAGCCGTGTTGGTGGTGTTTCTGGCGTACTCTATCGTCTGGGTGTTTGTGACGGGGGTGGATGCGACCTTTGTCGCAACGACCGTTATGGCGCTTGCGGTCTTTGTGCCTTCGACAAGCGTGGGCGCGTTTACGGCCGCGCCGGGTACATAGTACCAGTTCCCCGCCCAAGTGCCGTATGCTGCATTATGAAGGCTGTGGTTGACCGTGCCGAAGTTGTTGACCCTGCCGTTGTTGGTAAGGGTGATGTTTTGGGCGAGAGTGAGGGTCACGTCTTCTTCAATGTTCAGCGTGAAGTCGAAATCGACATTTTCCAGCTTGTTCGGGGTTGTGAAGTCGTTTACCAACGTGTATGCGCTGCCCGTGCCAAGGATTGACGCGACGTTCATAGTCCCGCTGTACGCGGTCGGAAAACTATCTGTGTTCCTAGTTACAGTTCCTAAGATAAGCGCGCCTGCATTTTGTGTGCCGCCCGAAGCATTTGTTGTGAATACCAGAGGTGCGCCTTCCGGCATATTGACTGGTGTTGCACCGCCGCCGATGCCCGTGCCGCCGCTCGGCGAGGGGATGGCGATTACAGTCGCGTCGCCTTTGATGGTGACCGATCCGACCCTTCCTCCTCCGCCGCCGCCAATACCGGCGGCGCTGTTATCATTCCCATTGTTTGCGCCGATGGCGGTGACCGTGCCGCCGTTGATGGTTATGGTGCCGTTAGAGCTGTTTCCGGCGCCTCCGATACCGGCGCCGGAACTGGCGCCGATACTCGCCCCTGCACCCATAGCGTAAACTGTGCCGCCGTTGATGGTTATGGTACCGGCAGTAGTGCTGGCTCCTCCTCCGGGACCGGCGCCGATTCCAGCAGCATTGAAGGTGCCGTTAGCGGAAGCGTAGATTGTGCCGCTTTCAATAGTGATTGTACCACTGTCGCCGGCGTTACCGATGTCGTTATAAGGCGCCCAGTCACCACCGGCAACACCTCCAAGGTTTCCGGAGCCGCCTATACCCGTTCCGTTGCCATTTCCCACGGCGTGGAGGATTCCGGTGCCGTCCGAAGATTGTATATCTAGTTTCGCGTTGCTGTAAACAAATATTCCCGGCGCATTAAAGGCTGCAAGAACCGATTCGCCCTTCAACTCTAATGTCACTTCTGCGCCATCGGATAGAAATAACGGCGCGATAAAGTAAACACCGGAAACAGCGGTGGTGTAACTTCTGGGGTCTATGGTAGCTTCATCGAGTGTAATCTTCACGTCTTTCGCGTTAGGTGCGACGAGAAGCATTCTGAACCCGGCTCTGTCTGTCGCGCCTGCCGACGCGTCCCCTGTTATGGTTACGTCCGCACCGTTTTGGATAATGTAGCGGGCTCTCAAAGTGGATGTGCCGATGGTTTTGATAGGCTCATACACCCAGCCTGCGCCCGCCGGTATGATGTCTGTTCCATATAGGCTAAGGTCGATGGTCGCGTTCGCCGCAAGGACATTCCCTGTCGCGGCTGATGTGGCCGTACCGCTTGCGATATCCGACGATACAACAACTCTTATCGGCTGTCCGACGTCGTCTGCGGTAAGGGTGTAGGTGGAGCCGGTCGCATTGTCGATGTTGGTTGTCCCTCGCTGCCATTGGTAGGAAAAGCCCGTGCTTACGCTAAGCCCCGTCGTAACCGCCGTCAGGGTCAAGCCCGCGACTGGGGCGGTGAGTGCGTAAGGGGCGGGTATGGTAATAGTCGGGGTGCCGGTGAGCGGGGGATAGACAATCTGGTAGCTGATTTCATCATCACCGTCCGCATATCGTGTGTCGCCTGTGAAGTCGGCGGTGACGGTGTAGGCGCCTAAAGCGGGAGTCGTCCAAGTCGCTGTCGCTTCGTAAATCGGATAGCCTTGTGTCGTAGTGTTTCCTGTTGGCGTCAATGTTGACCACCCTGTTGCGGGGAGCGTAATCGCCGTGCCGCTCGCCGGAGTGATAACGAATTTCAGCCCTGCGGTCGAAACCAGGCTAGGATTTGCGAAGCCGCTCGTACGCGTTGCATGCAGAGTTGCCGTAAGCTCGACGTCACCGGTTCCGACTACGATTTGGCTTGCGGGCGATGCTGCGAGCGTGATGTTTACGTCATGTTTGCTGTTTGCGTTGTAGAAGCCCTCGGCCGTGCCTGCGCCTGCGCCGTTTATGGTGGAGCGTGTTGCGGTTACGTTCGAGTTCGTGCCGAATTCCATAAGCGTGACTGTGCTGTCGGTTATGGTCAGCGTTCCGCCTGAGGGAGGGGTGTTAGTTCCGGTGGCGTTTATTAGGGTACCGCCGCTGCCGATGTCCGCGCCATAGTTGCCTCTATCGTGCGCACCGCCAATCCCCGAACCATCTGACCCTTGTGCGATAACAACCGAGCGTTCTATGGTTATTGAAGTAACTGAACCGCCAGGAGAAACCCATCCGCCTGACTGGTCCCGACCGGAGCCGCCGCCGCCAATGCCCGCGCCGCCGGCACCACGATGAATTTTGACAGGCGATGTCGCGATTACGACAGCATCTCTGATTATAATAGTGCCGCTTGCGCCTCCACCGGCCGTTGTCCCGTTTTGTTTTCCGCCGCCGCCGCCGCCGATACCGGCGCCGCCGCCCGGACCGGCGGCGGTTGTCACGGTATCAGCTCCGCCCGTCGCGGTGACGTGTCCGCCTAAAATCGAAATATTGCCGCCCGCGCCGCCGGTATAGGTTCCGCCGCCGCCGCCGATACCCGCACCTGTACCGCCTTTGTTATCAGAATTTGCGGGTCCGTCCGTACCGCCTGTCGCGATAATTTTTCCGTTATTTATAGTAATAGTACCGCCGGTACCACCGGTACTATATTCGTAGGCACTTCCACTGCCACCGATACCCGCGCCGCCGCCGGTTACGCCGCCGGTTGCGCCCGAGCCTGTAAGGTTTCCGCTTCCGCCGGTCGCTGTGACGACGCCGCCGTTAATAGTGACAGTACCTCCGGCGTTGACAGTTGTGCTGCCGTTGCTCGTTCCGCCGATACCGGCACTTGAGGTTGCCGCGGCGGCTGTAGCCGTCAGACGACCTACGTTGGCTGAACCACCTTCATTAAGAACATCGCCGCCGCCGTCAACTACCGCCCAGTCGCCTGTGCTTTGCGCCCAGATGATGAGAGAGTTGCCGGTGCCTTGTACTTGTATACCGCCCTCCACGGTTAAATGCGCATCGTCCTCAAGTATGAGGTTGACCGTGCCCGTGACCGTGACACGCGAGGATATAGTGACCTCGCTTTGCGCTACGTACCAAGCACCGCCAGTAGTGTTCCATGTCGTTGTATCGGATGCGATTTCTTTTACATCCACGCCGGCCGGTGTCGTGGCCGGTGAGCCGTCGGGGTTGATGTAGGGCACATCCGTCGCCATCGGCATAATCTCTGACAGCGGCATAAGCATGCCGAGAAGGTCGTCGTCCGATGTGGTTTCGTCATCGTCTGACGTGTTGGATACGTCCGAACCGCCTTGATTTTCGGGGTCGGGATTCGTGGGGTCGGGGTCGGTGGGGTTGGGTGCGTCCGAACCGTCTTGGTTTTCGGGGTATGTGGGGTCGGTAGGGGGCGTTGTTTCGCCGCCATCCGATGTTCCAGCGGACGGGTTGCCTACGTCACCGCCAGATGTGCCGGATGTGTCGGGGCCATTGTCGTCGAGAGCGGTCACCCCTACATAGGGGTCGCCGCCTGCAACTTTCGGGAAAGTCGCTGAAAATGACATGGTTGACAGCAGCAACGCAAAAACAAGCGTACCCGCCAACAAACGCGAAAGTCTTTTATAAACAAACATCAGCACACCTCTTTCATTAATTGTATTCCCACGCGTACATGGTGGTTATCACCGATACATTACAAGCGGTTTTTGTCGATTTTGTATTCCCACGCGTACATGGTGGTTATACCCCAAACCAAGGGTGTACAAAAGTCCCTTTGGGGGGTATGCTGCAACATATTTGTAAAAAGAAGCATGAAACGTATTAGTGCTGGGGAAACATTTAGAGCAAATTGGGAAAAAATAGTAGTTGACAAGGCATGGTTTTGGTGTGATAACGATGTCAGGCCAAATAGACCTATGATCTGTAACAAAATCCATTTCAAAAATCCCCGCCGGTGGTGAGACCGACGGGGATAAATTTTGTGCTTATTTGATTTCGAAATTGTGGTACACTCGTAGAAAATGTTTGGAAGGGGAAATGGACTTATGAGTGAGGCGATTGCAGATACGAAAAAGCGAATACGAATCGGGCTGGTGCCGAGGCTCCTTATTGCGATAGGCGTGGGGGTGTTGCTCGGCAGTTTCGCGCCGGAGCCGATTAATCGGTTTGTTGTTACATTGTCGGCATTGTTCGGGTCGTTTCTGGGGTTTATCATCCCGCTGATGATACTTGCATTCGTAACCATGGGGATAGCGGAACTGTCGCAAGGCGCGGGAAAGCTGCTCATATTGACAGTTGTTCTCGCATACACATCGACATTGCTCGCGGGCGGCGGGGCGTTCTTGGTCGCGACGAATGTGTTCCCGAACTTTGTGGATATGTCGGCGTCGGCGGCGGGGGCGGATATGAGCGAAGGCATGTTGAGCCCGTATTTCAGCATCACCTTGGTGCCCATAATGGACGTCATGGCGGCCATAATAATGGCGTTCATCCTAGGGATATGCATAAGCATGATGCGGGCCAAAAGCAAGACGGGCGTCGTGCTGCACAGTGTTTTCGGCGAATTTTTGCAGGTGATAAACTTCGTGCTGATGAAGATAATAGTGCCTCTGCTGCCCATTTTCATCTGCGGAACCTTTGTGAACATGACGGTGAGCGGGGCGGCGTTCACCATACTGAATGTGCTATGGCGGGTGTTCTTGGTGGTCATCATCATGCACTTCGTATACTTGCTGATAGTGTACAATATCGGCGGTTTTGCCAGCCATAAGAACCCCTTTGCGTTGATGAAAAAACAGGTGCCCGCCTATGTGACGGCGCTCGGTACGCAGTCCTCGGCCGCGACCATACCTGTGAACCTGAAATGCGCGGAGAGCCAGGGCGTGCCAAAAGAGATCGTGAATTTTTTAGTGCCGCTATGCGCGAACATCCACTTGCCCGGCTCCATTATCACCATAACTTCATGCGTGACGGCGGTGCTGCTGATGAACGGGATGCCGGTCAGCCCCGAGCTTTTTTTGCCGTTCATTTTGACTCTAAGCGTCGTGATGGTGGCCGCGCCCGGCGCACCGGGCGGCGCTGTAATGGCGGCACTGCCTTTCTTCCCGATGGTCGGGATCGCTTCGGATAGTGCGATGGCGAGCATCATCATCGCGTTCCATCTGGCGCAGGACGGGTTTGGGACGGCCTGCAATGTCTCCGGCGACAACGCCCTCGCCAACATAGTCGGGGCGTATTACAAGAAGCGTGTTGACAAGGGTGGAATTGCCGGAATTGAGGGCTCGTAAGTGGCTTGTAAAGGGCTTGTTTTGGAGATGTAAAATTACTTGTTTAGAAATCGAAACTTTTGTGCTATAATCTCTGTGGTATGTTTTTTACATGTCGTCACGAGATACTGACAAAATTGGCTATAGTTATTCGGAGGTGTACGTATGAACTTAATTAAGAAGAAAACCGTTGATCTGCTTCTCGACTACATGGCGAAGGATCCGATCAAAAATCTGCCGAAGATGATCGACCTCGCAGAGACGCTTGACCGCAAGAGCATGCATGCCGGGCAGATCGAAGTCTTCCGTAACACGATCATCAATCCCGACAGCGTCTGGAGCAAGTTTGTGCAGAACCTGTTTACGGATGTCGATGTCAACTGCATCAAGAAGCTAGTGGAATGCTTCTTCGTCAACAGCGCGCTTGACAACGACGAGCGTGAGCGAATCAAGGAGAAGTACGATATCAATATTCCTTGGTGCATATTGATGGATCCGACGAGCGCGTGCAACTATCAATGTACGGGTTGCTGGGCGGCACAGTACGGCGGCAAGCACAGCCTGTCGTTTGAAACGCTTGACAGCATCATCACGCAGGGCAAGGAGCTCGACATTCGCTTCTATATATATAGCGGCGGTGAACCGCTTGTCCGCAAGGCCGACCTTATCAAGCTTTGCGAAAAGCATCAGGACTGCTATTTCTTCGCTTTCACGAACGGCTCCCTGGTGGACGACGATTTCTGCAAGGACCTGCTCCGCGTAGCGAACTTCGCGCTCGGCTTCTCCATCGAGGGCAACGAGGAAGATACGGACTTCCGTCGCGGCAAGGGCGCGTACCAGACCGTCATAGACAATATGAAGCTGATGAAGTCTTACAAGCTGCCTTTCGGTTTCTCGACGTGCTACCACAGCAAGAACACTTACGAAGTCGGCAGCGACGAGTTTGTCGACCATATGATAGAGCTCGGCTGCAAGTTTGCGTGGAACTTCACCTATATGCCGATTGGCGCCGATGCGGTGCCGGAGCTTATGGCAACGGCCGAGCAAAGGAAGTGGATGCATCAGCGCATCCGCGAGATTCGCGACACGAAGCCCGTGTTTGCGATGGACTTCTGGAACGACGGCGAGTACACCTGCGGATGCATCGCGGGCGGACGCCGCTACTTCCATATAAATGCGGCCGGCGACGTCGAGCCTTGCGCATTCGTTCATTACAGCAATGTCAACATCCACGACGTCACGCTGCTTGAGGCGCTTCAATCACCGCTGTTCAAGTCATACAGGGAGAACCACCCGTTCAGCGAAAATTATATGCGTCCCTGCCCGGTTCTTGACAATCCAGAAATGATTGAGAAGATGGTAAGGGAGACGGGCGCACACAGCACGGACTTCCTGAAGCCGGAGCCGGTCGAGGATCTTACGATACGTACGAAAGATGTCGCGAAGAAGTGGGCTGAGACGGCCGACCCGATCTGGGCGGACTATATCAAGGAGCGCCCGGAGAAGGCGAAGCTTGTGAAGTAGGGTTGCGGATGTAAAGGCGCGGCAAATGAAATGGTATAGGCGGGGCTGAGGCCCCGCCTGTTTTTATGGTTTGGTTTGGGTCGGTTTGGGTCGGGTCGTTAACTGTATACAGTTAGGGTGTCGGCAGCGGCCAGTTTTTCGAGGACATCGGCTTTCTCGGGGGAAGCGCCTTTGCTGACGTATAGGTAGGTGACCGCATTGGCGACCGCCAGACGCTCGGCCATGGGCAGGCCTTTCAGCAGCGCGGATATATAGCCGCCGTTGAAGTTGTCGCCGGCGCCTGTCGTGATGATCGGCGATGTGCAGTAATCCTGCGGCACGGCGCAGGCACCCTCCGAGGCGGAGGCAGAGGCGGCGAAGTAAGGCGTATGCACGACCAATTCATCAAGGCCTATGATGGCTCGTATTTTTTCGGTCTGCTCGGCGGCTCCCTCGGCTTCCTCCACGATGCTCACGCCGTAGTAGGAGAACAATATCGCCGCCTCGTGCTCGTTGAGGCTGAGCGTCATGGGGATTTGCCTGCCGCGCTCGGAAAGCTGTTTGAGCGTGGCTTCCAACGAAGCCCTATCACGTTTGCGGATATCGGCGAAGTCGAAAAACATCCGACGGGGCTTGGGGTCGTCTTTGAGAAGGCGGCAGGCCTCGCCGACTATTTCGTCGAACGAAGGCATAAGCGACCAGTAACCAAGCGCGATGATATCCGCTTCCGCGAACAATGCTTTCAATTCGCCTTCGTCCACCACGTCCGTCAGGGCACGCCAGTCGAAGCTCATAACCTCCTGTATGTACGGCAACATAAGCTTGCCGTCCGTGAACTCATAAATCGGGCACAGCCCCGGTTCGCCGACGGACATCAGCTTGCTCGACTCGGCAAACTCTGCGAATACCGAATCTATTCGGTTTTTCCCGAACCGGCCGAGCATCGTGGTCGTCACCCCCATGCGGCTGACGGCCTTGCCCGTGTTGGCGGTGAAGCCGCCGTACGAACGGCGTTTGCGTACGATTTCGTTTGAGAAGCCGCCTTCGTCGCAGCTTGCAAGCGTCTGGCTGAAGTCGCTCATTTTTTCGTAGAGGACATATTCGTCGTTGCCGGCCCTCGATTTGATAATCTGCCAGACCTCGTCTATAAAGCCGTCCATGCCCAACAACACCCTGCCGTCGGGGACGGCTAGGCGCTCGGCCAATTCTGCGTGATTGATTTTGTATTGTTCTGCCATGGTTTGCGCTCCTTGTTTTGGTGGTATGGTGGTTGGTTTCTTGGTGTGTATGTTATCACAATATTGCGGCGAAAAAACAATCAATTAGGTTCGTAGTTGCAGATGCTGCGGTAATCGCAATACTGGCAGGCGGAGGCGCGGTCGCCGTCCGTCTTGCTTTTGGGGGCGGCGGGGGTGAGGCCATCGGCGAGGCCGGATGCGATTTCCGCAAGGCGTTGATCGACTTCGGCGCGCAAGGCGTTGAAGTCGTCGGGAGAGATGGTTTTTTCGGGGAAGGGCGGGCGGCTAGGGGTGGCGGGGGCGGCGGTGTCTGTGGCGTCATTGTCGGAGGGGACGGGGGTATTGTCGTCGAGGGCAATGCCGTCGCTACGGTACTCTCTGAGCAGCGCCTCGCTGATCTCTTCGGGGGTGGTCGGCGCTTTCGGGTCTGATAGGTTTATGGTGGGCTCGAACAGCCGGAAGTACGATACACCCGCAGGTTCGTAGGTTTCCTCTATCGCTTTGAGGTAGAGCATAAGCTGAAGCTGCCAACCGCTTCTCACGTTTTCGCTGTTCCATTTTTCGTAGCCGGATTTATAGTCGAGCACCTTTGCGCGACCGCCCGGCATGACGTCGATGCGGTCTATACGGCCTGCGATACCGAACCCGTCATCTATATGAAGCGTGTCGAAGTCGCCGCCATCGCCGAAGTCCGCTTCAAAGAACATTTGCTCTGCGCCGCTGTCGGCAGCGCGTTCGGTCAGGGCCCAGCATATGTCCTTGGTGATGGATTTGAGGCGGCCGAGACGGTAGGCGGCGGCAGGGTCGTCCAGGGCGAAAAGGAGAGCGCCTTCGGGGGATATGTTTACATCACCCTTTTCCATTCCCAAAAATACCTCGTTTACCAAGGTGTCGGTTTCGTTGCGGGTGGCTGTGTTCCATGCGCTGTCTTTGTTTGCGGGCGCCCCACCCTTATCGTTCATCACGTTTCCGAAGCGTTTCAAGGCTTCGTGGTAGACGTCGCCCATGCCACGGCTGTCAATCTCGTGCTTTCTTATCTCGCGGAGTTTCAGCCCCCTGTCCATAAGGAAGGCGAACGGGCAGCGGCTGTATTTTTCGATGGCGGTGGGTGAAAGGACAGGCGGTATAAGCGCGCTCATTCGGTCTGCGCCTAGAGCATAGGAACCGGACTCGAAGCGTGGCAGGCGGGCGGCGGGCGATGCGGCGCTCCGCCCCTCGTCCCCGTGTGTCAGGTCTCTTTGCGTCAGGTCCCCATGCGTAAGGTCGCTGTCCTTTTCGAGCGGCGTGTCCGGGAACATGGCACGAAGCCGCTCAAAGATGCGTGATGGTTTCGTCTCGTTCCTCCCATCGGTGTCAAAAGCCGTATAGCTGAGGTAGAGTAAGCGCGTAGGCTTTGAAAGGTTTTTGTATATGGCAAGCTGTTCCTCGTGATGCAGGCTTTCTTCGCGTCGGAAAGCGTCGAGGCCGAGGCCGCCCAATGTCTCCTTTTCGGCGTCGTCAAGCAAGCCGCTGTCCTCCGCAAACATGGGAAGCTCACCGTCGTTCGCGCCGAGCACAAGCATGGCTTTTACGCGTCCTGTGCGCGTTCGCTGCATCGTGCCTATCGTTACGCAGTCGGACGAGGCGGGCAGGACACCCATCATAATGGAAGCAAATCCGACCCTTAATATGGTTGCGTATTCTTCGGCGTTCGTTTCGACATCGCCAAGCACGGTGGTTATCTGCGTGAAAATATTGAGCGCGGCGTCCCAGACGCTACGCATATGGGCGGCGTATCCGAGAAAGCCCTCGGCTTCGAGCCTGTCGGCATAAGCGGCGATTTTTTCAGGGAGACGGGCGTCATTTTCGAGAAAGGCTTTCAGGCCGTCGGTGCGGGCGCGGGCGGTTTTTTCGGATGAATGGCCGCCGACGCCAAACCGCTCGGAGAAGCGGGCAAGCATTTCATTTATGTATCGTATCGTGTTTGTGATGCGTTCGTCATCGTCACGGTCTTTAATGCCGTAGCGGGCGGCGTGGTTTTCGAGTTCTTCGGCGTCTTCTTCGCAAATGTCGGTCAGGCCTGTGCCGACCCAACGCAGGACATCTTCGGGGCGGCGGCCTCGCGAAATGATTTCCGGCAATGCGGTGATGTATGCGAGCACGGGGTTGTAGCCCACATCGTAGCGTTTGTCGAGAAAGGTCTCTATGCCGTGGGCGCTGAAGACGCGCTGGATGGCAGGGGCGCGGCGGTCTTGGTTGTTGCAAACGACGAGGATGTCGCGATAGCGCAGGTTCTCGTTACGGACGAGATGAAGGATGGTCGCGGCGGCGGCTTCGGCTTCGCTGTAGTAGTCGCGGGCGACGATGAAGCGTAGGGTGGGGGCGAAGTGCGGGGTGGTCGCCCCTACGACGGGATTATCGCATTGGTACGAGCGGGCGGGGCCTGCGAAAAGCGAGTGCTCGACGTGGGCTATTTCCGGCGGTTTTGCGTCATCTGGAAGGTAGGCACAGTCGATGCCGCGCCCGGCCGCGTCCTCTTTTACGGATATGGTGTGTACTTGCGTGCCCGCTTTGCGGGCAGCCTCCTCAAGCTTTTCTATCATGCCTATGGTGAGGGAGAAAAGCGCGTGGTCTTTCTCTGCGGTCAATACGATGTTCACTTCGGCGGAGCGGGCGGCCATCGCCCCTATCGCCGAAAGGTGCAGCGGTGAGAAGTAGTCGAAGCCGTAGACCCATACGGCCGCACCCTCTAAAAGTTTAGATGACCGAATGCATTCGGTGAAAAGTCGCATGACGTCCGTGCCGTCGGGTACGCTGTCCGCAAGCATTCTCTCGTACTCCGCATAAAGGATGGCTACGTCACGAAGTTTTTTCCCAAGAAGCACCTCGCCGGCACCCGACCGCCCTTCATCGCCCGCCCCCACCGCCTCGGCGCATTCCATCAACGCTTCGGGCGTGACAAGATGCAGCTTGAGGCTCATTATGGCCTCGCTCAGCTGCTCGATGAACTTCGTGGAGTTTTCAAGGCCACGATATAGTTCGAGCGTCTTTTTGTTTCTATAGAGCAGCCGTGCAAGCAGCATATAATTGCCGTAGCGGTCAATATGCTCTGTGCTGTCCCCCGCCTCAGCAAGCACCTTCCCTGCAAGCCTGTTCATCGAAAGGATGATGGGATTGATAAACGCAGGCACGTCCATATAGGTGAACGCGCTGCGTTCCGCCTCAAGCGTGAACTGGTCGGGCACTATCAAGTATATGGGCCGCTTACGGTCGGCTTCGACATCCAACTGCCGTATGCGCTCAAACATCCAGCGCTGCTTGTCGATATCCTCCCTGCCAGTGTATATATGCAACATAGTTATTCAACCCAGTAATATCGCGTGCTTCGGGCCGCGCCCTTTTGCACAAGAAACCCGTTGTTCGAAAGTTCTTTCAACTTCCGCTGTAGCGTCCTGCGGGAGATGTGGGGAAGTATCTCTTCCGCTTCAGAAAGGGCGATGCTCCCGAATTGCAGCGCATAAGTGAGCAAATCCACTCCATCTTGACTCATCCGCTTTTTGTCGACCAAGGGCTCGAACGTCAGCAAAATGGCAATCTGCGCCCAAAGCACCCTTGCCGATGAAAGAAAGCCCGACATGAAATAAGACACCCAAGATGTGAGCTCGTGCCCCTCGCGATACTTGTCGCCATGACAATTGCTGAGCGCGGCATAGTATTCGCCCTGGGCTTGCGCATAGTACGAATCAAGCACGATCGACCCGCCAAAATCATAACCTCGCATTCCGAGATAGAGCATGGTCAAGAGCCTTGTCGTCCGCCCGTTGCCATCAGCAAAAGGATGGATTGAAACAAATTGATAGTGCAAAATCGCGGCACCTATGCAAGGATGGATGCTTTCGCCCATCGTGTCCAGCCAAGCGATGAGCGCTTCAAGCTTCTTTTGTACTGTTTTCGCCCCAGGTCCGGTATACTTCACCCTGTCGTCTTGATCCACTATATAAATCGATCCTGTACGCAATACTCCGGTCTTTTCGCTCGGCAAAAGATCCTTCATTGCCAGCTCGTGCAATTTCATAATGTCCCCATATTCGAGCGGCAAGCCCACAAGTTTCCGTTTTTCAATATAATCCAACGCTTTTTTGTAATTGCGCACTTCGGTTTCGGCGTACTTACGCCGGTCCGTGCTTTGACCCCTAAGAACAGCATCGACTTGCTTCAACGTCAATGGGTTACCTTCGATGGTAGTGGAGCCATGCACCTTTTCGACCGTTGCACGAAAATGCAGCTCCACTGCACGTTCAGGAAATATCCGTGCCTGTGCCGCCTTTGCACGAAGCGCCTCTGTTTCCGCAATCATGCCCAGTATCTCATTTGTAATTGTATATTTCGGTTTAAACATTTCACCGATATTATAACACAAAAATAGAGTATTGTGCCATTATCGCGCCATATATTGCGTCAAGTATCGTGCCAAAATCGTGCCATGTATCGCGCCGCTTATTGTGCCATTATCGCGCCACATATTGCGCCACGCCACCCCACAAGCCCCGCAAACACCGCTGGCCCTTTACGTTCAATAACTCTTTACGACAGTAAAAACATTCTCCCCGCTCTCACGGACATAGCATTGTTCGTCGCTCAACCTCTTTGAAAACATGATGCCCAGGCCGCCTATCTGCCTTTCTGAAATGCTTGCGCCCGTGTCGGGGTCTGGTTTGTCGAGCGGGTTGTACTCTCGGCCGCTGTCGCGAAACTCCATAGACACTTTGCGGGCATCGGGGTCCACGTCGATGGTGAGGGCAAAAGACCCTGTGGCGTCATAAGCATACTTGAACACATTGACCGCCAGCTCCTCGCCGACAATCAGCAATTAGTGGGCGGCCTTGGGATTTCCGATCCCCTCTACGCAGGACTCGATGAAGCCCATGACCGTGGCCATGTTTTCCGCATCCGTCGTCGTTTCGAGCGTATGTTTTCGCATAGCCTGCCCTCAGGCCTCCCTAGCTTATATCACTCTGAGGTCTGTTTTGCCACTATCGAGTCGGCTTGGAATTTTTCACGCAGTTTGGGCTTTTCTATCTTCCCTGTCGCATTGCGCGGCACGGTGTCAAACACTATCTGCCGCGGCCTCTTGTAGCGCGGAAGCTCCTCAAGGTATTCTCGCACTTCCTCCTCCGTCACCACTGCGCCCGGCCTTGTTTCGATGATTGCCAGGGCTATTTCTCCGAGCCGCTCGTCCGGCACGCCGATGACCGCAACGTCCTTGATAGGCGCGTATGCCGCCAAAAAATCTTCGATCTGCACAGGGTAGATATTTTCGCCACCCATGATTATAACGTCCTTCTTGCGGTCCACAAGATAGATAAACCCGTCCTTGTCCTCGCGTGCCATATCGCCCGTAAAGAGCCAGCCGCCCTTAAGCGACTCCGCCGTCGCCTCAGGGTTGCGGTAGTATTCCGTCATCACCCCCGGGCCTTTCACAATCAATTCGCCGACGATGCCGGGCGCCACGTCTATGCCGTCCTCGCCGACTATACGCGTCTTCCAGCCGTACCCGGCCTTGCCTATCGCCCCGACCTTGTGCACATTCTCGACGCCAAGATGTACACAGCCCGGCCCTATCGACTCGGACAGCCCATAATTCGTATCGTAGTCATGGCGCGGAAAACGTTCCAGCCAGCGCTTGACGAGGCTCGGCGGCACTGGCTGCGCGCCGATATGCATCATTCGCCATCTGGAAAGGTCGAGCCCTGCGACTTCCTCTTCGTTGTTCTCTATATAGTCCAGCACGTCACGTGCCCACGGCACAAGCAGCCACACTATGGTGGCACGTTCAGCCGCCGCCGTATGCACCACCCAACCGGGATCCGTGCCCTTGAGCAATACCGCCCTGCTGCCAGCCATCAAAGACCCAAACCAATGCATCTTCGCGCCAGTATGATAGAGCGGCGGTATCAGCAAAAATACGTCGTCGCGTTTCTGCCCGTGGTGCTTCCATTCCGTGATGGCCGCCGAAAAGAGCGACGCCTGCGTGTGCAATATGGCCTTTGGCATGCCCGTCGTACCCGAGCTGAAATAGATGGCCCCTTCGTCCTCCGGCGCTATGCCCCCCGCCGTTCCGGGCCGCTCAGCGGAGCACCCCCTCACCTCAGCCTCAAAGCTGCGGGCATATTCCGGCTTGTCCATCCCCACAAAGAAATACGTCCTTATACCTTTCATCAAGGCATCGTCTTTTACCGCATCTATGCGATCCAGAAACTCCGGGCCGAAGAACAGCACCGACGCCTCAGACAGCTCCATGCAATACGCTATCTCCGTAGCCGTATAGCGGAAGTTGAGCGGCACCGCAAGCGCGCCCGTCTTGAGCACGCCGAAATATACAGGCAGCCAGTCGATGCAATTCATCATAAGTATCGCCACTTTGTCGCCGCGCTTCACCCCGTCGGCCAAGAGCATGTTTGCCACCTGGTTTGCCTGCTCGTCGAACTCCTTCCAGGTCAATTCCGAGCGGTAGTGTACAGAGTGACCGGACTCGACCAAGTCATATTCCTTCCACTCGAGATTTTTCGCTTCGTCCTGAACGGGGTTCAGCTCGATAAGCGCGGTTTCCTCGCCGTAAAGAGCGGCGTTGCGTTCGAGCAAGTCCGCTAAAAGTTTTGCGTCCGACTGTGTGTTTTTCGCCTTCATAACAAGAAATAGACTCCTTCCTACATACCTACATTTCCTACGGTGCCAGATCATACAATCCCGTCCAGAATTGAAATCCTGCGGATTATCTTACATTATCGCGCGGCTCCCTGTCAATTCTGAAGTATGAAATCATCTTTTGCAAAATGGCCGACTGGCCGCTCATCGCTTCGCTGGCGCCGGCGCTCCGCTCGGCTGTCATGGAGTTTTGCTGAACGACCTTGGCCACTTGGTCTATGCCGATATTGACGTGCGCTATGGCACTCGCCTGCTCATCTGATGATGTGGCAATCTGTTCGACAATCTCGGCGCTTCGGACGATGTCGCCAACTATCTCGCCAAGCGACTCGGCAGTTTCGTTGGCTATCTGCAGGCCTAGATTCGCTTTTGCGATAGAGTTCGCGATAAGGGTTTCCGTGTCTTGGGCCGCGACCGCGCTTTTGGCGGCAAGGTCGCGGACCTCGTCGGCCACCACCGCAAAGCCCTTGCCATGCTGACCTGCCCGAGCCGCTTCCACCGCAGCGTTGAGCGCAAGGATATTCGTCTGGAAGGCGATGTCGTTTATCGCCTTGATGACCTTGCTGATCTGTCTGCTCGCATCGTTTATCTCCACAATGGCCTGCACCATATTGTCCATTTGCGAGCTACCCTTCTCGGCGCTGCTTTTGATGGCATCCGAGAGGTCGGCCGACTCCTTCGCTACCCTGGCGTTTCGCTCCGTCATATCCCTTATTTCCGCGATTGCAGCGGACAGTTCCTCAATAGAGGCGGCCTGCTCCACCGCGCCTTGCGCCAAGGTCTGCGACCCCTCCGCGAATTGTGCCGAGCTGGAGCTTACCTGCAAAGACGCTTCCTTGACTTCCTGCACTGTCTGGTTGAGGTTGTGGACAATATTGTTGATGGAGTCCTTTATAAGAATGAAGTCGCCTTGGAATTCGTAGCTGCTTTCGGTCACAAAATCGCCGTTTGCGAGCCCTTGCATGCGCTCCGTGATTTCAGCGATATACCCCCTGAGCTCCGCATAGGATTTTTCAAGCACCCGTGCCATCGCGCCCACCTCGTCAGAGGAGTGGATGCCTATCGTTGCGACCTCGCCAGAGGAAATCCCCAAATCCCCCGTTTGGATTTTTTCCGCGAAGTGCCCTATTTTCTTCAAAGGCCGACTGATCGAAAACGCGCTTGTAACGAAAACCAAAACTATGCACGCCAACCCGGATATTATTATCACCAGCAGCACCGACGTGACCATATTGTTCCTATACCCCAGCGCCAGATCTATGTCAACGCCGGTATAAAGCATACCGATGGCCTCGTCATCGACCATAAGCGGGGAATAATATGCGTAATAGTTGCTGCCAAACAATGTGTTGCGCACCAAATAATCGTTTTCCTGCACAAGGACGGTTTCCACGACTTCGTCGGTCGCCTTCGTACCGACCACCCGCCAACCCATGTCGTTGAGTATGGTGGTGCTCATCCTGACATTGTAGTCGTAAATGGTGGTTTCGCAATTGTTGCGTATCTTGATTTCATCTACGTATTTGTGGATGGCTAGGTCGTGGCCGCAGGTGACCGCGCCGATAATATGCCCGTCGTGGCCTGTGATGGCCGCGCTCCCGCGCGTTACCAGGCCTTCGCTAGTCCCCTTCTCAATGGTCTTGATGCCGTAGCCTGTTGACAGCGCGGCCGAGATAGCCTTTTGGTCTATGATATTGTCGCCCCTTTGGTTGCTGTGGGCGCGCATCAAGACCACGCCGTCCTTGTCCGTAAGGGTGATGACATCCAAGCCGGGCAGGAAGTTGAGCAACGTCGTTTTCATCGCGTATTGGTTGCCATCGAGTATGGCGTTGATCACATCTGCCGAGTGGGAGATCATGTTTGCGCGCGCAAATGCCTCGTCCTGCAAATCTTGTATGGTTTTCTGGAGCGCGATGTTGGCGGCCTCAGCCTCTTTTGCCGCCAGCTCCGTCACTAAATCGTCTGTGCTGATCGTGACAAACCACATCGTGAGCGCAATAATAACCACTATCATAAGCGTTACGATGAGGGAAACCTTCAGCCCTAGCTTCCTGATCTTCATACACCCCTCTTTTCTATGCAAGACACAGTTGTAGCTAAAGTATAGCAAAAATCTATAGATTGGGAATGAAAAATTTTTGTGATGGGAGAATTTTTTTGGAGGGACTATTTTAATGGAATGCATTGACAGTTTTTATATGTTTAGGTATAATTTGGGCATGAGTATTGTGGCCGTTATTTTGTGCTGTGTTGTGCTGGCCTGTCTTGTGGCCATCGCGTGGGCAGACCATAAGACGATGGAGATACCCGACCGGTTCAATATCGCCATCGCTGCCTGCGGGGTGGCCGCGATTTTCGCCATGCCGGGCATAGGGCTCAGCGACCGCCTGATAGGCATAGCGGTGGCCGCCGTGCCGCTTCTTGTCACAGCAATCCTTATCGACGGGGCCTTCGGGTTCGGCGATGTGAAGCTGATGGCGGCCGCCGGGCTCTTCCTCGGTTGGCAACATTGCTTGGTCGCCCTCTTTGTCGGCATAGTGATAGGCGGCGCCTACGGCGCCTTCCTGCTCATAACGAGGAAGAAAGGCCGGGCAGACCATTTCGCCTTCGGTCCTGCGCTCTGCGTGGGGATAGGGGTGGCCATGTTCGCAGGGGACGATGTGACAGGGTGGTATATAGGCGTGTGACTGCGTTGGCCAAATCAAAAAACGCCCGTTGGGGCGTTTCTTTGATTTGGTGGAGATGGTGGGAGGTCTCACGTCGCTTCGCTTCTCATAGGGGGCGCTGCCCCCTCTTGACGGACTGCGCTCACTCGCTTCGCTCGCGGGCTTCGTCCTGTCACCCCCGGATTGGTAGTTCGGCTTCGCCTCAAATGGGGGAGGACACCTCCCCCATTCCCCCTCCAGTTCGACTCCCACCTTGATTAAATCAAAAAAACGCCCGTTGGGGCGTTTCTTTGATTTGGTGGAGATGGTGGGAGTCGAACCCACGTCCGAAAGCGCTTCCGCTAGGGTTTTCTCCGAGCGCAGCCTGCGATGATCTGGCGCCCCGAAGGCGCCACGTTCGCTTCGTCCGCGCGTCACAGGCGCAGTGCGGAGTCGGCTATCCCGTAGTTCCCCTGTGTTACCGGGAGCTCACACAGAGTTTTCCTGTATGTTTGGCGCCGAGGTCCGAGCCTACAGGTGAGTCCGGGTCAGCGTCGCTGTGCGGATACTAGGCCGCGTATGCGAGATTGGTTTGGTTTTTCGCGTTTAATTTTCGCTTGCCCCTTTTAACGTAGACTGGGCGACTACGGCTCGCTTGTCCTGCTTCTGCACCCCCGTCGAGACCCGTACATCCCCTTGGGGAGAAAATACAACCAATCCTATGGGGGATTGTACATTGTTTTGGGCGGGGGGTCAAGGGGCGGGGGTTAGTTGTTCAGCCGGCGGCGGGTGTGGTATAGGCCGATAATGGCGAGCCCTGATGCGGAGTATGCGAACAATAGCCACCATAGGGGCATGTTTGTGTCGTCGGAAGTGCGGGGGGAGCCGCCGCTTTGCGCCGTGGCGGCGGGTGGGGGCGGGGCGGGTGTGTTGTCGCGGTAGACTGGGCGGACGGATACGGTGCTGTTTGGCATGGTGAATGCCGCGGCCTGGGTCGTTTCGTCGCCTGCGGTCCATGTGACGGCGGGCGATACGTCCCACCGCACGAAGCTGTAATTTGCCCGCAGGGATGATATGCCTAGCGTGATGGTCTCGTCTGCGAGCGCCATCCTGGGCGAGGCCGTGGCTGTGCCGCCCGTGGCCTGTCGCAGCGTGATAGCGTTCATGTCAGTATGGTATACGGGCGTCACGGTGACGGCTGATGCCGGCATGTTGAACGTCGCGCTTGGGGTCGTTGCGCTGCCAGTAGTCCATACGATGGGCGGCGTGGACGGCATCACATCCCACCGCACAAAGCTGTAATTCGTGACCAGGGAGTCTATGTTGAGGGTGACGGAGTCGCCTTCGGCCGCCCTGGCGGGCGAGCGCGTAGCTGTGCCGCCTGTGGCCTGGTTCAGCGTGACGTTGTACGAGGGTGCGTACAGATACACTGGCGTCACTGTGACATCTTCGGCGGGCATGACGAACGACGAGTTCTGCGTGGTCGCGCTGCCCGTAGCCCATGTGACGGAGGAGGGCGTCACGTCCCACCGCACAAAGCTGTAATCCGTTGCGAAGGATGACACGCCGAGCGTGACGGCCACTCCGTTATCCTCGCATACCTGGGCATTCTTTCACAATTTCTGGATGTTGACAAGCGTTTTATTTCAGCTTCGCCCTCTGCATACGGCGCTCCGTATCGCGCTCCGCTATGCTCTCGCGTTTGTCGTACAGCTTCTTGCCTCGCGCCAGAGCTATCTCCATCTTGGCGAGTCCACGGTCGTTCAGGTAGATGTTCAATGGCACAATTGTAAGGCCTTCACGTTTTGTCTCCTGATGGAGCTTGTGCAGCTCTTTTTTGTGCAAGAGCAGCTTGCGCGGCCGCAAAGGGTCCACGTTGTAGCGGTTGCCCTGCTCGTAGGGCTTTATATTCATGCCTACGATGAAAAGCTCGCCCTCTATGATCCTCGCATAGCTCTCGGCAAGGTTCACTCTGCCTTTGCGGAGCGATTTTATCTCAGTGCCCGTCAGGACAAGGCCAGCCTCAAAGGCTTCTTCGATGAAGTAATCGTGCCGCGCCGATTTGTTGACGGCGAGCATTTTCCGGTTCGGCTTCTGCTTCATTACCTGACTATCCCTATGCTGCTGATGGGAAACAGGCGGAAAAACACCTTCCCCTTTATCTTGTCCTCTTCTACAAAACCTATCTCGGCGTCGCGGCTGTCCTTGCTCACTTGCCTGTTGTCGCCAAGCAGAAAATACGTCCCTTGCGGCACCGTGACCGATGCCATCTCGCCTTCCGTATAGCCGTCCTTGGTATAAGGCTCGTCCAGACGTTCCCCATTGCGGTAAACCGCGCCGTCCCGTACGGCTATTATATCGTCGGGCAGCCCTATCACGCGCTTTATCAGATTTTTTGGAACCCCTCTGTCATCGAGGATCACCGACTCGCACACAACCACGTCGCCAAAGCTGACATCGCTTAGTAAATAAGCCTGCCTCGCAAGAAACACATAGTCCTCGGGGTGCAGGGTGTCTTCCATCGAATGCTCGAACACTATGGTCGGCCTTATAAATTGCAGTATCACGACAATCACGACAAAGGCTATGACGATGTCGCGTATAAGGGTGAGCGCACGCCTTTTCGCCTTTGCCCTGTCGTCGAGCTCGTCCTGGGGGACATCCCCGTCGTACTCCTCGATCAGGTAATTGTCTATGATTTCATCTTTGTTCCGCATCCGAGATCCTCCATGATCCCTTCAAACCTGGCGGGCGGTTTTGCCCGGAAGGTCTTTCCCTTTAGATACTCCAGGCTTCCCGCCCCGCCCTTTATCGTCAGGCGGTATGCGTGAAGCAGCTGGGTCGTAAGGCCGTACTTTTGCGAAGCCATACGGTTTGCCGTCGTGTCTCCGTACTTGCGATCGCCTATCACCGGGCAGCCTGCCTCCGCAAGCTGCGCCCGTATCTGGTGCGTCCTCCCTGTCAAAAGCCGTGCCTCCACAAGAGTATACCCTTTTCCGGTCGCAAGCGGTTTAATATCTGTAACCATCGTGCGGCCTTCGTCCGACGCCTCCGGCAAAACCTTCGTCAAGTTCTTGCCTTCCTCACGCACCATGCGCGCTTTCAGCGTCATGGGGGCTTTTATCTCGCCCACAACGATGGTCAGGTAGGCCTTCTCGACATAGGCGTTCCCGCCTTCCATGCCCGATAACATCACGGCGAGGTCACGGGCTGCCGGCAGGGTCTTGCCGAACATAACGAGCCCCGTCGTGTTGCGGTCGAGCCTGCTTGCCGGCGCCGGCGTGAATGTCTTTGTCCCGCCGGGGACGTAGACGCCCGTTTCCGCCAGGTACGCCACCACCTGGTTTGCCAGCGTGTTCTTCTTTTCGACCGCATCGCCATGCGTCAGCAGGCCGAACGGTTTGTTCACAACGAGAACGCTTTCGTCCTCGAAAACCACGTCGAATTGCTTCTTTGCCGCCGGCAGGTCCGGCCGCCCTCTCTGCCCGAACTCACGTATCTGTTCCTCTGGCAGAAAAATCTCGACGATATCGCCGGGCACGAGCAATGCTTCGCCTGTGGCACGCTTCCCGTTCACTTTCACATCCTTGCGGATGATCCTGTATATGAACGAAAGCGATGCGCCTTTCAGTATCTTTTTCAGGACACGGTCAAGCCGCCTTCCCGCTTCGTTTTCGCCTACTTCAAAACGCACTTACGCTTTGCCGTTGCAGCCCAGCACGTTGACAAGCTTGCGTTTCACCACTTCTTTTATCGCCTCACGTGCCGGCTTTAGGTATTGCCTGGGGTCGAAATCGCCAGGGTGGAGCGCAAAATGCTCACGGACAGTGGCAGTCATGGCAAGCCGCAGATCCGAATCTATGTTGATTTTGCAGACTGCGCTCTTTGCGGCTTCACGCAGCATGTCCTCCGGTATGCCTATGGCATCGGGCATTGCGCCGCCGTACTTGTTCACTTTTTCGACAAGCTCGGGAATGACCGAGGACGCGCCGTGCAGCACAATTGGAAATCCTGGCAGACGCGCCGAGACATCCTCAAGTATGTCGAACCTCAGCTGCGGTTTCTGCCCTGGCTTGAACTTGAAGGCGCCATGCGATGTGCCTATGGCTATGGCGAGCGAATCGACGCCCGTTTTCTCGACGAACTCCTGCACTTGCGACGGGTCTGTATAGCTGTGATGCTCGACGCTCACGTCATCCTCGACGCCTGCAAGCTGGCCGAGCTCGCCCTCCACGGTGACGCCACGCTCGTGCGCATACTCGACAACCCGCTTTGTTACCGCCATGTTTTCCTCGAAAGGATGGTGTGAGCCGTCTATCATCACGGATGAGAAGCCGCCATCTATGCACGATTTGCAAGTCTCGAAATCCGCGCCGTGGTCCAGATGGAGCGCGATGGGAAGCCCAGTGTCCTCGAGCGCCGCCTCGACGAGCTTCATCAAATAGACGTGCTTGGCGTATTTGCGCGCGCCCGCAGAGACCTGGAGTATGAGGGGGGCGTTTTCCTCTTTCGCCGCCTCGGTGATCCCCTGCACTATCTCCATATTGTTGACGTTGAAAGCGCCTATGGCGTAGCCTCCCTTATAGGCTTTCTCAAACATTTCCTTTGTGCTTACCAATGGCATCTTTTCCTCGCTTTCCGTGGCCGGCTGCGGCCATCCCTGTTTCTATAATGTAAGAATGCTTATGATATCCGAGTGGCTCGACCCGCCCGGTATTGTGTAAGTCCCTATCCTGAGCCTTGAGTCGGCGCCTTGCGAAGTGACATCTGCCAAGAACGCCTGTTTGTCCGTGATGGCGCCTGCTGCGAGCAGCTTGTCCGCAATGGCGCTCGCGGAATCGCCTGCCGCTATCGTGATCTGCACGTCAGGGACGGACGGGGGCGGAGGCGGCTCCTCTGTCTGGGGCTCCAAGGGTTCGGGCTCCGGCTCCGGCTCTGGCTCGGGTTCCGGCTCCGGCTCTGGTGGAGGGGCGGGGGCGGGCTCCGGCTCCGGCTCCGGCGCAAAAGGCTCCGGGGGTTCGGGTTCCGGCTCTTCGTCGTCATTCCCGAATATGCCGAGCAAACTCTCTATCGGCGGGAGCAGGCTTCCGCGGCTTTCGCCAGTTGCCGAATACTCCATTATGACCCCGACTCTTAGATAGATCACAAAAACCGCGACCAAGATTATCAAAATCGCAATCAGCACATCTCCCTTGTTATAGAAAAAATCACGCATAATTTGTTATTGTACCACAAAGTTGAACGACGGATATATGGCCAGGTACGCATGGTCGCGGGAGTCGTCGTCGTAAGCGAGGTAGGCCACGTCCGCGCCGGCCTCGGTCTCGAGCTTCGTAATCTCCGCAAAATTCCCAAGCGTCATAGCCTCTGTGATGTCCTCGGGGACATCGACAATCAGCACAATGGGGAGCCTGTGCTCAGGGAAGCCGTCATCGTTGCCGTCCCATCCTGGCAGGAATATCTTGGGGCCTTTGTATCTCACTGAGTCCGGCTCGCCATATGCGCCAGCCACCAGCTCCCATAGGTCGTTGTTGTAGGGCGGCAGGCTCGAATCTACGTGCGCGATCGTGGCAGACGGGTCGAACCTCAGGCCTTCCGGCAATTGGTCGATGATTTCCGATATGAAAATGGGGTTGGCGCCTTGGTTGAACACGTCTATACGGAAGAATACCACGTCCCCGTTTTTCACGGTCACGACGTCTGTGTTCAGGTCGTTGCTGATATAGACGTTCTCCATATTGCCGTCCACATCGCGATCCACTTTCCTGACCCACTTGCTCAACGCTGAATCGTGGGTTATTTCGCCTGTGTACTTCTTTATTTCCGGCTCGAAGAACGTTGTGGCTCCGTCCTTATCGTCGCCAATGTCCCCACTATTGCCGTCCTGTTCCTCTATTGCAAGGGGATCGTCCGTGGCATCCGAACCGTCCCCTTGATTGCCGGCGCCGAACGCCATCAACGGCACTATCGCCAAGACCGCCACCAAGAAAAACACGATGGGGATGCGTGTGCCGCCCAGATTTAGCCTTTGCTTCATCAGCGGAGCCATGGCTTCCTTGATGCCCGCAACCGTGTTCCCCGCCGCCTGAGCCGCTTGGGACATCCGCTTGGGTGCGTACAAGGGGATTCGCACGCTGCCGATCACGAGGACTTTTCTCTTTTTTCTGTTTGATTTTGTCACGGCTCTCTGCCCTTTCCTTATTATATGGAAAGTGTATCAGAGTAGGCGGGGATATCGGTTACACGTGCGTGTTAGTTTGTTTACAGCCCTTTGAAGTCTTTATTGCGGTTAGATTTCAAGATTTTTCCTGAAAGCTCTCTATCATCTCGGTGCGGAGCTCCCATAGCTTTTGCGAGAGGTCTATGTAGTAGGGCTGCGGATTTTCGTAACGCAGGGTCTCTTCCCAAAGCGTGTCGACCTGGGCAAGGCAGTGGGTGCGTATCTCATCGAGACTCGGGCTGTCGTAAACGAGCCTGCCTTTGTCGAAAATTTTCGCCTGAAGCTCTTTTGCGACGAAGTTTGAAAGCTTTTGGCGTTTCCATGTGAATGATGGGTCGAATATCACGTAATCGTCGCCGGCGGGCGGGGGTTCACAGGCAAGCGTGATGACGTCCGCTATCATGCGGCCAGTGTCCTTGTGGTAGAGCCTGTAGACTTTTTTGTAGCCTGGGTTTGTTATTTTCTCGACGTTTTCGCTTATCTTTATCCTGGGCTCGACGGCGCCGTCCTTCTCGATTCCTGCCAGTTTGTAAACGCCGCCAAGAACGGGGTCGGAGGCGGCGGTGATAAGCCGCTCGCCCACGCCGAAGCTGTCGATGGGCGCCCCTTGCAGCAAGATGTCACGGATAAGCCACTCGTCGAGCGAGTTCGATACGACTATCTTGCAGTCTTTCAGGTCAGCTGCGTCAAGCATTTCACGTGATTTTTTCGTAAGGTAGGCGACGTCGCCTGAGTCGATGCGTATGCCCATTCGCGTCGGCTTCATTTCCTTGAATACACGGATGGCGTTCGGCACTCCCGACTTCAGCACATTGTATGTGTCCACTAACAATGTGCAATTGTTCGGGTAGAACTCAGCGTACGCTTTGAACGCCTCGTACTCGGACGGAAATACTTGCACCCATGAATGCCCCATGGTGCCGAGGGCGGCGATGCCGAGGTCACGGTCCGCCGCCGTGCATGCCGTGCCGACGCAGCCGCCGATGTAAGAGGCACGCGCACCGAAGATAGCTGCCGACACGCCATGAGCCCGCCGCGTGCCGAACTCCATCACAGGCCTGCCCTGCGCCGCCCGCACGATGCGGTTCGCCTTGGTGGCTATAAGGCTCTGGTGGTTTATGAAAAGGAGCAGCATGGTCTCTATGTACTGAGCCTGCATAAGCGGCCCGCGCACTGTTATCAAGGGTTCGTTCGGAAAAACCGGCGTCCCTTCGGGTATCGCCCAGACGTCGCACTTGAACTCGAAATTTTTAAGGTGGCCTAGGAACGCCTCCGAGAATACTCCCTTGCTGCGAAGGCAGGCGATGTCCTCTTCAGTGAAGCTCAGGTTCGACAGATACTCGATGATCTGTTCAAGCCCTGCCATTATCACATATCCGCCATTGTCGGGCACGCGACGGAAGGACAGGTCGAAGTACGCTGTCTCGTCCGCGCGCCCCGTCTCAAAATACCCGCCGGACATCGTGATTTCATAAAAGTCCGTCAACAGTGTCAGATTGCTTTTGTCAATGCTCATTTTCGCTCCTTACTTGCGGGTCGCTTTCGAGGCACTTTCGGGTCTCCCGCCGAACATCATTGTAGCGTTATGTTATACTTAATGCAAATGTATCAGATGAATGCACCGTTAATAATTTATGACTGGGGGCTGTTTAGGCGGGATGTGCGGCGCGACGTGCGCAATTGCGCGCTCTTTGTGCTTCTTATGTTTGCCGTAATCTCCGTCGCCATGTTTGCATTGGGCATAGCGAGCGAGGCGGACAACGTGCTGACCACCATGATTGTCACCATAGCGTCAAGCTGCGTCTTTTTTATGCACCGAGGGCGGCGATATATCACGGACTTGGCGTTGCCGATGGCAGAGCCGCTGACGCCAAGAATTTTCCTGGTGCTTATCGTGGCGTCGCAGGGGATACAGCTTGCAAGCGGGATGTTGACGGCGCTTCTTGAATCCTTGCTGCCAGAGGGGCTTTCGGTCGAGGAAACCTATGCGGAGGCGGTGGAGAGCCTGCTTACGCCCCTCGGAATAATCAGCATCGTGGCGGTGGCGCCGGTCGTGGAAGAATTGGTGTTCAGGGGAGCTGTATTGGGTGCGCTCCGGAAGTTCGGCGACAATTTCGCGATACTTTTCTCCTCTTTGATATTCGCGTTCTACCATATGCTTTTCGCACAGATACCCTACGCTTTTCTGATGGGGCTTGTGTTCGGGTATGTGGCCGTAAGGTGGTCGCTCAGGGCTGCGATAGCGTTGCATGCCGTGACCAACGCAATCGCAGTGGGCTATATGCTCTTGCCGGAAAACGCTCTGGCGGCGGGCGTGAGCGGGCTTGTCCTGCTTGCATGCGCCATAGCGACGTTTGCGATGCTGATAGGATGGCGAAGGCAGCTTGGGGAACGAATACGTGCCGGGGCGGCGTACTATCCGCGAACGTATGCGTACGGATTTTCGAGCATCGCCTTTTGGTTGTTTATCGTCATAACAGCGGGTATGGGAGCGATTATGATGGTCGCGCCATTGCTAGGGGTGTAGGGGAACGGGAAGGGGCAGGCTATGGTCGTTGAGGAATTTGTTTCATTATATAGGTACTTTATATGGACGAACAATATGCGGAGATTGTTCGATGATGTCCTACATACAAGAGAGCCAGGCACGAAGCTCTTTTTCTTTGAAAGCCGTATGTATATGTCCTATTGGTACGCTTCATTGTACATAGTCATCGAGGGGTGGCAGCAGCTTGGGGCGTCCGACCCGGAGATAGACGGGTTGCTCAAATCAAAGAACGTGAACCTGCTCCGGCGGTATCGGAACGGGACTTTCCACTACCAAAAGAGGTACAACGACAAGCGTTTCCTCGATTTGATACGGAACGGGCACGACACGATACATTGGGTAAGGGAGCTTACGGATGCCTATCAGCGGTATTTTCTTGTGGGGTTGAAGGATTATTTTTCGCCGGATGGCGATGTGAGGGAGGGGGAGTAGAGGGGAGGCTAGGGTCTGGAGGCTGGGGGCTGGGGGCTAGTGATTGCGAAAAGTCCTATGATGTTTTGTGAACAGAATACAAAAAGTCATATGGTATTATGTGTGTGTGAGGCGAAAAGTCGTTGGTGTTTTTGTGGGAATGATACAAAAAGTCGTTGCACTTTTTGTGGTTGTCGTGCATAATATAGCATGAGGCGGTGAAGATGAAGCGATATGCGATTGAAAAATTGATTGAATGGAAAAATGGGAAGAAGCGAAAACCGCTGATTCTTAGGGGCGCAAGGCAGGTCGGCAAGACTTGGTTGATGCTGGAGTTTGGCACCACATGCTACGAACGACATGTATATATCAGCTTCGACAACAACAAGCGTATGCAGGAATTGTTTTCGCACGACCTTGACGTAAAGCGTCTTGTGGCGGGCATCGAACTATATGCGGGGCACGTAATCGATCCAAGCAACACGCTTATTATTTTCGATGAGGTGCAAGAGGTTCCAGCGGCACTGACCTCCCTCAAGTATTTCAACGAAAACGCACCCGAGTACCATATTGTGTGCGCCGGCTCGCTGCTTGGGGTCGCGCTCCATCAAGGTACATCGTTTCCGGTGGGGAAGGTGGATTTTTTGGATCTGCGCCCCCTGTCCTTTGCGGAATTTATGCAGGCAATGGGCAAAGAGCGCTTTGCCTCGCTTATTGAGCAAGGCGATTTTGCGATGGCGACCACGTTCAAGCAGGAATATATAGATTTGTTGAAGCAATACTATTATGTGGGCGGCATGCCGGAGGCCGTTTCGGCATTCAGCAAAAACCGCGACTATGTGGAGGTCAGGGAGATACAGGAGCGGATTTTGGCTGCATACGAACAAGACTTTTCCAAACATGCGCCAAATGAGACGGTGCCACGAATCCGTATGCTTTGGAACAGCATTCCTGCACAGCTTGGCAAGGAAAACAAGAAGTTTTTATACGGGCTTGTAAAGGAGGGCGCACGAGCACGGGAGTACGAGTATGCCCTGATGTGGCTACACGACTGCGGACTCGTCCACAAGGTCCACCGGGCAGCGGCGGTAAGCCTGCCGCTAAAAGCGTATGAAGACCCAAAGGCGTTCAAGCTGTTTGTGGTCGACGTCGGGCTTTTGTCGTGCATGGTGAAGCTAAGACAGGATGTGCTTTTGGACGGAAACGATTTGTTCAAGGAGTTCAAGGGCGCCCTGACTGAGCAATATGTATTGCAGGAGCTCAAGACGCTCCGTGGCATAAGCGCCTACTACTGGACGAACTCGCGAAGCACTTCGGAAGTCGATTTTCTTTTGAGCGCCGGCGATTCCATCATCCCGCTTGAAGTGAAAGCCGAGACCAATTTGCAAAGCAAAAGCCTTAAAGCGTTTGTTGAGAGATACAAGCCGCCGCTCTCAATACGCTCATCAATGTCGGACTACAAGAACGAGGGGTGGCTACTAAACCTTCCGCTCTATGCGATAGGGGCTATACGCACCTTATCGGAATAATAAAGTTATCACTATCAAGCGGAGCAAAGTTGTCATACAGACAAACAATGCCGCCGTTCCCCAAAATTTTGCCGCTCTTTTCAAGCAGCCGGAACACCTTAGTCAAGCGGATATCGGGGCTGGATGTTTTCTTTATTTCCAAGGGATAAAGGGTCCCGTTTGCCTCCCACAGCAAGTCTATCTCTTTGCTATCCTTGTTTCTGAAATAATGCAGGTGCGGGGTCTGTCCACAATTGTGGTAGCCTTTCTTTATCTCCGATGCCACAAAGTTTTCGAGAATCGCCCCGCTTTGCGCGCCATTCATCAGAGTTTCAACGCTGTTCCACTTCGCCAGATATGCGACCAGTCCGCTATCATAAAAATAGAGTTTTGGCGACTTTATCGTGCGTTTGAGCAAGTTGTTGGAGTAGGGATGCAAGTAGAAAATCAGCCCCAATGTTTCCAAGATATTGAGCCAGTTCTTGGCCGTGACCTGATCTATTTCCGCATCGTCGGCTATTGCTTTGAAATTCACCAATTGTGCTGTACGGGCAACGACCGCCACCATAAATCTATGAAATTTCAACGCATCAATACTTCCTGACAGGTCGCGCACGTCCCGCTCCAGATATGTGCGGATATAGCTTTCATAAAATCTGTCGCGGCTTTCGGCCCCGCCGGTGATAACCTGGGGCATGCCGCCGTTGTAGATGCGCGTGAAAATGTCTGTCGGCGTTGCGTCCGGTATACTTTCGGCCCTTGCCTTCAGGTTGTCAAAATCCGTGTCAAGCGGCTTGCACTCCTTATGATTGTAAATCTCGTTCTGGGACAGGGTGAATAGGTCAAGCAGACCTATTCGCCCTGCCAGGCTCTCGCTGACGCCACGCATAAGCCTGAACACCTGTGAACCGGAAAGCCAATAGTCGCCGTTCTTTTGGCGCTCGTCAACCTGCATTTTGATATAGCTGAACAGCTCGGGAGCATATTGAACTTCGTCAATAAAAACGGGGGGTGTATAGATTTTTACGAAGCTGGCGGGATCGTTCTTTGCCAAATCGCGCGCGACCACATCATCAAGGGTGACGTATTTTCTGTCGCTGCCCTCCATAAGCCTTTTCATAATCGTGGTTTTTCCGACCTGACGGGGGCCAGTCACCAAAACGACCTTGAATTGGCTTGAAATCCGCAAGAGTGTCTTTTCAATATCGCGTTTGATGTAAGGCATAAGGGCTGTTCCTTTCGGCTCGGCTGAAACTCGATAATTCGGCTAATGTTCGACTATGGTAGTATTTTGGCCGAATTTTTACTTTTTGTCAATGTTTTTTTGAGTTGGGACTTTAGAGCAGGGTTTCGAGCAGGTCTTGGGCGGTGAGGGAGCCGAGGATTGGTTTTAGGTCGAGGGGGCGGAGGGCCTCGCTTAGGGCGTCTTTGCGGTGGGGGATGTTTTTGAGCGCGGTCTCGAGTTCGGTGACAGGACGCAGGGCGAGGAAGTCGCCGTGGATTTTTGCCGTCTGTATCACGCCGCCTTTGACATCGAGCAAGGCTTCGAGGGTGCCGCCCGGGAAGCGTTTTTTGTTTCGGTAAGTGAAGGCGGGTTCGTGGCCGTAGGTCCATTCGTCGTTTTCGTAGCGGTCGCTTTGGGTGGCGGTGATGGCGGCGAGCTCGGTGGGGGTGAAGGGGCGGCGGGCGGATTGGCATGGCGTCTGCTGACGCAGACGCGTGGATTGCTTCGGGGGCTGAACCCCCTCGCAATGACAGGGGGGGGCGGGGCTTGCGGATTGTTGTCGTGACGTGAACAGGGTTTCGACAAGGGTCTCGCGAAATGCGGCGAGGGTGGGTGCGGGCTCGCCGCTGCTGAGAGTTGAGAGTGGGGGGGCGGCGGGGGGTATGTGCTCGGCTATGTTCGTGACGCGCGCCCTTACGGAGGCGACCGCTTTCGTCTCGAATTTTTCACGGTCGGCGGTAAGGGCCCTGGCCAGTTGTTCCAGGTCTGTGTCGAACAATATGGAGCTATGGCTGCATATATATCCGTTGCGTACGTGCTGCGCCATGCCGGATATCTTCTTGCCGTCTATGGTGACGTCGTTGCGGCCTTCGGGCGTGGCGTCGATGCCATAGCGGTTCAGGGCGGCGGCGAGCGGGGCGGCGAGCCAATCGCGTGTGAACGCCCCTACGTCGTAGCCTGATTCGTACGGCAGGACTACCGTAAGCTGCAGCGTCCCCGTGTCTGTAAAAATGGCGCCGCCGCCGCTCGGCCTGCGGACTATCTCTATGCCGGCATCCTTTGCGTAGGCGAGGTCGCACTCTGCCGCAGCGACTTGGTTTGCGCCGAGCATCACGGTGGGTACGGTGCTCCATAGCATCAGGGCGGGCTCGCAGGGCTTGAGGGACCGCATGATGTATTCTTCGGCGGCGAAGTAGAATGAGGCGTGACGTGAGGGATTGTCAAGCAAAATCATTGACAGCCTCCTTTGCGGGGCGAGCCAGGGCTTCCTCGGCGTGGTAGGAGCTGCGGACGAAGGGGGCTGAGGCGACGAACTCAAAGCCCATGGCACGGGCTTCAGCCGCCCAGCGGTCGAACACGGCGGGTTCGATATATGCTTCCACAGGGATATTCTCTTTCGAGGGTCTTAGGTATTGGCCGATGGTGAGGATAGAGCAGCCCACGTTTCTGAGGTCGAACATAAGTTCGCGTACCTGGGCGTCGGTTTCGCCCACCCCGACCATCAAGCCGCTTTTGGGGGTGGGAGTGGGGGGGCAGCTGGCGGCACGGAGGTCCGTGTCTTGCGGGTCGGAGCCGATAGTCCTCCCTAGGTTTGCATTGCGAAACCAGCCTGATTTTCTATCGTCATACTTGTCCTTGTCGCCTAAGGTTGAGCACGGGCAAACCGTAGAGGAGCTATCGGGACGACACGCACCAATATCGAGAGCTCCGTGCTGCTCGCCATCACCGCCCCGCTCCGCCACCCTCCTTAAGAGCTCAAGCGAACGCTCATAGTCCGCCTGCGGCCTCACCTTCGCGTACAGCTCACGCACCGTTTCCATATTGTGCGATATCACGTCCGGCGCCGCATCTATCACGAGGTCGAGCGCCGCCTCCGACCCGCCTAAGTCCGGTATCAAGGTTTCGATTTTCGTGCCGGGGCTAAGCCGCCTTATCTCACGCACCACCTCCGCAAAATGCGCCGCCCCGCCGTCCGCAAGATCGTCCCGCGTCACCGAAGTCACAACCACATAGTTCAAGTCTAGCCGCCTTACAGCCTCCGCCACCCGCACAGGCTCCCCCCTGTCCACAGGCGACGGCGCCCCGCCGCTTACCCCGCAAAACCCGCACGACCGCGTACAAACAGCGCCAAGAATCATAAAGGTCGCGGTGCCTCGACCAAAGCATTCGCAATAATTAGGGCAGGAAGCCTCACGGCAGACCGTGTTTAGCCCAAGCTCGTCCACAAGCCCTTCGACCGCCTGCATTTCCGCAGTCGGCCGCCAGCTTTTCTTCAGCCACTCGGGTTTGAGCCCAAAACTCTCACTCAAAACACTCACACAAGCAAGATTATTCTTCTTCGTCGTAAATGGTGCCCGAGCCTTTTTGCAGGGCTATGGCACCGGTACGCGCTATCTCGATTATTTCGTATTTCGACAATAGCTCGACAAGCAGATCCACCCTTGCCGGACGGTCGTTGAACTCGATCATCAGCGTCGTGTGAGAGAGGTCCACCACGTCGCAGTTCATTATTTTCACCAAATCGTAGATTTCGCTGCGCCTCTCGGCGTCGATTTTCACCTTGACGAGCACGGCTTCGCGTTGGGTCATATGATCCGGGTCCAGCTGCTTCACGATGCGGACATCGACGAGCTTCCCAAGCTGCTTCGTCACCTGGTCTGCGATATACTCGTCGCCGTCGACCACGATGGTGACGCGCGAGACCGTCGGGTCATCTGTCTCACCGACCGCGAGCGAGTCTATGTTGAAGCCGCGCCTCGCAAACAGCCCCGAAGTGCGCGCCAGCACGCCAGCCTTGTTTTCCACAAGAGCAGAGATGTAATGTTTCATAATTTCACCGTCCAATCGTATGGGTCGGGCAATAGCCCTTGCTGTATCCCCGTTATCGTATCGTAGAGCGATTGTGATATCTTACCTATTTCCCCGCCGTTTATGACGATGCGGCGCTCTTTCCACATCATCTCGCCAACGGGTGAAATTACAGCCGCCGTGCCCGCTGAAAACACCTCTTCCAGCGTTCCTGCGTCGGCTGCAGCATATACATCGTCTATCGTAAAACGTTCCTCTCGCACCGTCATTCCGCGATCCTTCAAGATGTGAATGACCGAGTCGCGGGTGACGCCCGGAAGGATGGTGCCCGTCAGCGGCGCCGTCCACACTTCGCCGCCTATCACGAAAAACGCGTTGGACACGCCTATTTCCTCTACATAGCGACGCTCGATCCCATCGAGCCACAGCACCTGGCTGAAGCCTTTTTCCTGCGCCAACGCCTGCGCTTTCAACGCGAGCGCGTAGTTGCCGCCGACCTTAGCAAAACCGGTAAGCCCAGGGGCCGAGCGCACATAATCGTCCTCTACATAGATTTTCGTGGGCTGAATGCCGCCCTTGAAGTACGCCCCCACAGGGGAGAGGATGATGACGAATGAATAAGCCTTCGATGGCCGGACGCCCAAAAATGCCTCGGTCGCAAACAGAAACGGGCGAATATAGAGCGACGTGCCCTGATAGTCCGGAATCCAATCCCTGTCCACGTTGACAACGGCCTTTATCGCCTCGACAAAGACCTCCTCGTCTATCGGCGGGAGGCATATCCTGTCGTTCGTCGCGGTCACCCTTTTTGCATTCATGTCAGGCCGGAACAAACGCAATGTCCCGTCGTCGCCCCTGTACGCCTTTAGCCCCTCAAACATCTCTTGCCCGTAGTGCAGGACCGATGCTGCCGGGTCAAGCGACAAAGGCCCATACGGAACTATTCGCGGGTCGTGCCACCCCCGCCCCTCATCATTGTCCATGATAAACATATGGTCTGTAAAAATTTCGCCAAAGCCGAGCGTAGCCGCGTCGGGCTTCGCCTTGGGGTTTTGCGTTCTCGTAATATTCAGGTCTTTCAATAAATTTTTCATCTGCCAAGTATATCACAATTCCATCCGACGGAAAATTGGGTATAATGTCAGGACAAAGGAGTTGGCAGGTAAGCACATATGAAAACGATATACCTTGTAGACGACGATAGGCTTGCGCTGGACAAACTTATGGCGAGGCGCGCGCTGTTCACGGACAGCGGCTTTGAGATTTGCGGCGTGCATACCAACCCGCTCAAAGCCTTGGATGAAATCCGTTCGCTCAGGCCTGACGCGGTCATCAGCGACCTCAAGATGCCCGGCCTCTCCGGTATGGGGCTTTTTGAGAGCCTGTTGCGCGGGGCAGAATCAAGCATGCCGCTATTCGTGATTGCCAGCGCCTATTCCGAATTCAAGGACGTCCGCCGGCTTTTCCTGGCCAACGGCTTTGACTATCTCGTAAAGCCCGTTTCGGAAGACGAGCTTGCGGGGCTCCTGGCCAGGCTCGCCAAAGCGCTCGAAGGCCCCGTGCCAGCAGGCGAAAAGCAGACGCCTTCCAAACGCCTTGACGACATCCTTGCCTACCTCCGCGAATTTTCCCATATGGCCCACACCACCGAATCCATTGCCAAGCATTTTTCGCTGTCGTCCGGCAGCCTTTGCAACCTTTTCTCCCGCAACTCAGATACCACTCTGTCCGCATACATCGCTTCGCTTCGTATGGAGCGCGCCGCCGACCTGCTGCTCAAAACCGACAAACCCGTAAGGGAGATCGCCGTTGTCTGCGGCTACGCCGACCCGCTGTACTTCACCCGGGTCTTCAACAAAGCGCACGGCATGTCCCCCACGCGCTACAGGGAGCGCGGCGGCAATGAACAATAAAAGCTTCCGTCGCCGGTTCGTTTTCATAATAATGATTTATATTGTTTTGGTATTGGTGCTTTGGTTCATATACCAAAACACGATTTTTTCGCATATCCAGAAAACAGGCCAAGATTCCGTAGCCCTGGCCGAGTATAGCCTGCTGTCGAATTTGGAAGACGAGTTTTCGCGAATGAAGCTTGTTTCCTCCACCCTTGCGGGCAGCGTCTATTTGCAGGAGTTTCTGGCAGAAACCGACCCTTCCGCATATTACGAAAAAGCGGCGCCCGTGTCCGAGATTATTCGCAAATCCACCTACCCCATACAGAGCGCCGACAGCATCGTCACGTTCAATGCGGACGGGACGGCCTACCGCTTTACGGGCAGCATAAGCCAGGACGCCACGGCAAAGATATACCAGGAAGTGATTAACGGCGGCGCACCCGTATACTCGGTGGTGGAGCTTGACGGGACCGAATACTTCTGCCTTGCCGACCCCGTGAACATACGCAGTTCAGGCGCATCTACGCCAGTCGGCCATGTCGTGACGCTTTCAAACCTGAACAAGGTCCGCCGCACCATCATGGAGCTGGACATCATAGACGACATCGACACCGCGGTCATCCTGAACGACACCATCCTTCTTTCGAGCAACCCCGGGCTTGAGCGCCAGAGCGCCGACGAGCTGGAGCGTCTTTACGGCTCGGTCGCCATCCTTCCCGTGACGGGCACCCGGCTCTATGCCGCTACCGCCATCACAGGGGAAGCCCTGTATTATGGCGAAAGGCTTTTCCTCGCCACCTCTTTTGTGGCGCTTGCCGCCCTGCTCGTCGCCATAGCGATATTGTACCGCCTGCTCTCCAAAAGGATGGTCACCCCCATATTGGACAAGACGGAGGACTTGCAGATAGACCTTCTCAAAACGCAGATAGACGCGCACTTCATCGTGAACACCATCGACTGCATCGAAAGCCTTTCGGAGCAAGGCGAGAACGTGAAGGCTGCCACGGCAGCCCATAACCTCGGCGGACTGATAAGGGATATGCACAACTCCGAAGAAGAGGTCAATATCTACGACGAGCTGGAGCATCTACGGCGATATATAGCGATAATGAACATACGGAGCGGCGACAAGTATTCCGTGGAATTCGACGCGGACGATATCTTGGTAGAGTACCGCATGCCCGCCCAGATACTCCAGCCGCTCGCCGAAAACGCCCTGACGCACGGGCTTGGCAACAAGGGCTCGGACTGCAAGCTTGCCATCAATTGCAGGGCGGAAAAGGATTGCGTCTCCATCAGGATCACCGACAATGGAACGGGCATGGAGACGGACGACATCCGCGCCATCAATTTCACCTTGAATGCGGTGGATGACGAGTGGGAGTACGAGGGCGGCGGCCTCGAAGGGGGCGTCGCCCTGATGAATATCCAGAAGCGCATCCGCGCCCGCTACGGGAAAGCCCACGGCCTGACCGTCAGCAGCATCCCCACGCAAAGCTTCACGGCCACCATCCGCCTGCCGTATATAGAGGATAAGTAGCACGCATCTCTTGACGAAACAAACTATAATGTATATTATTGTATACACTATATGTATATTATTGTGCATATAATATAGTGCATGGATGGCATTGCTCTACTGGTTTAGGAAGAAAGGGTGTATTTGCAGATGGTATTTTATTCGGCAAGGGAGCTTAGGACCATACCCAAGGAGATATGGGAAACGCTTGAGGGCGGCGAGGAGGCAATCATCACGAACAACGGGAAGCCGGCAGCGCTGATGCTGGACATATCAGGGCGCGACCCCGAGGTCTGCCTGCGGGCGGTGAGGCAAGCCAAAGCGATGCTTGCGTTCAACTCCATGCGCGAAAAGGCGGGAATGGCTGGCTATATGAGCGAGAGCGAAATCGAGCGAGAGATCGCGGACAGCCGCCTTGAAAGAAAGTCTGCGGGTTAAAATATGTACGTCGTTCTTGATACGAATGTGCTTGTCTCCGCGTTTTGGGCGGAAAACGGCGTAAGCGCTCGTGTGCTGTCAATGGCGCTGAACAGTCAGGTCATACCTTGCCATGACCATCGCATCCTTGAAGAATACCGTGCTGTCTTGACAAGACCGCATTTTGGCTTTTCCGAAGGGGAAGTGGCGGATATCCTGTCTTTTATACGCGCCGAGGGCATGTCGGTGATTGCCGCCCCCCTTTCGATTGACTTGCCGGACAATACCGACAAGATGTTCTTTGAGGTCGGGACGCAGATGGACGCCGCCATTATCACCGGCAACAAAAAGCATTTTCCGGCCTATGAAAAAGTCTACTCCCCCGCTGAGTTTCTTGAGGTTTGGGCTAGTGGGACTCGTTGAGATTCTTTTGATAGCCGTGGGGCTTTCCATGGACGCCTTCGCGGTGGCGATCTGCATCGGCCTGACCGTGGAGAAGCCAACGCTGAAAAGATCTTTGGCGGTCGGACTGTACTTCGGGATATTTCAGGCGCTTATGCCGTTGATAGGGTATCTGGTCGCGGCATTGTTTGCAGATATGGTAATTGCGTACAGTCACTGGATCGCTTTCGGGCTGCTCTGCTTCCTTGGGGGCAGGATGGTTTGGGGGGGGCTGAAAGGGGACGGGTCGGACGGGGGCAGCGGTCGGACGGACGCAAGCTCCGAACGCACTTACGGCACTGGCCCTGCGAAGATGCTGCCGCTTGCGGTCGCTACGAGCATCGATGCCATGGCCGTCGGGGTGTCGTTCGCCTTTCTGAGAGTCAGGATAGTGCCGGCCGTCTCGCTTATAGGGATCGTCACCCTTGCGATATCCATGGTTGGTGTTAAAGTCGGCAGCGTGTTCGGCGCAAGGCTCAGGGGGAAAGCCGAACTAGCCGGAGGGGTCGTGCTGATACTTATAGGGCTGAAGATATTGCTAGACGGGGTCTGGGGCTGAGGGTGGTGAGGGGCGGCCTTCGGCCGCCCCCTATTTCTCCATGACGGACTCTATCAGCGAAGCGAGAAGGCTCACATCGCCTTCTATGGTTCCAGTCATGTATTGTTTATACACGCTTTCATCGTCGGCAGGGTTGAGGTCAAGGCGGTAGCCTTTTTCAAGCGCAAGCGTTCTGATAAACTCGCGTTGCGTCCTGCCGTTGCCCTCGCGAAACGGATGCAGCGTGTTGACCGCGTCCAGTATCAAAGCCAAGCACTTTGCAAGCGCACGGGGCTCGTCGCCGAGTCCTCTGTACTCGTCGATAAGATTGTTGACATAAAGAAAGCCCGCATCGAAACGGTCTGTTGGGTGAAACGGCTTGCCCTGCTTGCTGATTTCAACCGTCCTAACCTTGCCCGCCCAGTCGTAAGTGTCTTGAAAAATATATCCGTGAATTTTGAGCAGGCTGTCGGCGGACTTGATTTTGATGGGCTTTGCCGCCAACTCAATCAAACGTGTTGTCGCATCAAGGCTCTCGGTGATATGCAGCAATTGTTCATCTTCGATACCATGTTTGTTCCGCAACACCCCTGTTTTCGGGTCGGTATAAACGTAATCAGAATCGTTGTATTTGTAATCGTAACTCATGCCATTTGCTCTTTGACAAGTGCGGGTATCTCGCCATGTGAAATCTTTCCCTCAATGAAATCTCTAAGCAGCTCCACAAGGCTCGGCGTGGGGACAAATCCCTCGTACATATTTGAGCCGAGGGCACTGGCCGCATTTTCGAGTGCGTCAATGTCGGGGAAAGGGACGCCCATAATGGTAAGGGCGCTTCTGTCTACTTCTATCGGTGCGTATGCCATATTTCCATACCTTTCAATTCAACCACTTATGACATTCTACCATACAAGGGTGACGTGGACATAGTGCTATATAATGTCCGTAGGGGTGTATTTTTGAAAAAATTTTAATGTTTTTTGAAAAAAATCTTAAAAATGCAGTGGGAACGTGAATCTAGTCCATATGTGTGAATCCAGTCCATTTACTTTTTGTTTTTCTTATGAAACGATGGGGTTAAGTTTGTTAAGTGGTAAGGAGGTTTAGGTGATGAAGAACTTTAGGGGAAGCAGGACGAGGAGAGCATTTTTGGCACTGGCGCTTGTTTTTGTGCTGACGCTTGGCGTGATGCCCGGCGCAGCGACGAGCATGCCGAGCGGGGGGATGGCGGATGCGATGAACCCCCTCGCAATGACGGATGGAGGCGAGGGTGGTGACGAATCGCAAAAAGATACGCCCCCCCCCCGAACAGATGTTCCTGGTGGTGAGGGTGTAACCTCCGACCCAACAACAACGGAGGGCGAGGGGGACGAACCAGAGGGCGAGGGAGACAAACCAGAGGGCGATAGCGACGAACCTGGTGGCGGCGGTGAAGGCGGCGGCACCTCGGTCGAGGGCGACGGTGACGAACCCGACCCCACCCTCTCCGCAATGACGGACGGCGAGGACGACCCCAACACGGACACCGACCCGCCCCTACAGGCGTTGAACGACCCGCCCGACCTCTTGATAACCACCAACCCTATAACTATTGCCGCGTACCCCTCCTACGCCATGACCTGGGATGACGCCGCCGATGACGGCACCATACGCCTGTCCGGCGGGGAAACCATGGTGATAGCGGATGACGCGGGCAGTCCTGACGAGCCCACCGTCATCGCCGTGACCGACGTGACCAACGGGGACACGGTTACGATTGAAAGCCAGATGACGGACACCATCGAAAACCTGCGTATAAATGTGCGCGAGCCCGATATGGCGCTGAGCATAAAGAACCTCAAGCTCCAGTCGCCGAAGATGTTGACCTATAACACCTGGTTTGCCGCGATAGACTTTATCACCCTATACACGCCCGCCGATCCGACACTCCCATCGACCCCGAACGCCACAATCGGCGGCACCATCGAATTTGCGGGCATCAACTATATAGAGGGCCTCGGCTCTGCGGCTCCGGGCATACGCGCCAGGACGCTGACGCTGAAAAGCACGGACGGGAACGGCAATCACGACAAAGATGCCCGCCTTACGGCAAAGGGCACGGACAGCAATACCGTCGAATCAAACTACTACCAAATGGGCCGAGGCATACTTATTTATTACGGCAGTATCGCCCCCAGCAACCCCAGCAGCGTGCAAAACGCGTTGGTGGTAGAGGCGGACACCCATGTCACCGGCATAGGCGGCAACTGTGACGACAGCGGCAACAGAAACAACAACGCCGGGTTGTACGTCTATGGGCAGATGAAGGTGGAAGGCACGCTGATAGGCAGGGGCGGCGACTCCGAGGGCAGTTTGGGCGGCAACGGATTATATGTATACTGCACCATCCCCAGCAATGGCAGCCTTACTGCAGATGAACTTGCCTCTGAGATCGGCGTGGACGCGCATGTCGAGGGCATAGGCGGCACGTCCACAGACCCGAGCTACAGCAGCGCAGGCGGCGGCGGGGGCTTTGCCTACGGCGACAACGTCAATTTTAACTATCCCCCGTTGGTGGTGAAAGGCACGTTGATAGGCACGTCCGGCAAAACCATCAGCGCAACGAGCCACACAAGAGAAAACGGCTTAGGCGTTGAAGTGCTACACCTTGTCACCGAGGACGGCGCCGTGATAACCGGCACCGGCGGCAGGGACGGCATACGTGCCATGATTCCGCCTGACCAGCCCTTGGTCGGCACGCTCACCGGCATCGGCGAAAAGGTAGGCACGCTGACCTCCGCTGTTGGGCAGTCGGTAGGCATACATCTGTCGCCCACCCGCCAAACCGGCGGCGACCCAACGGATATGCGTACTTTTGTGATAGGCAAAAACGCGGTATTGACCGGTATATCTTCGTATATAAGCGGAGCATCGAGTGCGAACGCCGCGGTTTACCTTTCGTTGGATCCGAGAGGCGACTACAGCGGGTTTAGCACCATGGTCATCAACGGCATCATAAAGGTGGACGAAGAATTGTTGGCGCGATATCCGAACTCCGCCGCGTGCGTGGAGTTGTGGCCGTGGAAAGCGGGCAATAATTTTGAGATAGGCGAAGACGCGGATGTCACCGCCATACGCAGGCGCGGAGGGGGCAGCACCATGTCCGAAGTAAAGTCCGCCGGCCTCAAGATGACGAATAATGGGGCGACCCTCACAATAAACGGCAAGCTCACGGCATATGGCAGCGCCACCGCGGACAGCAACGCAATCCAAGGTGCCGTAGTCGCCCCAGGCGTGGGCGTGTTGGGCGGCAACCTGCACATAGGCGCAACAGCCGAGATCATCGCCGTAGGCGGGACGACCTCGAATGTCCAGGGTCTGCCCATCAAGGTGGAGAAAAACGATGTGTTCCCCGAGGTGACGGTAGAGTCCGGCGCAAGCATCAAAAACGGTTTTGGCGAGGATATCTATATGCTGCAACTGGACCGGAAGCCCGACCGCAAAAATGCCACAACCGGCGAAGAATACATTACTCAGTCACCGGATATAGTGCTGGGGAACGAGCTGCGCCTGTACACCAACGTCCTCTCGCAAAACTCTAGCGGCCGCTCGTATGTATTCGTGCCCACAGGATGGTACAACGCCGCCCTGAAATCCCCGACGGATCTCCAGGGGCACTACGCCGCCACGTCCAAAGAGGTGGTGGCGGACCACAACAACGTTTATCAATTCAAGGCCGGCAATCCTACATGGGCAGACTCCACCATGGGCGATGCGGATTTGGCGGTCGCGCCCCAGTCGATCACGCTGAGGGACGACAGCGGCAATGTGCTCGACAGCAACAACCGACTGAACCTGGCTGTTGGCGAAACCAACCGCATAGTGCCGACGGTGCTGCCGACCAATGCGAGCCATATATTGGTGTGGAATGCAGACCTGTTTAACGCTTACAACACCGACACAAAATTCGACCAGGGCTTTGTGACAGGGCTTGCGGAAACGTCCGGCCGGTGGGTCAACTTCAGCTCGCGATATGGGAGCTCCACTACCAGTATCACAGCGAGTACATCTGTGGTCGTGGACGGCACCATCGCCGCTAAGATAACCATCGACACTCAGCCTGCGGCGACGATGACCGTGGTAGAGGGCGATATCACATCGGCGGACAGGCTTACGGTGGCGGCGAGCGTGGATCCGTCCACCGTCGTACCCACTTACCAATGGTATTCAAACACGACGAACAGCAGTGCGGGCGGGACGGCTATAGGCGGAGCGACGGCTGCGAATTTTGCGATACCGACGGACCTTGCGGTCGGAACATACTACTACTTCTGCGAGGTGCGGGCATTGGGCGCGACCCCTGTGCGGTCGGACGTGGCGGTTGTGACGGTGAAGGGCCCGCCGCCGTTCGTAAGCGCGGTGGTGGACGACGATGTTTTGACGATAACATTCGGGGCGGCGTTGGATAGTACGTCCGTGCCTGATGTGGCGGCGTTCTCGGTGGGCGGCATCACGAGCGATGGCGATGTCGTAGTCTTGGAAGTGGAGTTAGACGGTGCCACGGTGACGCTCACGCTGTCGGAAGCGGCAGGGGATACGGACTTCAGGGTTACCGTTTCGTATGATGCGGACAAGGCGGGCTTGAACAAGCTCAAGGCGCCGACGGCCGACGGGGATTACGAGGTAAAGAGCTTTACGGACAAGCACGTGACGAATCTGGGCGCGATGGAAATGCCATACAGCTTCGACTTCACCGCAGGGGCGGAAAGGCTTGTAATCGAAAAGAGCCTCCGCTACGCCGTAATGAGCAACGACCTTGTCGCATCGCTCGCCCCCAGAAGCTTCACCAACGTGACGATGGCCGCGAATGCGGCGGCGCGTAGGGTGAACATCAACACGCAGCTAAACAGGGCGAGCGCCGACACGCTCTATGTGTATATAGGCGAGGACGTGGCAGGCGTGAACTTCCCGACCTCGACGGGCAGCGTGTTCCAAAACGAGATAAGGGAATTGGTCGAAAGCGGCATGGTGCGGGTCATCCCCCTCAGCCGCCCCGCGACCGTTGCAGAGCTAAGGGGCTCATACCGCTATGACTATGCGGCGAGCGAGATAGTTCTCGACGGGTGGTTTGAGACCGCCCACGGCCTGGGGCTTGACCTCCAGACCGCCAACAACAGCAATTTCGCCACCAACGGGTCGAACACGTCAACAACCCATAAGGGCGGGCTGACCCGCCTAGAATCGGCGGCGGGGGCGAGGGTGTTCGCAAGAACCTTGGGGAACGTCGAAGCAGCGAACAGAGCAATCAACCCGATATTCGCCTCACCGACAGTGGAGCTTGCCACAGTCAACGCCACGCCGAACCAGAAGTGGAACACCGCCCATAAGGTCGGCAGCTTCGTGGACTTCGCGAGCGGGGCGGGCGAGTTCGGCGGCACCAAGCCCTTATGGAGGGTGCCAGACAGAAGCCTAAACTATGAGTGGTCTACCGACAACTTCGCCAACCCCCTCAACACCAAAGCCATAGTGGAGGGCATGTTTGTGCCGACCGAGCTGTTCAATCCCGACTCGACAGCAAACAACGCCCAGTTCAGGATACGCAGGGCTGCCATCGACAGCACTATCGGGGCGGGGGCGGCATCGGGGCAGTTCAGGATACCCAAGGTGCGAAACCGCACGGCATACCCCAAGGTCAACGCCAACACGATGACATTCTCCGCAAGGACTTCGCAGGAGTACCTTGTCGTGAAGCTTGACGGCACGCTCCCGACCGGAACGGACGCGACCACGCTACAAGGGCAGATACAGTCCGGCATTATCGATGGGACATTGGGGACGGCGACCCTGTCCGGCGGCATCGAGGCGAGCATTCTTAACGGAGGCAAGTGGACACGCGTCACACGCACCGCCATGCCGATAAGAGAGGACTGGGCGGGCGCTTACGTCTATCTCAGGGAGGCCGCCACTTTGACGCAGCCCTACTCGCTTATGAGCAGCCCCCTGACAGGCAGCGGCAACAACGCAAGGTTCAGGGACGGCCTCACGAAGCCAATAGACATCACAAGGGGCGGGCCCGACGGTTCCGATGACATAGAGGCTCTGCTCGGCGGCTCTGGCGGCCTGTTCGTCTACAACGTGAACACTGGCGCGCTCACCGTCAACCGCAACGTGCCGGACGAGTTCCGCATTATGGGCTACACGGCGAAATCACGGATAAACGTCTCGACCAACGGTATGTTCTTCGTGCAGGCGACGAACAAACTCGACCTACGGCCGTATATGACCTTCGAGGATGACGAGTATTACATATACGCGCAGCTGCAAGGGAACGTAAAAGGAACAAGGACTTCCGTGGCCGTCCGCCTCAGCATCGACCTGGCGACAGGGGCGGTGGCATACGCCCCGCTTGATTGAGGACTGGATTGCTTCGCTCCGCTCGCAATGACGAATAAAGGGGGGGCGGTGTTACCACCGCCCCCCTTCTCTAGCTAAAGCAAATCCTTATGCGACCCTGTGCCGACAAGGTAGAGTATCATTTCGGTTTCCCGCTTCTCGTACACAAGAAGCCAATCGGCCGAGCCGCCGATATGACATTCCCGCAAATGCTTCAATTTGCCTTTTAGCCGGTGGTCTTTCCAGTTCGCAGGCAGGGGAATATCCTGCGCCAATTGGCTGACAGCCCACTTCAGAAGCGACATATCGAGCCCTCGCTTTACAGCAAGTCTGCGCCCCTTCTTGAAGTGCTTGCTTTCAATGGGTCTGTACTTTTCAGTCATCGTCTTCTTCGTCCTCTTTGTCCCATTCGGCAAACATTTCTGCGGCGTTTTTGTATATCTTCGCGGTTCCATTCGCAACAGCGGCATGCGCTTCCTCGGCCGCCAATAGCAGCCCCGCCTCAACTTCAGGAGTGTAGCCGTTCTCGGTCAATTCCACAGAGGACAGCTCAAAGGGGATTCTGCGCTTTAGATATATCTGGTTGAGCGTGAGGTTGAAAACATCGCTGAAAGACAAACCAATCGCGGCAAGAATCGGCTCAACCCCCTCTTTTATTCCGGGATTGACCCGAATGTGCATACTGCTTGAACGTGTGCTTGACATAACCAATCACCTCCTACCGAGAAGATACACAAAGTATCCACAAATGTCAATGTTGGCGTGTTTTTGAATTATTTTCGATATTTTTTCAAAAAAAGCGGTGAAAACGTGAATCTAGTCCATATGTGTGAATCTAGTCCATTTACTTTTTGTTTTTCTGTGAAACGATAGGGGTAAGTTTGTAAGCTGGATTGCTTCGCTCCGCTCGCAATGACGGATAAGTGGTCTTGGTAGTTTAGGAGGTACGGACGATGAACAACTATAATGGAAGCAAAACAAGGAGAGCGCTTTTGGCGCTGGCGCTTGTTTTTGTGCTTGTGCTTGGGGTGATGCCCGGCGCAGCAACGAGCGTGCCGAGCGGTGCGATGGCGGATGCGTTCGCCCCCCTCGCGGTGACGGAGGGTGAGGACGAGTCATCCGTCATTGCGAGGAGCGATGAAATCGCGACGAAGCAATCCAGCAATGAGGGAGAGGAAACCCCTGGCGAGGGGGATGACGAGCATGGATTGCCGCGGGGGCCCGAAGGGGAGTCATCGGCGGACGAGTCAAGCCCCCTCGCAATGACAGAAGATGACGTCAACTCGGACGAGGACCCCGACACCGGCCTCTCCGCAATGACGGATGACGAGGACGAAACCACCGACGAAGCTGCCCCGCCCCTGCAAGCCATGTCGGACGGCGTGGTGCAGGTGAACATCGGGACCTGGCAAGCGCTTGGGCAGTTTGCCGACGACTACAACGCCGGCGAGTTCGACGAGGATATCGACCCTGTCGACCCTTCCAAGGGCCTCAAGCCCGTACACGCCCAGCTTACGGCGGACATCACCTTCCCCGACCGAAACGCCTCGCAACCGGGCTACGACCCTGCCATCGTGGGCTTCATTTGGACACCGATAGGCACGCATGACAAGCCCTTCACCGGCATATTCGACGGAAACGGGCATATCATCCAAGGGCTGAACCACGGGGCATGGAATACCGGTCCGTCGCCCAGTCCACCAGTCACCGGCCTGTTCGGCTACGTTGAAGGAAATTATGACAAGGACAACGAGGTTTATACAGCCGGCATCATACGCAATGTCCGCATGAGCGTCTTTACCTCTACCAGTTCAACCAACACGCATACGGGGGGCGGCATAGCGGCGCAGATAACAGAGGGCGAGATAGTGAACTCCGCCATGGCGCGGCCTTATTACGAAAACGGCGACGCCGGAGGCGTGTATTATGAAACCACCATTAATCCGGGCGATTCCGGAGGGCGTGCCGGCGGCATTGTGGGCAAGGCCGTAAACAGCAAGATAAGCGGCTGCTATTTCTGGGGGCAAGTTTCTCCGAGCATGAGGCATGTGGGCGGCATTGTGGGCGAGGCCGTATCAAGCGACCCGGACATCCCGATGATTGTCGAGGACTGCTATTTCGACGGGGTCATCAGCGCATCGCCGAACAGCACAGGCTATGTCGGCGGCATAGCAGGCTTATTAGACGCCTCATCCGGCAGCGAGGACAGCGGCATATTCAGGAGCTATAGCACCTCCGCCGCGCGCTTCCGGGGCGGCTCGAACGAATTCGGCCACAACTCGATAAGCCATTCCAACAGTCCGTCAAGCGATACGGGCGGCATCGTCGGCAGGGTGGACGGCGGGCAGGTGAAGAACAATGTGACCATGTTCCGCATTATCAGGACGACGCACAGCGCGGGTCTTGCGGACAAGGCCGGGCGCATCGCGGGCGCCGTCACGGGCGGAGGCGAGGTCTCAAACAATTATGCATGGGACGATATGCTGATAGCTACAGAAACGGTGGACAACCCCGACCCGGCCAGGGACGGAATTTCCACGACATCGGGGGATATGCGCGGCAGCAGCTTTTGGAGCGGCGTCTTTGCGGGCGCGGGGGGTGTATGGTCTTTCCAAAACAACCGCTCGCCGGTACTGAGCAATATGCCGGCGGGAGCCTACCAGCCCGGCGAGCTGCCCAAATATCTTGTAAGCGGCAATATGGATTTCGACCCAGATACAATCACCGAGTATGAGATAAATAACGAGGTAGACCTGGTGGAGTTTGCCGCCATGGTGAACTCGGGCACAAGAGGGGCGCAACAATTCGGCGCCGGCCCCGACCGCACATTTACCGGCATCACCGTGAAACTGACAAAAGACCTGGATCTCAGCGATTACCCGGACTGGATACCGATAGGCATTTACGATAGCAACGAAAACAGGTTTGGCGGCGTGTTTGACGGCGGCGGCCATGTGATAAGGGGTCTTTCCACCGGCGTGGCGAGGCGGGATGCGGGCGGCGATCTGCTGCCAGGCCATCAGCCGGACCAGAGCCGCACGCTGTTCGGGCTTTTTGGGATGATGATATCGCGCTCCATAGACGGTACTTGGTATCGAGCCACCGTGAAAGACCTCATCATCGAGGACGCACAGATATGCGTGCCGGAAAGCAGGCGTTCGCGCCCCGATGACAGGACGACCGACAGCTATAGCGCCCACGTATCGGCCGGCACGCTTGCCGCCCGTACTGATAACGGGCCTATTGTGCAGAACTGCGCCGTGGTCAGCACGCAGGACGGCGGCGGCAACAGGGTATGGGCCGAGGGCTATGCCGATGCCATCGGCGGCCTTGTCGGTTGGTGGGACGGCGGCATCAATTCGCGCACGATCCCCGACGAGGAATTGAAGTTCAAAAACAACCTTTATATGGGCGAGGTGGACGGCGGCGCAAACGCCGAGTTTGCCGGCGGCCTTGCGGGTATTGGATATGTAACGATGATGTTCCGCAGCGCGGCCATGCCTGGGCCTGATGGGGGCGGCGTGTCCGGCTTGGTGGCCGGCGGCCTTATCGGTTTCCTTAGTGAATATGCCGGCAACCTTACGGATTGTTATTCCACGATGCCCGTAAACGGCGGCGACGTGGCTGGCGGCCTTGCCGGTGGGTTTGCGCCCGCAACTCGGCAGGACCCCGACACGCTGATACGAAACTGCTATTCCACCGAGGCCGTGACAGGCGTGGGGCGCGGCGGCGGCATCCTCGGCGGGGTAATGAACGACCCCTACCGCAGCGGCCCGAACGGTGCCGCAAACGGAAGACGCAAAATCGGAGGCACGGTGGCGCTGGGCAGCGCGGTCAGCGGCGCGGAGGCGACCGGTCGCATCGGCTCGGCGGATAATCTTCTCTATACGGACTACAGAATCCAGCCGGACGGTGGTCAGTATCAGTACATATACAACTACGCAAACGGGCATATGAGGGTGAACGGCACGGCGCCCACGAGCGGCCTGGACCGCTCGAATTTCCAAGGCGCGAGCATCTACCGCGAGAGCGTGGCGAGCGCCGCTTGGTGGAGCCACGCCGAGAGGGGCTATAGTTCTGAGCGCTGGATCCTGGCCGACGGCAAGATGCCCGTGCTGACCGGCATGCCCCAGTACAAGGGGGATGACTTGCAGAGCGATGTCATCCCAAGCCATATTCGGGGGGAGAATGAGCCTGAGCCCACCGTCACAATAACCATCGACACGCAGCCAGAGCGGAATACGACCGTGGTTGAGGATAATATCAGCGGCAGCCTTACGGTGGCGGCGAGCGTGGATCCGAGCGGCACGCCGCTCACTTATCAATGGTACTCGAACACCACGGACAGCAATGTAGGCGGGACGGCGGCAAGCAGCGTATCGGCAAACCCGGATTTTGCGATACCGACCGGCCTTACCGCCGGAACCTATTACTACTTCTGCGAGGTGAGGGCACTGGGCGCGACCCCTGTGCGGTCGGACGTGGCAGAGGTGACGGTTGAAGGCCCGCCGCCGTTCGTAAGCGCCATGGTCGAGGACGATGTTTTGACGATAACATTCGGGGCGGCTCTGAGTGAAGCGTCCGTGCCTGATGTGGCGGCGTTCTCGGTGGACGGCATCACGAGCGACGATGATGTCGTGGTCTTGAACGTGAACGTGACGGACAGCAAGGTCACATTGGAGCTGTCGGAGGCGGCAGGTGATACGGACTTCAGGGTCACCGTTTCGTACGATGCGGACAAGGCTACTTCGGGGGCGGGCACGGGCTTGCTCATGTCGGCCGACAGCGTCTATGCGGTGAGAAGCTTTGAAAACAAGCCCGTGACGAATTTGGGCGCCATGGAAATGCCATACAGCTTCGACTTCACCGCAGGGGCGGAAAGGCTTGTCATCGAAAAAAGCCTACGCTACGCCGTAATGAGCAACGACCTTGTAGCCTCGCTCGCCCCCAAAAGCTTCACCAACGTGACGATGGCCGCGAATGCGGCGGCGCGCAGGGTGAACATCAACACGCAGCTAAACAGGGCGAGCGCCGACACGCTCTATGTGTATATAGGCGAGGACGTGGCAGGCGTGAACTTCCCGACCTCGACGGGCAGCGT